>CANKMW010000106.1 GCA_947483555.1 Myxococcales bacterium
CCTGAGCGAGGCCGCGCAGCGGCCGAGTCGAAGGGCACATTTCGGCGGAATGCGTCCTTCGACTCGGCCTCGCTGAAGCTCGGCCTCGCTCAGGACGGCCGGTTGTTGAAGCATCGCGATCAGTTGGCGGCGATCACAGCGCGCCACGATGTGATCAATCCTGAGCTGCGCCCTTCGACTCGGCCGCTGCGCGGCCTCGCTCAGGGCGAACGGAGGTGGAAGTGATCGACATGATTGGACTGACGTCGCTAAGTGACTGGCATTGGCCCTAACCGCGGATCTCGAGCGGCGTCGCGAACTCGGGGTCGTTGGCGCCGTCGATGTCGGCCCGCGTGTAGAACTTGTACTTGATCTGCTCGCCGGTGAGCGGGCTGTCCGACGGGATGCGAACCCGGATCGGGATCTCGACGGTCTGGCCGGGGGTCAGCGTCGCGCCAAGGGTGCTGGCCGGCTTGTCGTGCAGCACGTAGCCCTTGCCGAGGATCCGGATGTCCTGGCCGTCGGCGTTCTTCACGAACCACTCGCCCTCGTACTCGACGGTGACGACGAGGTAGTTCAGCTTCTGGGCTGACTTGCCGGGCGTGATCCGGATCGTCGCGAGCAGCTCCTCGCCGCGCTTGGTCGGGCGCTGCGCGACGTCGACCTGCAGGCCAGCGGTACCGACGCCGGCAGCGGCCTTGACCTTGTCCATGAAACCCATTGATGCCCCCGTTGGTTGGCGCGCCCACGTGGACGCGAGCCGGCATCGTACACAAGACCGCTACTGCGCGTCCCAGAAGTCGCACTGCATCCGGCGATGGGCGGCGTCGGTGTGGACCGGCAGATCGAGCACCAGCAGTCGGTCGCCGACGGCGTCGTACGCCGGCCAGCCGAGATCGCCGCCGCCGTCGGGATCGCCGGTGGCGGCGAAGCGGGTCCAGTAGCGCATCATGGCGTCGGACAGCGGCCGGCCGACCTCGCCGACCTTGCCGAGCGGGAACTCGTCGACGCCGAACACGAACGGGATCTCCGAGGCGTGGAAGGCGCCGCCGTCGGCGACCAGGCCGTTCTCCGGCGGATGCTGGAACGAGTACAGGAACACCGGCGCGCCGGCGGCCGACGCCAGCCGCGCGGTGGTGCGGAACGGGCACACGAAGAACGCATCGGCGGAGACCGCGGCCAGCGCCAGGCTCGGTGACGCGTACGCGGTCACCGGGTACTGGGCCGCGATGGCGTCGACGGCGGCGGCGCCGAAGCGGCGGCCGAGGGCGTCGCGGTACTCGGTCTCGTCGCGGGCCGGCTTGGCGATCACCGACCACACGAAGAACGTGCCCTCGTCGCGGTTGGTGCCGAGCAGCAGGGGCAGCGGCGGATAGTCGCCGGCGGCGAAGCCGGCCTGGGTCGGTGCACGCAGGACGTCGCCGTCGATGTTCGGGCGCCAGGCCAGCGGGCCGGCGTCCTGGAAGAACAGCCCGCCGGGTTGCTGGGCGCTGACCGCCGGCATGGCGCTGGCCTCGATCAGGTCGAACGCACCCTGACCGCGCATGCACGCGATGGCGTCGGCGCCGCCGCCCGGGCAACCGACCATGGTGGCGAACTCGACCCCCTCGGTCTCGGCGGCGGCGGGTTGTTGCTCCCCGGCGCCGTCGCCGCTGCACAACCCGCTCTGCGAGATGACGGCGTGGAACAGCCCCCGGCTGCGCGGCGACAGGTAGTGGATGCATGCCGACAATCCACCCGCCGACTCGCCCCACACCGTGACGCGTGCCGGATCGCCGCCGAAGCCGGCGATGTTGTCGCGCACCCACTCGAGCGCGGCGATCTGATCCTGGATGCCGTAGTTGCCGGAGCGCGGGTGCGCCGGATCCTCGGCGCGTAGCCCGGGGTGGGCCAGGAACCCGAGCGGGCCGAGCCGGTAGTTGACGGTGACCACCACGACGTCGTGGCGCGCGGTCAACTCGCCGCCGCGATAGAACGCGTCGCCGCCCGAGCCGAAGATGAAGGCGCCGCCATGAAACCACACCATCACCGGCGCCGGCTCGGCGGGCGGCGGCGACGGCGACCAGATGTTGAGCGACAGGCAGGCCTCGTCGCCGCCGCCGGCCGAGAACCCGAACGACTGCGGACATTGCGGGCCGACCGAGGTCGATTCCCGAACGTCGTTCCAGGCCGGCGGCGGTGCCGGCGGGCGCCAGCGCAGCTCGCCGACCGGCTGCGCGGCGTACGGGATGCCGAGGAAGGCGCGCACCGGGTCCTGGCGGAGGCCGCGGACCGCGCCGCTGGTGGTCTCGACCACGAGCTCGTCGGGCGGGGACGAGCAGGCGACGGCGGCGGCGATGATGACGACGGCGATGGCGCCGCCGGACGTGGCTCGTCCTTGACCCCTCATGGCGAGACCATATCAGCGTCGCCGCGCGGCGAGCCGCTGAACGTGTCCCGCGGTGACGGCGCCGTCACGCTCCGTGGCCCGGCCGGGCACGACGTGCCCGCGCGACGAGACCCGGCGAGCAAGAAGTGAGACATCGCTGTCACGCCGGGCGAGCCCGGAGCTCGCAACGTCCCGGAAGCGCGGGTCGCCGCGGCCCGGCACGCCACTCGCACTACCGGTGGCCGTGAGCCAGGAGCGAGTCATGGCGTCGAGCGCGCTCGAGGGGACGCAGCGCCTGGTCGTGACCTCACCGCTCGCGTTGTGGCAGCGTTTGTGCCGGCTCGCCGACGGGCAGCCGCTCACCCTCGCGCTATGCGTCGAGGCCGGTGGCCGTGGCGCTGGCGGCCGCCGCCGTCGCCCGACGCAGGAGCGCTGGATCATGGCGCTCCGGCTCGGCAGTCGGATCTTCGTGTTCGACGCCGCGGCGGCCGGCGGTCCGCGGCGTGAGATCCGCGGCGGCGACGACCTGAGCCCCTACTTCGACGACGTGGCCGGCTTCTCGTACGTCGAGGTCTGCGGCTGACGCAGCTCGCGATCCAGGTTGCGCGCGGCGCGGGTGAGCACCCGGCGCATGAACAGGCGCAACCCCGGTGCCAGCGGCCGACCGAGCCCGGCCGGCTCGGCGCCCATGGTCCAGTCGAAGCGCGTGCCGGCGCCATCGGCGGTGAGGCGGTAATCCTCGCCGAAGCGGCGCATCATCGCCGACGAGCTGGCGACCACCGTGAAGGCGAAGCGGCCGGGCTCGAAGGCGAGGAAGCGCTCGCGAAAGGTGCCGAAGGCGCGCAGCGTGACCTCGCGTTCGCGCCCGACGCCGCCGCCGGCCGGATCCAGCCAGCGGGCCGCGGTCATGAGCGGAAACCAGCGCGGCCAGCTGGCGGCGTCGGCGAACGCGGCGAACACGCGCGCCGGAGGCGCGGCGAGGTGGGCGCTGACGCGCACCACGCTCGGCGCGCGGTCGATCCAGTCGAGGTCACAGGGAGTGAGGTCGCGCATGGGTGAACTGGTAGCACGCCTCGCGGCGGCAGGCGCGGTAAGCTCGTCGAGATGGATGAAGCGCCCCAGCGCGCGCGGTCGCGGATCGTGTACGAGTCCGAGGTGGTGCAGCCGACCGTCGACGCGCTGACCCGCGCGCTGATCGAGACCATCCCGGCCGCGTGGCACGCGGTCCAGCTGGTGCTGTCGTTTGGCGGCTCGCCGCCGGTGGTCACCAGCCCCGACGGCCACCGCGACGAGGTGGCGGTGACGCCGCGGATCGGCCTGGCGCTGGCGATGCTCGACCGCCTGCGGGTCGACCGCCGCACCGGCTGGAGCGGCGCGGTGCTGGTGGTGCGGCAGCAGGCCGATGGCTCGTGGGCGGCGGCGATCGACTGGCACTATGGCGGCCTGGCCAACGCGACGCCGCCGCGCACGTCGTCGGTGACCGGCGCGATGCCGGTGGTGAGCGGCGACGGCGCCGCGCGTTACGAGGCGCTGGTGGCCCGCGCCGAGTCCGAGCTGGCGGCTGGTGAGGCGGTCGACGCGATCGCGACCCTCGGCGAGGCGCTGGTGGCGCTGCCCGGCGAGACCTTCGAGCGTAGCGAGGCCGGCTGGATCTTCGTGCGCATGTCCGGCATCCGGCTCGCCGTGGGTGACGGGCGCGGCGCGGCTCGCAACGCGCAGTCGGCGCTGCGCTGCGCCGGCTGGGGCAACGATGCGCGGGCGTTGCTGCGGCTGGGGCAGGCGCAGCAGGTGATCGGCGACGATACGGCTGGCGCGACGCTGGTCGCAGCGTATCGGGCCGGCGGCGACGCGTGGTTTGCGTCGGTGGCCCCCGAGTTGCTGGCCTGGGTGCGCACCGCCGCGGCGCGGTAGTCGGTTTCGGTTTCGGTTTCGGTTTCGGTTTCGGCTACGGTTTCGGCTTCGGCGACGGCTTCGGTTTCACCGCGAGCGCCACGTCAGGTAGTCGCGCAGCCGTGCCCAGTACAGGCGGCGGACGCGCGCCCACCGCCGGTTGGGTAGCAGGCGGTCGAGCTTCGAGCGCGGCGGGTCGCAGCGCAGGCCGGCGACCAGGTCGTCGACCAGGGCGTCGACGTCGATCACGGCGGGCGCCTGGCGCAACAGGGCGGCCTCCATGCGGTGGTCGTCGCGCCCCATCGCGGCGCAGTAGACGCGGACGGCGTCGTCGGTGATCGCGTGCGGATCGGCGGCGGCACGGAGGACGCGTCGCAGTTCGAGCACGCGATCGACGTCGCCGGCGGGAGCCGGAGAGGTCATCTGCATGAGCCGAGGAGACTTCAACCGCCGTGCCAGCGTGCGATGCGTGCAAGGGCGCGATGCGGCGTCCTCGCCAGGTGAGTGGACGTCGCGGTCGGCGGCGGCCGTTGCCAAACGCAACCGTTGGCCGGGCCCTACGGCCGCGCCGGCGCGCTGTTGCGCGGCGGGACCTTGCGCGCGCTGCGGATCCGGCCAGGTAGAACGTCGACCGGAACCGGTGGCGTGAGCTGATAGAGGAAGCCGCGACTCTCCAGCCGGGCCTCGAAGCGGCCACGATAGTTGACGACGCGCCGGAACGGCTGCAGGTCCTCGCCCTTGCGTTCGTGGGCGCGATGGGCGAGGAGAAATCCGCCCAGCCGCACCGCGAGGTGATTGAACAGGCGGTGGCAACCGTGGCTGGTGCCGTGCGCGATCGAGGTGACGCTCGACGAACCGTGTACGCGGATGCCGTTGTCGTCGAGGCGCACGCGCTTGCGGCCGAGCGGGATCTCCTGGTGATGGACGAGCATGACCATGCCGTAGGCCGAGCGCGGACCCGGCCCCATGATCTCGCGCTTGAGGCGCCACTTGCCGTTCCACAGGTACTTCACGAGATCGCGGTCGGGCGTGCTGCGCGGCGGGTACCACACCGGCGCCGCGTAGAGGTCGCGCCAGACGCGCCGACCGACGTCGGACTCCTTCCACCGCTGCACGACGCGGCCGGACGGCATGCGGACGTCCGACCACGCCCCGATCGTCGTCGGCCAGCGCACCAGCGGGAGGCGCTGGCCGTCGTGCACCGTGTACAGCACCAGGGCCGGGCGCCGCGGCGCGACGCGCGGGATCGGATGATCGTCGTACCAGACGTCGCCGCGGTCGATCTCGACCACGAGCTCCATGTGCGGGCCGTGATACGGCGGCGGCGCTGGCAGCGTGACCGCGACCCGCAGGCCGCCGGCCGGCGCCCCGTGCGCGCTCAGCCAGGCGTGGGCGCGATCGGCGTCGGTCCAGCCCAGCGCCGTGGCCGCGGCCTCGGTCGCCGCGCCGACCCGATCGGGTGCGGCGTGAGGCAGCGGTCGGTGGCCGCGAGCGTTGCGCATGATCGCCGGTTCGAGCTGGCGGCCGAGCACCGGCAGCGGCCCGCCGCCGGCGCTGCCGTCCTCGATCAGCGCGGCGGCATCGGCGACCCGCTCGCGCAGCGCGCGCAGGGCGCCGCGGAAGCTGAGCTCGCGGCTGCCGGCGAGCAGCGCGGTGCGGGTCTCGTCGTCGAAGCGCGCGTTGGGGACCAGGAAGTTCTTGCGCTGGTACAGCTCGAGCGCGTGGCCGGTTCGCCAGGTGAACAGTCCGTCGACCTGGCGCGCGGTCAGCACGCCGTCGCACACCAGGTGGGCCTGCATCGTGGTGAGCGCCGCGCGCTGGGCGTCGAGGCGGCGGAAGTCGGCGACCACCTTGCGCAGCGACGGCAGGCGACCGACCGCGTCCAGATCGGCGAGCTTGCGGCGAGCCCGCTCGCGCTCGAGATAGCTCGCCAGCCAGCTGCGACGGCGGTCGGCGGCCCGGATCGCCGCGTCGTTGCTCTGCGACAGCGAGCGCGTGAAGGTCGCCAGTGGGGCCGGGGCGATCGCGTCGTGGCAGGCGTGGCGGACGTCGTCACCCAGGCGGCGCCCGATGGTCGACAGGTTGGGAACCACGCCGTACAGCTCGACGAACTGCTCCTCGGGCTCGAGCTCCTCGCCGTCGGGGCTGTCCTCGGCGGCCAGCGCCAGGTACGTGGCGCGAAAGCCGGGCGCGCTGCCATCCGGCGCCGGCGCGAACGGGCGCGGCGTCCAGGCGTCCGAGAGATCGACGACGGTCAGGCCAGCGGTCGCGGCCTCGGCGGGGCAGATCCAGCCTTCGGAGCGACCGTCGGCGAACACCAGCGCCGGATCGGGGCAGGGCGCCGCGGCGGCGGTGGCCGCTCGCGGCCCCGGTGGGCCGCCGGCGCTGCGGCCGGTCGTCGGCGTCGGCACGGTCGCCGACATCAGCGTGGCCGGGCCCGGTGCCGGGGGCGTGGCCTCGCCGCCGCCGCACGACAGCAGACCCAGCGCGATGATCGAGACCGAGCGAGGCGACGCGAGACGCAACGCGACCTCCTCACGTGATCGTGCGGCGAGCGGGCGACGGGAGCAACTTCTGGTTGTCGGGTGGCGGCCGCGGTGTCGACCACGCACGGGGTACGGGCAGGTGGGTGGCGCCCCGCGTCAGCGAGTTGCCCACGCCGCGGCCCGGGCGCGCAGGGTGCCAGCCTGCGTCGCGCGCAGCGCCGGCGGCGCCATCGGGTCGTATTCGTGGGGCTCGAGCCGCCGGCCCACCAGGCGCTCGACGGCGAGCAGCATCCACATGCGATCGTGGGCGACCGGATCGTCGAGCAGCGCGACGATCGATGGCAGCGCAATCCGGTCGCCGGCACGGGCGAAGGCGTCCGCCGCGGTCAGGCGCACCGGCGCGTGCTGGCTGGTGAGCCAGGCGGTCCCGACCGCATGATCGAGGTCGCCGTACGCGTCACGCCAGCGCGCGTCGGGCGTCAGCGGCACCCCCCAGCCGCGGCGGAGCTCGTCGACCGTCCACCGGATCGAGCGATCGAGGTGGCACAGGTTGCACGCGTTGGGTGCGCCGGCGGCGAGCATGGTCGAGTTGCTCGGCGACGAGATGCGGTGCGAGCGGACGAACGCGCCCACGCCCTCCACGATGCGCGGCATGTGGCAGTCGAGGCACGACGCCGCGCCCACCGGGTGACGGCCGTGGGCCAGGGCGGCGGCGTGATCGGCGAGCTGGTCGTGACAGCGCGTACACGCCGTGAGGTGCGCCGGCTGATCGGGAGCACCGGCGCCGGGGCCGCGAAGGTGGGGATCGTGGCAGTCGGTGCAGGCGATCGACGGTGCGCACGCGGCGGCGGCGAGGTCGAGCGCCTCGGTCGAGTTGCGGATGGCAGCGCCGTCGGGGTAACGCGGCGAGGGCGTCGAGTGGCACTGCGCGCACAGCGCGTTGACGAGGCCGGGTTCGTCGCGGCCGCGATCGAGCGGTGGGGCATCGTGGTGGCGCCGCACCAGCGGGCTGACCGGCGCGAACCGCGGCGCCGCGCCGCCGACGTGGTCGCGGCCACCCAGGTGACAGCTCTCGCAGCTCACCCCGACCGTGACCAGCTCGTCGACGGGCAGCAGGTTCTGATCGCGGATCCGCGCCTGCGCGGCCGCGGATCGCGCGCTGGCCAGCAGGTCGACGTGGGCCTCGGGACCATTGCCGATCCGCGAGTCGCGGAGCAGCCGCAGCTCGAACGGGTACGTGTTGTGGCACCACGCGCAGCGCGCCGCCCATGGCGACCGCGCCGGCGTGTAGGCGTCGAACGTGAGCCCGCCATCATCGGCGTGCTCGGCGCCGAACCAGGAGTCGAAGTACGGCTGCGGGTACCAACCGGGGCGAGCCAGCCACCAGCCGAACGGCAGGCGGACCTCGAGCTGCTCGCGATCGCCGACGAGGACGCCGACGTACTCCTGGAGGGCCCGACCGCCGATGGTGCGCGTGATGCGGTAGCGCCGTCGGAGCCCGCTCGCCGTGGTGAGCTCCATGATCGGCGCGCCCCGCGCGCGCGTGAAGCGCGCGCTGCCGCCACCGTAGGCGACGGTGACGCCGCCGAAGGCGCCGGCGACCGCCCGGGGCGAGGCGGAGAGCTGCTGGTTCATCACGGCGTGGAGCGTGGTGCGCCACGACGCGAGCTGGTCGGGATGGCACTCGCCGCACGCCGCGGGACCGACGTAGTCGGTGCGGAGGATGTTGGAGGTGACCGCGCCCGGTGCCGGGTCCGTGTCGGCAACCGAAACCGGGACCGAAACCGTCGCCGAAACCGGAACCGTCGCCGAAACCGGAACCGTCGCCGAAACCGGAACCGTCGCCGAAACCGAGGCCGAAACCGAGGCCGAAACCGAGGCCGAAACCGAGGCCGAAACCGAGGCCGAAACCGAAACCGGGACCGAAACCGAAACCGTCGCCGAAACCGAAACCGCAGCCATCGCGGCGGCCGCGACCGCGATCGCAGCGACCACGATGGCCTCGGTCCGGTTCCGCATCCCGGGCATGGTACGCCCATGACGATCGCGTCGGTGCGCTCGTCGAGCTCGACGGGCTCGACGAGCTCGTCGAGCGTCGTGCCGAGCGACATCACCGAGTCCAACTTCCGCATCCGGACGTCGATCGCTTGCCTCGCGATCCCGTAGAGTCGCGGCCATGGGCATGGCCGACCGGCGTTACGATCTCGTCCTGTTTGGTGCCACGGGGTTCACCGGCCGCCTGGTGGCCGAGTACCTGGCCCGCCACGCCGCCGGGACCTCCCTGGCCTGGGCGCTGGGCGGCCGCAACGCGGCCAAGCTCGAACGCGTGCGTGCCGAGCTGGCCGCCATCGACGCCGCCTGCGCCGAGTTGCCGATCGTCGAGGCCGACGCGCTCGATGCAGCGGCGATGGCCCGGGTCGTGGCCCAGACCCGGGTGGTGTGCACCACCGTCGGGCCGTACGCGCAGTACGGCACCGCGCTGGTCGCCGCGTGCGCGCGGGCCGGCACCCACTACTGCGACCTCGCCGGCGAGGTGCCGTGGATCCGGTCGTCGATCGACGCCAACCACGACGAGGCTCGCCGCACCGGCGCCCGCATCGTGCACTGCTGCGGCTTCGACTCGATCCCCAGCGACCTCGGAGCGCTGTTCCTGCAGCAGCAGCTGATCGACCGCTGCGGCGCGCCGGCGGCGGCGGTGACCGCGCTGTTCGGCGAGAACAGCGGCAAGTTCTCGGGCGGCACCGTGGCCAGCCTGCTCGGGGTCATCGATGCCGCGGCGCGCGACCGCGCGGTGCGCCGCATGCTCGGCGATCCGCACGGCCTCGATCCCGAAGGCGGGCCACGTAGCGCGGCGCGGGATGCGCGCGCACCGGGCTGGGATCGAGTGCTGCGCGTGCCGACCGCGCCGTTCGTGATGGCGGCCATCAACACCCGCGTGGTGCGGCGGAGCCACGCGCTGCTCGGCTACCCGTGGGGCACCGACTTCGTCTACGACGAGCGCATGAGCCTGCCGCGGTCGCCGCGCGGGGTCGCGACCGCGGTGGCGATCACCGGCGCGCTGGCCGGGTTCGTGGCCGCGACCCAGGTCCCGGCGCTGCGGCGACAGCTCGAGAAGCGGCTGCCCGGCCCCGGGGAAGGCCCGAACGCCGAGGAGCGCGCTCGCGGCTACTACGTCGTCAGGTTGCACGGCGAGGCCGCCGGCACGCGGCTGATCGCGAAGGTCGCCGACCAGCTCGATCCGGGCTACGGCGGCACCGCCAAGATGCTCGGCGAGGCTGCGCTCTGCCTGGCCGAAGACGAGCTCGCGAGCGGCGGCGGCGTGTTGACGCCGGCCAGCGCGATGGGGCTGACCCTGGTCGCGCGGCTCGTCAACGCCGGCGTGACGTTCGAGATCGTCGAGCACTGAACCCGAACCCGAGCCCGAGCCCGAGCCCGAGCCCGAGCCCGAGCCCGAGCCCGACCCGAGTCCGATCCTGAGCCCGAGTCCGCATCAGCCGGCCGGGCGCATGCGCGCCGCCAGCGTGCGGAGCAGCGCCAGGCCGAGCTCGGGCCAGCGCGCGAGCGCGGCCACGAAGGCGGGTCGCTCGAGGACCAGCACCTCGGCGGCACCGGCGGCGACCACCGTGGCGGCCCGCGGGGCGTCGTCGACCAGCGCGAGCTCGCCGACCACGCTGCCGGCGGCCATCGGTGCGGCGGTGGTGTCGCCGGCCAGGCGGAGCTGGCCGGTCAGCACCACGAACATGGCGTCGCCCAGCTCGCCCGCCGTGACCAGCGCTTCGCCATCAGCCAGCGTGCGGCGGCGCGCGTCGGCGGCGATGGCGGCGGCGTGACGGCCGGCCAGATCGTCGAAGAACCGACACGATCGCAACGCCGCCAGCGCCGGTTCGGCGGCGGCGTGCTCGCCACGCAGCAGCGCCGCCAGCCATGGATCACCGCCGGCCACGGCCGCCGCCGCGCCCGGGTCGCCGGTCGCCGGCGGCGGGCGCAGCGCGCGCTCGATCGCGTCGAGCGCCGGCAGCGGTGCCGCGGCCAGCTCCTGGAGGACGTCGAGGGCGCGGCGGCGCGCCGGGTCGGGCGCATCGACGACCCGGCGCCCGGCGGCGAGCGCAGGTCCCGGATCGCGCCCGGCGGCGGCGGTGGCCAGGGTCACCGCGTGGACCAGGCGCGTCAGGGCACGGCGGATCGCGCGCTCGACCTCGGCGGCGTGGAGCGGCGGTGCGCCGCCGCCCGGTCGCGCGTCGACCAGCACGATCAGGGCCGCGCGCTCGCGTTCGACCGCCGCCGCCGCCTCGACGATCGTGGGCGTGAAGCCGGCGCGGGCGTGGCCGACCAGGGTCCGCAGGGCGGCGGCGCGAACGTCGTCGTCACCGTCGGCGGCCAGCTCGGTCAGCATCGCGCCCGGGACCAGCGCCGAGGCCCGGGCGCGCGCGATCGCGGCGCGGTCGATCGGCGGCAGGGTGCCGAGTCGGGCGCGCAGCGGCCCGGCGTCGGCGTGATCGAGATCGGCCAGCGCGGCCGCGGCGCCGCGGTCGCCGGCGCGCAACGCGGCGAGCAGCGCCACCACGCTGGGTTCGCCGCCGGCCACCGCGGCACGGAGGCCGTGGCGCCGGGCCTCGCCGCCGGCGGCCAGCGCGGCGGCGATGGCGCCGTCGTAGGCGGCGGCGGCGGTGGCGCCGACCAGGCGCGCGGCCCACGACCCGTCGTGGGCGCACAGCGCCGCCGCGGCGGCCTCGCGTTCGCTCGCCGGTGCCAGACCGACCTCGACCCGCGCCGCGGTGAGCGCGCGCACCACCGCCGGGTCGTCGAGGCCGCGGGCGGCGAGGTCCTCCACCGCGGCCCGGGCGCCGTGGGCGCCGAGCGCGTCGAGCGCCGCGACCAGCGCCTCGCCGTCGTCCTCGATCTGCGCCGCGGCGCGCAGCTCGCGCTGCGCCGCCGGCCGCGGCCGCCGCGCCGCCAGCTCGTAGAGCGCGCGCCGCACGCCGGGATCCTCGTCGGCCAGGTAGGGCGTGATCTCGTCGGCGGCGCCGCCGCTGCGCGCCAGCGCCGCGCGCGCCAGCTCGGCGGCCCGCGGATCCGGATCGCCGGCCGTCGCCACCAGCCGCAGCCAGGCGTCGAGATCGAACCCGGTCCGCTCGCGGCCGCGGAGCGCGACGCCGCGCATGCCGAGCGGCGCCGCCATCGCGGCCAGGAAGCTTCGCGCCGCCCGCCGCACCACGATCAGCCACACCACGATGACCATGGCCAGCACGGCGGCAAACTCGGTCGGGGCCTTCAGCACCTGCGCGCTGACCAGGTACAGCACGCCGCCGGCGAGCGCGGCCCCGACCGGCGTGGCCGCGCCGCGCAGCAAGACCTTCCAGCGCGCCCGCGGCACCGGTGGCAGCGCCGACAGCGAGATCTCCTGCCCGGTGCGCGAGGTCGCCGCGCGGAGCACCCAGTCGCCGGTGCGGACCACGGCGATGGCGCCGAAGCCGGGGACCGCCGCCAGCAAGCCGGCGCCCAGGATCGAGATCACGGGATGGATCGAGACCGTCACCGGCAGCGCGCGGCTGGTCAGGAGCCGGGGCACGATCGTGGTCTGCAACAGCAACAGCAGCAGGTGGGTGCCGCCGTAGAACAGGCTGATGGCGGTGACCAGATCGGCGCCGGTGAAGCGGGCCTTCATCGCCACGCCGAAGCGGAACTCGAGCGCGGTCGCGACCGCGGCCTCGAGCACCGCGGCGCCGACCAGCCAGCGCAGGAGCGCGCGGTGATCGGGCCCGATCGCCGTGGCGCTGGTACCCGGCGGCGCGGTCGCGCCCGGGGCCCCGCCGGCGGCCAGCGCGCGTTGCGCCAGCACGGAGAGCACGACCACCGCGACCGCCACGCCACATGCGATCCACGGCACCACCTCGGCCGATGCCCGGCGCACCAGCGCCGCCGAGCCGAGGCCGGCGATGGCACCGCCGGCGGTCACCGCCGCGCCGGCGCGCGGCAACCAGCGGCGCGCGTCGCGGCCGGCCACGCTGGCGGCGACCGTGTTCCACAGCGCCAGGTTGACCACCGAGGACACCGCCACCACGCCGATCGCGACCACGAACGGCCACGGCTTGCCGCGCGCCACCAGCGGCCCCGCCGCCGCCGCCGCCGCGACCAGCGCGATCACCAGCGCGCGGTCGACCCGCAGGAGCGCCGCTCGCCCGCTCACCGCGTCGTAGAGCGTGGTGCCGACCGCGAACCCGACCGCCTGGCCGACCAGCAGCAACGGTAGCCAGCGGGCCCCGTAGTCGCCGAGGAACGCGGCCTCGGCATGGGCGCGCAGCGCCACCGCCACCGCGTTGGTGGCGAACAACGTGATGGCGCCAAAGATGTAGGCCCGCCGGTTCACCGCCGGGCCTCGCGCAGCGCGTGGGCCAGCGCCCGCGCCAGCGCCCGCGCCGCCACCGGATGCTCGGCGAGGACGTCGAGGAAGTCGTCCTGGCCCAGCTCGAGCAGGGTGGTCGCGTCGCGGACGACGGCGGTCACGGCCGGCGCCATCGCGTCGAGCGCGCCGGCGGCGCCCAGCAGCGCGCCGGGACCGTAGCTGGCGCCGTCACCGTCGAGCTGGCCGCTCGCGACCACGATCACGACGCCGCCATCGGGCCGGCGGGTCGTGACGGCGGCGCCGGGCTCGAGCTCGAGCACGGCAGCCCGCTCGGCCAGCGCGATCAACGTCGGTGCCGCCACCTCACCGAGTACGACGGTGGCGGCCAGCGCCCGGGCCCGCTCGAGGACGTCCATCGATCGGCCCGGTCTCCTCGCTACTTCTTGGCGAGGATCTTCTTCTGGTTGGCCATGATCGCCTTCTGGTTGGCGAGCACGGCGTCGAGCTTCTTCTGGTTGCCGGCGATCTTGGCCTGGTTGGCGAGCACGGCGTCGAGCTTCTTCTGGTTGCCGGCGATCTTGGCCTGGTTGGCGAGCACGGCGTCGAGCTTGCCTTGATTGCCGGCGATCTTGGCCTGGTTGGCGAGCACGGCGTCGAGCTTCTTCGCGTTGGCGGCGATGGCGTCGAGCTTCTTCTGGTTGCCGGCGATCTTGGCCTGGTTGGTGAGCACGGCGTCGAGCTTCTTCGAGTTGGCGTCGAGCTTGCCCTGGTTGCCGGCGATCTTGACCTGGTTGGCCAGGATCTCGTCGAGCTTGCCCTGGTTGCCGCCGATCTTCTCCTGGTTGGCGAGGATCCGCGCCTGATTGGCGAGCACCGCTTCCTGGTTGGCGATGATGCGCTCTTGATTCGAGATGACGTCGCGTTCGGCCATAGGCCCCCCTTGTGAGCCCGCATCTTCGACCGACTGCCCAGCTCGATCAACGCATCAGGGCCACGAATCACGCCCAGGAATCACGGGAACACGCCCAGGAATCACGGGAAGTAGTTGGTGATCAGCGCGCAGATGACGGCGTCGTCCGAGCCCTCGTCGGGTGGGCAGCACACGTCGTGGCCACCCTGCTGGTCGGTGTGAAAGCAGATCTTGGCGCCCTTGCTCGGATAGTAATAGAGCCAGAAGAAACACATCTCGTCGTCGGCATTCTCGCCGAACGAGAGGCGCCGGCCGGTGGTGTTCTTGTAGTCGCACGAGAAGCGAAAGCCGCCCGCGCCGTCCTGGATCTGGAGCGGTGGCGACAGGCGCGTGGTCTCGGGCTCGTCCCACGAGAAGGCGGCCGGGGCGTAGATGCTCTGGCCGGGGTCGGTGGCGCTGGCCGCGGTCGCGACCCGCACGTCGGTGCCCATCTTGTGGGTGTGGCCGGTGATCGCGAAGATGTTGGCGCCGACCAGCGACGGCACGAACGGCAGGTACACCGGGCCCACGGTCTGGGTCTGGGTGCCGCTCGAGAGATCGATGTCGGGCGTGCCCGCGAACAAGAAATCGGCCTCGAGCGTGGCGTCGAGCTGGGTCCGGAACTCGGCGGTGGCCATGATCTGGACCGCGGCGTCGCTGGTGTTGACGTAGTGCATCTCGAGGCGGACCAGCTGATCCTGCTGCAGCGTGAAGACGACGTCCTCGGGGAGGGTCAGGGTCTCTTCGGCCTTCTGGGTGACCATCAGCGGCGCGCCGTTGGCCGGGTTGAGGGTGCCCACGAACGGAACGCAGTCGGTCGGCGTCGTGTTCTCGACCCCGGTCGCCTTGCGGTAGACGATGAAGTGGTGCGACGCGGCGCCGAGGTTGTTGTGGATCTCGTGGACCTGGATCAAGCCCGGGTTGCGCAGCGAGACGTCGACACACTTGGTGCCCTCCTCGCCGGGCTGGGCGGTGTACGGGCCCCAGGTCACCGAGTACGTACCGGTGACGAAGTTGGCGTCGGGCGGCCCCGCATCCTCCTCGCCACAGCCCATACCGACGGACGCCACCAGGGCAAAGCCGAGAACACAGGCAAGGCGAACGCACGGACGGCGCATGTGGGACTCCTCCTCGGCGCGCAGTATCGCCCAACATGACCCCAGGTCAACAGCCATCGCGGCCCGCGCGCCGCGCGCCGCGGCCTGGATCATCACGCCGCGAAGCGCACGTGGTCGTGTAACCATCCCACGCCCATGACCACGACCAGCTTCCCGGCCCGCCCCACCGTCACGTTGATCGAGGGTGACGGCATCGGCCCCGAGATCGCGGCCGCCACCGTGCGCGCCATCGCCGCCGCCGGCGGTCAGATCGAGTGGGAGCGCCAGCTCGCCGGCATGACCGCCGCCGAGCAGACCGGCGATCCGCTGCCGGCGGCGACCGTGGCGTCGATCAAGCAGCACCAGGTCGCCCTCAAGGGCCCGCTGGGGACCCCGATCGGCGCCGGGTTCCGCTCGGTCAACGTGACCCTGCGCCAGCAGTTCGATCTGTACGCCAACGTGCGGCCGACCGTGACCATCCCCGGCGTGCCGTCGCGCTACACCGGCGTCGACATCGTGATGGTGCGCGAGAACACCGAGGACCTGTACGCCGGCGTCGAGCACTACATCGACGCCCGCCGCTCGGCCGCCGAGTCGATCGCCATCATCACCCGCTACGGTTCCGAGCGCGTGATCGTCTACGCCTTCGAGTACGCGCGCCGCCACGGTCGCAAGCGGGTCACGCTGGTCCACAAGGCCAACATCCTCAAGCTGTCGAACGGCCTGTTCCTCGACGTCGGACGCGAGGTGGCGCAGCGTTACCCCGACATCGTCTTCGACGACATGATCGTCGATGCCACCGCGATGAAGCTGGTGGTCGCGCCCGAGCGCTTCGACGTGATCGTGACCATGAACCTGTTCGGCGACATCCTCTCGGATCTCACCGCCGGGCTGATCGGCGGCCTGGGCGTGGCGCCGGCCGCCAACATCGGCGACGCCGGCTGCGCGATCTTCGAGGCGGTCCACGGCACCGCGCCCGACATCGTCGGCCGCGGCATCGCCAACCCGACCGGCCTGATGCTGTCGGCGGCGATGCTGCTCGAGCACGTCGGGCAGGGTGACGCCGCAGCACGGCTGCGCAAGGGCATCCTCGTCGCGCTGGCCGACGTGACCACCCGCACCGGCGATCTCGGCGGCCAGGCCGACACCCGCGGCTACACCGACGCCGTCGTGCGCGCGATCGAAGCCTGAGCGTGGCGGGCCGGAGGGCTCGGCGCTCCGGCGCCGGCCCGGCGCGGGCTTGCTACGCGACCTCGACCGTTGCCACGCCGCGCCACACGTCGTAGAGCCGGTCGACCTCGCCGATCGGGACGTAGCCGAGGGCTGCGGCGCACTCGCCGACCCGGACGCCAGGGTGGCGATCCTGCATCTGCAGCGCGCGCAGGAGCTGGACGCGGTCGATCACCGCCCGCTCGACCATGAACTCGCCAAACGGGACTTCCTTGAGGCCGTCCTCCAGCACCTCGAGCCCGGAGCTCGAGTACTGGAAGTAGTGGGCGATGTCGTTCTCGTTGGCGGCGGTCGGGGCGGGGGTGCTGACCAGCATGAACCGCCACCAAAGCAGGACCCGTACCATCCACAGATCAACCAACGTTCGCGCAGTTGGATCACGAGTGATCTCGCCGTGTCCGACCCCCGGCCAAGCCTGGCAACCCGAGTGGCCAGCCGGTCCGTGCGCCACTTCACGCGCTCCGGCGTTGTCTGCTGTTACCGGTCGGGCGACTCGCCCGTCGTCTCGTCGTACCTTCCTGGAGCTGTCATGTGCCGTTCGCCGCTCGTCGTCGCCACCGTGTGCCTCGTGATGGTCCCGGTGGCGTGCAAGCGCCCCGCCCGCACCGATGTCGGCTCGGCCTCCGACTCCACCGCCGGCCCGGTGGTCGTCACCGCGCCGCCGATGGCCCCGCTCGATGGCGCCGCCGCGCCGCCCGCGCCCGCGCCCGCGCCGGATCTGCCACCGCCATCGGAGCAGCTGTCGGCGCCGCCGGCTGACGTCGCCGCGGTGCGACTGGTGAGCGTCGCCTCGGGGCTGCAGCGCCCGGTGGCGCTGGTGATCGCGCCCGGCGACCCGCGCCGTCGCCTGTTCGTCGTCGAGCAGATCGGCACCATCCGGGCGCTGGAGAACGGCGCGCTGCGCCCCGGCGTGTTCTTCGACCTCCGCACGAACGTGTCGCGCGACAACGAGCAGGGGCTGCTCGGCCTCGCCTTTCACCCCCGCTTCGTCGCCAACCGCAAGCTCTACGTCAACTTCACCGATCGCGACGGTGACACCCACGTCGTCGAGTATCAGGTCGACGCCGGCGATCCGGATCGCGTCGATCCGGCCAGCGCGCGCGAGCTGCTCCGCATCGAGCAGCCGTACGCCAACCACAACGGCGGCCACGTGCTGTTCGGGCCCGATGGCAAGCTGTGGGTCGGCACCGGCGACGGTGGCGCGGCGGGCGATCCGCTGAAGGCGGGCCAGGACGATCGCCAGCTGCTCGCCAAGATGTTGCGCATCGATGTCGATGCCGCCCGGCCGGTGGTCGAGATCGTCGCCAAGGGGCTGCGCAACCCGTGGCGCTACACATTCGACGCTGCCACCGGCGACCTCTACATCGGCGACGTCGGCCAGAACGCCTGGGAGATGATCTACGTGGTGCCGGCGGACCAGCTCACCGGCCACAACTTCGGCTGGAGCGTCGCCGAGGGTCGCCACTGCTTCGAGAGCGCGCGCTGCGCCACCGCCGGGTTCACGCCGCCGGTCACCGACTACGCCCACGACGTCGGCTGCTCGGTCACCGGCGGGCCCGTCTATCGCGGCAAGGCGCTGCCGGGTCTCGACGGGGTCTACTTCTACGCCGACTACTGCACCGCCATCGTGCGCAGCTTTCGCTGGCGTCGCGACGGCATCCGGCAGCACTGGGAGTGGAAGCCGATCCTCGACCCCGACAGCCGGCTCGGGCAGGTGTCGTCGTTCGGCGTCGACCACGACGGCGAGATCTACCTGCTCCTCCTGGGCGGCGACATCCTCCGCATGTCATCTCGCTAGGTTGCGGCATCGTTCCACGTTCTAGTTCTGTCCTGTGCGTAATTTTGCACACGCGTCTCCTGGATGATGTAGTGTGCCGATGCCGTAACGCATGACGACGATCCTGCTGTTCGCCCCGCGTCTCCGTGACGGTACCGACCTCCAGGGCGTGCTCGAGGCCGAAGGCTGGACGGTGGTGCGGGCGGCGAGCGCGCGCGGCTTCGCGGCGATGATGAAGGCGCGGCACGTCGACCTGGTGGTGCTCGACGATCCGCCGTGGGAGCTGGCGCGCTTCGCGGTGACCGCGATGGACGGGGCCGCCGATCCGGTGCCGCGAATTTGGCTGTCGTCGCTGCCCGAGGCACCGGGCCACTCGGCCCGGCTCGGCGTCGACGCGCTGCTGCTGGCGCCCATCGACAAGCCCAAGCTGGTGGATCAGGTCCAGGCGCTGCTGTCGACGCGGGGCTCGATGGCGAGCGGCTCGCACCCGACCTTTCCGCTCGGCTCGACGCTGACGACGCCGGTGCCGACCCTGGCGCCGGTCGCGACCCCGGCGGGCGACACCTCGGTCGGCCTCCGGCCTCGCAAGGGTCGGGCGCGCACCGACGGCAGCTGGGAAGAAGAGTCGACCGGCAACTGGCCCTGAGCCGGCGCCGCCGACTAGCTCGGCAGGCGCTCGGCGGGGACGCGGCCGCCGCCGGTGACCGGCGGTGGCATCGATGACGGCGGCGCCTCGGTCTCCACCGGCGCCGGCCCCAGCGCGACGGCGAGGGCGTCGTCGATGCGCGACATGAACCGGATCTCGAGATCGTTCCGGATCTCCTCCGGGATGTCGATGAGGTCCTTGGCGTTGCGCTCGGGGACGAACACGACCTTGATGCCGGCGCGGTGGGCGGCCAAGAGCTTCTCCTTGATGCCACCGACCGGCAGCGCGTGGCCGCGTAGATCGATCTCGCCGGTGATGGCGATGTCGTTGCGGATCGGCCGCTTCGACAGCGCGCTGACCAGCGCCACGGTGAGCGCCACGCCGGCCGACGGGCCGTCCTTCTTGACCCCGCCTTGCGGCAGGTGGACGTGGAGGTCGGTGGCCGCGATCATGTCGGAGTCGATGCCGAGCCGGGCGGCGTTCGAGCGCACCCACGAGTGGGCCGCGGTCGCGCTCTCCTTCATGACGTCGCCGAGCTGGCCGGTCAGGCGCAGCTCGCCCTTGCCCTGGAAGGCGCGGGTCTCGATGAACATCACGTCGCCGCCGGTCGGCGTCCACGCCAGGCCGGTGATGACGCCGACCTCGGGCTTGCGCCCGGCGACGTCCGACGAGAACTTGGCCGGGCCGAGCAGGTTGGCGAGGTCGCCGGCGCCGATCGGCACGCTGGTCGCGTCGCCCGACGCCAGCCGCACGGCGGCGGCGCGGCACAACGACGCGATCTCGCGCTCGAGGTTGCGCACGCCGGCCTCGCGGGTCCAGCCGTGGATGACGTCGGTGAGGGCGGCGTCGTCGATCTCGAGCTTGTCCTTCTCGATGCCGTGCTCGGCGGTCTGCTTGGGGACCAGGTGGCGGCGTGCGATCGCCAGCTTCTCGAGGGCGGTGTAGCCGGGCAGCTCGATCAGCTCCATGCGGTCGATCAGCGGCCCCGGGATGTTGTCGAGCGAGTTGGCGGTGGCGATGAACATCACCTTCGACAGATCGACCGGCACCTCGATGTAGTGATCGGTGAATTCCTTGTTCTGCTCGGGATCGAGGACCTCGAGCATGGCGGCCGCCGGATCGCCGCGCATGTCGGCGGTCATCTTGTCGATCTCGTCGAGCACGAACACCGGGTTCATCGAGCCCGCCTTCTTCAGGCTGGACACGATGCGGCCGGGCAGGGCGCCGATGTACGTGCGGCGGTGGCCGCGGACCTCGGCCTCGTCGCGGACGCCACCCAGCGAGACGCGAACGTACTTGCGCTCGAGCGCGTGGGCGATCGAGCGGCCGAGCGAGGTCTTGCCGACGCCGGGCGGACCGACGAACAGGAGGATCGGGCCCTGCTTGTGCGGCGCCAGCTTGCGGACGGCGATGAACTCGAGGATGCGCTTCTTGATCTTGGCCAGTCCGGCATGCTCGGCCTCGAGGATGGCGCGGGCCGCCGGCACGTCGATCCGATCGAGCGTGTGGATGCCGAACGGGATGTCGCACAGGGTCTCGACGTAGGTGCGCGCGATCGAGAACTCGGGCGACTGGGTCGACATCCCGGCCATGCGCGCCAGCTGCTTGCGGGCCGCGGCCCGGACCTCGTCGGGCATCTTGGAGGCATCGACCTTGACCCGCAGCTCGTCGACCTCGGCGTTGTCATCGGCCTCGCCCAGCTCTTCCTGGATCTGGCGCATGCGGTCGCGGAGCACCGACTCGCGATGGGTGCGCGAGCTCTCACCTTCGAGCTCGGCGCCGATCTCGCCCTTGAGGCGCAACACGGTGGCGCGGCGCTCGAGCGGCACCATCACGGTGTCGAGCCGCTTCTTGGAGTCGGTCTCGAGCAGGAGCTCGAGCAGCTCCTCGCGTTCGAGATCGACGTACGGCACCGCGTGATCGACGACCAGATCGGGATCGGTGACCGCGGCCAGCGCGGCCAGCGCGTCGCGCGCGGTCTCCTCGCGCCGGGGTTCGTCCTTGCGCTTGCTCTTGCCCTCGCCCTTGCCCTCGCCCTTGCTCTCGCCCTTGCCCTCGCCGCGTTCCGCCCCCTTCTCGGCTGCCTTCTTCTCGGCCTTCTCGCTCTCCCGGCCCTTGTCGCCGTCCTTGCCATCCTTGCCCTTGGCGTCGGCGTGCGACTCGGCGATGAGGATCGCGAGGTGATCGCGGGCGGTCTTCGCGAGCGCGGCCAGCTCGGCGTCGTCGACGCTCGACGTCACCACCAGCGGTGACACGGCGCCGACCAGATACGGCTCGGTGGCGACGATGGCGTCGATCTTGACCCGGCGGCCGAAGCGGACCACGGCCGTGAAACGGCCGGGCGAGTGCTTGATGACCTGCACGATCTCCGACAGCACGCCGACCTCGACCAGGTCGCGCGGGTTGACGTCGCGGGTGGCCGGATTGCGCTGCGGGATGACGACGATCTGGTTGTCGTCCTTGGCCGCCGCTTCGACGGCGCGGATGGAGGTGTCACGCCCGATCTCGAGCGAGGCCACCTTGCCCGGCAGGTGCACCTCGGTGCGGAGGGGGAGAACGGGATACTGGCCACCAGTGAAGTCGTGTTGCGGCATGGGCTTCTGGTTCGGTCCTTCCGGCGCCACCTTAGCGTGGGCGGCCTTTCGTGTCGCGGCTCAGGTGCTGCGTCAGGTCATGGAGGAGCTTCTTGGCCTTGTCGTCGAGCTGCGCCGGGACGTCGAGCTGCACGGTGACGTAGTGATCACCGGGCCCGACCGGGCCCGGAAATCCTGAGCCCTGGCGAACGGCCGCGCCCTTGCCGCGCAGCCGCAAGCGTCGGCCGCTCGACGTGCCGGGTGGGATCTTGACCGACGCCACCCCGTCGATGGTGGCGACCTCGGCGATCGTGCCCAGCATCGCCTCGTGGAAGGCCACGTGCACATCGGAGTACACGTCGCCGCCGCGGACGATCAGCCAGCTCCCGTCGGAGGCCTGGACCTTGCTTTCCGTGCGGTCCTCGGCGGCCGGGGCCCGCGGCGAGCCGGTCCGGCTCTCGAACACCCAGTCGTCGTCGGCGGCGCCCATCTGGTCGAAGCGGACGGCGCGGCGCCGCGGGTCGGTCCCGGCCCGCGGTGCGCTGCTCTGGAACATCTGCGCGAACAGATCGCCCATGTCCCACACCTGGCCGGTGCCGCCGGTGCCGCCGGGCCCGGGGCCCGCCACCCGACCGCGGCGGCCACCCATGGTGCGGACCTGATCGTACTGGGCGCGCTTCTTGGCGTCGCCGAGGACGTCGTAGGCCGCGCTGGCCTCCTTGAACCGACTCTCCTTGGTCTTGTCGCCGCCGGTGGTATCCGGGTGGTATTGCTTGGCCAGCTTGCGGTACGCCTTCTTGATGTCGACGCTCGCGGCCTTGGCGTCGACGCCGAGCGCCTTGTAGTAGTCGACGGCGGGATCGAAGTCGAGGGTCATGGCGGTGCCTCGGGTTGGTCAGGCGGCGGCCGCCGCCGCCTCCAGCTTGCGGAACGTCATCGCGGCCCCATCGCCACCCACGTCGGCGACGATCTTGTCGCCGGTGGTGAACTGGCCGGCCAGCAGCTGGGAGGCGAGCGGATCGATCACGAGCTTCTGGATGGCCCGCTTGAGCGGGCGGGCACCGTACTGCGGATCGTAGCCCCGCTCGGCGACCAGGGCGACTGCCCGATCGGTCAGCGTCAGCTCGAGGCCGCGCTCGGCGAGCAGCGGGTCGTAGCGCCGCATCTGGATGGCGACGATGCGCGGCATCTGCTCCTTGCCCAGCGCGCCGAACGTGATGATGTCGTCGATCCGGTTCAGGAACTCGGGGCGGAACGTGGTGCGGAGCGCGGCCGGCGCGACGTTGGAGGTCATGATCACCACGGCGTTCTTGAAGTCGACCACGCGGCCCTGACCATCGGTCAGCCGGCCATCGTCGAGGACCTGGAGCAGCACGCTCCACACGTCGGGGTGGGCCTTCTCCATCTCGTCGAGCAGGACCACGGTGTACGGGTGGCGGCGAACCGCCTCGGTGAGCTGGCCGCCCTCGTCGTAGCCGACGTAGCCGGGCGGTGCGCCGATCAACCGCGACACGGTGTGCTTCTCCTGGTACTCGCTCATGTCGAGGCGAACCATCGCCTTGTCGTCGTCGAACAGGAACTCGGCGACCGCGCGGGCCAGCTCGGTCTTGCCGACCCCGGTGGGGCCGAGGAACAGGAACGAACCGATCGGACGGTTGGGGTCCTGGAGGCCGGCGCGGGCGCGGCGGACCGCGCTCGAGACCGCGACCACGGCCTCGTCCTGGCCGATCACCCGCTGGCGCAGGCGATCCTCCATCTTCATCAGGCGATCGGTCTCGCCCTCGAGCATCTTCTCGACCGGGATGCCGGTCCACTTGGCGACCACCGCGGCGATGTCGTCCTCGGTGACCTCCTCGCGCAGGAAGCCGCCGGCCTGCTGCAGCACCGCGATCTGGGCCGCGCCGCGGGCGATCGCGGCCTCGAGCCGCGGGATGTCGCCGAAGCGGAGCTCGGAGGCGCGGGCGTAGTCGCCGGTGCGGGTCAGCCGCTCGACGTCCTGGTGCGCGGTCTCGAGCGCCACCTTCTGCTGGCGCAGCCCGGCGATCAGCTCGCGTTCGTGCTGCCACTGGCTGCGCATCGAGGTCGCCTGCTCGCGGAGCTCGGCGATCTCGCGCTCGGCCTCGGGCAGGCGCTGCTTGGAGCGGCGGTCGTTCTCGCGCTCGAGGGCCGCCTTCTCGATCTGCAGCGTGACCATGCGGCGCTCGAGGTTGTCGATCGGCGTCGGCACGCTCTCGATCTCCATCTTGAGGCGCGAGGCGGCCTCGTCGACGAGATCGATGGCCTTGTCGGGCAGCTTGCGGGCCGGGATGTAGCGGTTCGAGAGCTTGGCGGCGGCGACCAGGGCGGCGTCGCGGATGCGGATCCCGTGATGGACCTCGTAGCGCTCCTTGAGGCCGCGCAGGATGGCGATGGTGTCGTCGATCGAGGGTTGCTCGATCATCACCGGCTGGAAGCGGCGCTCGAGCGCCTTGTCCTTCTCGATGTGCTTGCGGTACTCGTCCAGGGTGGTGGCGCCGATGCAGCGCAGCTCGCCGCGGGCCAGGGCCGGCTTGAGCATGTTGGCGGCGTCCTGGGCGCCCTCGGCGGCGCCGGCGCCGACCAGGGTGTGGAGCTCGTCGATGAACAGGATGACCGTGCCGGCGGCCGAGGTGATCTCCTTGAGCACGGCCTTGAGCCGCTCCTCGAACTCGCCGCGGTACTTGGCGCCGGCGATCAGCGCGCCGAGGTCGAGCGACAGCAGGCGCTTGTCGCGCAGCGACTCGGGCACGTCACCCTTGGCGATCCGTCCGGCGATGCCCTCGACCACGGCGGTCTTGCCGACTCCGGCCTCGCCGACCAGCACCGGGTTGTTCTTGGTGCGCCGTGACAGGATCTGGATGGTGCGGCGGATCTCGTCGTCGCGGCCGATCACCGGATCGAGCTTGCCCTGCTGGGCGGCGCGGGTCAGGTCGCGGGTGTAGCGCTCGAGGGCCTCGTACTTGGCCTCGGGGTCCTTGTCGGTGACCCGCTGGTTGCCGCGCACCGCGAGCAGCGCCTCGAGCAGCGCCTCGGCGTTCGCCCCATGCGAGCGCAGGGCGTCGCCGGCGGCGCCCTTGGCCTCGGCCAGGGCGAGCAGGAAGTGCTCGGTCGACAGGAACTCGTCCTTGAGCTTCTCGGCCTCCTTGGCCGCCTGTTCCCACAGCTCGCGCAGGGCGCGCGACAGGCCGACCTCGAGGCCGGCGCCCGAGACCTGCGGCAACTTGCCGTAGGCCCGCTCGAGATCCGCGGCGACGACGCGCGGATCGGCACCGAGCTTGCCAAGGACGCGCGGCACCAGGCCGCCATCCTGATCGAGGAGCGCGCCGAGCAGGTGCTCGGGCTGGACCTCGGAGTGGTGCTTGCCGGCGGCGAGGTCGCGGGCCGCGGCGAGAGCTTCCTGAGCCTTGACGGTGAGATTGTCGAACCGCATGGTGCCTCCACATGTAACCACGCCCACGCTTGCGGCAAGTCCTGGACGCGATTTCGGCGGCTTGCGAGCGTCGAGTTGCGCGCCGGCGCCCATTCGCGGTGATGGGTGCGACTTTCTTCCCGACCGTCGACACTAGTACATCAGGTGATCGACGTCGCTTTCGTCGGGTCAGGGGCGGCGTTACCCGGGGCGCAGCTGGTGCTCATCTGCGACGACGGTCATCGCATCGATGTCGCCGCCTTCGAGCGCTTCCGCGACCTTCCCCGACGCTCACATCGTGGGCTGCTCGGCCGGCCCCAGCCGCCGAGCCTTGCCGGCTGCGAGCTGCACAACCAGACCATGACGATCACCTTCGCGGAGGACTAGCAACACCCATGCATCCCATGCTGCGCCGGCAGCTGCGCCGCCATTTCGGCGACGCCATTCCTGATGATCCGCGCTGGCGGGGGTTCCTAGGCGATATCGACGCCGGTTATCGCGAGGCCGACGGTGGACGCGCGCTCCTCGAGCGTTCGCTCGAGCTGACGTCCGAGGAGCTGTTCGCCCGCAACCAGGAGCTTCACGAGGCGATGAGCGGGGCCGACGTCGCCACCTGGGCGCTCGCGGCCGATGGCGCGCACATCAACTTGCAGGGCTTTCCGCTGCCGCTGGTCCGCGATGCCCACGCCCAGCGCTCGGTTCCTCTGGCCTCGTTCCTCGCCATCGTCGCGGCCGAGGATCGCGATCGCGTGGCCGCGACCCTGATCGGGGCCGACGTCCTGGCCACCGAGCCGCTGCGGTTCTGGGTCGAGGACGAGCGCGGCCGACGATACCTCGAGTTCCGCGGCCGCCGCGCCTCGTCCGCCGCCGGCGGTCACATCGGAATCTGCATCGACGTGACCCGCGAGCAGCGCGCCGCGGAGGAACACCTGCGCATCGCCCACCACCATGCGGTGCTGATGGGCCTGGCGCAGTCGATGGCCGCCGCCTGGGGAGACCTGGACGCCGTGTTCGACCTCATCACCCGGGAGGTCGCGGCGACGCTCGGGGTCGCCGGCGTGGTCATCTGGCTGCACGACGCGGCACGGGGCGCGCTGGTCGCCGCCAGCGCCTGCTTCGACGGCCACCACGACCGTGGCCAGGTCATCGACCTGAATCCACATCCCGCGTACCGGGCCGCGATCGCGACCCAGCGCGTGATCGTTGCCGAGGACGCGACCGTTCACCCGGCGACCCGCTCGCTGGCCGCCGCGTGCCTTGCGCCGCGCGGCGTCACCGCGGTGCTCGATGCCAGCATCCTCATCCGCGACGAGGTGCTCGGCGTCGTGTGCCACGCCCACCGCGGCGCGCCGCGGACGTGGACACCGGACGAGCAGGCGTTCGCGGTCTCGATCGCCGACCTGGTGGCGCTGGCGATCGAAGGCCACCGCCGGATCACCGCCGAGACCGCGCTCGCCGAGAACGAACGCCTGCTGCGCACGGTGATCGACACCGTGCCCAACCTCATCTTCGCGAAGGACCGGGCCGGTCGCTTCACGCTCGTGAACCAGGCCATGGCCGACTTCCATGGCTGCGCGGTCGCCGACCTGATCGGCAAGCTCGACGCCGACGTCAACGCCAACCAGGACCAAGTCGAGCGCATCCGCCGTGACGATCGCGAGGTGATGGAGACGCTGACCGAACGCGTCGTCGCCGAGGAGTCGGTCACCGACGCCACCGACCAGGTGCGCTGGTTCCAGACCGTCAAGCGCCCGCTGAGCGGTGGTGACGGCCGGGCCGACCACGTGGTGGGCGTGGCCACCGAGATCACCGAGCGCAAGCGCGCGGAGCGTGATCGGGGCCGGCTCGAGGACACGCTCCGGCAGGCCCAGCAACTCGAGTCGCTGGGCCTGCTCGCGGGTGGCGTCGCGCACGACTTCAACAACCTCCTTACCCCCATCCTGGTCTGCGCCGACCTGCTGCAGGAGCGCCACGCGGGCGACCCGATCGCCAGCGAGTACGTCGACGACATCCGTGCGGCGGGGGTGCGGGCGCGCGACCTCACGGCGCAGTTGCTGGCGTTCGGACGCAAGCAGCCCCTGCTCATGACCGCGGTCGACCTCAACGCCGAGATCGAGCAAACCCGGACGATGCTGACGCGGGTGGTCCCGGCACACATCGAGATCGTGGTCGACCTGCAGCCCGGGCTGCCGCGGCTGCGCGCCGATCGCACCCAGGTTCACCAGATCCTGATGAACCTGGGCATGAACGCGCGCGACGCCATGCCGCACGGTGGGCGCCTGAGCTTCGCGACCCGGGTCGAGCACCGCGGTGGCGCGGTGCTGGTTGTCCTGACCGTCACCGACAGCGGTCACGGCATGGACGCGCCGACCACCGCGCAGGTCTTCGAGCCATTCTTCACCACCAAGGAGCGAGGCCGCGGTACCGGGCTCGGGCTCGCCACCGTGTACGGCGTGGTCCACCAGCACGGCGGCGCCATCGAGGTCGAGTCGTCGCCCGGGACCGGCACGTCGTTCGTCATCCGCCTGCCGGCGACGACCACGGGGAGCCACCCTGCCGTGATCACCACGGCGCCATCGCGCCCGCAGGTGCGGGCGCGGCACGCGACCGTGCTCCTGGTCGAGGGCGACCCGCGCGTGTTGCGCCTGGTGAGCGCGCTGCTCAAGCGCCGTACGCTCGACCTCCTCGCGACCACCAGCACCGAACGCGCGCTCGAGATGGCGCGCGACCACCCCGGAGCGATCGACCTGCTGATCACCGATGGGATCATGCCCGGCATGAGCGGCCTGCAACTTCACGAGCGCCTGCGCGCCGAGCGCGGTGAGGTGCCGATCTTGCTCATGATGGGCCACTCCGAGACGCCCGTCCGGGTGAGGGGAAACGCCGCCTTGTTGCGAAAGCCGTTCATGGCGACCGACCTGCTGCGCCACGTCGATGACCTGCTGGCGGCGGGAGCTGGCACCGAACGCCGAGTCGCCCCGGTCGAGCCAATTGACGGTTGATATCAGTGACTTGCCGGCCGCGAGTGACCGCCGGCGGCGGTGGCACGGTGAGGGATCGCACATGGAGCGGCGAACCAGGGCATCGATCGGCGGGTCGGGACGTACTACGGGGCGTGAATGAGCCTGCGTTCGAGCTCGACGACGATGTGGCGTGCGGGTGCTCCGGTGCGTGCGTGCACGTGCCGGTGATCGTCGATCAGGTCGTGCCGTCGATGCCGCGGCTGCGGCCGCTCGGGGAGCGTCCGCTCGGGGTGCGGCCGTTGGGTGAGGTCGTCGTGCTGCCGCTGGATCGCGGGCAGCTCGTCGAGCTGGCGCGCCGGCGCGGGATGGGGCCGCTGGTGGAGCGGTTCGGGACCCGGCCGCGACCTCGCGACCTCGACCCGGCGCGCTGAGCGGGCGGGCGCGGCTGGCCTCGCCAGCTCGCCAGCTAGGCGACGAACGACAGTCGCCGCCGCACCACGCCGTCGCTGCCGACCTCGACGCGTTCGTCCGCGTCGCCGACGATGCGGCGCCAGAACGCGAGCGCGCCCGGGTTCTCGGGGCGAACCGTGAAGGTCCACCGCCCCGGGTGCTCGATGAACAGCCGCCGGGCCGCGACGGCTCCGCGACCGCGGCGGCGCGCGCCGGCGACGATGAAGAACTCCTCGACGTGCCAGCAGGCGGTGTCGTCGCGCATCACCAGCGCGAACCCGAGCGGCGTGCGGCCGTTGTCGGCGTCGATGAAGAGGTACGCGGCCCGGGCGTCACGGTCGCGGTAGAGCGGGAGCTCGGCGTACGTGAACAGGGCGTCATCGCCGATCGGCGTCGCGACGACGGCGCTCCATTCGTGCTGGTACAGCTGGAGCAGGCGCCCGAGCCGCGGATCATCGATCGCGACCGGGACCAGCTCGACCAGGACCGTGGTCGGCATCGCGCGCAGCTAGAACACCGAACGGTTTGAAACGGATCTGATTTCGCGACGTTCCACGACGGTGGAAATCCGTTTGCCCTGAGCGAGGCCGCGGAGCGGCCGAGTCGAAGGGCTCATCTCGACGAAGTCCGTCCTTCGACACGGACC
>CANKMW010000107.1 GCA_947483555.1 Myxococcales bacterium
CGCGACGAACTGCAGCGAAGCGGCCGGCGCGCCTCGGTAGAGGGGGCTCGTGCAGCCGGTACTGATGATCGCCCGCCAACGCGATCGACAAGGAAGCCCGCCTCATCCGCCGCCTGCGCCAGCCCGGCCGAGGAGGTGGTGCCATTCTAGGGCGAAGCATAGGGGTCTCGAAGTGGTAAACGCCCCGGTCCCTCACCTGGGCTACGCCTTCGCATTCGGCGGCCACAGCACCAGCGCCTCGTCGATCAACATCGCCAGTTCGGCGTCAATGTCGGGCGACTCGCCGACGTGAACGGCCAGGGCGCGGAGCCAGAGGCCGATGTCGACTGGGGAAGGTGGGCGGTGCTGGTGCTGGGTTGGCTGGGTCATCGTCATGGTCGCCGTTATGAGCACGGCGCGTGCCAGCGCTAACGGTCCAGGATCTCGTCGAACCCGTCCGTGATCCGGCCGCGTCTGTCCGGGGACCGTCCACACGGCCGAGGCTCGGACACCGCGCTTGCCCGATCTGGTTGGAATAGCCGACCAGCCGGGTTCCTCCGGTTCGGGTGGCCGGAGTTCGGACGGCGAACACTAGCCGTTCTTCACTCCGCCCCAACGCCCAGTGTGCTCGTGGACGTTGATGCTTCTGCTCGTGATGTGCGCGATGAATGGTCGAGCGTACTTGAGAACGTAGCGCAGCATCTCCGGGTAGTGCTTCACCATCGCGGCGTGTAGCTCGTCGAACTTGAGACCACCGCCCCGGAGAATGAACACGTGGCAACCGCACTGTCGATGTGCCTCGCTCTCGAACGGGTTCCTTCGTTGGGCGAGGTCGCGCGTAACGATCGCGCAGCCCCACTCATGCGCCCTTGGAATCCAATCCACGTCGTCAGTACCGTGCCCGAGCTTCTCGGAAAGCAGAACCGCATTTCCACCCGCCGCGATGATGCCCTTCGCGACGTTGGACCCCGCATCCTCGTCGACAACGAAGACTACGTCCGCCGCGCTACGCGGCCGCACGCCTGTGCCACGCGACTGCGCTGTTCACTGTGGAAGTCGAGATGCCGAACTCCCTAGCCACGCGCGCGGGCTTCTCACCGGCATGAACGAGGTCCGCGATGATGTCGACCGTGACGCCCGTACCCTCGACGGTCGGCTTTCCGAATGAGAGCCGAGGATCGATGCACACGATCTTTGGCTCGTCGGCATCGACTCGGAACGGGTAGAAGCGCTCCACAAGTCCGTCTCCACCACGCTTGATGCGCTTTAGGCCAAGCCCAATGACGGTGCGCATCGCGTACTGCTTCCCGCTTGGGGCTGAAACCTCTAGTAGGGCTTCCCCGAACTCTTGCGTGTACAGGTTTGCGCCGTCAGTGAGAAACTCGTGCGAGAGCAGCGGCCGAGGCTCACCGATATCCCGCACCACGTTGGCGATCGCACGGCGGACCTTGGTCAGCGAGACGCTGTGCGCTCGGCGAATCGTCGTGAGCACGTAAGCCTCGACGAGATTGTTGAACGTGAGTCGAGCGGGCGCGCCCTTCGGCAGGTGGAGCAGCGGTTTGAATCGCCCCGTGCGGTTGTGCGCGCGCGGATAGTCCTGACCGACCGTCCATGCTCGCACTGTTGACGGCGCGACCTTCAGGTAACGCGCGGCCTGTCCGATCGTGTAGAGCGGCACCTCGCGCGGATCGCGGTCGCCGAAGATGCTTCGAACGTCACCCATTCTGATGATCAAAATGGTACCAGGCCCCGATCGCGGTGACACGTTTGCGATCCCCGCTCGTGCTCACCAGGCAGGGGTGAACCTGACCTCCGAGTGTCAGCTAAGGCCCCGATCCCGTTGAGCGCGCCGGGGGCCTACCTACTTGCCCAGCTTCTGGGCTCCCGCGTCCAGCCTTGCGAGCCGCTCCGCCGCTCGCTTCGGGCGCTCATACACGACATCGAGTAGCTCCTGCATCGCAACGTGAAGGTCAGCGAGCAGGGCGGAGTCGATCTCGGCCTGGTTGGTGACATCCGAGTCGTCAGCGTGGATCGATGCGTTGCCCAAGCGACGAAAGACGTCCATGAACGTGGGTGCCAACCCAGCTGCCCATGGCGGCGCGGTGTTCGCGATGATCTCGGCGTCGAGCTTCTTGAGCTTCGGCCCGAGCATTCGGTCTGTGTAGCCTTGCTCCAGAAGGAGATGTTCAAGCGCAGCCCGATACATGACGACCGCGGCGCTGCGCGCGCCAACGGATTCGCTTCGCGCAGCCTGGTCGAGGTAGTAGCGGACGCTTCCGGGGGTGTTTGGTGTCGCCAACCCGCCAGCGACAGACCAAAGAATCGCGAGGTCTGGTCCCGAGGGTGACTCGAACACCACCGCCGTCGCGTCGGACTGACACTCCAAGCACCGAACGGTGGCAACCCAGGGCGGGGCAAGAGCAGCAGGTCCTGGGCGCTGAACGAGCGGAGCGATCTTCTTGCGATCAGGGTCTTCCAGGCTGCGGATGAACACCCTTCGGGGTGCTGCGCACTGCGGGCAATGGATCGCGCGAACTATTCCTCCACTGCGATACCCCGCGGTGAACCCCCCCAGCGTCGATAGGTCAAACTCGTCGGCTGCCACGTGAGGAGTGTGTCACGTCTGTCCGACGGACCGTCGCCGCTGCCACGTGGCTGCAACGCGAACCGAGCAGGGCAGGGATCAACGAGGACCAACCGGGACGAACCCCACGCGCATCGGCGCGTGATCATGCAGGCGCGCGGAGGGTTTCCGCGCCGCCCGCTGACGCAGCGCCGTCACCAGCTCAGGCACGTCATCCGCGAGGGCGACGGCGTTGGTCGAGCGCTTCTGCGCCATGCCGGACAACGACGGCGGAGCGCGCCAGCAGCCCGGCGGCGCGGTAGCGCGCGACGATGCCGAGCGCGAGCGTCTCGGTGAGCAGGGTCCCCGGCCGCGAGCTGGACGCCGAGGCGGCCAAGATCATCGAGGCTCGCCAGCGAGCGGAGGAGATTCATCGTCGAGCGAATGCGGCCGACAATCCGCTGGTGAGGGCCGAGATCGAGGCCAACAAGAAGAAGTATCGATGGCAAAACATCTCTTTGCTCATCGTGGCCACAGCGGTAACCGTGGGGCTCATGGCGGCCGGCGATGGCGACCCGTTCAAGGGCGCGGCGCGTATATGGCTGGCCCTCGCGTCGAACTAGATCAGCGGCTGTCATGCTGCTCTCCGTGCTGTCGCCGCGTCGGCGATGGTCACTGTGCTCACCCGTGGCAAGGCGATGGATCTGGTCAGCCGCATCAGCGATGATCGACGGATGGGGACATCGGGGACTGTTCGCGCGCTCGCGCTCGTCATGCTCGTGGCCTGTGGCAAGAGCGACAAGAACGCTGAGCCGGCCGACGACAAGACCGAAGAGATACGCCGGCAGGTTCGAGCGGAGATGGAGGCCGAGAACGCCGCTAGGCAGGCGGGCGCGGACGGCGAGGCGCTCGTGAAGGAGATGGAGGCCATGGCGGACCGCGTGTGCGCCTGCGCCGGTGTTGAGTGCGCGGCCCCCATCATGTCCAACAAGATCGCTGGTTCGAGCGACCGGCGCGCCGTACGCACGAACTCCGGTTGCCGGACACGCGGCCGAGGTTCGGACAGTGACGTTGCTCGTGCGGCGAGCCGGCGATGGCCGGGGTGATGGGGATGACGACGTGAGGTCGCGGTCCGCCGCGGACGCTGGCATCACGGGGCGTCGGTGCCGGCGTCGACTGCGGGTGCGTCGGTCGCGCCGGCGTCCGCCTGCGCCGCCTTCAGCGCCTCGATCTCAGCCTCCTGCTTCTCGATCCAGCCGGTCGGTCGTAAGGCGATCTCTAAGGCCGGCGGCAACTCCATCGTATTCGTCGATCAGCCGTGGCACCATCAGGAGGCTATGCATCAAGAAAAGCAGCCCTGGGAGGCTAGGCTCGACGGTGCCAGGACGGGGAGCAGGATCGCCGCGATTCTCCTCGTTGTCGCAGCGGCCTGCGATGGAGAACCGGGCCCGCCCGGACCTGAGGGCGAGGTGGGGCCATCTGGTGCGGCCGGCGGCAACGGTGAAGCAGGACAACAGGGAGCACCCGGCCTGCCAGGGCCCGAGGGACCACCAGGCCAGCTAGGGCTACCAGGTCGCGAACTACTGGTCTCCGCCGCCGATGGAACGGTGATGGGGCCCGTCGCATACCTTGGACGGAACGGCGCCCGGATGGAATTCGACGTGTTCCTGACCACCGTCGGGTTGTTCGCACGGATTGACGAGGACAGTGGGTCCGTCGATGCGTGCGCGAACCCCGGGTGGAACACCAACTTCGTCTTCTTCGAGAGCGTTGATTGCTCGGGGCAGCCCTATGTTTGGTGGGCCGCGATCAACAACGACCCGGTGTTCCTCGCCCTCCCGCGTCTGGCCTGCGCATATGCCGGGCAACTATGGACGGCTGCGAGCATGACCGGGTCGTCGATCAGCGCGTGTTCGAGACTCGACGGTGGCGCGGCTTGTGCGGCGATCTCGGGATGCGAGCTGAAACCCGTCCGCCCCGTCGTTGCGGTGAACGATCCTGCGTACCCGTACGCAGCCGGTGCGGTCACCATCGAATACAACTAGGGGGCCTGCCCTTCCGGCAGGTCCCTGCTGCTAGATGCTTCGCGTGGATGCCGACCAAGGGGGCTCGACCCACCTGGCCGAGCTATGACGACAGCGAGCGCGTGTGGGTCGGTGTCAGATCCTGTCGTTCGGCTTCATGAAGGCGCCGGCGATTGCCGTGCCGGCCCCAATCACGACTGCGTACAGCCCATAGCCGACGCTGGCGACGCCAGGGAACTCGGCATTGGCCTGCGCCACTCGCTTGGAGACCTGGATGTAGTCGAACCCCGCAACCGCCAGCGCAACCAACCCGAGCAGGCCCCACGCGAGCCGGATCTGCCTCTGACGATGGCTGAGGGTCGCCGAAAGCGCGAGCGCTGCCCCAAGGGCGAGCGTTATCAGGCCGTCGCCGCCGCCCTCGACCCCGCTGCGAGTCAACGGGCCAACCTCGATCCATGGCATGAAGCTCGCGAGGGAGACGACGCCTCCGGCCACTGTCACCATGATCGTTCCGTGCGAGCGACCGGCAAGTAGGCCCGGCGCAGATGCGAGGGGCGGGCCTCCCATTGCGGCCGCGCGCCGCTCTGCCTCGGCTGTCCACTGGCCGCTGCGGACGAGTGCAGCGCGCGCCGCGTTGAGCCTCGCCGCCTCGACATCGAGTTCGGCACACCGAAGGCACTGCGCCTCGACAGCACCGGCTCTCGTCGGGTGAGGCGTCAACGTGTGCGGCGTCCGAAACCCGCATGCCTGGCAGTCAATCTCCATCGTCCTTTGCTCCATCCCGCCATCGTCGCCCACCGCGCCATGCCGCGCTACACCCCATTCCGGTCACCCGCAGCCTGGAGCTGCGTATCGCGTCCGCGATGTTCCGGCGTTCTCCGGGTCTGACCAGCACGGGGCTGAACCGCCGACACGCGGATTATCGGCATCGATGCAGCCGGGGCGCGATGGCGATGGATGTGGGGTGGCAACAGCGGTCGGCGAACGTCATCCGCCCTCGGAGGAGTCCAGCCCCCTGAGGAGCGCGAGCAGCCGACGACGGAGCTGTCGCGGGTCGTGATCGGCGCGCCACCCGTCGAGCGCGGCGGCGAGAGCCGCTGCCACCCGGTCGGCGCTGACCGCCCAGTCATCGACGGCGGCTTCATCGGGATGGCGGTCAGCGCACCCCTGCAAGCAACTGCTGCATGAGCGCCCGTCCACCACCCGTTTTGCCACCCGTTTCAGCGTGACGCCCAGTGTCGGCTGGTGTCGCCCGCTGACGTGTAAAGGGTTGTCGTCGCTCGATTTCGCTAGTCGTCTCGCGCCCCGGTCGTGTTCTGCAAAACCACCATCCCCCGGTTCAAATCCGGGCGGCTCCTCGAAGAACGAACCCAGCTCGCCGAGGCGAACGGCGGCGCCGACCTCGCGCGCCTGACCGGGGTATAAGCAGACCATGACGTCGACCTTTCGCACTGCGCTGTCGTTCGCGCTCGCGCTCGCACTCTCGCTGACGCTGGTCGGGTGTGACCGGCAGCGTCCCGAGGGAACGCCACCGGCCGTGCGCAGCGCGGCGACGCCGATGGCGCCGGCCAGCCCGGCCGCGCCACACATCGCGGCCACCGCTCCGCCCACCGCCCCGGCCACCGGCGGCGATGGGGTGACGGGCAAGATCCTCGAGACGATGGACTCGGGTGGCTACACCTACCTGCGCCTCGCCACCGGGAGCGGGGCGCAGTGGGCCGCGGTCCCGCAAGCGAAGGTGGCGGTCGGTGACACCGTCACCATCGCGAATGCGATGCCGATGAACAACTTCGAGAGCACGACGCTCCACCGCACCTTCGACTCGATCCTGTTCGGGTCGCTCGCGGGCGGGGCCGCGGGGCCGGGCGCACCGCCGAACCCACACGCCGCGGGCGGCGCCGGCCCCAGCGGGAGCACGGGCACGCCGGCGACCAGCCCGGTCGCGCTCGCGGCGCCGATCGCCAGGGCCGCCGGGCCGGACGGACGCAACGTCGCCGAGGTTCACGCCCAGAAGGCCGCGCTGGTGAACAAGGCGGTCGCGGTTCGCGGCCGGGTGACCAAGTACAACGGCGGCATCATGGGCAAGAACTGGCTCCACCTGCAAGATGGCAGCGGGACGGCGGGGACCAGCGACTTCGACCTGGTGGTGACGACCTCGGCCACCGCCGCGGTGGGCGACGTGGTGGTGGTGCGCGGCGCCGTGCACACCGACAAGGATTTCGGCGCCGGCTACGTCTTCGCCGTCATCATCGAGGACGCCACCGTCGAGACTGCGGGCCGGTTGTAGGTCGTGCCCGGTTCGTGCCCGGTTCGCGCGTCGCGAGTCGGTCGCGGCGCCGGTGGCGCCGGACGCGATGCTGCCGGCGGCGTGCTCGGACTCGCTACGGCGCGGCGGGATGACCGTCGCGATGCCGGCCCGCCGTAGCGCTGCTGATCGATCTGTCCAGGCAATGCTGGACAAGTCGTCGGGGAGGCCGCGCAGATCCGCGAGACTGCTCGCGCACCCGATCGGCGCGGCACTTGCGTTGGCGCATGGCGATCGGCGAGGGCGACCAGCGCGACGGCGGCACGTGCGGCGATCCCGACGGCCGGCCCGCGTTGCCGCGCTGAGGCGCTACCGCGGCGGCGCCGAGTAGGTGCGGGCCGGGAACGGGTCGGCCTGATCGCGGCGGTCCAGCTCGGCCGGGGTCCACACCGCGCCCAGCTCGGCGAAGATCGCGACCCCGATCACGCCGACGTTGGCGTCGCCGCTGGTGCGGGCGGCGTACGACTGCGCCACCTTGCCGAAGCGGAACGCCGCGACCTCGGAGTCAGTCTGGCGGAAGCCATCGATGACCAGCACGCCGTGCGGATCGACCAGGTAGCCGCGTCGCTCCGGTGATGCCGGCTTGCCGTCGATGACGTCGAGGCCATCGACCGACGCGACGACCTCGAAGCGCGCCGAGGTGGCGTTGCGAATGACGATGCGGTAGCGCTCGCCGTCGGCGCCGACCACCAGGTTGCGGCCGCTGGCGTGGATGCCGGGCAGCAGGTCGCCGCCGTCGCCGACCAGGGCGATGCCGATCGAGCCGTCGCCGACGAAGGTCTCGAGCGGCGCGATCGAGCCGCCGACGTGGGTGGCGTGGGCGCGGACGCCGTCGGCTTCGTTGTAATGGAGGATCGCGGCCGCCCACGGATGCGGCGTCGAACGCTCGAACGGCCGCGTGGTCACCGGCGACCACACCGATTCGCCCCAGGTGGTGCCGAGGCCGGGTCGTTCGTCGGGCGCCGGGCGATCGATCGCGATCCCACCTCCGGATGACGACGACGGCGACGGCGCCGGCACCGCGGTGTGCGCCTGGTAGCCGCCGTCGCCGTTGCCGTCGCCGCCGCGGTCGCCGGCGACCGGGACACCGGCGTACGGCGTCGACGGGGCGATCGACTTCGGTGCCCCGCCGCCAGCCATGCTTGCACAGCCGGCGAGGGCGAGGAGGAGTGAGGCGCGAAGCGGGCGGTCCATGGCGGCTCCTTGGTCAGCGACCGGTGGGAAGACGCTGCCAGAACGAACCGGGCCGCCCGCGCCTTACACCTGGTCCGGGCCAACCGCCGCGGCGATCAGAACGGCCACAGGTTCCACGTGTAGTAAAGGCCGGCGAGCGCGACGCCGGTGAGCGCCCAGGCGGCGAGGACCGCGACCAGCGCCGCCGGCAGCGGCCGCCGATAGAGCGCGGTGCCGATCATCGCCACGCCGCCGCCCGCGACCGCGCCGCCGGCCGCCCACAGCAGGGCGCCGTAGTAGTTGATCGGCACCCGCTGGGTCGGCCCGTCCTGCCACCACCAGGCGCCGTCGTACGGATCGTGCTGGAGCCGGGTCCAGCCGGCCCAGTCGCAGAGCGCGTAGGCGAGCGTGCCGCCGATCACGGCCGCGGTGGCGATCGCATGGACCCGTTGCCAGCCAGGTCGGCCGGCGCTGGTCGGGGATGGCTCGTCAGTCGCCATGACACCGCGCGCAACCGTGGCCGGAGATCTTGAAGGCGACCTTGCCGTCGTGGCACGGCGCGCACGACGACTTGCTCGGCGACGCGATCGTGCCGGCGTCGGTGGATGAGGTCACCGCGTCGTGGCAGCTGGTGCACGGCACCGGCGCGCCGCTGCCGTGGGTGGCGTGGACCTGATGGCGGAAGCGGGCCGCCACCGACCACGGCACGGCCTGGCGTCGCTTGGTTCGATCGCGCTCGAGGCCGCGGGCGTGACACGCAGCGCAGCCATCGAGGGTCGGGGCCGGACCGCCGGTGGCGGCGTGACACCCGGTGCCGGTGCACGCACCGTGGCCGCGCGGCGGTCGCAGCTCACGAGCGGCCGTGGTCAGGGTGTGGCAGCGCGTGCACGCAACGGCGGCATGGGCGGCATGGTTCATGTGGGCGCCAAACTCCGACGTCGGCGGCGGCAGCCGATCTGCGATCAGCGGCCGCCACGCCTCGGTGCTGGTGTGGCAGGCGCCGCAGATGGTCGGCACGGCGACGCCGAAGTCGGCCGCGTGGCAGCCGACGCAGGCGCGGTGAGTCCCGCCGCTGGGCTGGCCACGCACGTCCAGCCCGTGGCACGCCGTGCAGGTCGCGATCGAGAGCCGCCCCGCGTGGGTGTCGTGCGAGAACCGCATGGTCGGGCGCGTCACCGCGTACGGCGCCGCCGGCGCGGCGCGATGGCAGTTCGTACACCGCTCGCTGGTGGCGAAGCTCGCGACGCCGTCGTGGCAGCCGGCGCTCGAACAGCTGGCCGCGGTCGGCGGCGGAAGCTCGAGGCCGGCGGCGGCGGCGATCCCGCGATGGCAGCTGGCGCACGCGACGGACGCGGCCGGCGTTCGCGACTGGTGGCCGGCGTGGGAATACGTCGTGCCGACGGCGAGCGGGCCGCGCACCAGCCGCGGGAGCGCGTTGGCGCCATAGGCGGCGACGTGGCAGTTCGTGCACGCCGTCATCGGTGCTGCCGCGCCGGTGCCGTCGTGGCACCCGGAGCAGCGGCCGTGGGCCGGCGGCGACGCAGCGGCACGGCCGGCAGCTGGCGCGGTCCGGATCGGGTCATGGCATCCCTCGCAGCGGGCGCCGATCGCGGCGTGCGCGGCGTGGGAGATCGTGAGCGGGTAGTCGAGGTCGTTGACGTACGGCGGGAAGGCGACCGCCGGGCGGCGGGTGGTGAGCGCGGCCTCGGCATGGCACGTCGTGCACACCTCCAGTTGCGCCGCGACGGGCGCGACGCCGGCGCTCGGCGCTGGCCCGTGGCACGGCGCGAGGCAGGTGGCGTGGCCAGGTCGGCCGATCAGCCCGCCGCTGCGGTTGATCGGATGGCAGGTGGCGCACGCGATCGACGGCTGGCCCAGGACCGTGATGCGACCATCGTGGACGATGTGATCGAACCCGATCGCGGTCGCGCGCGGCTGGGCGGCCGCGGGCGCGCCCCGGGCGGCGAGCGCGGCGATCACGACCAGCGTCGCGCTGGGGACCCGGCGGCCGCGCATCATCAGCATCAGTACCTGCCTTCGGCCTGCACGCGCAGCGCCTTGAGGCCCCGGATCTCGGGCGCGCCGTCGAGGGCCGTCGACAGATCGTACTCGGCGCGCAGGCGCAAGCGCCGGGTGACCCAGGCGTCGAACGAGATGCGGCCTCCGCCGCGGACGTCGAACTCGCCGAGGATGACGTCGGCCTCGACGTCGCCGAGTCCGCCGGCCTGTGGATCGGGCGTGCCGTCGTCGCGATAGCGCTCGGCCCAGCGGGTCCGACGCACGAACACCTCGGCGGCGGCTGAGAACTTGCGGGCGCCGCCCGAGAAGCGCGCCGCCAGGCCGCCCTCGACGAGGTTGCGCTCGCCGATGTTGCGGACCGGCAGATCGAGGGGCTGGACCTGGTTCTCGACATCGATGATCGGGAGCTCGGGATCGCGGTGACGATAGGTCCGCCATAGCCCCTGCGCGCCGACGATGAACGCGCGGCGGACCCGAACCTCGAGGGCGGTGCCGGCCTCGAGGTAGCCGGCGCTGTGGTAGCTGACCTCGCCGCCCTCGAGCCGGGTGTCGACGGCGAAGCCGCCATGGAGGAGGAGGTCGATGTTGTCGAGCAAGACGGTGCCGGCGCGGGCCCGTGCGGTGGCGCGCGGCAAGCTGGGGCCGCGGTCGAGGTAGCGGCGGGCCGCGCCGGGCTCGTCGGGATCGCGGAACGCGTAGTCCCAGATCGGATCGCGTCGCTGCCGGTAGCGGCCGTCGATGACCAGCCGGGTCTCCTCGGAGAGCCGATAGCGCACCGTGACCTGCTCGTGCGAGATCGCGCCGTCGAAGGTGCGCACGGTGCCGGTGGCGAGCAGGTCCTTGCGGGCGTTCCAGTCGACCGTGGCGTCGGCATGGCCGTGGTTCTCGAACGCCATGGCGCGAAAGCGGACCAGGAACGGGAGCTTGGCGCGGCGCAGGTCGACCGCCAGCTCGCCGCCGGTGACCAGGCCGCGCTGGGCGCGCACGTCGGGGTAGGCGCGGTCGTCCTCGTACCAGTCGGGAACCCGGCTGCCGACGTAGGCGGCGGCGCGGGCGCCCTTCGCGCTCCACGACAGCCATCCGCCATCGACGTGGGCGATGGCCGGCCCGTAGATGTGCTGGCGACCCGCACGCAGGACCAGCGTCGACAGCGGTCCCCGCTCGATGACGCCGTCGGCCTCGACCCAGCCGGCGCGGAACTGGAAGTCGTCGGTCGAGTCCCACGCGGTCGGCACCGGCGCGAACACCGGCAGCGTGGGCACGATGCGAAACTGGGTCGCCAGGTAGGCCGACAGGCCGGGCACGACGATCCGATCGACGCCCAGGAAGGTGTCGCCGAAGGCATAGGCGCGAGCGCGGTCGTAGCCGACCCGCGAACGGTAGGCGTCGTCGGTCGACTCGCCGCCGCCGAGCTGGTTGCCGGCCAGGGTCAGCCCCTTCAGCGACGGCTCGGCGCCGTCGACGGCGAAGCCGAGCACCAGCTGGGCGCGGACCGTGGGCAGCAGGCCGGCGTCGTCGTCGACGACGGCGGTGATGGCCGGTCGCGACGCGGCGAAGCGGAGCGGATCGTCCGCGGGGGACGCCGGGGGTGCCGCCTTCGCGGCGGTCCGGGTCGCTGGTCGCGACGTCGCGCGGAGCGTGGCCCGCATGGTCAGCCGCGGCATGAACGGTAGCCGGTGGGCTCGCAGATCCTGACCTGCCGGCGCCGCCGTGGGCGGCGGGGCCGGTTCGGCCACACCGTCCGGAGCCGCGGACAGGCCGAGCCCCACCGCCAGCGCCGCGATCACGGGCTTCACGGCACGATCCCCTGGTGACAGCCAGCGCCAACGCAGTCGGCCACTGGTTCATGACAGGTCAAGCAGCTGCGTGGATTCTGCCGCGCCAGGTCGCCGTGATCGCCGGTGCCGAACGACCCCAGCGGCGCGTGCGAGCGCGGCGGGCGGCGATGGCAGGCGGTGCAATAGTCGGAGACGTGGCAGGTCGCGCAGCGGTCGGACGCCACCACCGCGTCGGAGCCGTGGTCGTACTCGCGCCACAAGACGCTGTGATCCGACGGCCGCATCACCTGGTGACACTCGTCGCAGGCGGCGCGCGGACTCCCCGACATCACCTGGTGACACGCCGCGCAGCGGGTGGCGTCGGCGGCCTCGGCGCGGTGATCGCGGCGGAAGGCGAGGGTGTGGTCGATCGGTCGCTCGGTCGCCGGCAGATGGGACCGCGGTGCCAGCGCACCGATGGTGTCGGCCTTCTCGGTATGGCAGGTCTCGCACACGCGCATGCGCTTGGTCGCCGGCACCCGCGCGGCGTCGTCGTGACAGGCGACGCAGGTCGCGATCGCCGGTGGGGCGTGACGATCGCCGGCGGTCGCCGCGCTGGTACCGGCGTGGCAGGCCTCGCAGCTGATCCGGACCCCGCGGGCGTCGGTGCGGTGCAGCTCGTGCGCGAAGCGAAGGTCGGTCTTGATGAGCTTGCGTGGGTGGCGCGCGCCGCTGTCGGCGCGGTGGCACGCCGAGCACGCCGACAACGCCGGCGCGCCGTCGAGACCGACCTCGTCGGCGTGGCAACGCGCGCACGCCCCGTGCCCGGCCGCCGCCGGGCGGTCGGCGTCGGCACCGCCGTGGCAATCCGCGCACGCGACGTGGAAGCCGACCGCCGCTTCCATTCGACCGGCGTCGAGATGGGCGGCGTGTGAGAACCGCGACGGTAGGTTCCGGACCTCGTCGTCGGCGGGGAAGGGACGCAGCGAGTTGCCCCGCTCGCGGGTGGCGTCGACGGCGAGGTGACAGACCCGGCACAGCGGTCCGGGTGCGGTGGCGAAGGCGTCGGCGTGGCACTGGCCCTGATCACACGGCGCATGGTCATCGGCGCCGGGTGGTCGCGCGGTGCCGGCCTGGATCGCCGCCGGGTCATGACAGCTCGGGCACCCGATGGTGGTGTGAGCGCCGTGCGGGAACCGATCGGGGCCGGCGACCAGGGGGGCCGGCGGCGGCGCCGTGGCGCGACGGCAGGCGCCGAGCGACGCGACCGCGCCGAACGCGAGGGCGGCGAGCGCGGCAAGCGCGAACGCGGCGGTCCCCGAGCGCATGTTGCGACGCTACCACGACCGACGGTTGCGGAATCGGGCTCGGGCTCGGGCTCGGGCTCGGGTTCCGCCTATCCGAGATCGGATCGCGTCACGTAGGGCCGGCCGCGGCCGAGCGGTACCTCGACGAGCTCGCGGGCCGGCGCCGCATCCGGGCGCCAGCGCGTGATCGCGAAGCCGCGTTCCGCGGCCGGCGTGTAGCGCGCGATCGTCCAGGTGCCGGCGCGACCGGCGTGGGCGAGCCAGGGATCAGCCGCGATCGCCGTGTGTGCGATCACCTCGCCGCCGGGCGCCAGGTGGTCGGCCGCGGCGTCCCAGAAGCGCTCGATCAGCGCCGCGCCCGGCGGCGACCGGTGCCAGGTCGTCGCCGGCGCGTGCGGGTCGTCGGCCGGCATGGGCGCATTGAACGTCACCAGATCCCAGCCGCCACCGGCGCCATCGAACAGATCCGCGGCTGCCAGCTCGACGTCCGGCCGTCCCGAGAGCGCGACGCCCTCGGCGGCGCGGGCCAGGGCGACCAGGTTCAGGTCGGTGGCGCGGACCCGGGCGCCGCGCGGCCCGGTGGTGAGCGGCGCGATCGCGGCGCCGGTGCCAACGTCGAGCCAGGCGCCGATCGGTCTGGCGGGCAGACTGCGCGCGAGGTGGAAGCTCGAGTCGTCGGGCCACGGCACGCGGTCGACGCCGGTGGCGTCGAGGCGATCGAAGACCATCACGCCGCCGCCGATCGCCACCACCGCGGCGGTGGCGTGCAGCATGCCGTCCCGCTCGATCACCAGGCCGGCGGCGGCGAGTGGTGCCAGCGCGACGCCGAGCGCGCGGGTCGCGGCTGGCGCGTCGACGTCATGACCGGCGACCAAGAGCCAGATCGGCAGCGCCGCCGGCGGACAGCGGGCCGGCATCGCGCGCGCCGCCACCGCGGCCGGCACCGCGCTCGGTGCGCTGGCGCCCAGGCAGGCCAGCACGGCGCGCTCGCCCACCAGCGTGCGCAGCAACGCGCCGGCGCTCATCGACCGAGGCGTCGGCGCGCCATGTCGTACTCGAAGAACAACACCATGTCGGTGCGGACCACGTCTTCGAGCAGGCGACGGATCTCTTGTGGCGGACGGCCGGGCGGTCCCAAGACCGCCCGGTAGTACGTCAACTCGGCGCGGCGGGCCCGCGTGGTGGCGCGAGCGTCGAGGCGCTCGGGCGCCACGCGTCCGGTGGCCAGGCGGGCGACGTCGTCGTGCCACAGCGGACCGTTTCGACCGGCCAGGTACTCGGTGGCGAGGCGGTCCGCGGTCCGCCCCGCGCGGCGATCTTCGGCCACGATCCACAGGCACAGGTAGACCTTGTGAAAGTCGCTGACCTGGTCGGAGCCGAGCGCGTCGTAGAAGACGTCGCGGGCGCGGTCGAGCTCGTCCTGCATGATCAGGTACGCGATGATCTGCACGTGGCTCTCCGAGCCGTCGTCGTCGGCCCTGATGGCGCGCGCGAAGTTCTCGAACGCTTCGTCGCGGAGCCCGAGGTCCCAGAACAGCTTGCCGATCTCGGCGAAGCGCTCGCCGGCGAGATCCGGTGGCAGGTCCACGGTCTCGCCGAGCTGGGCCCAGACCTCGAGGGCGTCACGCCAGCGCCGCGTCGCGCCGAGCCGATCTCCGGAGCCGCGCGCCGCATCGCCGGCCAGGCGCAGGACCTTGGCGCGTGCGTAGCGCTGGCTCGGGGCGTCGCCGGCGAGCTTGGCGCCGCGCTCGAGGTGGCGGCGGGCGACGTGGAACTCGCCGAGCTTGAGGGCGATCGTGCCCAGGGTCTCGAGCGCCTCGATGGTGGGCTCGGCGCGGACCGAGCGGTCGAGCTCGCTGCGGGCCGCCGCCAGCTCGCCAACCGCGACCAGCCCGCGGCCGTAGACGGCGAGCGCCTCGGCCCAGCTCGACGACCAGCGGTGATCGGGAAAGCCGCGCGCCAGCTCGTCGTGGAAGCGATGCAGCTCGTGGAGCCGGACCCGGGCGGCGCGTGGCCGGTCGGCATGAGCGAGGCGGGCGAGGCGCTCGCGGTACAGCGTCGTGAGACGATCGGCGACGTCGGGGTCGTGGGGGGCGGCAGCGCGGGCCCGTTCGAGCAAGGCGATCGGCTGGTGCAGCCGTTCGAGATCCGAGGCGTGGCCGGCGGCGGCGAGCAGCAGGAGCGGGTGGTCGGGAAAGCGGTCCAGGGCGTCGGTACAGATGGCGAGCGCGGCGCGGGCTGCGGTCGGGTCGTCGTCCTTGCCGTCGTGGCCCAGCCGCACGGCGCGCGCCAGGCCGGCCCACTCGACGGCGGTGGCGCCGGGCACGAGTACCTCGTGCGCGGCCTCGGCGATGGCGCGCGTGCGGCCGACGCCGACCAGCCCGGTGATGACGCCTCCGATCTCGTCGGAGCGGTGGGTCAGCGCGAGCGCGATCGCGATGTCGCGACTGGCCCGGAAGGCGATCCGGATCACGGGCGAGTCGGGCAGCGTGCCGCTGGCAGCCGCGGCGCTCAACGCGGCATCGGCGAGATTGGCGCGCGCGACCAGCGCCGCGAGGTAGCGGTCGGTCAGGTCGGGCGCGGCCACCCGTTCGACGAGCGGTGCCAGGACGGTGATGGTGCCGGTGCCGGGACCGAGCGCGCCGAGCCGGGTGGCGGCGAGGTCGTCGGCGAACGTGAGGACCTCCTCGAGCTCGAGGCGGTGGAACGCGGCACGAGCCGGTTCGGCGGCGGCCAGCAGGGCGAGCACGAGCGCGACCTCGCGGTCGAGCCCGGCGCGTGCGAACCCGGCGCGGGCGCGGCCCAGGACGGCGGCGTGGGGGGCCAGCTCGGGGCCCAGCGCGGCCGGGTCGTGCTGCCAGAGCAGCGCGAGCTCGCGCACCACGCCGTCGACGCGATCGAGTCGGCCGCCATCGAGGTGCTGGACCAGGCGGCGCACCAGCGCGGCGGCCAGCGCGCGACGCAGCGCGCTGCGCTGGTCGTTGCTCGGCATGGCGCGGAGCTGGTCGGCGCGCTCGCCGAAGTCGAGATCATCGTCGAGCTCGTAGGGCGCGTCCCCGGTGGTGGCGCGTGGCGATGCGGGCCCCCGCGCGCGCGAACAACCGGTGGCGGCGACCGCGAGCGTGACCGCGAGCAGCACGGATAGTCGCACCGCGACAGCCTAGCACCGCGGGTCGAGGAGATCCTGCCGGTCAGGTCGGGGCGACGGGGACCGCCGCGGGAGGCGGCGTCACCGTGGTGGTCGCCGGCGTGATGGCGAACCGCAGCGCGAACGGCGCGGCGCCGCGGCGCAGCTCGGCGATGATCGCGTCGGCGGTGTACAGCTCCTTCCACAGATCAGCCAGATCGGTCGGCTTCACCAGCACCCGTCCGTTCACGCTCACCAGCACGTCGCCGACCAGCAGATCGATGCCGTCGAAGCGCTTGCAGCTGCGCAGGAAACGCACCAGGCGCCAGCCCGCGAACTTGCCGTTCGCCTCGACCGCATCGACCTCGAAGCAGCGCAGCAGCTCGCCGGGCTGGGCATCGAGGGTGGCCACCAGCGCCGCCCGCTCGATCGTGCCCTCACGCACCACCGGCCCGGTCGATGTCAGCTCGAGGTCGGCGCCCGGGCCGGTGACCGACGGGGCGGTCGCCGGCTCGGTGGACAGCGCGGCGCCGGCCCGGGGGTCGTCCTCGTCGAACGGCGATTGCGGGTCGACCCGGGGACCGCAGGCGGCGAGCAAGAGCAGGACGGTCACGGCGCGCATGGGTCTGACGCTGCCGCGGCCGACCGCCGCGCGCAAGTTTCGGTGGGTCGATCGGAGCCGCGGGTCGACGGCGGCGACGGTTTCGGCGACGGTTTCGGCTGCGGTTTCGGTTTCGTCCACGGTTTCGGTTTCGGCCACGGTTTCGGTTTCGGCCACGGTTTCGGCCACGGTTACGGCTCGCGCTCGCGTCGACCGCCGGTCAGCGCGGCGATCGCCGCCCTCGGATCGTTCGCGAACACGCCATCGACCCCGGCGGCGGCGAGCTCGCGCAGGCGCGCCGGATCGTCGACGGTCCAGGTGTTCACGGCCAGACCGCGGGCGCGCCACGCCGCGACCTGCTCGGGAGTGCACAACACGTGCTCGGGATGGACCGCGCTGGCGCCGACCAGCGCCGCCGCCGCCGCCGAGCGCAACGCGCGCGCCAGCCGGGCCTCGAACAGGTAGGCCAGCGGAACGTCGGGCGCGACGAGGTGGAGCTGCCACAGCGCCGCGGGGTCGAACGACGACACCACCACCCGCGCATCGACCCGGCCGGCCCGGATCGCGGTCGCGACCCGCGCCGGCAGGGGACCGGCGCGCCCCGGCCGCGACGACTTGATCTCGACGTTGATCGCCAGCTCGCCGCAGGCCACGAGGGCGTCCTCGAGGCGCGGGATGCGGTGGCCGCCGGTCAGCTCGATCCGGGCCAGCTCCGACCACGGCAAGGCATCGACCCGCTCGGGGCGGCCGGCCAGCCGCATCAGATCGTCGTCGTGGAACACCACCACCTCGCCGCTCGCGCACAGCTGCACGTCGAGCTCGACGCCGTCGGCGCCATGGTCGCCGGCCAGCGCGAACGCGGCCAGCGTGTTCTCGGTGACGTGGGCGCTGGCGCCGCGGTGGGCCCACACCCGCGGTCGGTCGTCCGGCGAGCCGCGCCACAACCACCGTCCCCGCTGGCGGCGGCCGACGACCGGCAACACGCGCGCCACCGCCGCCCGACGACCGCCGTCGCTCACGACTCGACGAACGTCTTGTGCAGCGCGCGGGTGAGATCGTCGACGTGCTGGCGATCGCACCACAGCGTGATGCGCAACGGCGACACGCTGACCGCGTTGAGCGGGACCCCGGCGCCGATCGCGGTCTGGCGCGCGCGCACGATGATGCTGGGGTTGCCGCCGATGCCGTGGCCGACGATCGTGACCGCACCCTCGTCGCCGATCTCGAGCGCCGCGCCGAGCACGGTCTCGAGCTTCTGCTTCACGGCTGGCCAGTCGGGCACGTCGGCGATCGTGAACCAGGCCCGCAGCTCCTTGCCTTCGAGATCGAGATGGGTCAACGGGATCGACGCCGCCTCCAGGATCTGCAGGCAGTTCTCGACCGCCGCGCCCCCCGACGCCTTGACCCGGACCAGGTTGCCCTGACCGCTGACCGCGGCGACCTGGCGCTCGCGCTCCGGGCTCCAGTCGATGCGCGTCCCGCCGCCATCCTTGCCGGTGGCGCGGGCGTAGACCGCGATGCCGCTCTTGCGCGCGAACTCGACCGACGCGTCGTGCAGCACCTTGGCGCCCTGGGCCGCGAGCTCCAGCATCTCGTCGTGGCTGATGGCGTGCAGCAGCTCGGCCGCCGACACCACCCGCGGGTCGGCGGTGTACACGCCGTCGACGTCGGAGCAGATCTCGCAGTAGTCGGCGCGCAGCGCCGCCGCCAGCGCGACCGCGGTGGTGTCGGAACCGCCGCGGCCCAGCGTGGTGACCTCGCGTTTGTACGACACGCCCTGGAACCCGGCGACGATGACGACCTTGCCGCGCTCGAGCTCGTCCTCGATCCGGAACGGTCGGACCTCGACGATGCGGGCCCCGGAGTGGCGATCGTTGGTCATGATCCCGGCCTGCGAGCCGGTGAACGAGATCGAGTCGAGGCCCTCCTCGGTGACCGCCATGGCCAGCAACGCCATGGCCTCGCGCTCGCCGCAGGTCAGCAGCATGTCGAGCTCGCGCCGCGATGGTGACTGGGTCACCGCCTTGGCCTTGTCGATCAGCGCGTTGGTGGTCTTGCCCATCGCCGAGACCACCACCACCACCTTCTTGCCGGCCGCCTTGGTGCGCGCGATGCGCTTGGCCACCTGGCGGAGCTTGTCGATGTCGGCGACCGACGAGCCGCCGTACTTCTGGACCACGATGCCGGTTGGGGTCACGGCCGGATCCTAGCACCGCGGCCGCGGCACGGTCCTCACAGCGCGGCCAGCACCGCGGCGACGATCGAGGCGGTGACGTCGTCGAGCGCCTGCTCGCCGTCGAGCACCGCGATCGCCTCGCCGGCGGCGGTCAGCTCGGCCAGGACGTCGTCGTAGGCGGCGGCCACCTTGCGCTGCATCGCCAGGTCCTCGAACAGCTCCTGGGCGCGGCCGGCCGCCACCCGGCGTTCGGCCGCCACCTCGGCACCAACGCGCAGGAAGACGGTCAGATCGGGTCGGCGGGCGCGATCGTTGAGCATGCGGATCCAGCCGCGCTCGGCGCCGGTGCCTTGATACGCGAACGACGAGTGGTACCAGCGGTCGGAGATGACGACGGTGCCGGCGGCCAGCGCCGGATCGACCTCGCGCTGCACGTGATCGAGGCGATCGGCCGCGAACAGGAGCCCGAAGGTGGCCTGGCCGATCGGCGCGCCCGGGATGGCATGACCACCGGTCAGCATCTCGCGGATGAGGCGACCGATCGGCCCGTCGGACGGCTCGCGCGTGACGTGGGCGGCCCGGCCGCGCGCCGCCAGGGCGTCGGCGAGGCGGCGGGCCTGCGTGGTGGTGCCGGCGCCATCGAGGCCTTCGAGCGCGATCAGCTTGCTCATGGATCGGTGACGACGACCTTCGCACGAAGCCGGGCCGCGGTCAGGACCCGCGGATGGCCAGCGGTCAGGAACGGGGCAGGATGACCGCCCAGCTGTGCGGTGCCCGCTCGATGAGCAACATCTTCCCGGCCGGCACCTTGGCCACCAGCGGGTACCAGTCCTCGCTCTCGTACAGCGGCTGGCCCTCGATCAGCTCGGGCAGGTACAGGTCGACCTCGACGAAGCGGCCGCCGGTCGCGTCGTCGACCGCGGCGGCGTAGCTCCACTGCGCGGTGGTCTTGAACGGGTAGAGGTCGTTGTGCAGCGCGCCGCCGTAGACGACGATCAACGGTCGCACCTCGGCGTGCTCGTCGCGATAGCGGACCGCGCTGCGGGTCACCCGACCGAGCTCGCGGGTCACCACCGCGAGCAGCTGCTCGGCATCGACGCCGGTCGGCGGTGCCACGGTGGTCAGGTCGTCACAGGTCAGCCGCATCACGTGGGCCTTGATGCCGTTCTGCTTGATGATGCCGATCAGGCCGCCGATCTCGGTCTTGGTCGACTCGGGCCGCTTCATCGCGCTCTCGACCCGCTGGGTCGCCGCGCCGCCGGTCTTGCACGCCGGATCCACGACCCAGGTCTCGATCACCAGATCCGACACCGTCGGTCCCAGGCCCGGCATCGCCTCGGCGGTGAAGCGCGCCAGCGCCGAGCTCGTCGGCCCGACCTTGTCGGTGCGCAGGTGCAGCTCGCCGACGCCGAGGACGCGCGGCTTGTCGCGGAGGATGTGCGCGAACGCCGAGCCCAGATCGGCGTGGACCGAGTGATCCGGCGCCCCGACCGCGCCGTCGCCGTCGTCACCAGCGTCAGCGGCCGCCCTCGCCGCCGCCGCCGCGTCCTTGGCGGGCTGCGGCAGGTCGTCCGCGGGGCGTTTCGCCCCGTCGCACGCGATCATCACGATGGCCAGCGTGGCGACCGTCCCGATCGCTGCGTACAACGTCCACGCTGCGATCGGCGAGCGTCTGACGGTCACCATGGCGCGACGATACCAGGGACGCGGCACGAGAGTTCGACACCGGCGGCGGCTCCTGGTTGCGGTCGGGCCCCCGAGAAGGGAATGGTGGGTTATGGTGCGGACCATGGGGCCGCGTCTGGAGCATCTGCGATTGATCCCGCTGTTCCGTGGCTTCACGGATGCCGAGCTCGCCGAGCTCGCGGCGCTGTTCGGTGCCGCCACGGCACGGCCTGACGGCTCGTTGTTCGACACCGGCGAGCCGGGCACCGATCTGTACCTGCTCGCCGCCGGCGAGGTCACGCTGGTGCGTCCTGCCGACGACACCTACCGCCTGCGCCCGCCGGCGCTGATCGGCGAGCTCGGTGGCATGACCGGGTTGCCGCGCTCGTGCCGCGCGGTGGCCTCGGCGGACGCCGAGCTGTGGCGCCTCGACGCCAAGCACCTGCAGGCCTACTTCGCCGAGAACCAGGAGCTCGGGGTCCGCTTCCTGGCCAACCTCCTCGAGGTCGTCGCCGACAAGGTGCACCGCGATCAGCGCCGCATCGGTGACATGCGGCAGAACCTGGTCCGCACCCAGAAGTCGCTCAAGCAGATCCGCGACCTCATCCTCGAGAGTCCGGACGGCCCGCTGTCGGCGCCGATCCATGATTCGGTCGACCAGCTCATCACCCACAACCGGCGCGTCAACTATCGCGTCGAGCCGCCGTCGGCGTTGCGCGCCCACCTGCGCGTCGAAGCTGGCCTCGCCGACGTGATCGAGCTGTCGCGTACCCACGTGTCCGTCAACTGGCCGACCAGCGCGGCGTCGCCGACCGTGGGCGCATGGCAGGCCGGGGTCCTCGATCTCGCCGGCACCGAGATCCCGGCCAGCGGCAAGGTGGTCCGCGTCGACCGCCGGCGCGTCACCTTCGAGCTCGATCTGTTCATCGAGGAGTACGCCGCCACCCTCGAGGGCTTCCTGACCCGCGTGCAGCTGCTCGATATCCTGGTCTAGCCGGCCTGCTGCCGAAAAAAAACGCGGGGCCCGGTGGCCCCGCGTCATCCCCTCGGCACGGGTCATCCCGCGGTCGACGGAGTTACTTGCTCGAGACCTTGCCCGAGTCGGCGGTCTTGGGGGCCGGCTTCTTGGGCTCCGCCTTCTTGGGGGCAGCGATCTTGGCCGGGGCGGGCTGGTCCTTCTTCGCCTTGTCGGCGGTCTTCTCCTGCGTGCCCTTCTCGCCGTGCGGGCAAGCGAAGGCGGGAGCGGCGAAGGCCAGGGTGAGCGCGGTGGCGAGGACGGTCGCGAGCTTCTTCATGGAATGGTCTCCTTGGCGGTGAGTCTGGCATAGCCAACCGGGGCCGCCAAGCCGATCTTCCCACTCCCAGAAATGTCGCACCGTGTCGCAGCCCGGGCCTGGATCGGCCTGATTCAGCGGCCGCGGACGATGCGGCCACCGTTCACGCTGTCGAGAAAGTCGCCGATCAGGTACGCCGAGTCGACGATCTTGTCGCGGCGATCCCAGCGGCGGAACAGCCGCGGATGCTCGTCGGCCATGCGCAGGACGTCGTGCTGCATGCGGGCGGAGCTGGTGCACTCGTCGCGGATGCGCGACTCGTCGATCTCGACGGCGGGGATCTGGCCCGGTGGCCGCGGCGTCCCGGCGGCGAGCGCGTCGAGGTCGAGCAGGTCGGTCAGGTCGTTGGCCGCGGTCACCCGCGGGTTGAGATCGGCGAGGCCGAACATGTTCTGCAGGTGGCGCAGCACCGAGCAGTGGTCCATGACCACGCTGGAGACGTGGCCCGGCTTGACGTATGGCCCGGCGACCAGCGTCGGCACGCGGAAGCCCATCTGACCGAACCCGGTGGCCGCGAAGTTGTCGACCGTGGTCGGTGGCGGCACGTGATCGAAGAAGCCACCGTGCTCGTCGTAGGTCACCACCAGCAGGCAGTGATCCCACAGCGGACCGGCGGCCAGCGCGTTGTAGATGCTGGCGATGAACTGCTGGCCGTAGATCGGGTGGTGGGGCGGATGATCGTCGTTGTACGAGAAGCCGGGGTCGACGTAGGTGACCGCGGCCAGGTTGCCGCTCATCGCGTCGCGCAGGAAGTCCTCGAGGTAGAAGACCCGGTTGGTCTTGTCGATGGTGTCGACGATCGCCAGCACCGGGATGTCGATGTAGTAGTAGCGCCAGTCGACGCCGGCCTCGTCGAGGCGGTGGTGGATGCTCGGCCAGCTGAAGCCGCCGGTCGGGAAGTCGTTGGTCATGATCCCGTTCGAGCTGCCCGAGTGCCAGTACATGCGGTTGGGCCAGGTCGGGCCCATCACCGACGCGAAGTAGCGGTCGCACGACGCGAACTGGTCGGCCAGCGCCCACGACACCGGTACCATGTCGCGGGTCAGGTACTGCATGGGCTGGCGATTGCCGGCGCCATGACGGGCCTCTTGCTGGGTCACGAAGCCGGTGTTGGCGCCGCCGGCGAACTGCGCGTGCGACGCGGCCCAGCCGTGCGGCGGGTCGGGCACGCAGGCGTCGTCGAAGCTGGCCGCGTAGGGGCGCACCAGCGTGCCGCCGCCGTCGGGGTTGCTCATCGTCGCGACCAGGCCGTCGCCGGGCAGCCCGATCAGCGTGCGAGCGCCCAGCAGGTGGTCGTACGAGCGATTCTCCATCATCACCACGATGACGTGATGGATCCCGGGCGGCAGGTTCGGGCCGCCGTCGTCGCCGCAGCCGGGTAGCACCCGCGCCGCCCCGGCGGCGCCAGCCATCGCGCCCATCGACTTGAGTGCTTCGCGCCGCTTCATCCCCCGACGCTACACCGGTCGCGGTTACAGGAGTGTGACGATCCAGGCAGCGCCAAGCCACATCCCGAGCGCGGTGCCGACGCCCGACAGGATGGCGACCAGCAGGATGCGCGACACCGGATTGCGGCGGAAGCCGCGGAAGGTGGTGACGTCGTCGGGAAGCCGCTCGCAATCGACCACGGTCGGCTTGCGGCGCCACGCCTCGACCACGCCGACGACCATGCCGGTGCCGAGCAGCGGATGGATGGCCGCGATGGGCGCGACCACGATCGCGGTCAGCACCGACAGCGGCCGGCCGCCGCCGAGCAGGGTCAGGGCGCCGGCGCCGATCGAGGTTGGCAGCACCAGGGCCATGATGACGTCCTGCGCCGAGATCTTGTTGGAGTGGAACGCGCCCCAGATCAGGCCCGCGACGAGCAAGATCGGCACCGCCCACTTCACGATCGTCCACAGCAGCGACGGCGGCGGCAGCTTGGCCAGCGCCGCGCGATCGACCGGCTTGCCGAACCGCTCGCGCATCCCGGGCACGTGGGCGGCCCCGACCACCGCGACCACGTTGCGGGCACCGGCGGCCGAGGCCTCCATGCCGCTGACCAGGTAGGCGTCGCGTTCGTCGATGAGCGGGACCTTGACCTCGGGCAGGGCGCGCGAGAGCTCGGCGAGCATCTCCGACAGCGCCTTGCCCTCCTTGAGCTTCTCGATGTCGTCAGCGGTCAGCTCGCGCTTGCCGTTGCCGTTGCCCTTGCCCTTGCCCTTGCCGTCGTCGTCATCGCCGAAGCCGACCATCAACGACGACAGCAGCATCGAGCGCTTCCACAACCCGAGGTTGGACCAGGTGCGCTTGAGCGTGGTGTGGATGTCGCGATCGATGAGCTCGACGCGGGCGCCGACCCGCTTCGCGGCCTCGACCGCCGCCAGCAGCTCGGCGCCCGGCTTGACGCCGAGCGCCTGGCCCATCTTGCGCTGGTAGCTGGACAGCGCCAGGTGGGCGAGCAGGTACAGGGTCTTGCCCTCGCGCACCACCTTGAAGACGTCGAGGTTGCGGAACGAGGTCTCCTGGGTGAGCGCGTCGTAGCGGCCCTGGCACAGCTCGACGCACACCACCTCGGGGCGGACCTCCTCGATGACCGCGGTGACCTCGTCGACCGAGCGCCGCGAGACATGCGCGGTGCCGACCACGTGGAACGTGGTGCCGTCCTTCTCGAGCTGGATCACCGACGACGCGGACACGTCGGGGTTCTAGCACACGGATGGCGAGGGACCGCGGTGCTACGGTCAGCCATGACCGAGATCGCAGTCGTCGATGACGCCACCCGGACCGAGCTGGAAGCGGCTGCGTTCCGCCGCCTGGTCGAGCATCTTCGCACTCGCACCGACGTCCAGAACATCGACGTGATGAACCTGGCCGGCTTCTGCCGCAACTGCCTGGCCAAGTGGTACCGCGCCGCGGCCGAAGCGCGCGGGGTGGCGCTGACCGACGAGGCGGCCCGCGAGATCATCTACGGGATGCCGTACAGCGCGTGGAAGGCGCAACACCAGAAGTAGCCGCCTCTGATCTGACCGGTCAGTAGATCGACAGCCCGACGGTGGCGTCGGTGGCCACCTCGTCGTACGCGCGCGTGATGCCGAACCGACCGGTGATGGCGAGGCGGGTGGTGAGCTCGAGCTGCAGCTTGGCGCCGGCGCCGGTGAACGCGGCCCGGTCGGTGCCGTCGCGGTCGTGGCGCCAGCCAAATGACCCGTTGACGTATCCACCGCCGTGCAGCGCGCCGGCGTCGAGCGGCAGGAAGTCGAGCTCGAGCCCCAGCCGCAGGTCGAGGATCGTGTCGCCCATCGCGTCGCCGCGCCACGCCGGTGTCCACACGAACTGGATGCCGAACGGGTGGCTCGGGTAGTAGCCGAGCTGGACGTGGAACTGGGGGCCGACCCCGCGTCCGTCCCAGCCGTCGATCTGACCCGCTCCGCCCAGGAAGCTGTAGCTCCAGCCCTGGCGATCGAGGGGCGCGCGCCCGAGCTTCTGCCACGGGCCCTCGCGATCGCGGATGACGGCCTTGGTCGCCGTGGCGGCGGTCGTCGGATCGAGCTGCGCCAGCGGCACCACGCCGTAGCCCCACGGCCCCCACAGGTGCACCGGGTGCATCGGGTGGACGCGGACCCAGCCGTCGTAGCGCTGGCCCTCGGTGGCCGCCAGCACGATGCCGGCGCCGGCGGCGAGGGCCACCAGCAGGATCACCGCGCCCTCGCCATCGCCGCCGCCGCCGCCGATGCCGCCGCCCTTGCCGGTGCGGACGCCGCCGTGGCCGTGATGATGGCGGCCGTCGCCGACGACGATCACGGTCCGGGGCACGAAGATGACGTTGGTCTCGCCGCTGACCACCGGCTGCGCGGGTGGGCTGTCACCCTCGAACTCCTGGACCACCCGCACCCGTTCGGCGCGCTGCTCGGGCGGCGTCACCGCGAGGCGCGTGAGCTCGGCGCGGGAGATCTTGTAGGTGTTGGTCAAGCAGCCGCCGAGCAGGGCGGCTACGGCGACGATGGCATTGACGCGCATGGAGGATCCTGTTGGCAGACGGTCGGCGCACCAGTGTACCCCGTCGCGGGCGGGGCTGGTCACGCCGGGCGCGTGGGCGTGGCTCGGCGCACACGACCCGAGCTCGCGGCGCGCTGCCGGCGACGACGTCGCAGGTTCACGCGGCGCGTTGTGACGCTGGCCGACTGGCGTTGTCCGGGGGCCTCGGCGAAGATCACGTGCCGGTGATCGAGGTCGGTCTGGATGAGCTCCGCGCCGCGGCTGGCGCGTTCGACGACGCGATCGCGGCCACGCCGACGATCGATCACTTCTGCTCGTCGTCGGCGTGGGTGCTGTCCGCGCACGAGGCGCTGATGGGGCCGCGGACGCCGTGGATCCTGCGCGGCGACGCCGGCTGGGTGGCGATGGCGGTGGCGCCGCGCGGCGACGGTCGCTTCGCCGAGCCGCTCGAGCTGTCGTGGGGCCTGGCCTGTCCGCTCGCGGGTGCCGATCCGGTCGCGCTCGGCGAAGCGTTCGTCGCCGCCGCCGCGGCGCGCGGCGACTGGGATGGACTGCTGCTCGCCGGCCTGGCCCCGGGTGGCGCGCTCGAGCGCGCGCTGCTGCGGGCGCTGCCGCCGTCGTGGCGGCGCGGCCACGGCGCCGAGACGGTGCGCAACCAGGCCAGCCTCGAGGATGGCCTCGACGGCTACCTGGCCCGCCGCAGCCGGAACTTCCGCAAGGCGTTGCGCGCCGACGAGCGCACCGCCGCCGGCGCTGGCATCACGTTCGAGGACGTGGTGGCGCGCGATGTCGATGCGGCCGACGCGGCGATGGCGCGGGTCCTCGCCATCGAGGCCCGGAGCTGGAAGGGGCGGGCCGGCGTCGGCGTCGATGCCGGACCGATGCGGGCGTTCTACGCCCACATGGTGCGCCTGCTGGCGCCGGCCGGGCGGATGCGCCTGCTGATGGCGCGCCGCGCCGACCGCGACGTCGGCTTCGTGCTCGGCGGTGTGTTCGCCGGCACCTACCGCGGCTTGCAGTTCTCCCACGACGCCGCGCTGCGACACCTGGCGCTGGGCAACGTCCTGCAACGACAGCAGATCGAGCGGCTGTGCGCCGAGGGTGTCGCGCGCTACGACCTCGGGACGGCGATGGAATACAAGGAGCGCTGGGCCGACGGGCCGTTCGCCACCCGCCTCCTCGTCGTGCTTCGATCGTAAGCAACCGAGACCGCCGGCGTTGGTCATGCGTCATGAGACCGATGCCACGCGCCGCATGGATCACGGGCCTCGCGTCGCTGGCTGCCGTCGGGGCCGCGGCCGGGACGGCGGCAGCGAGGCCACCGCCCGACGACGACTACCTCGAGCGGCCGATCGTCATCGCCGCCGATCCGGTACCGGAGCCGAAACCGGAGCCGCCGCCGCCGCCGCGCCGGGCCACGATCGCGCTGGCGTCGGCCGGCATGAGCTATGCCTCCGACACCCTGACGCCGCTCGAGCGGTTCGGTCCGGTCGGCACCATGGGTATCCTCCACCTGTCGCACCGCGACGAACCCGGCTTCGAGGCGGTGGCGGGCGCGGCGGCCGGTCCCCGTGGTCGCAGTTACGCCGCCTCGGTGCGCCTGGTGGTCGGTTCGCGCCTGCGACGCGCCGACCCGATCGCGCCGTTCCTGGCCCTCGGTGCCAGCTTCGCGATCGCGCGGCTCGACGAGGGTGCTGGCAAGGACGCCGGCGCCGGACTCGGGATCGGTCCGTCGGGCGCCATCGGCCTGCACGGGTTTGTTTCGCACCGCCTGTACTGGCGGGCCAGCGCCGGCTTCGTCGGCGCCGGTATCGGCACCTTCTCGACTGACCTCGGCCTCGGCTGGGTGGTCGGAAAATAGGCGGATCCATGCCCACGATGTCCTGGTCCACGATGGCGTTCGCGTCGCTGGCAGCGGTGCTCGCCCTGGCCGCGCCGGCGGTGGCCGACGACGACCTCGCGTTGCTCGCCACCGGCGCATGGATGATGCCGCGCGGCGAGGTCGGCGAGTCGATCGGCGGCGGCGCCGAGGCCCGCATGGCCGACGATCACGTGACCCTGGGCTTCGGCGCCAGCGTGCTGGTCGGGCGCATGCCGGCGGAGCGGCGCCGCGACGTGATGGACGTCAACTTCAACGTCGGCCTGCTGCTGTGCGAGCGCTGCGAGTCGATCTCGCCCTACACCGGCATCGGCCTCGACATCCTGCACATCACCACCCACGAGCCGACCCGCAGCGTCCGCGGCTCGACGCTCGGCCTGTCCGGTCACCTCGGGCTGATGGGCCGGATCGGCGACGACGACGACGATGCCTGGATGTGGCGCGCCACCGCGACCTACCTGGGCGCGATCGTGCCCGGCACCGGCGAGGATCTCGGCGGTGTGACGCTGTCGTTCGCGGTCGGCAAGCGGATCATGGACTGAGGACGGGTCGAACGATGCCGTCCGGGCATGGTTCGTGGGCCGCCGCTCGGGCGGGCGGCCCCACCACGCCTCCGTGCCCCGCACCACCAGCACAAGGCGATGATCTACGCCCGCAGTGGTGCTGCGCCAGGAGTCTGTGGGGCGTGGGCCCGCCGCAGTTCCGCTCGCCCTGAGCGAGGCCGAAGGCCGAGTCGAAGGGGTGCGCCTGGCAGGAACAACAGATAGGAGGTGAAAGTCCAAACCCGGGGCCCTGACGCCGGGAACCCGACACCGATGAGACAAGGGCATCGGCCTGGAGCACCAGGCGCTAGCCGAACCCGTCTGCGTGAACAG
>CANKMW010000108.1 GCA_947483555.1 Myxococcales bacterium
ATCTCGTCAGCAGTCGGAGCCAGGCTCAGGAACGGGCACCATCGCACCATTGAAGGCGGCGGCCTTACTGCCCTCCACGCCGCACCATCATCCACCCGCGTTCGTTCCCCGGCAATCTCGGAACCCCTTCGGTGAGAAGCTCAGGACGAACGGAAACGTGGATCGTCTCGATCACTTGCCACCCAGCGGCGGAACCGTGGACCATCTCGATCACGTGACGCCAGGTGATCGGCATGGGCGCTAGCGACCTGGCGAGCGAGCGAACGCCCATGGAGCTGCGCGGCAAGCAGGTCGTGGTCGTCGGGCTGGCCCAGACCGGCATCGCGGTGGCGCGCTTCTGCCATCGCCGCGGGGCCCGGGTGGTGGTGACCGACGGCAAGCCGGCGGCGCAGCTCGCCGAGCGCATGGCCCAGCTCGACGGCGTGCCGGTGACCTGGCAGCTCGGTGGCCACGACCTGGCGACCTTCACGTCGTCGGACCTGGTGGTGATGTCGCCGGGCGTGCCGACCTTGCCGGAGATGACGGCGGCGCGCGCCGCCGGCGTCGAGGTCATCGCCGAGATCGAGCTGGCCTACCGCTGCTTCCATCCCGGCGCCAGGTTGCTGGCGATCACCGGCACCAACGGCAAGTCGACGACCACCGCGCTCGCCGGCGCCCTGTGCGCGCAGTCGGGGCGGCCGAGCTTCTGCGGCGGCAACCTGGGCAACATGCCGCTCATCGACGCCGTCGACCATGCCGCCAACGTCGACGGCGGCCTGATCGTCGCCGAGGTCGCCGCCTTCATGCTCGAGAACTGCACCTCGTTCGCGGCCGACGCCGGCGTGCTCACCAACGTCACCGCCGATCACCTCGATCGCTTCGGCACCATGGAGTGCTACGCCGAGATGAAGGGCCGCATCTGGGACTGGCAGCGCACCGACCAGGTCGCGATCGCCAACGCCGCCGATCCGTGGGTGGTGCAGGAGGCCGCCGGCGCGCCCTCGCAGGTCCTGTGGTTCGACTCGCGCCCCGGCGCCGACGTCGCCGCCGGGGCCTGTCTGTCCGCCGACCGGACAGAGATCGTCCTCCGGGCCGTGCCCGGCGCCGCCGCCGAGGAACGCTACCCGGTCGACGACCTGGTCATCGTCGGTAACCACAACCTCGAGAACGCCATGGGCGCCTACCTCGCCGCCCGTTCCTGCGGCGTCTCGGTGGACGCCATCCGCGCCGGCGCCCGCAGCTATCGCCCCCTGCCCCACCGCATGGAGTGGATCGGCGAGCAGGACGACATCCGCTTCTACGACGACTCCAAGGGCACCAACGTCGCCTCGGTCGCCGCCAGCGTCCGCGGCTTCCCGCGCCCGCTGGTCCTGATCGCCGGCGGCGTCGACAAGGGCGGCAGCTACGCCGCGATGCTCGCCGCGCTCGACGGCGTGTGCAAGGGCATGGTGCTGATCGGCGCCGCCGCCCCGCTCATCCGCGCCGCCGCCGCGGCCCACGGCGCGACGTATCCGGTGCTCGACGCCGCCGACATGCACGAGGCGGTCGCTCGCGCCGCCGCGCTGTGCGTGCGCGGCGACGCGGTCGTGCTGTCACCGGCGTGCGCGAGCTACGACATGTTCCAGAACTACGGTCACCGCGGCCGCGTCTTCCGCGAGGCGGCCGCGGCGGTCGGCGCCCGCCGGCTCGACCTGGCCGGCTGACCTTCAGCGTTGTCCGGAGCACGGACGGACACGTCCGGCATCGGGCCGCGGCCGGCCGGATACCGGCCGCCGTGCGCGAGTGCTCGCCTGGTTACGGCTGGCCCGCACCTTGCTCCTCGGCCGGCGATGGAGGAGTGCTACGGTGATCCACATGAGTGCGCTCGATCCTGCGGCGATCGAACCCGAGAGCATCCGGCGTCTGCGGCGAAGCGAGTACCACCAGCTGTGGCGCGCCGGGCTGTTCGAGCACGAGCGCGTGGAGCTGCTGTTCGGTCAGCTGGTCGCCATGAGTCCGCCTGACCCGTCGCACGACGAGTCCGTCGAGACGATCGACGATCTGCTCGACGGCCAGCTCGCCGGTCGCGCCCGCGTGCGTGTCCAGTGCTCGTTCGCGGCCTCGGACGAGTCCGAGCCGATCCCCGATGTCGTCGTGGTTCCGGCACAGCGCTACTGGACCGAGCACCCGGACCGGGCCTATCTCGTCGTGGAGGTCGCTCGCACCTCGCTCCGCAAGGATCGCGGCGCCAAGGCCCAGCTCTACGGAGGCGTCGCGGTCGAGGAGTACTGGATCGTCGACGTCGACGGCGGCTGCGTGCACGTGCTGCGCGAGCCCGACGGCGCCGGCGCCTGGGGGTCGCACCGGGTCGCCCGCCGCGGCGACGTGCTGACGATCGCGGCGTTCCCCGACGTCACGATCGCGGTCGAGCAGATCTTGCCCCCGGGCTGAGTCGGGATCCGCCGATCTTGCCGGCCAGCGGCGGGATGCCGACGCCGCGGGCACAGCAGTCGAGCAGCACCGCGAAGCGGCGGGCGCGGGTCGTCTCCTGCTTGGCGCTGTGCACCCAGTGCGCGCTGGTCTGGCGGTACCACGGCGGGCGCGCCTGCCAGAACGTCCACGCCGCGGCGCTGGCGCGCAGCTGCTTCACGCTCGCGGCGTCGAGCTCCCGGGGATGCGCCTGCTCGAACGAGTAGAGCTTCGAGCGCGACGCCTGGCGGGCACGAAACGCCGCCCGGCCGGCCGGGCGCATGCGGCCGAGCGCCTCGAGCTCGCCGACCCGCCGGATGTTGATGGCGCTCCAGATGCTGGTCGGTTGGCGCGGCGTGAAGCGGACCCGGAAGCTGTCGCCGTCGATCGCGTGGCGCACCCCGTCGATCCAGCCGACGCACAGCATCTCGTCGACGGCCTGGGCGTTGGTCACGCCGCGCCCGGCGGCGTGGACCTTCCACACCCGCATGATCAGCTCCTCGGCGCTGGCGTGGTGACGCGCGAGCCAGGCCCGCAGCGCGGCCGGGTTCTTGAAGGCGAGCGGGCGACCCAAGGCGCCAGCGTCGCACGGTGTCGACGACGTTCGCCAGCCGCGACGCTGGACGCGGCGCGGCCGGCGGCGGAACCTGTGGCCATGCTTCGCCTCAAGCTGCTCGCCCTCGCGCTGCTGTCGACGTCGGTCCTGGCCTGCGGCGGGAGCAAGCGCTTCCGCTACCCCACCACCGACGCCGGGCTCGGCCTCGAACGGGTGGTGCTGTACCGTAACGGCGTCGGCTACTTCGAGCGCGCCGGCAAGATCTCCGGTGACCTGCTCACGATCAAGGTGCGCAAGGATCAGGTCAACGACCTGCTCAAGAGCCTGACCATCGTCGAGCGCAGCTCCGGCCGCGCCGTCAGCGTGTCGATGCCGCTCGATCCCCAGACCTGGGCCAACGCGGCGCTGGCGACCTTGCGGCCCGGCCAGGGCAGCCTGGCCCAGGTCCTCGACTCGTTGCGCGGCAGCGACGTGACCCTGCGGACCAAGGGCGGCTCGGTGCGCGGTCGGGTCGCCATGGTCGAGCAGCTGATCGACCCACCCGACGACGACGAGCGCGGTGGCGCGCCGCGCAACGACCACCGCGTCACCCTGCTCGACGGCGATTCGCTGCGGGTGGTCAAGCTGTCCGAGGTCACCGGCGTCGAGCTCGAGGACGGCGACCTGGCGATGCAGTTCAACCGCACGCTCGACGCCAGCGCCGGCGAGGGCATGTTCCAGCAGGTCGCGGTCAGCGTCCGGCTGACCGGCGCGTCGACGCACGATCTGCTGGTCAGCTACGTGGTCGCGGCGCCGATGTGGAAGCCGACCTACCGGGTCGTGCTGCCCACGGAGGGCAAGGGCAAGGCGCTGCTGCAGGCGTGGGCGGTGGTCGACAACACCAGCGGCGAGGAGTGGAAGAACGTCCGCCTGGCGCTGACCTCGGGCGCGCCGATCGCCTTCCGCTACGACCTGCACACGCCGCGCGACATCCCGCGGCCGGATCTCACCGAGGTCGGCGTGCACCGCCAGGCGACGGCGATGGTCGGCGAGACGACCTACACCCCGGCGCCGCCACCGCCGCCGAGCGTGACCACCGCACCGCGCCCGGCGCCGGCGCCGCGCCGGAGCGAGAAGAAGCCCGACGCCAAGTCGGCCAGCCGCGGTGTCGGCAGCGGCGGCGGCGGGGGGCGCGCGGCCGCCGACAGCTGGGCCGGCGACGACGTGGACGAAGACTACGGCGGCTACGCCGAGGCCGAGGAGCAGCCGGCCGGCATCGACGCCGACACCCTGCGGCGCTCGACCCTGGCCCAGGCCAAGGCGCAGACGGTGTCGGGCCAGACCCGCTTCGAGCTCGCCGATCGGGTCACGGTGCCCGAGGGCACGTCGACGATGGTCGCGATCGTCAACGCCGACGTCGAGGGCGAGGAGACGTTCCTGTTCCGCCCCGGCGGCGCCGGCTACGGCTACGAGGTCAACCCGTATCGGGTGGTGCGGTTCAAGAACTCGACCCCGTTCGTGCTCGAGCCGGGCCCGATCGGCATCTATTCCGGCGGCAGCTTCGTCGGCGAGGGCCTGAGCGAGACGGTCGGCGCCGAGACCAGCGCCACCATCCCGTTCGCGGTCGAGACCGGCATCATGGTGACGTCCAGCGTCGCCAGCGATCGCGACGAGCAGCGCCTGATCAAGATGTCGCGCGGCGTCCTCGAGGTCGAGCAGTTCGCGCGCCGCACCACCATGTACACCGCGAAGGCGCAGACCCTCGACACCGGCTTCACCGTGCTGGTCCGCCACAGCAAGGCCGGCGGCGCCTACCTGCTGGCCAACAAGCCCGAGGGCACCGAGGAGCTGCCCGACGCCTACCTGGTTCGCCTCACCATCGCCAAGGGCGTGCGCGAGGGCACGCTGACGGTGATCGAGCAGACCCCGGCGCGGACCCAGATCAGCATCTGGAACGCGCCGGCGCTCGACATCCTCGAGAAGCTCCTGCTCCACGCCGAGCTCGGCGCTGACGCCAAGAAGCGCCTGCGGCCGATCATCGACAAGCGGCGCGCGGTCGCCAAGCTCGAGGAGCAGATCGCCGGGGTGACCGAGCGCCGCAACAAGCTCGACCAGCGCGCCGGCGAGCTGCGCGAGAACCTGCGCGCGATCGCCAAGAACCCGCGCGCCGGCGAACAGCGCGACAAGTGGACCAAGCAGCTCGACGAGTTCGCCAGCGAGGGCAACAAGCTGGGCGCGCAGCTCGCCGATCTGGAGGCCAAGAAGCTCGACATGCGGGTCCAGCTCGAGGACGCGCTCGAGGAATTCGAGCTGATCGCGCCGACGCCGAAGCAGCCTTGACGCTGACCCGACGGCTTACCCAGGCCTGACAGCGGGCGCGGCGCGTCGTGCGTACATGGAGGAATGAACCTCCGCTCGCTCGCTGCCGTGCCCTTCACGTTCCTGCTCGCCTGCTCGACGGTCTCGGCGGGAGCGCCGACCGGGGACGGCAACCGCGCCAGCCGCGCGCAGCACGCGGCGGCGGTCGCCGCGCCGGCCACCGGCCACAGCGCCGGCGACGTCGACGGGACCGCGGTCGCCCACATGGGAGCGGCCGAGATCGCCGCGCTGCGCGCCGAGGGCCCGGCCGCGCTCGAGCGCCTGCTGCTCGCCTACGACCGCATGCACGCCGAGAGCGTGCGCGACCAGATGGCGGCGACCATCGACAAGGTCGCCGGGCAGCGCTACGCGACGGTCTCGCGCCTGTACTGGTACGAGGATCTCGAGGCGGCGAAGGCGGTGGCCAAGGCGACCGGCAAGCCCATCCTGTCGCTGCGCATGCTCGGTCGCCTCGACGAGGACCTGTCGTGCGCCAACAGTCGCTTCTTCCGCACCACGCTCTACCCGGACGCCGCGGTGAGCACGCTGCTGCGCGAACGGTTCGTCCTGCACTGGTCGAGCGAGCGCAACGCCCCCCGGGTGACGGTCGACTTCGGCGACGGCCGCAAGCTGGAGTCGACGGTGACCGGCAACAGCGCCCACTACGTGCTCGACGGCGACGGCCGCCCCATCGACGTGCTGCCCGGGCTGTACGCGCCGCAGGTGTTCATCCGCGAGCTGACCACCGCCGCCACGCTCCACGCGTCGATCCGGGGCAAGACCGGCAGCGAGCGCGACCAGGCGCTGATCGCGCATCACCAGGCTGCGATGGAGGCCCTGAATCAGCGCTGGGCGTCGCTGCCCGCCATCCCGGTCATCGAGGGCTCGCGGATGCTGCTGACCGGCGCCACCGTCACGCGCGCCGCGGCCCTGGCCCAGCGCGCGACGATGTCGAAGGCCTACGTCGAGGTGCCGATGCTCAAGACCGTCGACGTCGGGGCCGATCCAGGCGCCTTGCCGGCCGACCTCGAGCTGTGGGCGGAGATCGGCCAGCGCCTGCTCGAGGTCGGCGCGCCACCCGAGGCGGCGGCGGCCGAGGCCGCCCTCGCGAATCGGTGGGGCCTCGAAGCTCGCGCCGTGAAACCGAAGCCGGGCAAGGCCGCGCCCGCAGCCGCGGCCCGGCCCATTCTCGACGATCGGGCCCGCGCCCTGGTCGACTCGATGCTGGCGGTCCCGGCCGGCGGCTCGAGGCTCGACGACGCCGCGCGCGCCGCCGTGATCGCCCAGCTCGAGCAGACCATCGTCGCCGACACCGCCCTCAACGAGGTGCGACTGCGACCGCTGATCCGCGGCTACCTGGTCTCGGCGTTGATGGGCGGCGACGCCTCGTTCGCGACCGTCAACAGCTGGATCTACACCAACGCCTTCCACGCCCCGTCGACCGACGTCTGGATGGGTCTCCTGCCCCGCGACACGTTCACCGGCCTGCCCGGCGGCGCGGTCACCGGCGGCGCCTGAGCGCACCGCCAGCGCTCGGCCCCGGCTGACCAGGCGCCACGGCTGATCAATACGTCCAGGCAACCGGGCCCGGCGCGCCGAACCTACCGACGGTGCGATCTCGAGTGCGGCACACCCCTTGCTCCTCGCCAGACCCATGAAGAAACCCGCCACGCCCCACGATCGCCCCCAGCCCACCACCGACCGTCTGCTCGCGGACCGCCGCCTGCGGCTCGTCACCGGCGGCGAAGGCCGCGACATCTGCACCGGCCAGTCGAGCGGCAAGCGCCAGCACGGCACCATGTAGCCCGCCGAAAACTTGGCCCCGATCCGCGGCGTCGGCATTGTGACCGGCAGTGCTCCCGCCGAGCGATCACCCGCCAGGACGGCCGACCTTCGCGTCGTCTGCCCCCCAGCTTCCGCCCTCGATCGCCGCCCAGGCGCCGATCGCCGAGGTCGCCGAGCGCCCGTACGACCTGCTGCTGGTCGGCACGGTGCTGGCGCTGCTCGCCATCGGCACGGTCGAGATCTTCGCGGCCACCGCGGCCCAGGCCGCGACCCGGCACGGCGACCCCGGCTTCTTCCTCAAGCGGCAGTGCGTGTTCCTGGTGCTGGGCGGCGTGGCGATGTGGGTCGCCGCCACGCTCGACTACCGCATCCTGCGCCGCCGCACCTACGAGCTGCTCGCGCTGTCGATCGTCCTGCTCGGCGCGACGCTGGCCATGCCGTCCCTCAACGGTGCCCGGCGCTGGCTGTTGCTGGGCCCGCTGTCGTTCCAGCCCGTCGAGCTGGCCAAGCTCGCGCTGGTGACCTATCTGGCCGCGTCGCTGTCGCGCAAGGCCGAGAAGGTGAAGACCTTCACGGTCGGCTTCGTGCCGCACCTGGTGGTGTGCGCGGTGATGATGATGGTCCTGCTGCTACAGCCCGATCTGGGCTCGTCGCTCATCCTGGGCGCTACCACGCTGGTGATGCTGTTCGTCGCCGGGGCGCGGATCTCCTACATCGTGATGGCGGTGCTCGCCGCCGCCCCGCTGGCGTACCAGCTCATCGTCGGCACCCCGTGGCGCCTGCGCCGCTTCATGGCCTACTTCAACCCCGAGGCGTTCAGCGACCGCGAGGCCTACCAGATGGTCCAGGCTCACGTGTCGCTGGGCTCGGGCGGATTCACCGGCGTCGGCCTCGGCAACTCGCGCCAGTCGCTGGGCTACATGCCCGAGGGCCACAACGACTTCATCCTGGCGCCGATCGGTGAGGAGCTGGGATTCATCGGCGTCGCCGTCGTGCTGGCGCTGTTCGGCGTCCTGGTGTGGCGAGGTGTGCGGGCGGCGCTCGGCGCGCGCGATACGTTCGGCGGCTACGTCGCGCTCGGCATCACGATGATGTTCGGGCTGCAGGCGTTGCTCAACGTCGGCGTCGTGCTCGGCGTGGTGCCCAACAAGGGCATCACGCTGCCGCTGGTCAGCTATGGCGGCACGTCCTTGATCGTCACCATGTTCCTGGTCGGCCTGGTGCTCAACGTCGGCCGCCGCGCCGGCTTCGTGTCGCGGCACCGGCTGCTGGTCAGCCAGGCCAACCCGGTCAAGCGGCGGCAGCGGGTCCAGGTCGCGGTCGGCTGACGGCGCGCATTCCTGCGCTACAGTCCTGTGCCATGACGTCGACGTATCTGGTCGCGCTCGGCGGCGGCGCCATGATCGGCCTGTCCGCGACGCTGCTCTGGTTGTGCCTGGGGCGGATCGCCGGCTGTTCGGGCATCTGGGGCCAGATCCTGACGCCGGTCGTGACCGACCGCTCGTGGCGACTGGCGTTCGCGGCCGGCATGATCGCTGCTGGCGTCGTGGCCGCGCTGGTGGCGCCGTCGTCGATCTCACGGTCGCCGGCGCCGCTCGGCGTGGTGGCGGTGGCCGGCCTCCTGGTCGGCTTTGGCACCCGCCTCGGCAACGGCTGCACCAGCGGCCACGGGGTCTGTGGCCTGTCGCGGTTGTCGGTCCGATCGCTGGCCGCGGTGGTGACGTTCATGGTGACCGGCGGCGTGACGGTCGCGGTGGTTCGCCTCGCCGGAGGCTGGTCGTGAAGCCGGCGGCGGTCGTGGTGGCGTTCGTCGCCGGCGCGCTGTTCGCGGTCGGGCTGGTGTTCGCCGGCATGACCCAGCCCGCCAAGGTGATCGCGTTCCTCGACGTCGGCGGTGCCTGGGATCCGACCCTCGCGTTCGTGATGGCGGGCGCGATCGCGGTCCACATGGCCGGGCTGCGCCTCATCGGCGGCCGCGCCGCGCCGCTCCTCGGCGGCAGCTTCGCGGCCCCGAGCCGCTCCGACCTCGACGCGCGGCTCCTGCTCGGCGCGGTCCTGTTCGGCGTCGGCTGGGGCCTGGCTGGCTACTGCCCCGGCCCGGCGCTGGTCTCGCTGGGGTCGGGCGCCGACAGCGTGCTGGTCTTCGCCGCCGCCCTCACCGTGGGCATGATCGTCCAGCGCCTCGCCACCCCGCCCGCCGTCAGCCCTTGAACGTCGACGGACCGGCGTCGCCGAACGGCTCGTCGCGCTCGCGCACCGCCTGGCGGAAGCCGGCCGCCATCGCCCGCCGCTGGAAGCCGTAACCCTCGGCGGTGTGACGGGCGATGCCATCGAAGTAGGTGGCCAGCGCCTGGGTCGAGTACAGGCCCTGCGCCGCGATGCTCTGGTTGAGCAGCAGCTTGTGCATGACGAGCTGGTTCACGGGCACGCGGGCGATGCGCTCGAGCAAGGCTTCGAAGCGGGCGTCGAGCTCGGCCTTGGGTGCGCTCTCGATGGCCAGACCCCAGGCCACCGCCTCGCGTCCGGACAGGCAGTCGCCCGTGAACAGGAGCCGCTTGGCGCGCTCGAGGCCGATGCGGTGGACCCACAGCGCGGTGGTCGGCACGCCCCACACCCGCGCCGGCGGATACCCGATCTTGGCGTCGTCCTCGATGACGATCAGGTCCGAGCACAACGCGAGATCGGTGCCACCGGCGACGCAGAAGCCATGCACCTTGCACACCACCGGCTTGTCGCCGTGGAACAGGCTCATGAACCCGCGGACGTTGCGCGACATCATCGCGAAGTCGACCGTCGGGTCCCAGGGCTGGTGCGGGTCGTGGTTGCCGGCGATGGTCGCGGGGTCGATCGGGCTGCCCGGCGGCGCCGCGCTCGCCGCCATCCCGCTCATGTCGCCCTCGGCGCTGGCCGCCAGGTCGTAGCCACCGCAGAAGCCCTTGCCGTTGCCAGCCAGCGCGATCACGTGCACACCGGGCGCCAGGTTGGCGCGCTCCACGCACGCCGCCAGCTCGCGGGGCATGTCGAGCGTGATGCCGTTGCCGCGCGCCGGCCGGTCGAGCGTGATGCGCGCGATGCGCCCGGTCACCTCGTAGGTCATCGTGGTCAGGGTCTCGAGATCAGCCATGGCGGCGAACCTACACTGGCACCGCATCGGTGACCCGAACTCAAGAGTTTCACTCGTCGCGCGAGTCGGGTCACACTGGTGACAGGAGTACCCCATGGCCCGTACCGCCCTGCCCCCGTCCCAGAGCTTCACCAACGACGGCCGGCGCATCGCCTACCGCAGCTACGGCACCGGCACCCGCGTGGTGGTGCTCACCCACGGCCTGCTGATGAACAGCGGCATGTACACCAAGCTGGCGCCGACCCTGGCGGCCCGCGGCCACCGGGTGATCACGGTCGACATGTACGGCCACGGCGAGTCGGATCAGCCGCACGACATGGAGGCCTACTCGATGCCGCAGTACGGCGCCGACGTGATCGCGCTGCTCGATCACCTCGGCGTCGCCCAGGCCGTGGTCGGCGGCACCTCGCTGGGCTCCAACGTCGCGCTCGAGGCGGTCGCCGCGGCCCCCAACCGCATCCGCGCCCTGGTCCTGGAGATGCCGGTGCTCGAGAACGGGCTGGCGGCAGCCGGGGCCGTGTTCGTCCCGCTCGCGCTCGCCATCCGCATCAGCAAGCGCGGCATGCGAGTGGTGTCGTGGCTGACCCGCAAGATCCCGCACACCCACTGGCTGGTCGACGTCGCCATCGACTTCGCGCGCCGCGACCCGGGGTCGTCGCTGGCGATCCTCGACGGCCTGGCCTTCGGCCGCACCGCGCCGCCGTCCGCCGAGCGCCGCCGCATCACCCAGCCGACGCTGGTGATCGGTCACGGCTCGGATCCGATCCACCCGTTCAGTGACGCCGACCGCACCGCCCGCGAGCTGATCGGCGCCCGCCTGGTCACCGCCCGATCGATCTACGAGTGGCGGCTGCGCCCCGAGCGCCTCGACGCCGAGCTGGCCGGGTTTCTCGACGAGGTCTGGGCCCAGCCCGTCGCCCGCGCCAGCTGACGGACGGTGGTGGAAGTCGCGCACGGCCGAGCGGGTTTGCTATAGGTGCACTCCATGCGACTGCTCATCGCCGGCGGCGGCACCGGCGGCCACCTGTTCCCCGGCGTCGCCATCGCCGAGGAGCTGCGCGCCCGCGCGCCGTCGGCCGCGGTGCGCTTCGTCGGCACCGAGCGTGGCATCGAGGCCCGGGTGCTGCCCGAGCTGGGCTGGGAGCTGTCGTTCATCCGGGTGTCGGGGCTGAAGACGGTCGGCGTGCTGGGTACGATCCGCGGCCTGCTCCGCCTGCCGCGCGCGCTGTGGCAGGCGCGGCGGGTGGTGAAGGAGTTCCGCCCCGACGTCGTGGTCGGCGTCGGCGGCTACGCGTCGGGACCGGTGGTCCTGATGGCCCGACTGCGCGGCCTGCCGACCGCGATCTGCGAGCAGAACTCGATCCCCGGCTTCACCAACAAGCTGCTCGGCAGGGTGGCGCGCGCGGTGTTCCTGTCGTTCGACGACAGTCGCCGCTTCTTCAAGCCGCGCAAGATCATCATGAGCGGCAACCCGGTGCGCCGCGAGCTGACCGCCAGGCTGCTGGCGTCCGCCGCCACGGTCCGCGCCGACGACGCGCCGGTGACCGTGCTGGTCAGCGGCGGCTCGCAGGGCGCCCGCGCCGTGAACGAGCTCTCCGCGCAGGCGCTGGCGGTGCTGGCCAAGGAGCGGCCGATCGCCATCATCCACCAGACCGGCGCCGCCGACCTCGACGCCACGATCGCCCGCTACCGCGCCGCCGGCGTCGACGCCGATTGCCGAGCGTTCATCAAGGACATGGCCGCCGCCTACCAGCAGGCCGACCTGATCGTGGGCCGCGCCGGCGCCACCACCGTCGCCGAGCTGGCGATCGCCGGCAAGCCGGCCATCTTCATCCCCTATCCGCACGCCGCCGACAACCACCAGGAGCTCAACGCCCGCGAGATGGCGGCCGCCGGCGCGGCGCTGATGTTCCGGCAGGCCGAGCTGACCGCCGACCGGCTCGCCGATGCGCTGCGTCCGCTGCTCGCCGATGCCAGTGCGCGCGCGAAGATGGGCGCGGCCATGCGGGCCCTGGCGCGACCGCAAGCCGCGGCCGCCGTCATCGACTGGTGCACCGAGCAGGCCGCGGCGAAATAGCGGCGGCCGGGCGCTCGTTGTACCGATGTGACTCATCTCGCTGCAATCGCTCGCGAAACAACCCCGGGGCCCATCCGCCTGCCGGTGCGCGGATCTGCTATCAACGCGCGCATGTTCCGCAAGCCGGACACCAAGATCCACTTCGTCGGCATCGGCGGCATGGGCATGTGCGGCCTGGCCGAGGTGCTCGCCAACATGGGCTACAAGGTGTCGGGCTCGGACCAGAACGACACCGAGATCACGCGCCATCTGATCGAGATCGGCTGCACCGTCAAGCAGGGCCACCGCGCCGACAACCTCGGCGAGTCCGATGTCGTCGTGGTGTCGAGCGCCATCAAGGGCTACAACCCGGAGATCGAGGCCGCCCGCGCGCGCCAGATCCCGGTCATCCCGCGCGCCGAGATGCTCGGCGAGCTGATGCACATGAAGTTCGGGATCGCGGTCGCCGGCGCGCACGGCAAGACCACCTCGACGACGATGGTGCACAGCGTGCTGATGGCCGCCGGCATGGACCCGACCGCGGTCATCGGCGGACGCGTCAACTCGCTCGGTCTCGCCAACGCGCGCTGGGGCAAGAGCGACTACCTGGTCGCCGAGGCCGACGAGAGCGACGGCTCGTTCTTGACCCTGTCGCCGACGGTGGCGATCGTCACCAACATCGACGCCGAGCACCTCGACCACTACGGCACCTTCGACAAGGTCAAGAAGGCGTTCGCCGACTTCTGCAACCGGGTGCCGTTCTACGGCATGAGCGCGCTGTGCCTCGACAACGCCGGCGTGCAGGAGGTGATCCCGCAGCTGACCAAGCGGTTCACCACCTTCGGCGTGTCGGCGCAGGCGACCTATCGGGCCCGCAACATCCGCCACGATGGCCTGGTCACGCGCTTCGTGGCCTGGCGGCGCGCCGACGAGCTGGGCGAGGTGGTCCTGCCCATGCCCGGCCACCACAACGTGCTCAACGCGCTCGGCGTGCTGGTGATCAGCGACTTCCTCGAGATCCCGTTCGCGACCTACGTGTCGGCGATCGGCAAGTTCGAGGGCATCCAGCGCCGCTTCACCGTGCGCGGCGAGGTCGGCGGCATCACCGTGGTCGACGACTTCGGGCACCACCCGACCGAGGTGCGGGCCACGCTGTCGGGCGCCCGCGCCGCGTTCCCGGGCCGCCGCATCGTGGCGGCGTTCCAGCCCCACCGCTTCTCGCGGACCCGCGATCAGTTCCAGGAGTTCGTGCGCTCGTTCTACGACGCCGACAAGGTCGTGGTGTGCGACATCTTCGCCGCCGGCGAGAAGCCGATCGACGGCATCAGCTCCGAGGCGCTGGTCAAGGCCATCCGCGAGGCCGGGCACAAGGACGTCACCTACGTGGCGCGTCGCGAGGACGTGTCGACGTGGATGGCCGCCGAGGCCAAGGGCAGCGATCTGCTCATCACCCTCGGCGCCGGCAACATCCAGCTGTGCTGCAACGAGGTCATCGCCGAGCTCGAGAAGACCCGCGGTCCGGCGACCCGCAAGAACCTGGTCCGGATCTAGGGTCCGCGAGCACGCGGTGGACGACGACGTCCTCATCGGCGACGAGGAGCCGGGCGCGGACGCCGACGGCGTCGCCGCCGTGGCGGCCGCCAACCCGCGCTCGATCCTCGGCGACCACGGTCGCGCCGCCCTGCGCCAGCTGCTCGGCGACGACCTGCGGCTCGACGAGCCGATGCGCCGCCACACCACGGTCAAGATCGGCGGTCCGGCCGACGGGTTCGCGATGCCGTCGACGGTCGAGCGCCTGGTGGCGCTGGTGCGCTGGTGCGCCGCCGGCGGAGTCCCGATCACCGTGGTCGGCGGCGGCTCGAATCTCCTGGTCCGCGACGCTGGCGTCCGCGGCGTGGTGCTGAACACCGGGCGGCTGCGCCGGATCGAGGTCGTCGACGGCACCGCGATCGAGGTCGAGGCCGGGGTGTCGACCGGCAAGGTGCTGTCGCTGGCGCTCAAGCACGGGCTGGGCGGCATCGAGTTCCTGGGCGGCGTGCCGGGCTCGGTCGGCGGCGGCCTGATCATGAACGCCGGCACCTACCTCGGCGAGTTCAAGGACGTCACCGCCGCGGTCGAGAGTGTCCGGCTGGCGGACGGTGCGACCGTGCGGCGGGACAACGCGGAGTGCGGATTTCGCTACCGCGACAGCGACCTGCCACCGACCGAGGTCGTGGTCGGGGCGCGCCTCGAGCTGCGGCCCCGGCCGCGCGCCGAGATCGAGGTCGAGGTCCGGTCGCTGCGCCAGCGGCGCGCCGAGCGCGAGCCGAAGAAGGTGGCGTCGAACGGCTCGACGTTCAAGAACCCGCCCGGCGACTTCGCCGGCCGCCTGATCGAGGCCGCCGGCTGCAAGGGCTGGCAGGTCGGCGATGCCCTGTGCTCGCCGGTCCACGCCAACTGGCTGGTCAACGTCGGCGCCGCCACCTGCACCGATCTGCTCACCCTCATCGAGCGGGTGCGGGCGCGGGTCGCCGACGTCCACGGCGTGATGCTCCAGCTCGAGGTCAAGATCATCGGCGACCAGGCTGAACCAGGCTGAGGAAAGGCGACCATGCTCGACAAGTTCCGGATCCAGAAGATCGCCGTCGTGATGGGCGGGCTGTCCGCCGAGCGCGACGTCTCGCTCAAGACCGGCGCCGGCGTGCTGGCGGCGCTCCACGACACCGGCTACGACGCGGTCGGGATCGACTGGCGCCCCGGCACGTCGCTGGCCGCGTTGCTCGCCGAGGCCGGTGCCGCGGTGGTGTGGAACGCGCTGCACGGCACCTACGGCGAGGACGGTGCGGTGCAGGGCCTGTGCGCCTGCCTCGGCATCCCGTGCACCGGGTCGGGGATCCTGGCCAGCGCGCTGGCGATGGACAAGATCGCCTCGAAGCGCATCTTCGAGAGCCACGGCATCCCGACCCCGCGCTGGCGCACCTTGCCCGGCGCCGGCGCCGGACCCGCCGATGGTGGCGACGCGGTGGCGGCGCTCGCCGAGTGGGCCATCCCGCTGGTGATCAAGCCGGCCGACGAGGGCAGCTCGGTGGGCGTGTCGGTCGTCGATGACCGCGGTCAGCTCGCGGCCGCCGTCGCGCTGGCCCGTACGTTCCACGGCCCGGTCCTGGTCGAGGACTACATCGCCGGCACCGAGATCTTCGTCGGTATCCTCGACGGCACCGTGCTCGGCTCGGTCGAGGTCCGCCCGACCACGCGCTTCTACGACTACGAGGCCAAGTACGTGCGCACCGACACCCGGTACCTGCTGCCGCCCGAGCTGGCCGCCGACGTCCTCACCCGCGCCGAGGACCACGCGCTCGGCGCCTACCGCGCCCTGGGTTGCGCCGGCCACAGCCGCCCCGATCTGCGCATCGACCGCGACGGCAACGCCTGGGTGCTCGAGGTCAACACCTTGCCCGGCATGACCGCGACCAGCCTGCTACCCAAGATCGCCAAGCAGGCCGGGATGACCTACCCGCAGCTGTGCGAGCGCATCCTGGCCTCGGCGAGCTGACCGCGGCGCTCGGGCCGCGACCGACCGCTACTTGACCGCTCGAAGCTCGACGCCGGCCACGGCATCGCGATGGACGCCGCGCGACATCAGCTGGCCGTGATGTGGGTCGCGCCCCACCCGTCGTACCTGCCGTCGAGCGGCCCGATGAGCTCGAAGATCTCGGCGACGAACTCGTCGGGGCGGCCATCGGCCAACGCATCGTCGCGGTGGAACTGCAACCCCCAGCCCCCAGCGTCGTCCTTGGGCGCATCGATCTCGTCGGTCGCGAAGCCGTGGGCGCGGAGCACGGCGACCGCCGCTTCGGCGCGCGCCCGCGACGGGAAGTACACCATGTGGTCGACCTCGCGGGTCGCAGCCAGGACATCGCCCTTGTCCGCGAAGATCGCGAGCAACCGCCGGTTCCAGATCGTCTGCAGGGCGTAGGCGTCGGGGGCCAGGAAGCCCGTGAAGTGGTCCCACGCTGGATCGTCGGCGACCGCCCACTTCGGCAGGTACGGCTCGGGGGGGCGCGCCGGTGAGATCGGGCAGCGCGTCGAGGACCGGCCGGTGTGCGGCGGGCACGTAGAGGAACATGGTGGTGAACCCGTCATGGACCACGCGACCGACGTAGATCGCGTCGACCTTGGACTCGAGCGCGGCGACGAACTGATCCTCGATGGCCGACAGCGCGTCGAGCTCGCGTCCGTCGCGCAGCCCATCCTCGCGGGGCATCTGCATCGGCACCCGGATGCTGAGCAGGAGCGGATGGCTGGCCAGCGGCGCGTGCTTGGTGGCGGCCAGATCGAGGACGAACGAGGCCGGTAGCTCCTCGATCATCGCCAAGTAGAAGTCGAAGTCCTGCTCCCAGCGCTCCATGACGGCACGCTACTACCGGTCACCCGGTGACGTCGACCGGGTGGTTGCCCGGTGGTCGATCCGTCGAACCATCGCCGCCTCGGACTGTCAGACGCTTGACACCAACGCTCCAGGTGCGCGGGATCCATGGCCGCCGCCGACGGTATGGCGCTTGCGTTGCTTGGCGACATGCGCGCCATCGCTCTCTTGATCCTCCCCGCCGTGACCGCGGCCTGTGTCAGCGACGATGGCACCGAGGATCCGTTGCCACCGGTCGTCGACTCGGGCGCGTACCGGCACTTCGTGCAGACCGGGTGGACCCTGCCCAACGGCGCAACCGAGGCGCGCTGGTTCGGGTTCGACTTCGACGCCGACGGCAGCATCGACAACAGCGCCGGCTCGGTGGTCGGCTCGCTGGCCGCCATCGGGCTGGATCTCGGCGGCGCCAGCGCCACCGCGTTCGAGAGCGGCCAGCTGGTGACGCTGCACAGCGTGCGCGCCGATGCCCTGGTCGACGACGGCTCGGTGTCGTGGCACGTGCTCTCCGGAGCTCGGTCGTCGCCGCCCCGCTTCGATGGCACGGACCAGTTTCGGGTCACCGGCTCCGACGGCGAGCTGGTGGGCGCGATCATCGGCGGCCGTGCCGACCTGCGCTGGGGGGTGGTCGGGCTCGCGGTTCCGTTCTTCCCCGATCAGCCGCCGCTGGTGATGCCGATCGCCGAGGCCCGGATCGCCGCCGACCTCGATGACGACGGCTGTGCCGGCCGCATCGGTGGCGTCATCGTGACCGCCGACATCGAGACCACCCTGCTGCGGCTCGCCGCCCAGGCCATCGTCCACATCGAGCGCAACCCGACCCACGAGTTCGCGATCGCCGCCCACAGCATCTTCGACACCAACAACGACGGCCGCATCACCGTCGACGAGATCGCCGGCTCGTCGATCGCGCGATCGTTGCTCCAGCCCGACGTCGATCTCGACCACGACAACCTTCGCGACGGTCTGTCGTTCGGCCTCGGCTTCGACTGCGTGCCGGCGACGTTCCGCGTGATCGGTGAGGTCTGACCCGCCCGCCCGACCGGCCCGCGCAGCAACTTCGTTGCCTGCGCTCGGCGTCGGGGCGACAGTGCCGGCATGTCGACCATCCTGGGCGCGCTGATCGCACGGCTCGAGCTCGAGCGCATCGAGGAGAACATCTTCCGGGGCCAGAGCCAGGATCTCGGCTGGGGCCGGGTGTTCGGCGGGCAAGTGCTGGGGCAGGCGCTGTCCGCGGCGGAGCAGACGGTGCCGGCCGACCGCCTGGTGCACTCGTTCCACGGCTACTTCTTGCGGCCCGGTGATGCCGCCAAGCCGATCGTCTTCACCGTCGATCCGATCCGTGACGGCCGGACCTTCACCACTCGCCGGGTGGTGGCGGTGCAGGACGGGCGCGCGATCTACACCATGGCGGCGTCGTTCCAGATCGAGGAGCCGGGGTTCGATCACCAGACCGAGGTCATGCCCGACGTCCCCGGCCCCGACGACCTGCTCTCGGAGCGCGAGCTCGGCGAGCGCTACCTCGACAGCCTCCCGGCGGCGCAGCGCGCGGCGGTGCCGGCGGCGTTGCGCGAGCGCGTGCTCGCCGATCGGCCCATCGAGATCCGTCCCGTCGCGCCCTTGCCGCCGCTGAACCCGCCCGCGCTCGCACCCCGTCGCCGGGTCTGGTTCCGCGCCAGCGGCGCGCTGCCCGACCGCCGCGCGCTCCACGAGCTCGTCCTCGCCTACGCCTCCGACTTTCATCTCCTCGGCACCGCCCTGCAACCGCACGGCGTCGGCTGGCTGACCCCCAACCTCCAGATCGCCAGCCTCGACCACGCGATGTGGTTCCACCGGCCGTTCCGCTTCGACGACTGGATGCTCTACGACCTCGACAGCCCTTCCGCCCAGGGCGGCCGCGGCCTGGCCCACGGCCGCTGGTTCACCCGCGCCGGGGTGCTGGTCGCCTCGACGATGCAGGAGGGGCTGATCCGCGATCGTCGAGGCGGCTCGAGGGCGCCGGGCTGAGCGGACTCAGGGATCGAGCACCAGCGTGCCAAAGCCGGTCGGGGCGTGGAAATTGGGCTTGGCGGTGCGGCCCGGGAACGCCATCAGGTACTGGCGTGGGCGCTGACCCTCCATGCGGTCGAGCCCCAGCGGCAGCGCGGCGCCCGCAACCAGCGCGGCGACCACGGCGGGAGCGCGGATCTCGATCTCGATGACGGCGCGGCGCGCGGCCGCGTCGCGCCAGGTGCCGATGGTGAGCTCGGCCGACCAGCCGGTGTCGGCGCGCCGGGCGCCGCGGGTGCCGGTCCGATCGACGGCCAGATCGAAGAAGTGTCCGAACGGACCGACCTCGATCTCGAAGTAGCGGCCGCGCTGCGCCGGATCGGGGGCCAGGAAGACCTCGACGCAGTCCTCCTCGAAGAGCGCGACGCGCTCGAGGTCGATGGGGCGGCCGAGGTCGGTGAACAGGCCGGCGTCCTCGAGCTCCCAGCGCAGATACAGTCCTCGCGACGACCACAGCGCGCGCACCGAGCTGGCGGTCGACGTGGCGGTGCCGGCGTAGCTGGTCGAGAACCGGAGCGGCGTGGCGGTGTCCCAGATCGGATCGGGCGCGCCGTCGATCGCCGGCAACCGATCGTCGGCGACGTGGGCGGCGTGCAGGCTGGCGTGGGTGGCCGGCGCGTCGTCGATCTCGAACCGCGCCATGCCGATCAGGTGGGCTGGCCGCGGCGCGTCCAGGAGCGCCGCGCCGTCGCCGATCACCTCGGGGTGCGCGATGTCGACGCCGAACCGCGCCGCGGCGACCTCGAGCAGCGGCGAGGTCCGGTGGCCACCCAGCTCGCGCGCCAGGCCGCGGTGGTCCCACAGGCCGAGGAAGGCCGCGCCGACCCGATCGACCCGGATCACGTTGGTGCCGCCGATCGCGACCGCCTCCTTCGCCGGCAGCAGGACCTGGAAGCCGTCGCCGTTCATCGCCGGCACGCCCTCGGCGAGGACGGCGTCGGGCGCCTCGACCTCGAGGATATCGACCATGCGCTCGGCGAACAGCTCGAGCGCCTTGACGTAGGCAGCGCGAGCCCGCGGATCGCCGCGCTGGACCATCGCCAGCGCGGCGCCGACCTCCTTGTGGGTGCGCCACTTCTGGTGAAACGCCGGCGTGGCGTCGGCGTACATCGTCGTGCCCTGCAGGCTCTTGATGCCGAGCGAGAACACGGCGAAGCGGTGGGTCTTGATCTTGGGCAAGGACAGGAACAGCCCGTGATCGAGGTGCTCGGCGACCAGCTTCGGCATCAGCAGCGTCGGGACCCGCGTGCGCTCCATGCCGCGCACCCCCAGCGGTCTTCCGGGCTGGTCGCCGACCACGTCGAACACCCCGTCGTCGTCGAGCGCGACCAGGCGAACCGCTTCCTCCTTCGCCATCGCCTCGTATCCCGACACCCGGATCAGGCGGTCCCAGTCGGTCGGCTTGCCGGCGAAGCCGTCGGCGATCGTGATCGTGGTGTGGCCGCGCGCCTTGAGGCAGCGCACCACCCCGCGCACGAACTCGGGATCGGTGATGCGGCCGGCGACGCCGTTGTCACCGTGGTTGGTCCTGGGGTTCTTGAACCAGTCGATCCCCGACAGGTTGGGCTTGAGCAGCACCGGCATCTCCGGCGGGCGCTTCGGGACCACCGCCTCGCACAACCGCTGCCCGAGCTCGAGCGCGGTGCCGCCGGTGAGCATCGTGACCGCCGACGTGTCCTGCCGCAGCCGCGCGCGGTGCTCGGCGCGCAGCGCCGCGCCGTCGACCGAGTCGCCGACCACGACCGGCGGCCCCGGCGTCCAGGCCGGCGACGCACCGGTCGTGGTGTCGACCGGCGGGCTGGTCGGCGTCGGGGTCGCGACCGCGGCGTCGTGACCGGGATCGTCATCGAGCGGCGCGTCCGCTGCCGCATCCATCGCGGTCGCCGCGTCGCGCTGGATGGCCCCGGGCGCGGCGCTCCGGCCGCAGCCGACCGCCGCGACCACGACGGCGACCACCAGCGTGGCCGGTAGGCGCGATTCACTCATGCGGACCGAGCGCGGCCATCGCCGCCTCGGCGTCGGCCTTGAGGCACTTGTTGGTGTTGGAGTCGCCAACCCCCAGCAGGCCGCCGCGCATGCGATAGCGGGCGCGCTTGAGCCGCGGGATCGCGCGCGGGTCGTGGAGCGCCCGCAGGCGCGCCACCGCGGCCTTGCGCTCGGGGCAGGTCTTGCCCTTCTCGAGGTCGTGGACCGCCGCGGCGAAGGCCTCGTCGGCGGTCGGACCGGAACCGGTGGTGGTGCCGAGGATCAGCTCGGTCAGGCCCCACCGGCTGACGCCCGAGGGCGTCAGGCCGGAGCCGGGCCCCGAAGCCGTCGTTGGGGCTGGCGGTCCTGGTTCGGTGCGCGCCACCGGCGGCGGAGCTGCCGCGACGGCCGCCAGCGCGGCGGGCGCCGGCCCGGGTGGCGCCGACTTCGGTCCGGCGGGCGGGTTGCCCGAGGTCATGATCGCCGCCAGGACCCCGACCACCAGCACCCCGCCGCCGACGATCGTCGCCCACCGTTTCACGACCATCCGATCGCGAAGCTGCGGGAAGGTCGAGAGCAGCCAGGCGCGGATGCCCTCGGGCGCAGTCGTCGCCGGCGCCACCGAGCCAGGCCCGGGCCCGGGCAGCGGCGTCTCGGCGTACGCGACCGCTTGCAGCGGATGGCCGCTCGACATCCGCGCTGGCTGCTCCGTCGATGGCCGGCCGCGGGCGGCGTCGAGCTCGGCGGTGAGCTCGGCCGCGTCAGCCTGACGGTCGACCTTGTCCTTGGCCAGCCCACGGCGGACGATGGTCTCGACGATCGCTGGCACCTCGACCTCGGGCGCCACCTCGGCGAACGGCGGCACGTCGACGACCGCGTGCGCCGTCAGCATCGCCACCGGCGGTCGATCGCCGAACGGCGTCCGGCCACAGATCATCTCGTAGAGCACGATACACAGCGAATAGATGTCGCAGCGGTGATCGACGGTGCCACCCAGCGCCTGCTCGGGCGACAGGTAGGCCGGCGTGCCGACCACGAACCCAGCCTGGGTCACGCGGGCGTCGTCCGACTCGAGGGAGCGTGCGATCCCGAAGTCGAGGATCTTCGCGAACTCCGCATCGTCGTCGTCCTCGACGAGGAACACGTTCTCCGGCTTGACGTCGCGATGGATCACGCCCTGGGCATGGGCATGGGCCAGGCCGCGCGCGATGTGCCGCGCGATCGTCACGGCGCTGATCCACGGCAGGCGACCGGTTCGATCGAGCCGGTCGCGCAGCGTCTCGCCGCGCAGGTACTCCATCACCAGGTACAGCGTGCCGTCGTCGCGGACCCCGAAGTCCGAGACCGCGACCACGTTCTTGTGGGCGACCCGCGCCGAGGCCTGAGCCTCGCGGGTGAAGCGCTCGACGGCCTCGGCGCGACCACCGAGCTCGGGGCGCAGGAGCTTGACCGCGACCACCCGCCCCATGCCGACGTGCTCGGCGCGGTAGACCGCGCCCATGCCGCCCAGCCCGATCTTCTCGATCAGCCGGTAGCGTCCATCGACGACGGCGCCGATCTCGGGGTCGCCGACCTCGGGGGCGCCGCCGGCCACCACGGCTCGCCGCGCGTCACTCGGCTCGGTCGAGGCACCCACGGCCCCAATCTACCCCACCCGGCCCCCCTGATCACCGGTGCGCGGAGCTCGTCGCTGTGGCACGATCAGGCGGTGCTGCTCGTCCGCTGGCTCCGGCTTCCGCTCGCGCTGGCCATCGCGCTGGGCCTGACCACGCCGGCCGACGCGCAGCTGTGGAAGCCGACCAAGAAGAAGCCGGCGGCGGCGGTCAAGGCCAAGAGCGCCCCGACCGCGCGCAAGCTGGCCAAACCAACCAAGCGCAAGCCCAAGGCCAAGCCGCGGGCCCGGCCCCGCGCGGGTGGGCAGGACGACGATCCCCGGGTCTCGGGGGCGGGCGCGGAGCCCGACGCCGTGGACGACTCGCCGATCATCACGATCACCGACGGCGACCGCGACTGATCGCCCGTTCGCGGCTCGTCGAAGGGGCGAGCCACTGAACGTCCGTGCACGGAGAGATCCGGATCGCGCGCAAAGTGGGCGTAGAAGCGGCCGAAAAATTGCCCGCCTGATCTCGGCGTGTCTATTTCGCAGACCATGGAGCGATCCCGGTCGCCAAGGGGAACGACGCCCCGCGCCGTCGACCAGGCCCGCATCCCGCGGGTCTCGCGGCTCGTCTTGCGTCCCAACCGCAAGACCACCCAGCCCCTGGTCGCGCGGCTCTTGCGACCGCGCGACGCGATCGAGGGCTGCGGCCGCGCCTTGCGCCGCGCCGCCCCGGCGCTGGCCACGGTCGCCGTGCTGGCCACCATCGGTGGCGGTCTGGCCCTGGGGCACCATTTCCTGACCACCTCGCCGCGGTTCGCCATCGCCCACATCGAGGTCCGCGGCTCGACGGTCCTGAGCGCTGACGAGGTCCGGGCGCTGCTGCCGATCTCGCGCGGCGACAACGTCTTCCGCGTCTCGACCGGCGCCGCCGAAGGCACCCTGCGCGCGCTGCCGTGGGTGGCCGCAGCCGCGGTCCGCCGCGAGCTGCCGCACAGGATCGTCGTCGAGCTGCGGGAACGCACGCCGGCGGCGGTGGTCGCCGCCGACGACCTCTACCTCGTCGACGCCGGCGGCCACCCGTTCAAGCGCGCCGCGATCGAGCGCGGCGAAGGCCAGGGCCTGCCGGTCGTCAGCGGCGTCTCCCGCGAGCTGTATGCCAGCGCTCCTGACGAGGCCGCCGCCCGCGTCCGGCGCGGCCTCGCGGTGCTCGCGGCCTGGACCGCGATCCCACGGCCGGCGGCCGGCGAGGTCGCCGTCGATGGCCGGGGCGCGACCGTCTTCACCTACGACGCCGCCATCGCCATCCGCCTCGGCGCCGCCGAGGGCGCGGTGCTCGCCGCCCGCCTGGCCCGCTTCGACGCTACCTGGAGCGCGCTGTCCCCCGACGAGCGCGCTCGTGCTCGCGCCATCCACGTCGACAACGATACCCGCACCGATCTGGTGACGGTTTCGTTCCGAACCAACTGAGTCCCGACTGGCACCACCATGGCCAAGACCAAAACCACCGAGATCATCGTCGGCCTCGACATCGGGACCACCAAGGTCGCCTGCATCGCCGGCGAGGTGACCGATGACGGCGTCGACATCATCGGCATCGGGACGGCGCCGTCGAAGGGGCTGCGGCGCGGCGTCGTGGTCAACATCGACACCACCGTCAGCTCGATCCAGGCCGCGATCGACGAGTGCGAGAACATGGCCGGCTGCCAGATCTCGACGGTGTTCGCCGCCATCTCCGGGGCCCACGTCCGCGGCCTGAACTCGCACGGCATCGTCGCGGTCAAGGACCGCGAGGTCCGCGACGCCGACATCGCGCGCGTCATCGAGGCCGCCAAGGCGGTCGCCATCCCGATGGACCGCGAGGTGCTGCACGTCCTGCCCCAGCAGTACGTGATCGACGATCAGGACGGCATCCGCGACCCGCTCGGCATGGCCGGCGTCCGCCTCGAGGCCAAGGTCCACATCGTGACCACCGCGGTGACCAGCGCCCAGAACGTCGTCAAGTGCGCCAACCGCTGCGGCCTGCAGGTCGCCGACATCGTGCTCGAGCCGCTGGCCTCGGCGCAGGCGGTGCTGGAGGACGACGAGCGCGAGCTCGGCGTCGCGCTGGTCGACATCGGCGGTGGCACCTGCGACATCGCCGTGTTCGCCGACGGCGCCATCGTCCACACCGCGGTGCTCCCGCTGGGCGGCGGCCACATCACCAACGACATCGCCACCGTGCTGCGCACGCCGCTCGACTCCGCGGAGAAGATCAAGCGCAAGTACGGCTGCGCCATGCGCGCGCTGATCGACGACAACGACACCATCGAGGTGCCGTCGGTGGGCGGCCGTGGTCCCCGGGTCCTGCCCCGCTACACGCTGGTCGAGATCATCGAGCCGCGCGTCGAGGAGATCTTCGAGCACGTCAAGCGCGAGCTGATGCGCTCGGGCTACGCCGACAGCCTGGCCGCTGGCGTGGTGATCACCGGCGGCGCCACGTCGCTCGACGGCACCGTCGAGATCGCCGAGCTCATCCTCGGCCTGCCGACCCGGCGCGGCTACCCGACCCGGGTCGGCGGTCTGGTCGACGTGGTCAAGTCCCCGGCCTACTCGACCGGGGTCGGACTGGTCCGCTACGGCGCCGCCCACGGCCGCGCCATCGCCACCCGCGCGCAGGCGGCGCAGAGCGGCGACCGCGGCCTCATCAAGCGCGCCTGGACGCGCCTCGCCGAGATGTTCTGACCCGACGAGACGCTCGCTCATCGCTCGCTTGACGATCAAAAACTTGCCCACGCAGATCCCCGGCTGCATGACGGATCAAAGGGGAGGAGACCCAATGGCTCTCATCGATTTCGACGACGCAAACCACGCCAAGATCCTGGTCATCGGAGTTGGTGGTGGCGGCGGCAACGCCGTCAACACCATGATCAGCGGCAACCTCGACGGCGTCGAGTTCGTGGCGGCCAACACCGACCGCCAGGCGCTCGAGGCCAACCTGGCCCCCCACAAGATCCAGCTCGGCTCGGGGCTGACCAAGGGCCTGGGCGCCGGCGCCAACCCCGAGGTCGGCCGCCGCTCCGCCGAGGAGAGCATCCAGCAGATCGCCGATGCCATCTCGGGTTCCGACATGGTGTTCGTCACCTGCGGCATGGGCGGCGGCACCGGCACCGGCGCGGCGCCGGTGATCGCGCAGGTCGCCCGTGACTGTGGCGCGCTCACCGTTGGCGTGGTGACCAAGCCGTTCGGCTTCGAGGGCAAGAAGCGGGGCCGCAACGCCGACGACGGCATCAGCCGGCTCGAGGCCGCGGTCGACACGCTGATCGTGATCCCCAACAGCCGCTTGCTGGCGCTGGCCGGCAACCAGATGTCGATGGTCGACGCCTTCCGCCGCGCCGACAGCGTGCTGCTCAACGCGGTGCAGGGCATCAGCGACCTGATGACCGTGCCCGGGCTCATCAACGTCGACTTCGCCGACGTGCGCACGATCATGAACGGCATGGGTCGCGCCCTGATGGGCGCCGGCGTCGGCAGCGGCAAGCGCCGCGCCACCGAGGCCGCCGAGATGGCGATCAGCTCGCCGCTGCTCGAGGACGTCAGCATCCAGGGCGCCACCGGCATCCTGATCAACATCACCGGCGGACCCGACCTCACGCTGCACGAGGTCAACGAGGCGTCGAGCCTGATCCAGAACGCCGCCCACGAGGACGCCAACATCATCTTCGGCTCGGTGATCGATCCCAACCTCACCGACGAAGTGCGCATCACGGTCATCGCGACCGGCTTCGACCGCGCCGGCAAGACCCTGACCCCGCCACCCGACGCCCCGCAACCGGTCCGCCACCGCACCTCCCAGCAGGTGACGCTGCCCTACGACAACGCCTCGGTGACGACCAAGGAGTATCCGGCGACCCTGGTCCCGCCAGCGCGCAAGGCGTCGGGCGAGATCAAGACGCCGGCCATGGTCATCGAGGACGCCGACGTCGACGTCTGCTGGTCGGACGGCGAGATGACCGCGGTCGAGCGGGCCCTGGCCGAGCTCCACGTCGACGCCGCCCCCGAGGCCGAGCTGTCGGCCCGCGTCGCGCTCGGCTCCGGACCGGCGCCCGGCGATGGCGTGGTCGCCGCCGCGCTGCCCCGTCGCGCGCCGCCGCGCCCCAGCCTCAAGGGCATCCTCGGTGACGAGGTCGAGAACGAGCTCGACGTGCCGACCTTCATCCGTCGCCACAGCGCCTCGCAGGCCTGAGCCAGGTTTCCCAGCTTCGCCTCGCCTAACGTCCAGTTCCGGTTGTCCCGAGCGAACCCGCGTCCCGGTTGTCCTGAGCAAACCCGCGTCCCGGTTGTCCCGAGCGAACCCGCGTCCCGGTTGTCCTGAGCGAACACGCGAGCGCAAGCGAGCGTGGAGTCGAAGGATTCGGCTACCCTGAGGCCGTGCTCGACGCCGACGCCGCGCGCTGGCTCCTGATCGCGCATGGCGTGCTCGCCGCCGCCGCGGTCGCCGCGACCACCCATTGGTGCGTGTGGTTGTGGCCGTTCACCCGCGGCCGCTTCCCCAAGCTGCCCGCGGTCAAGCGCTTCGGCATCATCGCCATGGCGCTCTACCTGGTCGCCATGGCCGGCGGCCTGCTCCTCTACCCGACCTACAAGGCGCGGGTGAAGCTCGAGTTCCTGACCAGCGCGCCCGCCGTGCTCGAGGACGCCGCCGCCCGTGTCCACGCCGCCGAGGAGCTCGCCGCCCGCGCCGCCGGCCGCCCCGCGCGCGCTCTCGATCCCGGCGTCGTCCTGCACGCCACCCGCGACGCCCCCGATCGCGCCGACAAGGTGGCGCGATGGTTCGACGTCAAGGAGCACTGGGTCGCGGTCGGCCTGCTGCTCGGCCTGGCCGCCATGGCGGCGCTGCTGGCCTGGGACCCCAGGCGCGACGGCCGCGGCCCGCTCACCTTCGTCGTGCTCGGCGCCCTCGGTACCTGCGCCGTGACCTGGCTGGCGGCGATCGTCGGACTGATGACGACGGCGACCCGCTCGTTCTGAGGAACCGGTAGGCTCCGACCGGATGTCGATCGCGAACTTCGATCCCAGCGCACCGGCGCGGCCGGACTCGGGGATCTTCTGCCTGCCGCACACCCCGGACCAGGCCGAGGTGATCCTGATCCCGGTCCCGTGGGAGGTGACCACCTCGTACCGCGCCGGCACCGCCGGCGGCCCGGCGGCGATCCTCGCGGCGTCGCGACAGATCGATCTGTACGACGTCGAGACCGGGCGACCGTACCTGGTCGGGATCGCGATGCTCGAGGAGTCGGCCGAGGTGCGGGCCTGGAACCACGAGGGCCGGCGACTGGCCGAGCAGGTGATCGCGGTCGGCGGTGCCATCGCTGGCGTCCCCGAGCTCGAGCGCGCCGCGGCCCGCGTCGACGAGCTCGGCGCCCGGCTCAACGACTGGCTGCGCGCCGAGACCGAGCGCTGGCTCGACGCCGGCCGGGTCGTCGGCGTCGTCGGCGGCGACCACTCGGTCCCGTTCGGTGCCATCGCGGCGATCGCCGACCGCCATCCCGGCCTGGGCATCCTCCATCTCGACGCTCACGCCGACCTGCGTGATGCCTACGAGCAGTTCACCTGGTCGCACGCGTCGATCATGTTCAACGTGCTGCGCCGCATCCCCGCGGTCGGGCGCATCGTCCAGGTCGGGATCCGCGACCTGTGCGAGGCCGAGGTCGAGGTGATCCGGACCTCGGCGGGCCGGGTGATCACCCACTTCGACGCCGAGCTGGCGCGGCGCCGGTTCGGCGGCGAGGGCTGGGCCGCGCAGTGCGAGCGGATCATCGAGCCGTTGCCCGAGCAGGTCTACGTGTCGTTCGACATCGACGGGCTCGACCCGACCCTGTGCCCGCACACCGGCACGCCGGTCCCGGGCGGCCTGAGCTTCGCCGAAGCGCAGCTGTTGATCGGCGCGGTCATGCGCAGCGGACGACGCATCGTCGGCTTCGATCTCAACGAGGTCGCACCCGATCCGCGCGGCGACCAGTGGGACGCCAACGTGGCGATGCGAGTCCTCTACAAGCTGATCGGGTGGACGCTGCGATCGCAGGGCCGCGCGATCGACTGACGGCCGACCGCGACGGCTCGGGCCGCCGCGATCAGTCGTAGTACTCGGCGCCGAGGTGGGTGATCAGCTCGTCACCCTTGGTGTAGCGCAGCGTGTTCTTCAGCTTCATGAGCTGGATGAACAGGTCGTGCTCCGGGTACAGCTCCGGCGACGGCGTCATCGGCATCTTCCAGTAGAACG
>CANKMW010000109.1 GCA_947483555.1 Myxococcales bacterium
CGGCCGCACCGCCCGCGCCGCCCGCGCCGCCGCCGGCCGCACCGCCGCCCGCCGACGCGCTCGTGCTCGCCGAACTGGATCCGCCACCGGCGCCCGCCGCGCCGGGCGCCGTCGCGCTCGCGCCGGCGGAGCCGCTCGCACCTTGCGTGGCGCTGGCGGAGCCGCTGGCACCGACGGTGGCACCACCCGCAGTCGCGCTCGTGGAGCCGCTCGCGGTGGTCGCCGATTCCGCTTTCCCGCCGGCGCCCCCGCTCGCACCCTTCGCATCACCTGACGCAGCCGCGCCCGCCGCGCCGCCACCGGCCGCACCGCTGACGTCACCCGACGCTGCGGCGCCGGCCTGCGTGCCACCGGCCGCACCGACCGCACCCTTCGCATCACCAGACGCCGCCGCGCCCGCCGCGCCGCCACCGGCCGCGCCGCTGACGTCACCCGACGCTGCGGCGCCGGCCTGCGCACCACCGGCGGCACCGACCGCGCCCTTGGCATCACCCGAAGCAGCCGCGCCCGCCGCGCCGCCACCGGCGGCTCCGCTGACGTTGCCCGACGCTGCGGCGCCGACCTGCGCACCACCGGCAGCGCCGACCGCGCCCTTCGCATCACCGGATGCGGCCGCGCCCGCCGCGCCGCCGCCCGCGGCTCCGCTGACGTTGCCCGACGCTGCGGCGCCGACCTGCGCACCACCGGCAGCGCCGGCAGCACCCGCTGCGCCGCCAGCACCCGCTGCGCCAGCGGCACCGGCCGCGCCGCCAACCTTGGCCGAGCCGGCCGCGCCTGCTGCGCCGCCGACCTTGGCGCCGCCCGCTGCGGCCGCGCCGGCCGAGGCCGCGCCTTTGCCGCCCGCGGTCGCGCCTGCGCTCGCGCCGCCGGTCGCGGACGCCGCGCCGCCAGCGGACGCGCCAGCCTTGCCACCGGCGCCAGCGCCGGCGCCGGCCGTGGCCGTACCGCTCGCCGCCGCGGCGCCACCGACGCTCGCCGAGGCGGGCGGTGACGGCGGTGGGCCCGCCGGATCGATCGCGGCGCTCGAGGGCGTCGCCCCCGACGGGTTCTGCGCCGCCGCGTCGCGCCCACCAGGCGTACCGCCGCCGGGAGGATTGGGCTGACTCGCTTCGCCACCCTGCTGGACCGCCGCAGCACCGGCCGCGGCTGGCGAAGCGCTCGCGGTCTCGCGCTGAGCCGGCGTCCCGGCGGCCGGCGCGCCGCCGGCCGGCGCAGCCCCCGCCCCCGCACCCGCGCCCGCGCCCGCACCCGCGCCCGCACCCGCACCCGCATCAGAGCTGCCGCCACCCGCGGCGCCGCCACCCGCGCCACCGCCGCCAGAGGCACCGGCCGCCGCGCCGCCGCCACCGCCGCCGCCACCGCCACCGCCAGCCTTGGCGACCACCTGGGCGACCGCCGCGCCGCCCTTCTGTCCGGCGCCCCCGGCGCCGCCCTTGCCCCCGGTCGCCGCCGACGCGCTCACGTTGATGTTGACCGTCGCGCCCTTGATCGTGATCTCGCCGCTGGCCTTGATGTTGAGGGCGCCGTCGGTGGAGATCTTCATCGCCGCGCCCGACTTGATGGTGGTGGCGCCGGTCTTCGACGTCAGCTGCACCGTCTTGCCGTGGATCTTGAAGTTCTCCTTGGCCTTGATCGTGATGTCACCGGAGCACTCGATGGTCATGACCTTGTCGGCCACCAGCATCTGCACCTTGTTCTTCTTCGTCGAGTCCACGATGCAGACCGATTCAGAACCCGCGGTGTCATCGAAGATGATGCGATGGCCGCTCTTCGACTTGATGACCTTGATGTCGTTCTTGCCGTCGGCGTTGGCCTCGGGCGGCATCTGGGTCTTGTTCCACAACGAGCCGATCACCACCGGGCGTTCGATCTCGCCATGGACGAAGACGACCAGCACCTGATCGTCCTTCTCGGGGAGCAGGTAGGTGCCGCGCTCGGGACCGCACATCGGCATCGCGACCCGGGCCCAGTACGTCTTCTCGTCGCCGGGCAGCCACGGAAACTTGACCTTGACCAGGAACGGCCGCGTCTCGTCCTTGTTCTCGACCACGATGGCGAGGTGGACCCCACGCACCTTCTCGGCGCGCTCGGACGGCTGCTGGAACTGGTCGCGGTTGATCACGGATTGATGTCGATCTTCGAGCCCTGGACCTTGGCAGCCTGGCTCGCGCTCATGTCCAGGCCGGCGCCCGACTCGTACGTGAGGTCGGTGGCGCAGTTGACGTCGAGCTTGTCGTCGGCCGAGATGGTGACCTTCTTGGCCTCGATCGACAGCTTGCCATCGGGGCACAGGATCTTGAGCGTCCCGCTCATCGACACCGCCGCGACGCCGGTGGTGCCGCCGCCCTGCGGCTTGGCGATCGTGTGCGCGTTGGGACCGCCGCCGTCCTTCTCGAACTGACCGATCGTCAACTGCAGCATGTCGGTCTTGTCGGACAGCGTGATCTTGCCCTTCTTCGAATCGTCGAGGAGAAAGCGATGCCCGGACCGGCTCTTGTAGCCGCGGAACTCGTTCTTGCCGTCGGTGATCGGCTCGGCCGGCGTGTCGGTCTTGTTCCAGATCCCGCCCAGCACGACCGGCTGGCGGATGTCGCCGGCGATGAACACCACGACCACGAGATCGCCGACCTCGGGCAGCGTGTACCAGCCCCACTTGTCGCCCGACATCGGCGTCGCCAGCTGGGCCCAGTGCAGCTGATCCTGGTCACCGCCATCGAGCCACGGGAAGCGGACCTTGATGCGCGCCTGCTTGAGCTCCTCGTCCTTGTTCTGGCAGACGATCGCGTAGTAGACGCCGCACAAGGTGCCGTCGTTCGACCACGGACGATCTCCGCCGGCGCGCATGCTCAGGCGCTCCCGGCGTCGCGCACCAGCCGCATGATGACCGTGTAGCCTTCGCCCTCACCGCCACTGCCGCCGCCGGGGTGGATGCGGTGGGTGCAACCCTGGACCAGGTACTTGCCGTTGAAGCGATCGTTGGCGGTCTTCTCGTTGACCGTGACCTTCACGACGATGCCCGGCTTGACCTTGTTGTCGCCGTGGGCCTCGGCCTCGGCGGTCAGGAACCCGAGCCCGGCCTCGTCGAGCTTCGACTTGGCGATCGCCTTGGCCTCCTCGACCGAGAAGATCGGGTAATCGACCATGAACGTGGCGACCTCGCCGAAATCGGTCAACGTCGAGGCCGCGTTCTTCGAGCCCAGCGGCGAGCTCTTGGCGCTCTCCTCGCCGACGATCTCGGCCTTCTTCTCCGGGTCCCAGCCGCGCACGGTCACCTTCTTCATGACGTGGGCGTTGGACATGCGGCCGGCGAACGCCTTGAGCTTGCGCTTGCCGGCGGCCTGGACCCCGAGCACGAACTCGAGGCCCGAGTCCTTGTCGAGCTTGGGGGCGTCGAAGAACATCTTGGTGTCCTCGCACCAGATGCTGTAGCCGAGGCGCTTGGCGCGCACGCGCAGGAACTCGAGATCGGTCTGGTTGTGCTGGTAGACGTGCTCGTGCTTGATCTTGGGCGCCGACCCGCACTGCGCCGACAGACCGTGCAGTCCGGAGATCGCGCTGGCGATGTCCTGATCGGTCTGCTTCACGTACGTCTTCGACTTGCGACCGCGCAGCAGGCGGTGGAGCTTGTCGTAGGCGCGCAGCGAGAACCGGCTCTGGCCACCCTGGCGGTAGCTCGGCTCCATGCCGACCAGCTCGCCCTTGAAGATGGTCGCCTTGCCACCATCGCCACTGCCGTCGGCGTTGTCGCGGGTCGCGCCGCCGACCTTGACCTCGACCGAGGTGCCCAGCTTGTACTTGTCGTTGAAGTCGTGGCTCAGGTTGCGCAGCGTGACCACGCACATGCCGGGCTGATCGAGATCCAGATCGACGACGAACCCGAGCACGTCGGCGTCCGGGATCTCGGTCCCGTTGACCAGGATGTCGAAGTCGACCGTGGTGGCCGCGTTACCCATGGATCACGTCCCTTTCTTGAACGACAGGGCGTTGGCTTCCTTGATCTTCACGTTGCAGGTCGCCCGACACGGCGTGCCGTCGGGGAAGAACATCGTGTACTTGGTCTCCACCGACTCGACGACCCCTTCGAACGCCGGCAAGGCACCGTTGGCCCACTGGACCTTGACCTTGGGCGGACGCTTCTCCTCCTCGGAGCCGTCGGGATTCCGCACCATCCCCATCTTGACCAGGTTGTCGACGAACACGGTGTGGACGTTGGTGCCCAGCTCGTAGGTATCGAACATCAGCTCGAACGACATCGAGCGTCCGTCGGACGAGGTGAACTCGAGGTCGGGCACGTTGCCCTTGGACTTCACGTTCTTGGTCCAGGGCGTCGCCTTGCTGACCCCGAGCTCCTTGGGGTTGAACATCGCGACCACCGTGATGGTCGGTCCCTCGACCGTGAAGATCGAGAGTTTGCCTGGGGGTACGTATGCGGTGCTCATTGGTAGGGGTCCCCACTGCGCTCACGCGCGATGTCGATCAATTTCAGAACTTCCTGGAAGACGTCGACGGCGATCTTCTCGACGTTCGCCTTGCCACCACCGTGGGCGGCCGCCACCATCGGGCTCGCCGACGCCGGCGACGACGACGCGCCGCGGGTCGCGGCAGCGATGGCCTTCGAGGGCGTGCTCGCCGAGGTCACCAGCACCAGCTCGGCGAGCGACATGCCGCTGCCCGGGCTGCGCTCTTCCATCATGCGGCGGGCCGCGGCCTCGAACCAGCTCGGGATCTCGGGCTCGCCGCCGCCGGCCTGCGCGAACGCGCGACCCGGGCGCGCCATGGCCTGGGCGATCGCCTGGGCGCTGGGGCTGGCGTTCTGGACGTACACCGGCGCCTCGGCGCGGGCCGCGGCGCGCGATTCACGCGCTTCGTGCGCGTCTGCGGTCGACTCGCCATCGCGCCAGCCGTCGACCTCCGACCTCGACGGTGCCACGAACGAGCCCAGCGACTCACCGGCACGGGCGGCGAGCGCGGCCAGGCCAGGCCGGGTCTCGGTGAGGACATCGGCGCCGCCGTCACCGCGCGGCGCGACGACATCGAGATCGCCCTGGTAGACGTGGGGCAGGATCGACCACGCCGCCAGCGCGCGTTCGCGCGCCGAGGTCGCGCCGCCGTCGCCGCGGGCGAGCATGGCCATGGCGCGAGCGGCGCGGACCGACGGTGACAGCGCCTGGCCGTCGCCGGTGCGGGTGAGCGCGATGTAGATGGCCTCGAAGCGCGACCGCAGATCGCGCGGCGCCGCGCTCAGCTCGGGCACGTCCGGCGGCTCGTCGCCGGCGTCGATCGCCGAGCCGGTGGCGAGGCCGGCACCGGGCGCGCCGGGCGCGCCGGGCACGCCAGGCGCGGTCGCCGTGGCGCCCGCGGCCGTCGCGGTCGCCGCCGACGTCATCGGGCCGGCGCTGGCGCCGCCGGTCACCGGCATCCCCATGAGCGACGCCGCCATCGACATCGGGCCCGAGGTCGCCGCCGAAACCGGGACGGTGCCACCGAGGCCGCGGATGACGTTGGCGATGGTCGCCTGATCGGCGGTCGGGAACGCGGTCACCCAGGTGCCGAGGTCGGCGACCGCAGCGGCGGCCAGCAGCTCGAGCGCGACCACCGGCATGCCGGCGAGGCCATCGGGCGAGAGCGCCTTCAGGCCGAGGGCGGCGACGGTCGCCTCGGGCCACAGGAACGCGCCGCGCGGCAGGCGGCGCGACGACAGCACCGAACCCGCGACCGCCGGCATCGACGGCGCGGCGGTTCCATCGAACGTCCCCCAGGTCTCGGGGTCCGCGAACCGGTCGCCGGGCGCGCCGCCGTCGCGGGCCGGGCCCACGGCCGGGCCGCCGAGCGCAGCCGGTGCGTCGAAGCCGCCGGTCGCTGCCGCCAGCGTCGAGACCGACGCGGCGGTCGCCGACGAAGCCGCGCCAGCGGTCGAGAACGCGGTCGAGAACGCGGCGTCGGCGCCAGGCTCGACGAGCCCGGTCGCGGCGGCGCTGCCATACGGCGCGCGTGCCGCTGCGGCCGGCGCGAAGGCGCCGCCCGGCTGCTGCTGCGCGTGGGCCTGCTGGAAGCCGCGCAGGAACGTCAGATCGACCGACGTCGCCAGGCTGGCGATCGCCCCCGGACCGGCGACCGCGAGCCGCGCGGCCTGGGCCGCCACCGCCGGCGACAGCCCGTAGACCTTGGCGGCCAGCACCATCTCGGGGGCCACGAAGTCGAACGAGAGATCGGTGACCGCGCGCTCCTCGGCGACCGACCAGCTCAGGATGAGCTCGGCGAGCGAGCCGGGACGGCCGGTGCTGGTGTACGCGCCGGGTGCGTGCAGCGCGGCCAGCGCTCCCGACGATTCACGCAGCCCGAACGCACCGCCCGGGAGACCGTCGACGCGCTCGGCGCCGTGGCGCTCCGCACCCGGGTGCTCGGCACGCGCCATCGCGCCACCGACCGCCGGCAGCGCGAGGCCGCGGGCGCCGATCGGCCCGGCCATCGACGTCGCCGCGACCGGCATCGCCAGGTCGGTCGAGATCATCGGCGCCGACGCCGCGATCGGCACCGTCGTGGTCATCGGCGCGCTGAGCATCGGCAGGTGCTCGGCGAAGGCGAGCGGCATGCTGGTCGGCCCCGGCGCGGCGAGCAGCGCGGCACGCAGGGTGACGAGCTCGGCGTCGATCGAGGCCGTGGGCGTGGTCGCCTGAACCGTCGCAGAGGCGCTGGCGTCGGGTGCGACGGGATGCGGCTGGGCCACGTCGCCGGCCTGCGCGGCGGTGGCCGGGTCAACCGCGACGGCCTCCGCGGCCGCCGACAGCGACGGTAGCGACGCAGGGCCGGTCGAGAGCTCGGCTGCCGCGCTGGCGGCGACCGGGGCGAGCGCGGCGAGCGCCGCGAGATCCGGAGCAACCGGCGGCACCTCGCCGAGCTGCCGCGATGACGGAGCCGCACGCCGCGCCTCGTCGGCGGCGAGCACCACGCGATCGGGCGCCGATTCAGCCAGGCGCAACGCGGTCGGCGCCACCGACTGATCGCGGAGCGACCAGGCCCGGGCATCGCGCATCGCACCGGAGAGCATCGGCAGCATCGGCAGCATCGGCAGGGGCATCGACATCCCCACAGCGGCGGCCGGATCGGCGGCCCCGCCGACCTGACCGAGCCCGGGCAGCCCAGGCAGCCCGAGCAGACCCGACGGCGACGGACCCATGAACGACGCGGACGGCGACGCGAACGAGCTCGCGAACCCGGCGGCGCTGATCAGCGCGCTCATGGTCGGCGTCGACGAGACCACGCCGATCGGTGCCGCCGAGCGCGACAGCAAGCCGCCCATGTACGCGGTGCTCAACGCCTCGGGGAACAGCGCGCGGGGGTCGAACACCGGTGCGGCTGGCAACGGCAACATGCCGGCCATGGCCGGGGCCATCGGCGACGACGCCAGACCCGGGGACAGGCCAGCGCCGGGCGCCGGCGGGGGCGCGATCGAGACCAGGTCGGCGAGCGTCGGCCGCGAGCCGGCGCGCACGACATCGGCGGCGGTCAGCGGGCGCAACTCGGGCGCCGCCGCGGTCGGCATCGTCGGTTCGTCGCGCCGCGGGACGACCAGCGGCCGCGCCGCCAGTGGCGCAACAGCGGCGGCGGAGATCGCGGCGAAGATGTCGTCGGACACCGCCTGGGTGTCGTCGATGCGCCCGGGACGGACCGGCGCGGCGACCGGCGCTCGAGCCGCGGTCGGCGCGTCGAGCGGCTGGCCGGCGGCGGTGTCGCGGATCGCCGTCGCGAGCGTGCTGGCCGCCATCGGCCGGACGTAGACCTGTTCCGGGCTGGCGACATCGCGCGACCGTGCGCCGCCACCGAGCGCGCCGAGCGCGCCGAAGGACGACGCCGACGCCGACGCGCCGTGCTCGTGGGAGACATCGAGCGCGGCCAGCGCGACCGGGGAGGCACCGACGAAGCGCGCCAGCCAGCGGTCGCTCCACGCCACGTGATCGACGGCGCGGGCACGATCGCCCGCGATCGCACCGAGCGCCGTGGAGGGCGACGCCCACACCGGCGAGAAGCTGGGAGTCTCGCGAACGCGGTCGAGCGTCGCGGGCATGCCGGCGCCACGGGCTCCGTCGGCGCCGGCGGCGGCATCGAACCGCAGGGCCGGCGCGAACGCCGGCGGCGTCGCGGTCGGCATTCCGGCGAACCGGGCCATCGGCTGCATCGTGGTGCGCTGCGCGTCGAGCGCCATGACCAGCCCGCCGAGGCCCGCGGGCATCGTCACGCGCGGACCGACCACGGGCTCGAAGCCGGTCGCCGCGGCCGACGGTGCCACGGGCCACGCGGCGGACGGCGTCACGGCCGGCGGCGTCGCGGACGGCGTCGTCGCGGCGGGCCACATCGCGGCCGACGGCGTGCTCGCCTGGAGCAGGAGATCGACGCCACGCAGCGCGCGCGCGATCGCCGGTGACGCGGTCGCGGCGGCGGCGATCGAGCGCTCGTTCGAAGCTCCCGCCGACGCCGAGGCGGACGAGGCGGTGGCCGCCGGCGGCTGCTCGGCGCGAATGGAGGCGTCCGCCACGGGCCCAGCCAGGTCGTCCGACACCGAGGTCGGCTCGGCGCCGGCGAACGGTGCCGTCGGTGCAGCAGCGACGGTCGCCGGCGCCGCGACGGTCGCGGCGGCAGTCGGCTCCGTGACCGTGACGGCCGGCGCCTGCCGGACCTCGTCGACCCGCGTGACCGCGGCGCGCGCGGCGTCGATCATCGCGCGCGTCGACGCCGGCGTCGGCGCGGTCGTCGAGGTGGGCACGAACGACGCCGGCGCGTCGTAGGTCGGCAACGCGCTGCGCGTGGGCGCGAACGCGGCCGGCGCCACCATGGTGAGCGCGCTCAGGATCGGCGAGCGGCCGGCGGCGCCGGCGATGGCGGTCAGCCCGCTCTGCTGCGCGAGGCCGATGGTGCCCGCCACCACCTCGGCCGCCGCGGCGGCGGCGAACGGAACCATCGGGCTGTACGAGCGCAGGCCATGGTGAACCTGGCCGTAGCCAGCATCACGCTCGTTGTTGCTGAACCCGGGCGGCATGCCGTAGGTGGCCATCGACGGCGCGACCATCTGCGGCGACACCATGGGCATCGCGACGTCGGACGGCGCGCTGCGCGTGCTCTCGTACGTGCCGCGCGTGGTCAGGAACTGCGGCGACTGCTCGGAGCGCACGCGCGCCGCCGACATCCAGTCGAGCTCGTCCTGGAACCACGGCCGCGGGAACAGCCACGACACCTCGGGCGTCGAGCGATCCGAGGTCGGACGGGCCATCATCTGCGCGCCCCGCGACTGCATCGCCGCGTTCATCCACGGTGCCGCCACGCGATCCGCGAACCCGAGCGAGCGCAACCCTCCCGACCGCGTCGCCTTGGCACCTTCCGGCACCCACCGCTCCATGTGACGCTCGCTGGCGTGCAACGCGGAACGCGACGCGGCCCCGTCGAAGACAGGGCCCGAAAGGGCGGCGGTGAGGGCGCGGGTCTCGCTCATGGATCAGTGCTCCGATTCAGGGCCTGCAGGGCAGCTCAGGCCTTGGTGCAGCTCAGACCCTCGTGCGCGATCTCGAGCGTCTCGATCGAGACCTCGCTCTTGGAGGCGTCGAGCTCCGACAGCTCCCACTTCACGGGCCAGCCCTTCTGCCAGGTCCAGGTCGCGAGCACCTTCTTGCCGTCGGGCGCCATCTGCTCGATGGTGCCGCCCTTGCGCATGCCCGGTCCCGGCCCCGTCGGCATCACCCACTGCTCGCGCCACTGGATCAGCTCGTTGCTGCCGAAGCCGCGCTTGAGGATGATGTTCTTCCACTTGGTGGCGCCGATCAGCTTGTGCGTCGAGTTGTTCTCGCCGCCCTCGCGGTACTCGACGACCTCGGTCTCGAACGACAGGCCACCGACGCTCTTGAAGTAGGCGGCCGGCACGCCGTCGATCGTGACCTTGAAGCAGAAGGCAAGGTATGGGTCTTTTCGGGTCATCTGCGCTCCTGGTCGTCGTCGGTACGTCGGTGATCGTGCGGGGCTCGTCGCATCGTGGCTCGCTCAGGTCAGTCGCTCGCTCAGTCTCAGGCCGGTGCCGACATCTCCTGCACCAGCGACACCATGATGAACTCGGTCGGAGAGACCGGGGCCACGCCGATGTCGCAGACGAGGATGCCGCGGTCGATGTTGTCGTGCGGGTTGGTCTCTGCATCGCATTTTACGAAGAAGGCCTCCTCCGCCTTCCCTCCCACGAGCATTCCCCGCTTCCAGAGATCTGTAAGGAATTCCGTGGTGTTACGCTGGAGCCGCTCCCAGGTCGCCGGGGTGTGGGGTTCGAACGTCACCCACGAGAAGCCGGTCTCCAGGCTGCGCCGGAGCATGATGAACAGGCGGCGAACCGTGAGATATCGCCAGTTTGGGTCACTTGACGCGGTGCGTGCCCCCCACGGCCGCACGCCGCGCTGGATGCGGAACGTGTTCACCGCGTCGTGGTTGAGCTGCCCGAGATCGTCTTCGCTGACCCGCAGGCTGAGATCGGTGGCGCCGTGGAGCTCGTGGTTGGCGGGGGCGACGTGGATGCCGTGCTCGGCGTCGCGCGATCCGATCACGCCGGTGATGTAGCCGCTGGCCGGCAGGTTGCGCGTGGCGCCGCCGACCGTGGTGCTCTTGATCCACGGCCAGTAATAGGCGCAGAAGGACGAGTCGGTGCGGCGGCGCCAGGTGCGCGCCCAGTGCACGACCTGGCTCGCCGGCACCTGCTTCACCGGCGGGTGCGGGATATCGAGGATCGCGAAGCGATCCTTCTGGTTCTCGCAGATCGCGATCATCTGATCCTGGATCCGCTGCGCCTTGAGCTCGCCGGCCGGGCCGGGCTCGCGCTCGTAGAACAGCATGGCGTCGGGACACGCCAGCACCGCGACCTCCTCGATCGCCGCCGAGCCGAGCAGGCCCTTGCGCTCGGCGGGCCCGAAGTCGACGCCGATGACATCCTCGGTGGTCAGCTTGTCGGCGCCGTCGCGACCGCCCGACAGCTTGGTCATGGGCAGCGAGCCGGGCAGGTTGTGCGGCACCGGCGACTTGGTGAACAGATCGACGACCCGGATCAGGCGCGAGCGCTGCTCGACGACCCGCGCCGCGTAGGTGCGCGACGACGGGTGCATCTGGAGGCCCTTGAAGACCTCCTTGCGGTCCTTGAGCGTGACGTGGAGGTCGAACTCGAGCACCTCGAGGTGGGTCGGCGCCGCGGCGCGATGGCGACGGTTGACCGGCGTCTCCTTGCCCCACTTGACCAGGCGATCGCCGATCTCGGTCAGCACGACGTAGTCGGAGTTCTCGCGATCGTAGATCCGGACCAGGCTGCCGACCTCGAAGCCACGGGTCGACTTGACCTGGGCCTCGCCGGCGCCGATGTCGAGATCGCGGGTCATCAGCGAGCTGGCGCCGCTGTGGTGGTCGCACTTGACCCAGATGTTGTTGCCCCAGGTGCCCTCGTCGAGCGCGCGCAGCTTGAGCGACGGCTTCTTCCAGTCGTCGGGCTGGATGTGCTCGGCGCAGCTGGCGTGGTCGGCGCCCGCGGTCTCGCCGGCCGGCGCGACGTGGGCGACGCGCGTGATCCAGCACGGCCCACCGCCGTTGTGGAAGTGGGCGTAGGCCGAGTCCGAGGTGTAGAACTGGTCGGTGTACCCGAAGGTCTCGATGAACTCGTCCCAGTTCGAGATTCGAACCGGGACGTTCATCGGCCCCTTCTGGGTCAGGCCGACGATGCCGGTGACCCGGGTGTCGGCGATCGCCAGCGACGGCCGCTCGCGTTCGGCGAAGGTTGCGTAGACGCCAGGGGCACGAAAGTCGGCAGCAGATCGCATGACTCCCTCAGGGGAAGAGGCGTGAAACGGCGGACGTGACGGGCAGATTCGTGATCATGGGCGGCGGTCTGCAAGCGCTCGTCACTGGCGTCGGGCCTCGTTGATCTCGCGGTTGATGCGCGCGATCTCGCGGAGCCAGGTGTGACGCTCCTCGTGTTCCATGTCGAGGATGTCGTCGATGGGCCAGTGGAAGTGATAGGCGATGTACGCCATCTCCTGATAGAGCTGCTCGCGGGGGTAGGTGGCGACCGCCGCCCACACTACCCCGGGCGGGCTTCACCTCCGGCACCCTCGGTGATCACGGCGCCGGTCGCCATGTCGATGTCGAACTCGTGCGCGCACGAGGGACAGGCGACGTGGTGCTTGGGCGTGCCCTGCTCCTCGTTGATCTTGCGGTAGAACTCCTGCAGGTACGCCAGATCGGTCGAGAACAGGTTCTCGATGGTCTCGACGTTGATCTTCTCGAGCTCACCCAGCTTGGTGATCACGCGCGACAGCAGCACGATGACCAGGTAGGCGCGGTTGGACTGCACGCGGTAGTCCGACAGCGGCAGGATCTCGTCGCGGGCGGTGGCGAGGCGCATGACGCCGTCGCGGTGGATGGTGCCATCGGGCTCGACGAAGCCGCGCGGCAGGCGGAAGCGGTGCTCGGTCTTGAATGCCATGTCCCTTCAACTCGCGATGATGAGAGTGGACGTTTCGACCATCGGCGTCCCCTGAGACGGCTCGAAGCCGTACAAAACACGATGGCCCGCCGCGGACGAGCCGGGCGGGCCATGAAGCTATCACGGACGCGATCGGCGCGGAGCGCCGGTCACACCGTTCTGGTCACTTGTGCTTCGGCTCGAAGCGGATCGTCTGGACCACCCAGTCGATGGTGAAGTTCGACATGGTGTCGCCGGACTTGAGCTGCGGCGACCACGTGAACTTCTGGCACGCGGACCCGGTGTAGTTGATCGAGCCGAGCACGGTCTTGAAGGTCTGGTCCTTGAGATCGACGCTCCACGGCGCGTACTCCTCGTCCTGGATCGCACCATCCCGGATGACCTTGTTGACGTAGGCAAGCGCCGTGTTGTAGGCGATCGACGAGTGGGTCGACTTGACGCCGTCGACATCCCACTTGGTGTAGTGCTTGGACGCTTGGCGGAGCATGCCGACGTGCTCCTTGCCGACCTTGGCCGACATGCTGCCGCAGTCGATGTCGATCACCGAGTTGGCCTCGATGCCGCCCGGCATGCCCATCGGCTCGAAGTTCGAGCACAGCCAGTTCTTGTTCTTGGTGCCGAGGACCCCCTGGATGACGGCGTCGGTGCCCTTCTCGTAGATCACGTCCTCGGACTCCCACTCGAAGGACATGTCCCACAGCTTCTTGCCGTCGCCGGCGGCCAGCTTGCCGAGGCCGATCTTCTTGATCAGGCAACCCGCCATCGCGATGGCGCGCTTGGACTTGTAGTTGTGGTCGGCGAGATCGACGCGGATCTGGAACTCGGTGCAGGCCTTGTCGAACACCGAGTTGATGACCGTGAGCCAGGCCGCCGAGTGCGCAGGATTGATCGAGGCCTTGGCATCTCCGAAGTTGAGATTGCCGAGCGCCTGCTGGGTCTCACAGTCCGGACCGAGGGCGACCGAGATCTTGTCGACCTCCATCGTCGGTGGATCGAACGAGTTGAGGAAGCCGGCCGCCACGCCATCGATGGCGCACGTGAAGTTGCTGACCGCGTATGCTTGTTTTGCGAGAGCCATGATTCTTCTCCTGATTCAGCCTTGGGGTGGAACCCGCGGCACGGAGGCGGCTGAGATTCCTGGAACGCTCGGGCTCCAGGAATCGCGGCGGCCCCCCTGATCCATTCGGGGGATTTCGCTGACTAGTACGGGGGGCGACAGAGATAGCTTCCCTGCCGCCCCTCGTTTGGTCGTTACTCTTCGACGCCGCCGCCGGACGCCATCTGGCCGATGCGGAAGATGACGAATTCCGCGGGCTTGACCGGGGCCATCCCGATCTCGCAGACCAGCTGGCCAGCGTCGACCACCTCGGGCGGGTTGGTCTCGGCGTCGCACTTCACGTAGAACGCCTGCTCGGGCGACGTTCCCATCAGGGCGCCGTTACGCCACATCAGCGTCAAGAACGACGCGATGGTGCGGGTGACGCGCTTCCAGAGGCGATGATCGTTGGGCTCGAAGACCACCCACTGGGTGGCGCGCTCGATCGACACCTCGACCATGATGAACAGGCGCCGCACGTTGATGTATCGCCAGCTCGGATCCGACGACAGGGTGCGCGCGCCCCAGATGCGGATCGCGCCACTCATGAAGCGGATGGCGTTGATGCCCTTCGGGTTGAGCAGGTCCTGCTCGCCGCGGCTCACGTTGTACTTGAGGCCCAGGGCACCACGGACGATCTCGTTGGCCGGCGCCTTGTGGACGCCGCGCTCCGAGTCGACCCGCGAGTACACGCCGGCGATGTGGCCCGACGGCGGCACGAAGATGTTGCCCTTGTCCGGGTCGTAGACCTGGATCCACGGGAAGTAGTACGCGCCGTACTTGGAGTCGCGCGGCTTGGGCAGCTTGTCGACGCCGCCGTTGATGGTCTCGGGCGAGTCGAGGATCGCGAACCGATCCTTGCGGGTCTCGCAGTGTGACAGGATGGCGTCGGCCACCGCCGGCGACACCTGGCCGGGCGCCGCCACGAGGGCGATCTCGTCGATCTCCTCGTAGCACTTGAGACCGGTGCGGGCGCCGGGGCCGCCGTCCTTGCCGATCCACAGCCCGTCGCGGCCACCGCCGCCGGTCGCCGGGGCCTTGACCGGCTCCTTGTCGCCTTCCTTGCCGGCGACCTTGGCCGGCGCCGCATGCCCTTCCGGGGCACCGATGTTGACGACGAAGCAGCGCGAGCCGCCGTTGTTGAAGAATCCGTAGACGCCGTGCGCGAAGGCCTCCGAGCACTCCTTGAAGTCTCCGAAGGTCTTCACGAACTGCGACCAGTTGGTGCACAGCACCGCTTCGTTGAGCGGCCCCTTGGACGATTCACCGAGGAACCCGACGGTGTTGGTCCCGACGGCCTCGATCGGCTTGGAGCCACGATCCACTTCTTCGACGTAGACGCCTGGTGACAGATAGCTGGCAGCCATTTCGAAAGTCCTCCTGTTTTCTTTCAGCGAAGGCGGTCGGCCGAACGCCGCCCGTCCAGTCTCGTTCCGGTTGCCCCGGTCAGTTGAGAGGCTCCGGCCGAATCATTTGGTGCCACCACCCCGGCCACCGCCGAGGTCGAGGCGCCGCGCGAACGGGTTGGGGCTGGGCCCCTTCTCGACGACGCGCGGGTCGTGCACGTTGCGGTAGTTGAGCTCGCGGCTGCGGACGCGCGTCAGCTCGTCCATCTTCTCGGGGATGATGGGCACTGCGGTCCACAGATGGATCGCCGGCCGCACCGGCTGGTTGAGGCTGCCCCAGAAGCGCGACAGCGTGCCCTCGTCGAGCCGGGTGGACAGGATGACGGGCAGGCCCTCGTCCATCTCCAGGCTGTCGGCGAAGGTCGTGCCGCGCAGCTTGTCGTGGGTGATGTACGGATTGTCGAGCGTGGTGCGCAGGATGAGGCCGAGCAGGAGCTGCTCGTCCTCGGGGGTCTGGGCCCACGCCGACACCAGGTAATCGCAGCGAGCCCACAGCCGGCGACGGCGGTAGAACTCCTTCATCGTGCCGTCGTCCTGCTTGACCTCGACGATCTCCTGCGACGCGTTGGTGTAGAAGCCCTCCGGATCGAGCGCGACCTGATACAGATAGATCGAGACCGCGGGCAGCTTGCCCTCGACCGCCTCCGGCTTGGGCGGCACGTCGACGATGTGGACGCGCTTGTAGCCACAGCGCTTGAATTCCTCCTGGAACAAGCGCGACAAGGAGTCCGAGGTCTCCTTGATGATGTGGTGCTGGGGCGTCGTCGTCATCGGTGCCTGATACGATCGCGGTGCGGCCGGGTCGTCGAGTCGTGACTGCGGCTCCCCCCGGAGCTCGCATCATTTGGCTCGATCGTCGTCGAGCGCCGTGTCCTGAAGCCGAGCGGAATCGTGGTGCAAAGGCCAGATACCCACAAGCCCCGCGCGCATCTTTCGATGCGCGTGCGCGTGGCAAATCCCGGCGCCGCGCGTCACCGCGATGACACGTTGCGGCGACGCGATTCATCGCCAGGTAGAGGCCGCCGCGCGGACGGTGTGAGGACCGCCGATGCTGGTAATGTTCGGACCGCTCGTGCTGCCTCGCCATCACGTCTTCGTCTGCACCAACGCCCGCGCCGACGGCGGTCGTCCGTCATGCGCCGGACGCGGGAGTGAGGCCGTCCAGGAGGCGCTGACCGAGGAGATCCTGCGCCGCGGCCTGGGCGCCGAGGTCGCGATCACCCATTCGGGGTGTCTGGGCCCGTGCTGGGAAGGACCGAACCTGGTCATCTACCCCGACGCCATCTTCTACACCGGCGTCACTCCGGACGACGCCCCCGCCATCGCCGACCACCTCGCCGGCGGCCCCCCCATCACCCGCCTGCTCCGGACCGACTGATCGCCGCCGTCCCCGTGCGAAGCGCACCCTTCGACTCGCCGCTTCGCGGCTCGCTCAGGGTGACCGGATTCATGCCCCCCACCCGGTGTCCCCTCCCCCGGTGTCCCTGAGCGAGCCGCGAAGCGGCGAGTCGAAGGGCACCGCCAGTGCCGTCAGCCCGTCAGTACGTCAGCAACGCATCCAGATGCGATCGCTCCCAGGCCCGCGCCTCGACGTAGCGCTCGAACCGCGCCTCGTCGGCCATGAACGCCTTGGGGTGGAACTCGCGCCGCCCGTTCTTCACCTTGATGTCGTGGACCTGGTGCAGCATCTCGTGGAACACGATCCACTCCACGAAGAACCGCGGCACGAACGCGCGATCGAGCGACCGATGCAGCCGGATCAGGCGTTCCTCGACCGAGTAGCTGCCCATCTTGATGCTGTGACGGCGGCGCGGCCGGCCGGTGCGCATCCCCCACGTGATCGCGGCCTCGATGCTGCCGCCGAAGTAGCGCCCGTTCAGGTGGTCGAAGATGACCCGTAGATCGTGGTGGTCGCCGGCGGTGAGGATGACCTGCGCCGGGCTCTTCCGCGACCGGCCGCGCACCACCTCCTGGTTGGCGTCGATGAAGTCGCCCAGCACCCGCGACGCATCGCGATCGTTGTCGGCGATGTAGCGGGCCAGCGCGCGGGTGATCACCGGATCGGCGTCGGCGAACATGCAGTGCAGCCGCACCTCGTAGGTGCGCTGGCTGTGGCCGCGCGGCTGCCGGCGCACCGAGATCATGGTGTAGCGGTTGTCGGTGAGCGTCACCCGGACCTGGCCCCGCACCATGTGGGCCCGGATCCGCCGCGACAGGCTGGCCTCGGCGCTGGTCAGCTCGTCGCCGCTGTCGCCGCCCTTGCGCGCCCGCCGCAGCGCCTCGGTCAGGCGCGTCACCTGGGCCACGGCGTCGCCGGTCGCAGGATCGGGCTGGGAACAGGGGGCGGCTCGCATGGGGACGTAGGGTGTGACTTCCAGTCCGAACGAGGCGAGGACCGGCCCCGAGTCGGCATCGGCGATATCGCTGAGTCGCACTCTCTCTCCTTATATAAGCAGATCAGGGTCAGTCGAACGAACGCACCACGGGCCTGGCGTCCTCCCTGCGGGAGAAGCGACGCCTTGGTGATGCCTCGGTGATGCGATGACGCATTCCGTCATCCGGTCCCGGCCGCTCACTGGCGACCGTGAGAAAATGCTATCAGTCGCCTTTCGCGTGGATCAAGTTATCCACAGCGACCGGGATCGGATCACGATCGGAACGATATGAAATCATTCCAGATACGGACGATCCCGGGATCTGATCACCGTTTCGCGTGAGCACGCAGTGCGGCCCGGATCAAGTTTTCGTGCGGCCTGGCGATCCCGGAAAGCCCCCTCGTATTACGCGCCGCGATATGTTCCCGCGCCCATGGCCAGCCCTTCGACTCCGCTCGGGACGAGCTTTCTCGAGACTCACCGGCGATCGCACACCTGCGGCGCCCTTCGCGAGACCGATATCGACGCTCGCGTGATCCTGACCGGCTGGGTGCAGAACTACCGCGATCACGGCGGCCTGGTGTTCATCGATCTGCGCGACCGCGAGGGCGTCACCCAGGTGGTGTTCGACCCCGGTCTGTCGGAGGCCGCCCACCGCACCGCCGGCGAGCTGCGCAGCGAGCACTGCATCGGCATCGTCGGCAAGGTCGTGACCCGCGGCAGCAACAAGAACGCCAACCTCGCCACCGGCGCGATCGAGGTCTGGGCCACCGAGCTCGAGGTGTTCTCGAAGGCCGAGACGCCGCCCTTCCCCATCGAGGACCGGCTCGACACCAACGAGGCGCTGCGGCTCAAGTATCGATACCTCGACCTGCGGCGGCCGAAGCTGCAGAAGAACTTGATGGTGCGCTCGCAGATCACGAAGACGGTGCGCGAGTACCTGGCCGCCGATCGGTTCCTCGAGATCGAGACGCCGTTCATGGTCAAGTACACGCCCGGCGGCGCTCGCAACTTCCTGGTCCCATCGCGGCTCAACCCCGGTGAGTTCTACGCCCTCGCCGAGTCGCCGCAGATCTTCAAGCAGCTGCTGATGGTGGCCGGCTACGACCGCTACTTCCAGATCGTGCGCTGCTTCCGCGACGAGGATCTCCGTCTCGATCGGCAGCCCGAGTTCACGCAGATCGACATCGAGATGTCGTTCATCGACGAGGTCCAGCTCCAGACCACGATCGAGGGCATGGTGGCGAAGCTGTGGCGCGACGTGCTCGGCCGCGAGGTGACGCTGCCGATGCGGCGCATGACCCACGCCGAGGCGATGGACAGGTACGGCGTCGACAAGCCCGATCTGCGGCTCGATCTGGTGCTGTGCGACGTCACCGCGCCCTGTCGGGCCAGCGGCTTCCGGGTCTTCGAGGGCGTGGTCGCCGCAGGCGGCATCGTCAAGTGCCTGCGGGTGCCCGACGGCGACAAGCTGTCGCGCTCGATGCTCGACGGGCTCACCGACTTCGCGAAGCCGTTCGGCATCAAGGGCGTCGCGTTCGCGCGCATCCAGGACGGCGGCGTGTGGCAGGCGCCGTTCGCCAAGAGCTTCAGCGACGCCGCCCGCGACGAGGTCAACCGCATCGCCGGCGCTGGCCCCGGCGACGTGCTGATCTTCGTGGCCGAGAAGGCCAAGGCCGCCAACACCTGCATGGGTGCCATCCGCATCCACGTCGGCGACAAGCTCGGGCTCATCCGCAAGGGCGAGTTCCAGTTCATGTGGCTGGTCGATCCACCGCTGTTCGAGGTCGACGACGACACCCGGCAGGTGGCGGCATCGCACCACCCGTTCACCTCGCCGCGCACCGCCGACGAGGACCTGCTCGAGACCGCGCCCGGCGACGTGCTGGCCCGCGCCTACGATCTGGTCCTCAACGGCGTCGAGGTCGGTGGCGGCTCGATCCGGATCCACCGCTCCGATCTGCAGGCCCGCGTGTTCCGGACCCTCGGCATCTCCGACGACGACGCCCGCGCCAAGTTCGGCTTCTTGCTCGAGGCCTTCCGCTACGGACCGCCGCCCCACGGCGGCATCGCGCTCGGCCTCGACCGCCTGGCCATGCTCATGGCCGGCGCCGACTCGCTGCGCGACGTGATCGCGTTCCCCAAGACCCAGAAGGGGTCCGATCTCATGACCGACGCGCCCACCGCCGTCGCCAAGAAGCAGCTCGACGAGCTGTTCATCCAGGTCAAGGCGGATCTGCCGGCCAAGGGCTAGCCGATGATCTGACCCCGGCTAACCCGGGCTCATAGATAAGATCTTCAGCCGCGTCCTCGACGAGGAAGTCGAGCGGCAAGCGTGCAATCCGGGAATCGACCCGGGACAGCGGCTAGCTGTGCAGCCAGGCGGCAACGGTGGGTCCGTCCGAGCAGCGGTTGGCGGACCCGGGGTGCAGGACCGCGAGCGCCGCGATCAGGCGCTGCTCGAGCGTGGTCGCCGGCAGCTGCGCACTCAGGGCGACGGCGCGCCGAGCGTCCGAGGTACTCCAGCCGAGCCCGCACAGCCCGAGGATCACGTCAGCCTCCATCGCCGCTTGCGCCCGCCGCGCCTGCATGAAGTCGGTGCCGAACGTGCAGGCGGCCGCGTACTGATTGTGCGATCTGCACAGCAGGCGCACCGTTGCAACGGTGGCCTGGCCGCCGAGCGCGACCGGGTCGACGTGATCGAACTCGAGAAAGCTGCGGCTGGTGCAACGCACGCCCTCATCGCTGACGAACGAACATTGCTCGCCGTCGCGGGCATGCACCGCGCGCTTGACGTCGTTGGGGATGTGCCGCGCGCTCCTCGCGGTCGAGCGTGCCGTGGCGGCGCGAGGCCGCGGCGTGGCCGCGAACTTCGTGCGCTCGAGGTCGTCGAGCAGGCTATCGAGCGCCCGATCGACGACCTGGGCGAGATCCCCGGACGGTAGCTGGTGGCGCAGCAGCGCCTGGGCGCGCAGCAGCTTGTCCTGCGTCGACTGATCGATGGTCAGCTCGAGCGCGAAGCGCTGCGGCGCGAGCGGTACGACCTTGGTGGTCGGCGGCGGCGCGCCGGCAACTCGCCCCGGCGCGAGTCCATCGGGCGGCGCCGAGGCCGGCACCGAATGCAGCGAGGCTGGTCGGTCCGGACGTGGGTATCGCTCGGCCAGCAGCAGCGCGATCTCGGCCTTGGTGCGGTGGCTCGCCGCCGCGATCAACTCGTCGGCGCTGTCCTCGGTGAGATACGGCGCCAGCAGTCCCACCGCGCTCAGATGCAGGCGGCCGTCCGCGATGGCGACAAAGATCGCGGGAAACCGGCGCGCCGTCCGCGCGACGGTGATGCGCTTGTAGGCGGCATCCTCGGCGAGGTGCAAGACGCGGACGCAGTAGACGTGCATCGATGGACAGGCTGCGGGCAGGTACAGCTGGCGGGCGTCGACCTCGGCGATGTACGCGAGCAGCGTCGCGGCCGTCTTCCGATCCTCGGCGAGCAGCGCGGCGAGATGATCGAGCAGGATCTGATCCGAGAGGTGCTTCAGCGAGTACGTGCTCATCGTTCAGATCCCATACCACGAGGTTTTTCGGCGCTTCAGAATGCTCGAGGTGCGACGAAGTCGAGGTGCGACGAGAGTTTGCTCGTCGGTGGGCACTGGCGCCGGCTGCGGGCATCCGGTGCCCACCGGCGACCTGTTTGGGGGCGTGGACAAGGTGACGACGATCGCACCGCGCCAGCTCGTCAAGGGCTTTCTGTTCTTTCTGTTGTTTCTCGTCGAGGTTGCCTCGATCGCACGGCTCGCGCCCGGCGTGCGTCACGTCCTGTCGACGAGGAAGTCGAGTGCCCGGCGGGAGATCCCGGGATCAACCCGGGCGCGGCGCGTCGTCGGGCTCGGTGTCGTGAAACGCGGTGTAGTCGAGGTAGCGCACATCGTGCGCCTCGTCGACCTTGATGATGTCGACGAACCGCCGGTGCCACTTGATCTGGGTCCACGGGTACGAGCGGCGGGCGTGGACCAGGGTGGCCAGCGCGTCGTCGATGCCGGTGAAGGTCACCAGCATCGAGGCGGTGCGCTCGGCGAGCGCCGCGGCGTCGAGGCCGTGGAGCGGGCTGCGGTCGTCGATGACGTGGAACACGGTCCATGACAGGGCGAAGAACGGCGACGTCGACCGCCGCAGCGGCAGATCGTAGATGCGCCGCGCCTGCTCGCCCGATCGCAGGGTCTCGTCCCACGACACAGACAGCTTGACGGTCGCCTCGACGATCGCCGCGCTCCGGCCGTTGGCCATACGGAACTGCAGCGTCGGCGTACCGTCCTCCCGGCTCACCACCGCGCACTCGGACCACAGCACCTTGGCGGTGGTGGAGCTGAACTTGGCGAACACGATGCCGGTGATCAGGGCGGCGAGCATGAGGCCGACGAAGCTCTCGATCGTCACCACCCAGTTGGCGAGCGCATCGCCGGGCGCCATGTAGCCGTAGCCGATGGTGGCCAGGGTCTGGACGCTGAAGTAGAAGCGGTCCCAGAACGAGTCCGGGCGCGCCTGCACGATCGTGGCGTCGCCGAACCACAGCACCGCCGCGAAGAACAGGTTGGTGACGAAGAACAGCAGCGCGCAGACCCCGAACAGGCGGGTCCACGAGGTCGTGCGCAGCCAGTGGTAGAGGTCGGTGGCGAAGCTGGCACCCAGCGAGCGCGGCAAGCCACGCCGCTCGATGGCGGTGGTGCCGTCGGGTCGAAAGAACAGCGGGCGCCGGGCCGGGTCGCTCACCGGGGCACTGTACGTCATCGCTCGAGCGGCGTGATCGCGACCGTGATCGCCTGACCGCGGCGGAGCACCCCGAGCGCGGTCGGCTGCCCCGGCGGCACCTCGCGCAGGGCGCGCACCAGCTCGTCGATCGACGTGATCGCCCGCTCGGCGAGGCGGTGGACGATGTCGCCGTCGCGCAGGCCGGCGCGCGCCGCCGGCGAGCCGTCGTCGATGCTCATGACCTCGACCGCGGTGGCGGCCTCGATGCCGTGGGCGCGCGCCAGGCGGCGATCGAGCGGCCGCGTCCCGCCGCCGACGCCCAGAAAGGCGCGGCGGACCCGACCGCGGGCGAGCAGCTGCGACAGCACCCAGGCCGCGATCTCGGCGCCGACCGCGAAGCCGATGCCCTGCGAGCGGGCGATGATCGCCGTGTTGATGCCGACCACGCGGCCGCGGGCGTCGGCGAGTGGACCGCCCGAGTTGCCGGGGTTGAGCGGCGCGGTGTGCTGGATGACGCCGTCGATGAGCCGGTTGTCGCGGCCGCGCAGGCTGCGGCCCAGCGCCGAGACCACGCCCGCCGAGACCGTCGACGCGAAGCCGAGCGGGTTGCCGATCGCGACCACCAGCTGGCCGGGGCGCACGCGAGTGGCACCGTCGACGCGACCGACCGCCACCGCGCCGAGCGCGGCGATGTCCACCTTGATGACGGCCAGGTCGGTGGCCGGATCGTCGCCGACCACCGAGGCCGCCGCCGACTCGCCGGTCGACGCGCGCACTCGCAGCTCGCGGCTGCCGGCGACCACGTGGCTGTTGGTGAGCGCGAAGCCGTCGGGCGTGACCACCACCCCCGAGCCGGCGGCGTCGGGGCCGCCGCGGCGCCCGCGGCGCACGTCGACCGAGACCACCGCCGGACCGAGCGCGTCGACCACCCCGGTCACGGCCCGCGAGTAGGCGTCGAGGGCGTCGCCGTCATCGACCGGCGGCGGCGCAACGGCGGGGCGGTCATCGGTGGGCACGGCGCGCAGCGCCGTCACGGCCGCGTCCCGATGGCGACGGTCAGCGTGTGCGCCGCGCCACCGCGGACCAGCGCGACCTCGACGGTGGCGCCGGCTCGATCGACCAGCACCAGCCGCAGCTCGTCGGGACCGCGCACCGGCTCGGCGGCGATGGCGACGATGATGTCACCGACCACGATCCCGGCCGTGGCGGCCGGGCCGCCGTCCTCGACGCTGGCCACCAGCGCGCCGCGCCCGCCGCCGGGCACGGCGACCGGGTAGGCGGCGACGCCGAAGTAGCCGCGCGGCACGCGGCCGTGGGCCAGCAGCGCCTCGATGACGCGCTGGATGGTCACCGCCGGCACGGCGAGATCGGTGCCGCCGAGCAGCGTGCGCGTGTTCATGCCGATCACCTCGCCACGTAGATCGACCAGCGGTCCGCCGCCGAAGCCGCGCGGCAGCGCGCGATCGGTCTCGACGTAGCGATCGAGGCGGCCGCCGGCCGGCGTGCGCAGCTCGGGACCGACGACACCGATGGCGCGCAGCGAGGCGCGGATGGCGCGGCCGGGACGGGCCACGGCGAAGCCCAGGTGACCGGCGGCCAGGCCGTCGAGCGAACGGGTCGTCGCCGGCGCCAGGCCACCGCCGCTCACGCGGTAGAGCGCGACGTCGGTGCCGGGGTCGCGTCCGACCAGCGTGGCGGCGCGCTCGACGATGGTGCCGTCGGCGGCCTGCACGCCGAGCGACAGCTGGTCGGCGGCATGGAAGCTGGAGGTGATCACCAGCTCCTCGGTCCAGGCCAGGCCGCTGCCACCGCCGCGCCGGCGCGGCACGTGCACCACGGACGGCGCCACGCGAGCGACGGCGGCGGCAAACGCGGCGCTCGGATCGGCGGCGCCGGCGGTCGGGGTGGACGGAGGGGACGCGGACGCTTGGGTTTGGTTCATGAATCAGAGGGTGCGGCGCGCCGAGCCCGGTGCCCATCGCGCGATCGGCCTGGGACGGCGTGGTTTTTCGGGCAGGTGGGCCGCGGGCGGGAGTGGCGACCTGCCCGGACGGCCAGGTGAGATCCCCGGTTGACCTCGCCATCCTCCGGACCCACGTTGAGCCGATCACCTCCACTCGGGGCCCCACATGACCCGCAATCCCACCCTGCCTCTAGCCTCCGTTTCGGGCTCCCTCACTCCAGTCGGGCCGATCGGGCCGGTCGGCGACGGCCCGGTCCTGGTCTCGGTGGTCAGCGATGATCCCCTGCTCCGCCGCGGGCTCATCAGCTTGCTGGCCCAGGTCAGCGAGGTTCGCGTCGTCGATCACGGGCATGGCACCGAGGTCGTGCTCTGGGATCCGGGCCTCGACAGCGCGCGCGCGCTGGTTCGCATGCGCGAGATCAAGACGCTCGGCGCTCCCGCCGTCGCGGTCATCGCCCGCGCCGAGCACCTCGGGCCAGCGCTGGCTGCCGGAGCCCGCGGCGTGGTGCTGCGCGACGAGGTCGGTCCGGAGATCGGCGCCGCGCTCGCCGCCGTCAAGCACGGCCTCACCGTGATCGACACCGCGCTGTCACCGGCACTGGTCGGATCGTCAGCGTCGGCGCCGGCGCGCGCCGACGCCCGGCAGGTCGAGCACCGGACCCGCGGTGGCGGCGGCGAGCTGACCGAGCGCGAGCGCCAGGTGGTGACGCTGCTCGCCGAGGGGCTGTCGAACAAGCTGGTCGCCGACCGGCTCGGCATCAGCGATCACACCGCCAAGTTCCACGTCAACGGGGTCATGGCAAAGCTCGGCGCTGGCACCCGCACCGAGGCGGTCGTCGAGGCGGTTCGCCGCGGCCTGGTCACGCTGTAGTCACGCTGTAGACTACCGGCCCCGTGCCACGTAGCGACGAACCGACCGCCACCACCACCCCGCCCCCGACCGCCACCGACGCGAGCCCGGCACGCGGCGCCGATCAGCCGGTCGACATCGCGCTCGACGCGACCACGCCGTCGCCGGGGCCTGCGGCGTCGTCGCCAGGCGGCGGCGCCGCGCTCGCGCCCGGGACCACGATCGGTCGCTATCAACTCGGTGAGGTGATCGGCACCGGCGGCATGGGTGTCGTCTACCGCGCCCGCGACCCCGAGCTCGGCCGCGACGTCGCCATCAAGGTGGTCGCCGCCCAGGGCTCGCGGACCCAGCAGCGACTGCTCGCCGAGGCGCGGGCCATGGCCAAGCTCAGCCATCCGGCGGTGATGCCGGTCTTCGATGTCGGCGACGTCGGCGACGTCGCGGACGGCGTGTACATCGTGATGCCGCTGATCACCGGCGGCACGCTCCACGACTGGATCCACGCCGCGCAGCGCCCGTGGCGTCAGGTGCTCGATCGCTTCGTCGCCGCCGGCCGCGGCCTCGCGGCCGCCCACGCCGGCGGCCTCATCCACCGCGACTTCAAGCCCCGCAACGTGATGCTCGACGGCGACAGCCTGCTGGTCGCCGACTTCGGCATCGCCGCCCAGACCGAACCGTCCATGGCGATGGGCGGCACGGCGAGCGCGTCGCAACCCAGCACGATCTCCGGCACCCCCGCGTACATGGCGCCCGAGCAGGCGCGCGGCGACGACCTCGACGCTCGCGCCGACCAGTACAGCTTCTGCGTCTCGCTGTGGGAGGGCCTGCACGGCGAGCGCCCGCAGCAGGCCGAGACTCGCACCAGTGGTGTCCTCGCCTCGGGCGGCGTCCCCGACGTTCCGAGCGACCGACGTGGCACGCCGGCCTGGCTGCTCGCTGCCGTTGCTCGCGGATTCGCCGTGAAGCCCGAGACGCGCTGGCCGTCGCTGACGTCGCTGCTGACCCACATCGAACGCCGCCGCGGGCGGCGCCGCCGGATCGCGCTCGTCGTGGCCGCCCTGACAGTCGCCGCCGCCGCGAGCGCCGCCGTCTTCTACGCCCCGGCAGCGCGGGTTGGTGCATGTCCGGATCCAGCCACGCGGCTGGAGGCGGTCTGGAACCCGGCCGTGAAGGCCCGTCTCGAAGCCGCCGCAGCAGCCACCAAGCTCCCCTACACGACCACGGTCCTGGCGCGCGTGGTGCCCTCGCTCGACCGACACGCGGCATCCTGGCGGAGCTCCCACATCGAGACCTGTCAGGTACATCGCGGAAAGCGCGACTCGGGAACGGCACTCGACCTCCAGATGCGCTGTCTCGACCGCGCGCTCGTCGAGTTCGGAGGTACGGCAGAACTGCTGGCGTCGATCACGAACGGCAAGGAGTTCGACCGCGCCGTCGATGCCGCCCGCGCGATCGCGCCGCTCAGCGCCTGCGCCGACGTGAAGACGCTCGGCAAGGTCTCGCCGCCCCCGGCGAAGCGCATCGTCGCCGACGGCATCGCCGCTGATGTGCAGACGATCGCGTTCGCCCGGCTGGGCGGCAAGTTTCAAGGCCTGACCAACCGAGCCGCCGAGGTGGTCGGACGCGCCCGCGCGCTCGATCATGCCCCGACGCTTGCCCTCGCACTCAAGGAACAGGCCGCGATCGCCACTGCCGAGTCTGACGGCCCCAAGGCTCGAGCGGCTCTCGAAGAACTCGCCCAGGTCGCCGCCCGCGCCGGCAACGACCGAACGTCCGCCTCCGCCTGGACATCGCTCGTCAGGGTCCTCGGAAATTCGCTTCAGCTCCCCGATGAAGCACGAAGGCTGGTCCCCGTCGCTCGCGCCGCCGTTGCCCGAGCGGGTGACCCGGTCGACCTCCAGGTGCAGCTGCTCCAGACCGAGGCGATGATGATCGGTGGCTACGGAGAGGCCGACCGCGCGCTCGAGCTCCTCGAGGACGCGCGCAAGATCCTGGCCGGCGCCGGTCAGGGCGGCCGCGACGACACCGACCTGCTGCTGTCGGTGCTGAGCGCGACCGGCGCCGCCCAGGGCCACGCTGGCAAGTTTGACGACTCGATCGCGACATTCCGGACCGCGCTCGCCGTGGCGGAAGGCCACGTCGGGAGCGATCATCCGAGGGTGGCGAGCCTCCACGCCAACATCGGTAGCACCCTGCGTCGTGCCCGGCGATTCGAAGAGGCGCTCGTCGCCTATCAGGACGCTGCGCGAGTTACCGAGCTTGGCAACGGCGAGTCCCTGGCGCTGGCCAAGGCCTGGGCCGATGTCGCTGCATCACTCATCAAGGTCGAACGCCTCGAGGAAAGCAAGCGCTGGTTCGATCGCGCGATCAGCCTCACCGACCGCGTGTCCGCCCCGCAGGACCCGGGCCGAATCACGATACTCATGAACTTCGCTCTGCTGCTCCGCACAATGGGACGCTTGGAGGACTCTCTCGCCCAGTCCGACCGCGTGATCGCGCTCTACGACGCAAGCAAGTCGCAGTCAATCAACGTGGCGATCGGGATCCACAATCGCGCCGGCACTCTGCGTGAGCTCGGACGGACACAGGCGGCCATCACCGACTACGAGCGTGCCGTTGCAATGATCGACGCGGCGCCCGGTAACGACCGCCATCTGGTCTCGTCCCTGGTCGGCCTGGGCCTGGCACACCTCGACGCCAGACATCCTGCGCTCGCGATTCCGGTGCTCGAACGTGCGGGCGGAATCACGGCGCCCGGCCGCGACGAGCATCTTCAGCGGATCGGCCGATGGCTCCTGGGCCGCGCGTACGTGGAAGCCCGACGGGACGTGCGAAAGGGGCTCGCCGAGGTCCGGGCCGCCAGGGCGCAACTTGTCGCCGCAGGTATCCCCGCCGACGAGCTTGCCGAGCTCGACACCTGGCTTGCCAAACACTGACGGCGGAGGATTCGCAGTAGGTTCCCGGCCCCGTGCCACGCAGCGACGAATCCACCGCCACCACCACCCCGGCCGCCAGCGACGCCAGCCCGGCAAGCGGCGCCGACCAGCCGGTCGACATGGCGCTCGACGCGACCACGCCGTCGCCGGGGCCTGCGGCGTCGTCGCCAGGCGGCGGCCCCGCGCTCGCGCCCGGAACCACGATCGGTCGCTACCAGCTCAGTGAGGTGATCGGCACCGGCGGCATGGGTGTCGTCTACCGCGCCCGCGACCCCGAGCTCGGCCGCGACGTCGCCATCAAGGTGGTCGCCGCCCAGGGCTCGCGGACCCAGCAGCGACTGCTCGCCGAGGCTCGGGCCATGGCCAAGCTCA
>CANKMW010000110.1 GCA_947483555.1 Myxococcales bacterium
GCGCCCCAGATTCCGCTCGCCCTGAGCGACCGAGAATCAATCGCGCCCCAGATTCCGCTCGCCCTGAGCGACCGAGAATCAATCGCGCCCCAGATTCCGCTCGCCCTGAGCGACCGAGAATCAATCGCGCCCCAGATTCCGCTCGCCCTGAGCGAGGCGCGAAGCGCCGAGTCGAAGGGTGCATTGTCGCAGCGGTGGAGCCGCGCAATGCGCCCTTCGACACGCGGGTCGGGCGCTTCGCGCCGACCCGCGGCTCAGGACGAACGGGGTTGAGGCTCGATTCGTTCTCGGTCTCCGAGCGAGGCCGCGATCGGCACTGGGGCTAGCCGGCGGCACGCATGGCCGGGCCGACCGACAGCATCAGGTCTCTGTGGTCGCGCCTGGCCCGCAAGGCCGAGGACACGGCCAACGAGCTGCTGCTCGACGGCTACCGCGACCAGGTGGCGCAGGCCAGGAGCCTGCTCGCTGGTGGTGATCCGGGGGCCGCGGCCGAGGTGCTCGAGGCGCTGTTGGCCGATCGCGCCGACCACGTCGCGGCGTTGACGCTGCTCGGCGCGGCGCGGCTCGCCCTCGGGCAGGCCGCCGCCGCCGCCACCGCGTTCGAGCAGGTCATCGCCGAACGGCCGGCCGATCCCCACGCCCGCATCGGCCTCGGCGAAGCCCTGGTGTCGCTCGAGCGCGCCGGGGAGGCGGTCCCGCACCTGACCCGGGGCGTCGACGAGGCCCGCGGCGATCGCGTGCTGCTGGGCGCGGCGTACCTGGCGCTGGGCCGGGCCTGGCGCGCCCAGGGCGAGCTCGACAAGGCGATCCGCGAGCTCCGCAAGGCGGTGGCCGAATCGCCCGACGACGCCGACGCGAGCTCCGAGCTGGGCATGGCGCTCCTGCTCGACGAGCGCACCACGTCGGCCGAGGCGCGCCGACACCTCGAGCGCGCGGTCGAGAACGAACCCGCGCCCGCCGCGGCGCTGGCGGCGCTCGGCCGCCTCGCGCTCCAAGACGACCTGGTCCACGCCGCCGCCGGGCTGTTCGCGCGCGCCCGCGCGGCGGCCCTCGCGGGTCACGGGCCCGAAGCGCGCCGCGAGCTGACCGCCGCGCTGGTCGGCCTCGGCGACGTCGCCCGCGCGTTGCGCGATCCCGTCCTCGCTCACCAGCGTTATCTGCAGGCGCTCGAGCTCGAGCCGCGCCGGGCGGCGACCCACGCCCGGCTCGCCCGGCTGCACCGCGACCTTGGCGATCTCGCCACCGCGCTGACCTCGTACGAGCGCGCGCTGGCGCTCGGCGCCGGCACCGACGTCTTGACCGAGTCGGTCGAGACCGCGCACGCCGCCGCCGACCGTCCCCGCGCCGTACGCTGGGCCAACGACCTGCTGGCGATCGACGCCACCGCGCCCATCGCCCTCGCCGCCCGCGCCGCCGAGCTGATCGACGGCGGCCTGCTCGACGCCGCCGCCGGGCTGCTCGCGGCCGCGCCGCGATCGGTCGAGGTCGCGATCGAGGAGGCGCGCCTGGCCCGGGTTCGCGACCCCGGTGGCGGCGGCGCCGCCGCGGCCGCCACCGCCGCCCTCGCCGCCCTCGCCCTCGCGCCCGACGACCCGCGCGCCCGGGCCACGCTCGCCGCAGCGCGCGCCGATCAGTTCGCCATCCCGCCGGTGGCCGCAGACGAAGGCCAGTTCGTCCGCCTCGCCGGCGCGCTCGAGCGCGCGCTCGTCACCCGCGGCGATCTGGCCGCGCTGGTCGGCGACGTCGCCCGCGCGACCGCCGAGCTGGAGCAGCCCCTGCTGGTCACGGTGATGGGCGAGTTCTCGAGCGGCAAGTCATCGTTCGTGAATGCCTTCATCGGCGCCGACGTCGCGGCCACCGGGATCACGCCGACCACCGCGACCATCAACGTCGTCAAGTACGGCCACGAGCGCGGCGGCCGCATCCACGGCCGCGACGGCAGCGCCCGCGACCTGGCCTGGGACGACCTGCATCCCCACCTGCGAGGCCTGACGCCCGAGGCCGCCGCCGCGATCGACCGGGTCGAGATCCTGCTGCCGCTCGATCACCTGACCAAGGTCCACCTGGTCGATACGCCCGGGCTCAACTCGATCTTGCCCGAGCACGAGGAGACCGCGCGCGCGTTCATCGCCCGCGCCGACGCCGTGGTGTGGGTGTTCACCGCCGGGCAGGGTGGCAAGGCCAGCGAGCGCAAGGCGCTCGATGCCATCCGTGCCCAGGGCAAGCGCGTGCTCGGTGTCCTCAACAAGCAGGACCAGCTCACCGCCGCCGAGGTCGCCGAGGTCGTCAGCCACGTCACCGCCGAGCTCGGCGATCGAGTCGAGGTGGTGGTGCCGTGCTCGGCCCGCCGCGCGCTGGCCTGGAAGCGCGCCGCCGGCGCCGACACCGATGACGGCAACTGGGCCCAGCTGTCGGGAGCGCTCGAGGATCGCTTCTTCACCCAGGCCCGGCAGATCAAGCGCGCCGCGTGCGCCCGTCGGCTCCTCCTCGTGATCGCGGCCGCCGGCGCGACCGTCGGGCGTGATCGCGATCGGCTGGTCGAGACCGCGGCGGCCCTGCGCGGCCGCCGCGAGGAGCTCGTCGCCGCCGCCAGCCGCGCCGCTGATGACGTCGTGGCGCCGGTGCGTCGCGATCTGGCCGCCGCCGTCGATGCCCTGTACCGACGGGCCGCCCGCGAGGTGATCGAGCTGGTGCGGCCCCGGCAGCTGCCGTTCGGTTCGCATTCCGCCACCCCGGCCGACCGCGACTACCTGCTCGCCATGCTCGACGACGGCTACGAGGCCATGCTGCTGGCCGCCGAGGCCCGCGTGCTGACCGAGGCGCGGCGCCTGGCCGGCGTCGATGCCGCGGCGGTGACATCGACCGACGTGCTCCGGCCGCTCGCGCACGCGCGCGCGTATGTCTCGGGGTTCCTCGCCGGTGGCGCCGTCGATGCGTTCTTTCGCAACGACCTGCCGCGGCTGGCGCTCGAGCCCGAGGCCGCGTACCACGCGCTGTTCCGGGCCGCGCCCGATCTGGAGCGCCTGGTCGCGGCCCCGCTCACGCTGTCCGCGGCCGCGGCGTTCACCGCGGTTGCGGCGACGCTCCTCCAGCGCGCCCGCGCCGCCGACGTCGGCGTGCTCGACCTCGACGTCGGGCTGGGTGGCGCGCTCGCCGAGCTGGCCGAGCGCTTCTCGGCTCCCTGAACGCGTCGTACCTCTCGACTATCGTCCGCGTCCGTCGGCTGTCGTCGTTCTCGCCCATGACCCGCCCCGCCGCCTCTCAGCTCGGTTTCTTCACCGCTCCCGCCACGCCGGTGGCGTTGACGATGGGCATCGACGAGGCCGGTCGCGGCCCGATCCTGGGCCCGATGGTGCTGGCCGCGGTCGCCCTCGACAGCTCCGCGGCCCGCGCGCTCACCCGCGCCGGTCTGTGTGACTCGAAGAAGTTCGGCGCCGGGGCGGAGGCCCGTCTCCGCCGGGCCGCGGTGGCGTCGATGATCCGCGCCCGCGCTGCGTTCGTGGCGATCGAGGTGGTCGAGGCCGCGGTGATCGACGCGCGCGTCGACAAGGGCGAGCTCAACGTGCTGGAGCGCGAGTGCGCCGCGCGCCTGATCAGCGCCGGGCCCCCGTGCAAGCGCATCGTGGCCGACGGCGCGACCCTGTTCAGTCCGCTGCGCGACCAGTTCCCCGCCCTGCGCGCGTATGACCGTGGCGAGAGCCGCCACGCCGCGGTGGCCGCCGCGTCGGTGATCGCCAAGGACGAGCGCGACCGCCGCTTCGCCGCGCTCTGTGACCGCTGGCGCGACGACTTCGGCGAGATCGCCGGGGGTGGCTATCTCAACGAGCCGACCCGCGCGTTCCTGCGTGCCTACCGCGACCGCTTCGGCGACTTGCCCCCCGAGACCCGGCGCTCGTGGGACTGCCGCTTCTGACCCGACGTCAAAGACAGTTCGCGACCTCGGGATCGCGAATGAACGTGCTCGCGTAGTACCCGGCGTCGAGCTGCTTGGCGCGCCGGGCCATGACCTTGACGGTGCCGCAGTCCTTCTTGCGCGCCGCGGTCCGTGCTTGCCGGAGCAGGTTCTCGGCCTGTGACCGCTTGCGGGGGGCTTGCTTGTCGCCGCGCACGGCCGTGATCTTGACCGCCACCGGATCGGTGGTGCCCGTGACCTGCAACTGGGTCCCGTTGCCGTCACCGCCGCCGCCACCGCGATCCGTCTCGGTGTCCGGAGGAGGCGGAGGAGGCGGAGGATCCCCGATCGGCATCTTGGTCACCACGCCGCCGGTCACGGCGCCGGTCACGCCGCCGCGATCGTCGTCGAGATCGCCGTCGCGATCGTCGGTGGTCACCACGGTGGTGACCTCGCGACCACTGACCCGGTACGCGTCGCCGCCCAGGCCTTCGAGCTTGTCGGCGTCCGCCGAGCCGCCGCCCTCGGGCCGCGGCGCCGCGGGCATCGGTCGCGTGGACTCTTCCTGTTCGAGCGTGCCGAATCGCTCGGCGACGTCGGATGGCTCGCCCCCCGCGACCGCACCCGATCCGGATCCCAGGGTGGCGAGGTCCACGCTCGACCGCGCCTCGAGCGGACGATCGGGTGGCGACCCGGGCGTCATCGGCGGCGCCGCCACCCGACTCGCGGTCGGCTCGGCCACCCCGCCCTGGCCGCGCATGTACAGGATGCCAGCGGTACCGCCGATCACGGCCAGCGCCGTGGCGCCGGCGACCGCCGGCTGCAACATCGTGGCGGCGAGCCAGCGGCGCAACCGCTCGACCGCACTCGGCCGCTCCGGCGCATGCGCGCGCGCTGCCGCCATCAGCAGCGCGTCGACTCGCCCCGACGGCTCCTCGTCGAAGCCACTGGCGCGCGCGTACTGCACCACGTCGCGCACCCCCTGCCAGCTCGCCGCCTGCTCGCGCGCGGTCGGCGAGGCGGCGGCGGCGGCAACACCGTCGTAGAGCAGTGTCAGCGCTTCGCGCTCGCCGTCCGCGATGTCGTCGACCGGGTCCATGGCAGCCCTACGGAACCGCCTTGGCGAGATCCTTGTACTCGTCGAGATCGAGCCTGAGCTTCTCGAGCGCGTAGCGCATGCGGCTCTTGACCGTGTTCTCCGGAACTCCCACCACGTCGGCGATCTGCTTGAACGGCATGTCCAGGAACTCACGCATGAGGAAGACCTCGCGTTGATCCTCGGACAGCGCGCCGATCGCGCCTTGCAGTCGCTGGTAGAGTTGCTTGTTCACGGATTTACGGTCCGAGGCCATCTCGTTCGAGGGGATGACGTCGAGCAGCGTTCCGCTGTCGTCGTCAGCCGCCATCGGTGCATCGAGGGATGCGTGCTTTCGGTGTTTGCGTCGTCGGGTTTGATCAACGCACAAGTTCCGCGCAATGGTGTAAAGCCACGTCGTGAACTTGGCCTGACGCTTGTAAGCGTCGGCGCCCTTGATCACCCGCATGAACGTCTCTTGCAGGAGATCCTCGGCGGTCTCCTTGTCACCGACATAGCGCAGGATGAAGTTGAAGACCGCCTTGCGGTGGCGGCCGAGCAAGATCTCGAACCCGCGCACCTCCCCCCGCTGGTAGCGAACCATCAGGTCTTCGTCGGCCTCCTGGGTCAACATCGCGGCGCTGCGCGTCCCTTTCGCACTTCCGACAACAGATCCGAACGGTTGCCCTTTGCCCACGACGGGGACAACCCCAGCAAGAGCCCCGACACTACCCCAGCCGACCGCCTTGTCGAAGGGCCGCGCGCAGCGAACGCCTGTGGTGGTGGAGCCTTACGCATCGCGCGACGGTTAGACCGTCAACGCTTCTGACACGTTGGACAGAAATACGTCGCGCGTCCCTGATCGACCTGGCGACGGATCGTGGTCCGGCACCGCGGACAAGGCGTCCCATCGCGGCCGTAGACCAGCAGGTACTCGCCGTTGTCGCCGGGCTGCCCATCCGCTCCGACGAAGTCGCGCAGCGTGGTGCCGCCGTTGTCGATCGCGAACCGCAGCACCTCGTCGATCGCGACCGCGATCGCACGGGCCCCATCGGGCCCGAGCAGCCCGGCGCGCCGGCGCGGGGAGATGCGCGCCAGCCACAACACCTCCGACGCGTAGATGTTGCCGACCCCCGCGACCACACCCTGATCGAGCAGGAACGACTTCATCCCCACCCGCTTGCGTTCCGCCTTGGCCCACAGGTGCCCGTCGGGGATGCCCTCGGCGATCGGATCGGGGCCGAGCCCGGCCAGCGCTGCATGCGATCGCTCGCGGCCCCGATGCACGATGTCGACCATGCCGAACCGACGCGGGTCGACGAAGCGGAGATCGCGACCGTCGTCGAGCTCGAAGACCACGTGGGTGTGGGGCGCCCACACCTTGCGACGCGGGACGATCTGGAGATTGCCGCTCATGCCGAGATGGACGAGCAGCGACGCCCCACCTTCGAGCTCGACGAGCAGGTACTTGCCGAGCCGGCTCACCGCCACCACCCGGCGACCGCGCGCCGCCCGGCCCAGCGCTCGCAGCGGCAGCGGCTTGTTCATGCGCAGCGGCATGCCGCTGGCGCGCACCCGCACGATCCGGGTGCCGCGCAGGCGGCGGCGCACCAGATCGCGGCGGACCGACTCGACCTCGGGCAACTCCGGCATCAGCTGAACGGACTATCGTTGATCACGACGCTGAGCGACACCATCGGCCGGGCTAGTTCTCTTCGACCACGATGCCGGTCTGCGCCGCGGCGGGAATCGCGCGGCTGAGGGCGGCGAACTCGACCAGCGACAAGGTCTCGCCGCGGCGACCGCCATCGATGCCGGTGTGCTCGAGGGCCGCCAGGACGGCGTCGGCTGCATACACCGCCCGCAGCGCGTTGCGCAGCGTCTTCCGCCGCTGGCCGAAGGCGGCATGCACGACCGCGCGGTGGTGTTCTTCGTCGGGGAGGTCGAGCGCCGGCGGCGCGGTGAAATCGAACAGCACCACCGCCGAGTCGACCTTGGGCGCCGGCGTGAACGCGCCGCTCGGCGCGTTCACGACCAGCCGGCACGCCGCGTAGCTCTGCAACATCACGCCGAGCGCGCCGTAGGTCTTGGTGCCCGGGCCGGCGACGATGCGATCGGCCATCTCCTTCTGCACCATGAACACGGCCCGCGCGACCGGGCCGCGCGCCGCACAGGCGCGGAACAGGATCGGGGCCGCGATGTGGTACGGCAGGTTGCCGCACACCGAGATCGAATCGCCGCGCCAGCGTGCCGCGGCGGTCAGATCGTAGCGCAGCGCGTCGCAGGACTCGACCTCGACGTTGCCGAGGTGGCCGAGCTCGGCGACCAGCACCCCGACCATGTCGGGGTCGCGCTCGAGCGCGATGATCTTGCCCTCCGGCACGCGCTCGGCGAGGCGCGCGGTCAGCGTGCCAAGGCCGGCGCCGATCTCGACGATCCAGTCGTCATCGGCGCGCACCGTGGCGTCGACGATGGCGCGGAAGACTCGCTCCGAGGTCAGAAAGTTCTGGCCGAAATGCTTCTTGGCGCGCAGGCCATGGCGGGCCAGCAAGGCGCGGGCATCGGGAAACGCGGGACCGCCGACGTCACGCACGGGCCACCGCCCGCGGTAGCGGCATGGTCGCGGTCGCGTTGAGATCGAGCGCGGCGCGCTCGCCGCGGGCCAGGCGGTGGTATCCGGCGGCGGCGATCATCGCGGCGTTGTCGGTACACCGCCCCGGCGGCGGCACGTGGACGACGAACGAGTCCTCGGCGCCCGCGGCGCGCAGCCCGGCTCGCAAGGCACCATTGGCGGCCACCCCGCCGCAGACCTGGACGTGCCCCAACGCCTCGCGCCGCGCGGCCCGCCGGGTCTTGGTGACCAGCACCTCGACGATCGCGGCCTGGTAACTCGCGCACACGTCGGCGAGGGCCTGGCCCACGGGCATCCCGTGGGCGCGCACGTGGTGCAGCAGTGCGGTCTTGAGCCCCGAGAACGAGAACTCGTCCCCGGTCGAGCGGGCGATCATGCCGCGCGGAAAGTTGAACGACCGCGGATCACCGTCGCGCGCCACCCGGTCGAGCACGGCGCCCCCCGGGTACCCCAGCCCGAGCAGCTTGGCGCCCTTGTCGAACGCCTCGCCGGCGGCGTCGTCGCGGGTCCGCCCCAGCTCGGTCACGACGCCGTGGTCCTCGACCCGCACCAGGGACGTGTGGCCCCCGGACACGATCAGCGCCAGGTGCGGCATGGGTGGAGGATCGGAATCCAGGTACACCGCTGCCAGGTGGCCCTCGAGGTGGTGGACGCCGACCAGCGGCAGGCCGCGCGCCCAGGCCAGCGCCTTGCCGGCCTGCACCGCGACCAGCAGGGCCCCGATCAGCCCCGGACCGCAGGTGACCGCGACCCCATCGACGCGGTCGAGGCCGATGCCCGCCCCGTCGAGCGCCGCGCGCAGCACCGGGATGACGTTGACGACGTGCGCGCGCGACGCCAGCTCGGGCACGACCCCGCCGTACGGGGCGTGGACCTCGTGCTGCGACGCGACCACATCGGAGAGCACGCGCCGGCCGTCCTCGACCAGCGCGGCGGCCGTCTCATCGCACGAGCTCTCGAGGCCCAGGACGATCACCTCATCACTGTAGCCCGCCGCGCTGCGAAGCGTCCGTCACGAACCCCACCGATCGACACCGACGCGACCGACGCGACCGACGCGACCGACGCGACCGACGCGACCGACGTCGGCCAGTTACCTGGGCAGGCCGAGCAACTCGCGCGCGTTGGCGGCCGCGGCGCCGGTCGGTTGCATCTCGAGGTAGGTCTCGAACACCGGCCGCGCCTCGTCGTAACGGCGCACGCTCCACAAGATCGCGCCCTTGGTATACCAGGCGGGCGCGTAGCTGCGGGTGAGCGCGATGGCTCGGTCGGCGGCCGCCAGCGCTTCGTCGGAGCGATCGAGGCGGCGCAAGGCGTCGGCGCGCATCACGTGGCCACGAGCCGAGCCCCGCAACCGTAGCGAATCGTCGGCGAGCTGAAGCGCCCGGTCGGCGTCGCCGTCGTCGAGCGCGGCGCGCGCCTGGTTGAGCCGGTCGCGCCAGTCGGGGCCGGCGTCGACCGACCGCACGTCGGTGTCACCGGCGTCGACCAGCCGCGGGTCACTGGCGTCGGAAGCACCGCCGTCGACCGGTCGCACGTCGGAAGCGTCGATCAGCACCGCCGCGTCCACCGCCGCGACGACGTCGAGCCCGGCATCGCGGCGCGACGGCAGCCCGGCATCGCTCGACGCGACCGCAACGCGGCCGGCGTCCATCGGCACACCGCCGGCGACCGAGCGCCCACGCCGTCCGGCGCGCACCACCACGAACGTCAGCACGGCGACCGCCAGCGCCCCGACGATGATCGCGGGCCAGCGCGGACCACGCTGATTGGGCGGTGGTCGAGCCGGAGCCGCGGTCGCCGTCGCCACGTTGTCGGGTGGAGGCGGCAAGGTCCGCGGGCGGCGCGGCCGGCCGACGCCTTCCACCTTCTTCACCTCCGGTGGCTCGACGACCACCTCCGCCACTTCCGCCACCTCCGCCAGCGCCGCCGTCTCGAGCGCGGCGGCCGCTTCCTCGGCGGCCGCCTCCTCCGCTTCCTCGAGCGACACCACGGGGATGTCGCGGGTCTGCCGCTTGGGCCGGATCGTGACCAGCTCGCGCGCCGGCTCGTTGCCCCGCGTCTCGCCGTCGCCACGATCGACCTCGCCGGCCGCGGACGCCGAATCGGCGCCCATCGACGTCACGGCCCGGGGCCCGGTCGGATCGTCGACGTCCTCGAGTACCCAGGGCGGGGGCAGCGGCGTCGGTCCGTCGTCGTGCATCGGACCGGAGATCTCGTCGTCGGTAACGACGTGGGGCACGGCGCTGGTCTCGATGGCGGCCTCCGGCGCCGTCGCCGGGCCGGTGCCGAGGATCGCGTCGATGTCCCCGAGGCCGATCAGATCGGATTCGTCGATCGCCTTCTCGACCAGGCTCTTGCGCTTGCGGGGTGCGAAGGGTGCGGCTTCGACGCCGGCCAGCGCCGCGGCCAGCCCGCTCGGTACCAGCGGCTCCGCCAGCGGCTCCGCCGCCGCGACCGGCTGGGTATCGAACTCATCGATCGAGTCGAGACCGGCGAGTGGATCCTCGCTGGGGTCGTAGAGCGACGGTTCCTGGGCACCGCCGAGCTCGGTCAAGCCTTCGCCGTCGACCTGGATATCGCGATCTGGCCCCGGGGTCTCATCCATCACGGCATGCGAGATCGTCCACTCCGCCGACACCGGCTCCTTCGCGAGCCCGAGCTCGAGCAGCAGGCCCTCGAAGTACAGCTTGGCGATCACCTCCAGGCACTCGAGGTCGCCGAAGTCGCTGGCGTCGATGACCTGCATCACGCTGCGGCGGGCGTCGAACAGGCGCAGGATCGCGTTGTGCTCGTCGGGAATTTCGCCGAGTCGGGTGGCCAGCTCGGTGGCGTCGATCTCGAATCGGGTGTCGAGCGACGGCAGCTGCTCGCTCAACCGGCCCCACTCGTCGAGCCGGCGCATGCCTTCCATCAGCAGCGCCTGCGATGACATCGCGATGGCGTCGCGCCTCCGCACCGTGCGGAACACCACCTCGAAGTCGCCGTCGTTCCAGGTCAACAGCCGGTAGACCGCGTCCTCTGCTTGCAACGGGCCGGCTTCGGCGTCGATCACCTTGCCGTCGCGAAAATAGATCGCGGCCTGCTTGCCGGCCTCGCCGGTGAAGCCGATCAAACCGGACTTGCGACTGATCTCGACGGTCTGGATGAGATCCACGACCGGCATGTCGGACAGGCGCCCGGCGAAGCGGGTCCGACCGTCGCGGCGCTCCTCGATCCGGGTCCGCTGCCGTTTCTGGAGCAGGATGCGCGCCCGCGCGACGATCTCCTTGATGTAGATCGGCTTGGTCAGGTAGTCGTCGACGCCGAGCTCGAGACCGCGGATCTTCGACTCGATGTCGGTCTGGGCGGTGAGAAACACGAACGGGATCTCGGCCCAGGCCGCGTTCGCCTTCAATTTCTGACAGAAGGTGAAACCGTCTATTTCGTCAAGAACCGTCTCAGCGATCACCAGGTCCGGCGGGGCGAGCTCGACCTGTTCGAGCGCGTCGCGGCCGTTGACCGCGGTCGTGACGTTGAAGCCGGCCTTCTTGAGCGAGACCTCGAGCACGCGGAGACTGCGCGGGTCGCCGTCGATGAGGAGAAGGCTCTGCTTGGACACGGACGGAGGCCGCGGCGGGTCACGTCGCCGGGACGCCGCGACGTCCTGGGCGACACGATGGTACAAGACTCGTGGGCGCCGGGCCAATTCGCGGGCGCCGCAGTCATCGTGTCCACCACCGTCCTCGACCTGCCCTACGGGACGGCCACCCTGCGGGCCACCACCCGAGCACGCACCACCTGGGTCACGGCGCCGGGGACCGGCGGTCCCCCGCCGGAACTGAACGTCATGTTTCGGGAGGCGCTGGACGGGCCGGTCCAGTCCGAGCCGCTGGATCACCGGGTTCGGGCCGGCGATCGCGTCACGGTGATCCTGAGCGACGCGACGCGAGACGAGCCCCGCCGCGAGATGCTCGAGGCGGTACGGGACCGGCTGCCATCCGTCCGGCTGACGCTGGCGATCGCCACCGGGACGCATGGCCGGGCAGGCGGGCTGTCGGCGGTTGGCCTCGATGCGGCTGGGCTCGGCGACCACGCGTGCGTCGATCACGACGGCGGGCAGGCGCTCGGCCTCGTTCACGTCGGCACGACGCACCGCGGGACCCCGGTGACGGTTCATCGCTGCATCGTCGAGGCCGACCTGGTCATCGCGACGGGAGTGATCCGTCCGCACTACTTCGCCGGCTGGGGAGCGGGTGCCAAGGCGATCTTCCCTGGCCTCGCAGAGTCCGGTGCCGCGCGGACGAACCACCGATGGAAGAATCACCCCTCGGCGCGGCCCGGCGCTGTCGACGACAACGAGTGTCGTCTCGATCTCGAGGAGGCGGCGAGGATCGCCGCACCGCGGGCGTTTCTACTCAACGGGGTTGCCGACTCGACTGGGGCGGTGCGGACCGCGGTGGCGGGCGACATCTGCGCGGCCTTCCGGGCGGGAGTGGTTCGGGCGCGGCCGTGGGTGACGGTGCGTGCGGCGCCGGGACGTTTCATCGTCGTCGCGGACCGTCCGCCGGTCACCCGGACGCTGTATCAGGCGAGCAAGCTGGTGGCCGCCGTCGCGGGGCTCTTGTTGGCGGGCGGCACGATCGTGCTGGTCGCGCCGTGTGAGCTCGGGATCGGGCCGACCGACGTGGTGAATCGCGCGATCTACGAGATCGGGCTTCGCCCTCGACTCCCTGCCGAGCACCGGATCATCCTGGTCTCCGATCTGCCGCGAGCGCTGGTCGAGACGTCGTACGCGGTCCCAGCACCTTCCCTGGACGCCGCGATCGATGGGGCTGAGGAGTTGCTCGTGGTCCCGTGTGCCAGCAAGCTGCTGCTGGATGCTATCGGCTGAGCTCCAGGCCTTCGTGGCGCTGTTCGTTCGCTGGAACGAGCGGATCAACCTGTCTTCTTCCCGGACGGTGGACGAGGTCACGCTACAGGTAGTGGACTGCATGGCATTGCTACCCTACGTGGGGGGCCCGAGGCTGCTGGATGTGGGCAGCGGAGGCGGGTTGCCAGGTCTCGTGATCGCGATTGCGAGGCCGGATATTTCGGTGGTGTCGCTGGAGCCGGTCCACAAGAAAGCCGCGTTCCAGTCCGCGGTGGTCCGCGAACTGGGTCTGACGAACGTGGTGGTCGAGGCGCGACGACTGAACCCGGACCTTGACGTTGGTTTCGATACCGCGGTGTCTCGCGCGACCTTCGACCTGCTCGAGTGGCTCGAGCTTGGCCGTTCGCTGGTACGCATGGGTGGGGTCGTGCTCGGGATGGAGGGCAAGGAGCAACGCGACCTACCCTCTGGTGCCGAGCGCTTCCGATACGAGCATGGTGACCGGACTCGGGCGATCGTTCGGTATCACGCCGCCTGATGTTCCACGTGGAACGTCCGCGCCATGGATTCGTCGTCCCGGGGCGCGAACCAGACGGGAGACGCCACCCGCTTCTGGATCTCGCGGTAGCTCCACTCGGACAACGCCAGGTCGTCGCCAGGTCGGCGAGACAAGGCGATCCCAGCCAGTGGCGACACCTTCGTGACCGCCTCGGCCGTCAGGAGTGTGTGATTGATCGTCCCAAGCCGACATGAGCCGACGACCAGGACCGCCTCGGGCTCCAGCTCCCGAACGACGTCGCTGAACAGGTGCTGTGGACCGAAGGGCACCAACCAGCCGCCTGCCCCCTCGACCAGGCAGACATCAGCGGTGCTGGCTGCCGCCCGGATCCAGGAGATCATCTCGCTGATATCGAGCGGATGATGGGACTCTGCTGCTGCGACCGCGGGGGCGGCGGGCAGCTCGAAGTGGCTCCAGACAGTCTCCACCAGCGTCCTCGAGGATGCGCTCGCCAGCTGCGCCGCATCGGAGGTCTCCGAGCTCCAGCCGGTCTCCACCGGTTTGAGCCCGATGGCTCGGGTTCCGAGGTCCCGCAACGATCGGATGAGGCGGGCCGTCACGAACGTCTTTCCAACGCCGGTGTCGGTGCCGGTCACAACGAACAGCCTCATCCAGGTGTTCCACGTGGAACGAACCACCCAGCATCATCCATTTCTCGAACAAGGCGACTGACCACGGCGACGTCCGGATCCGTCAGCCCACTCGTCAACGAGAGCCGCAACCGGGCGGTTCCCTCCCTGACGGTTGGCGGGCGAATCGCCTGGATCAGGACACCAGCCTCCTGCAGCCATCGCATCGCTTCCATTGCGCGGCGATCGTCGCCGACAATCAGCGGGATGATGTAGCCACCCCGACCGATCCGCTCCTCTATCTGCCGCAGCCGAGCCCGCCTCGCCGCGCCCTCCTCGGATGCGATCAGCGCGAGCGCCGCCCGCGCGGCAGCGAGCACGGGCACCGCGAGACCTGTCGAAAAGACAAGGGATCTCGCTCGATTCCAGAGCAAGTCGGCGAGGGCGCGTGAGCCAAGGACGTATGCCCCCGCGGCACCAAACGCCTTGCCCAGCGTTCCGACAACCAGATCGGCTCCCGCAGCGGTGCCAAGCCCGCGGCCGTCGCCGATCGCGCCGACGGCATGAGCGTCGTCAACCATCAGCATCGCGCCCTGCGCGGCCGATAGCGCGCGAAGGTCGGCGAGCGGCGCCAGGTCGCCATCCATCGAGAACAAGCTCTCGGTCACGACCAGACGGCGACGTCCGCCGTGGCGTTCGAGCAGCTCGGCGAGATGCCCGACATCGCGATGCCGATAGACCTGGACCATCGCCCGTGACAAGCGACATCCATCGATGATGCTGGCGTGGTTCAGTTCGTCGGAAAAGACTACGTCCCCTTTTTCGACTAATACCGGGATAATCCCCGCATTGGCGGCGTAGCCCGAGTTGAACAGTCGCGCGGCCGGCAGGCCGTGAAACGCTGCCAGCTCCGACTCGAGCGCGGCGGCGAGCGCGACGTTGCCGGTGACCAATCGCGAGGCGCCGGCGCCGACGCCGCCCTCGACCATCGCGGCGGTCGCCGCGGCGACCAGCGCCGGATGCGTGGCGAGCCCCAGGTAGTCGTTCGACGACACGTTGATCAACGTCTGACCGTCCACCGTCACGCGCGCGCCCTGGCGCTGCGAGATCACCCGCGGTTCACGCCGCCGCCCGGCGGACTGCAGCGCTTCCAGCTCCTCGTCCAGGAAGTCCATGCGCGCCACCAGCGGACTCTACCGCGGAAGGCGGCTTCACTTCCCGATGCAGAAGCGCGCGAACAGCTGGTCGAGGACCTCTTCGCCGACCTGCTCACCTTCCAGCGTCGCCAGTGCGTTCGCCCCGGACCGGACCTCGAGCGCGGCGAGCTCGAGCGGCGAGCTCGCGAGGAGCACGGCCCGCGCGGCGTCGAAGCTGCCCCGCGCCGCCGCCGCCGCGGCCCGCTGACGCTCGGTCAGCAGCACCACGCTGCCCGCCTCCACGTCGTCGGCGAGTCCGACGTGAGCGATGATGGCCTGGCGCAGCGCTTCGATGCCCGCGCCGGTCACGGCCGAGGTTCGACACGACACGCCCGCGGGCGCCCATCCGAGGTCGAGCTTGCTCGCGACGATCAGGTCGCGCGGCGACGCCGGCGGCACGACCTCGCCGGGACCCACGACCCGGACCACGAGGTCCGCGCTGGCGGCCCGTCGTCGTCCCAGCTCGATCCCTCGCTGCTCGACCGCCGCGGCGCCATCACGCTCACCGGCGGTGTCGATCAGCGTCACGGCGACCCCGGCCCAGATGGCCCGGACCTCGACGTAGTCACGCGTCGTCCCTGGCTCGTCGTCCACCACCACGCGCTCGGCACCGACCAGCGCGTTGACCAGCGACGACTTGCCCGCGTTGACCGCCCCGGCGACCGCCACCAGGATGCCTTCGGTCAGCGCCCGACCGGCCGCGAACGACCGCTCCAGAGCGGCCGACCCATCGGCCAGGTCGGTCAGGTCCGCGACCCGGCGCTCGCGGTCGGCCGCCGGCAGGCCGTCGTCGGGAAAATCGATCATCGCCTCGAGCTCCGCCAGGACCGCCGCGGCCCGCTCCCGCAGCGCCGCCACCGCGGTGGCCAGCGCGCCTCCGAGCTGCGCTTGCGCCAGCGCCCACGCCCTCGTCGAGGGCGCCGTGACCACCGCCAGCATCGCCTCGGCGCGGGTCAGCGTGATCTTGCCGTTGTGCAGCGCCCGCCGCGTGAATTCGCCGGGCTCCGCGAGCCTCGCCCCGGCGGCGACCACGGCCGCGACCACCATGCCGACGTTGACCGCGCCACCGTGGACGTGCAACTCCACCACGTCCTCGCCCGTGAACGAACGCGGCCCGCGCATCAAGACGGCCAGCCCTTCGTCGATCGAACCGCCGCTGCCGTCGAACACCCGCACCTTCACCAGGCCCCGATCCGGCCACAACGGGCTGGCGCGACCGGTCACCGTCGCGGCGACGGCGAGTGCCGCGGCGCCGCTGACCCGGACGATCGCGACCCCGCCGGTGCCGGCGGCCGTCGCACATGCCGCGATGGTGTCCAGCGGTTCCATCGCGGACGGCCGCTAGGTCGCCGCGACGACGGCCTCGGGCACGACCAGGATGTGCCGATCGTCGCCCTCGCCTTCCGAACGGCTGCTCAGCCCCGGAATCAACGCGATCGCCATGTGGACGATCCGCCGATCGTGCGCCGACATCGGCGACAGCGGCACGATCGCCTGCGTCGCTAGCGCCTTCTCGGCCATCCGCTGCGCCAGCGTCTGCAACCGCAACACGTGCTTGTCGCGATAGCCGCCCGAGTCGACGACGATGGGCTTGCCCTTCTCGCCGGCGCGCTCGCGGTAGACCACCTTGCTGACCAGGTGCTGGAGCGCGTCCACCACCTGGCCCTTGCGCCCGATCACCACTTCCGGGTCGGCGGTCTGGATCTCGAGGACGATCTTGTCGTCCGCTTCGTTGACGTCGATGTCCGCCGTGATCCCCATGCGCTCGAGGACTCCCTGCAGGAAGTCACACGCGCGCTCGGCGACGTCGGTGGTGTCGGTGGTGGTCTCGGTCACGGCAGCCTCTTGTGGTTATGGAAATCGATCGAGCGGCCTAGCGCCGCTTGCCGCGCCGCTTGCCGCGTCGCTGCCCTTGTCCGGCCGCGCCCCGCGCCGCCTCCGTGCCCTTGGCCGCCGCGGTCGGTTCGCCCGCGTCCTCGCCGGCGTCGTCGTCTGCCGAACCACCGCCGTCGTCGTCCTCGACGGTGGCATCGGCCTTGTCGGTGGCGGCGGTGGTCGTGTCAGCTGCGCCGCTGGCGGCAACCTTGGCCGGGCCCGGCTTCTTCTTGTCGGTCCGCTTCATGTACATCGAGTGCGCGATGCTGAGCATCGAGTTGGTGAGCATGTACACCCCGAGCCCCGACGGGAAGAACAGCCCCATCATGCCGAACATGAGCGGCAGGCCGTAGGTGAGGACCTTCTGCTGCATCGAGTCGCCGCTGGCCGGCTGGATCTTCGACTGCAGGAACATCAAGCCGGTCAGGCAGACCGGCAGGATGAAGAACGGATCGCGCGCGGTGAGGTCGGTGAGCCAGCCGGGGATGAAGATCGCTCCGTGGAGCTCGCCCGCGACCGACAGCATCTTGTAGAGCGCGAACCAGATCGGCATCTGCAGCAACATCGGCAAGCAGCCGGCGAGCGGACTCACGCCGTGCTGCTTGAACAGCTCCATCTGCGCCTGCTGCTGCTTGGTCTTGTCGTCGGGGTACTTCTTCTGCAGCAGCTCGATCTCCGGCTTGAGCGCCGCCATCGCGCGCATCGAGCGCATCGACTTGGTGGTCCAGTACAAGGTCGCGGTCTTGACGATCACCGTCAGCAAGATGATCGCGAGGCCCCAGTTGCCGACCAGACCGTAGAGCCAGTGCAGGAGCCACAGCATCGGCTTGGCGATGACGCTGAACCAGCCGAAGTCGAGCACGTCGCGGAACCCGGTCTCGTGGCCACCGATGCGGTCGGCGGCCTCGAGCTTCTCCAGGTAGCGCGGGCCGACGTAGATGGTGAGCTCGCGGTGCAGCGGCGGATCACCCGGCCTGAGCGTCGCCTCCGGGTACACCAGATCGACCTGGACGCCATCGGTGACCCCCTCGAGCTTGTACGCGTTGCACGCCAGGCTCTCGGTCTTGCCGTCCTTGGGTGACATCGCGACCAGGTCGAAGCGGTGGGCGAGCCCGGCGAACCGGACCGTGCCCTGACGCTCGCGGGGCCCGCGAATCAGATCCCGCGACCGCAGGCTCGAGACGCTGCCGTTGAGGTGACACGCGGCGCCGGTGGGTACCCGACTGCGGCGGGTCGACGCTTCCGCCGGCGTGTGCCCGAAGACCGAGACCGCCAGCCGCTGCGTGGCGGCCGGGCCGGTCGAGCCCGCGGCCACGCCGACTTCCACGGTCATCTTCAGGACGTAGTCGTCGGGAAACAGCTCGAAGTCCTTCACCACGTCGAGCCCGCCGCTCTGGTGACGGTAGCGGACCTTGGTGTCGGAGATCCGCTCGCCTTTCCAGTCGGCGGTGACCGGCAGCACGTGCGTCGACGCCACGAAGTTCACCGCCCCCAGGCTCCTGCCAGGCAACTCGGCGGCCACGAGGTGCTCGTGCATGATCCGGCCCTTGAGCGGATCGTGGAGCAGCTCCCAGTCCTTCACCACGCCGCCGATGTTCGAGAACGTCACCTTGACGGCCTTCGACTCGAGGACGATCGGCTCCTCGAGGACCGGCAGCTCGGCGGGCGTCGCCACACCATCGCGGGGCTTGCCAACCGGCGACGTCGCCGTCGGCAGCGCGGCGGTCTCGCCGGCCACGGCTGGCTTCTGGGGCTGCTGCTTCTCGGGCGGGAACAACCACTGCCAGGCGAAGAAGATGAGCGCCGCGAACACGACGAACAGCAGGATCCGTTTGCCCTGGTCTTCCATCAGCATTGCCCCGCTTCGACGCTGTGACGGCATCGTCCCCGGTCATCGACCGGATGGTAGCCGCCGTGGAACAGCGGGTTACAGCGCGCGATCCGCGACAGCCCCATGAGCCCGCCGACCAGCACGCCGCGCGTCTCGATCGCCTCGACGGCGTACTCCGAGCACGTGGGAAGATAACGGCACGTCGGTGCCGGCTTGAGGCCCGACAGGAAGCGCCGATAGAACCGGATGGGCGCCAGCGCGAGCCGGGTCAGCATGCGGCGACCTTCGAGACCACGCGCGCGAGGTCGTGGCCGATCTCGGCCGACGTCGACGTGGCCGCCGCCTCCTTGGCGACGATCACGACATCACGCCCCGCGGGTACCCAGCCGTGGCGGCGAAGCCAGTCGCGGGCTCGTCTCTTGATGCGATTGCGGATCACGGCGTTGCCGATGCGCTTGGTGACCGTCAGTCCGACCCGTCCGAGGGGCGCGGTGGCTGCGGTCTGGACGACGAGTGCCACGAACAGCTTGCCGTGGACCTTGCGTCCTTCGGTCTGGACGGCGACGAACTCTGGCCGGCGGCGCAGGCGCATGGACTTGGTCATGCGCTGCGACACGCCAGCTACTTCTTGGCGATCGTCACCGAGAGCCGCTTGCGACCCTTGGCTCGGCGACGACGCAGCACTTCGCGGCCTCCGCGGGTCTTCTTGCGGGCGCGGAACCCGTGGGTCCGCTTGCGGCTCTTGTTGTGCGGCTGGTAGGTGCGCTTCGACATGACGAGTCTCCGGGCGGGCCGAAAAAGGAACGTGGATCGATACTCGTGACGACACAGGGTGTCAAGGCGAGGGTTACCTGATGCGCGCGTCATGCCGCCGCGGCCATCAATTTTTGAACGTTATCCACATGCACACGCACTCCCGCCCGACATCGTGGCTCGGGAGTGACGTGAGATCGAAGGCTTCTGAATTCCTGGTCTTTTGACCTTGCCGATCGGTTTCGGCGTCTGCTAGACACAGGCCCTCGCGGAGCGTCATCCGACGGCGCGCGCGTGGCTTCTCGAGCGAACGATCGCGGAGCCTCCCTGGGGGAGCACACCAGTCCCTGCCCTGGGTTACGTCTGTGGATAACTCGTGTCTTTTTTTCGGGTAACTGTCGTCGCCGTCTCGTCCAGATCGCTGGCAACCAGCTGTCTTTCTTCAAGGATTCATCGGTGAACAGGTATACGGGAGGCTCACTGTGGATAACTCGCCGAGCCCAGCTCACGTCGATTCGTGGCGCGGGGCGGCTCCGATGACGCCCCTGGCGTCGTCAACATTGCCTGCGAGCGACCTCTGGCAAGCGGCGCTCGGGCGCCTGTCGAGCAAGGTCTCGCCTCAGAACTTCGACATGTGGCTCCGTCCGATCGAATGCGTCGGGCAGGAGGGCTCCGTCCTCAAGCTCCAGGCGCCCAATTCGTACGTGCGCCTGTGGTTCGAATCGAACTACCTGGAGTCCGTGCTCGACGAGATCCGGACCTCGACCGGGGTTCCGTATCGCGTCGAGCTGAGCGTCCAGACCGGTGAGCCTCGTCGTCTCGAGCCCAGCGCCTACGCCGAGCCGGCCCCGGTGAACCCGCCGAGCACCACCTCCGTCGTCGATGACGCGCTGAGTCCGTTCCCGCCCGAAGTCTCGTCGCTCAATCCTCGCTACACGTTCGACACCTTCGTGTCCGGACCCTCGAATCAACTCGCGTTCGCGGCCTCCCAGGCGGCGGCCAACGCGTACCCGCCAAAGTACAACCCGGTCTTCATCTGCGGCGGGGTTGGCCTCGGCAAGACCCACCTGTTGCACGCCATCGGCCGCACCCAGAAGGCCCTGCGGCCGAACGCTCGCATCGTCTACATCTCCAGCGAACGGTTCATGAACGAGTACGTGAACGCGATCCGCTCCGGCAAGATGCACGAGTTCCGTACCCGCTACCGGGAAGGCATCGACGTCCTGCTCGTCGACGACGTCCAGTTCCTCGCCGGCAAGGACGGCACCCAGGACGAATTCTTCCACACCTTCAACGCGCTGCACGACACCCACAAGCAGATCGTCCTCACCGCCGACCGCAAGCCCCACGAGATCAGCGACGTCGCCGATCGGCTGCGCACCCGGTTCGCCTGGGGACTGCTCGCTGACATCGAACCGCCCGAGCTGGAAGTGCGCATCGCGATCCTGCGCAAGAAGGCGGCGGTCGAGAGCATTCCCATGCCCGACGACGTCGCGATGTTCATCGCCAGCTCGATCAAGTCCAACGTCCGCGAGCTCGAGGGCGCGCTGATCCGACTCGCGGCCTACGCGTCGCTCTCCAAGCGCGAGATCAACCTCGCCTTCGCGCACGAGACGCTCGGCGGCGCGCTGGCGCGCCCGCGCGAGCACATCACGGTCGACACCGTGATCAAGTCCGTGGCGAGCTACTACGGGGTCAAGGCGCTCGATCTGAAGAGCCCGCGCCGCCATCGCTCGATCGCCGGTCCCCGCGCCGTGGCGATGTACCTGGCCCGCCAGCACACCAAGGACAGCTATCCCGACCTCGGCCGCGCGTTCGGCGGCAAGCACCACACCACGGTCATCTCGGCGGTCGAGAAGATCGCCACCCGCCTGCGTGACGACCCGGGCTTGCGGGGCGAGATCCACGCCATCGAAGCCACCCTGCTGCGCTAGATGACCCGTCGGACCACCATGGTAGGACAACGTGAGGCTGTGGACGGAGCTGTGATCCAGACCGGGGACTGGCTGTGGACTCGCGAGGGCAGGGTGATCTCTCCACCGGTTACCCACCGCGACCCGGACCCAGATCGACTGCTCCGATCACATGCCGCTCGCCTGACGACACCAACCATCTCGGCGTCTTGCTCGCTTAACCACACCGTCCACAGCACCTACTAATACTGCTTCTTCTTCTCATTAATTGATCTAAAGAAAAGAAGAGAGAGACCTTCTCGAGGAGACCGTCATGGAGTTCCGCATCCAGAAAGCCGAGTTCAGCCGAGGCCTGCGCCTCGCGCAGAGCATCGCCGATCGAAAGAGCACCATGCCGATGCTCGCGAACGTGCTGCTCCGCGTGACCGGCAAGGGCAAGCTCCTCTGCGTCGCGACCGATCTCAACGTCTCGCTGTCGGCCGAGCTCAAGATCGCCAACGGCACCGAAGGCGGACTCACGATCGGAGCGAAGTCGCTCCACGACATCGTCGTCAACCTGCCCGGCGACGAGCTCACGCTGCGCAAGGTCGAGAACAACTGGGCCGAGATCAAGGCCGGCAAGGTCAGCTATCGCGTCGTCGGCATGCCCGACCGCGACTACCCCAAGGTGCCCGATCACCACGAAGCCCCGTTCTCCGACGTCGATGCCGGAACGCTGCGCGAGATGATCGATCGAACCCTGTTCTCGGTGTGCAACGACGAGACGCGATTTCACCTCAACGGCGTGCTGCTGGAAGCCAACGGTGCGACGGCGCGGATGGTGTCGACCGACGGCCATCGCCTGTCGCGCGTCGACCGCGCGCTACCGGGCGGACCGCAGCTGTCCGCCGGCGTCATCATCCCCAAGAAGGGGCTGCTCGAGATCAAGAAGATCATCGACGGTGCCGGAGCCTGCCGGTTGGCCGTCAAGACGCCGTACCTGTTCATCTCCGTCGACGACCTGACCTTGGGCGTCAAGCTCATCGACGCCCAGTTCCCGCCCTACGAGCAGGTCATCCCCAAGGGTCACAAGCGCTCGGCGGTGGTCGACCGCGGCCTGTTCATCGACGGCATCAAGCGGGCCCAGCTGATGTCGAGCGAGACCCGAGGTGTGAAGCTGTCGTTCGGCGAACACGGCTTCACGATCGCGAGCGACAACCCCGATCTCGGCGAGGTTCGCGAGGACATCGACGCCGACTACACCGGCGAGCCGATGGCGATCGGATTCAACCCCAAGTACGTCATCGAGCTCCTGACGCAGATGCACTCGGACCAGGTTGCCATCGACCTCGGCGGCGAGCTCGACCCAGGCCTGCTGCGGCCGCTCACCGGCGACGACTACGTCGGCGTGATCATGCCGATGCGCATCTGAGACGAATCGCAAGGCCAGGGCCGGGAACCGGACGTGCGCATCGTGGCGCTGGCAGCAGACGGAGCGCGCAACCTGGTGCCGTTGCAGCTCGCCCCTGGTCCCCGCTTCAACGTCTTCTCCGGAGACAACGGCCAGGGCAAGACCAACCTGCTCGAGGTGGTCTACGTGCTCTCCACGCTGCGTTCGTTCCGCACCAACCGGCTGGCCGACGCCATCCAGCGCGAGGCGCCGCGAGCCACGCTGCGGGCGCGAGTGGTCAAGTCGGACCTCGAGCGCCGCTACCAGGTGGTCGTCGAGCCCGGCCACAAGAGCGTCACCCTCGATGGCAAGACGCCGCGGCCGCTGGCCCGCTACTTCGGCGCCTTCAACGTGGTGCTGTTCGCGCCCGAGGATCTGCAAGTCGCGCGAGGATCACCCGCCGATCGACGACGCTTCCTCGACCGCACCGTGTTCGGCTGGCGCCCGGTCTACCTCGAGCTGGCGCAGTCGTACGAGAAGGTGCTGCGCAGCCGAAACGCGGTGCTGCGCAACGCCGCTGGCGAACGCCGAGCGCCCGATCTGCTCGCGGTCTACGACGCCCAGCTGGCGCCGCTTGCCATCGAGATCTCGTCAACCCGCCGAGCGCTGCTCGCGGAGCTCGCTCCGCGCTTCGCTGCCGCATTCGAGGCGATCACCCGCAGCGGCATCCCGGTCGCGCTCCGCCACGTCACCGCGCCGGAGCTGGCGGCTGGCGACGTGGACGCGGTGGTGGCGGGGCTGGTGCGCGATCGAGCAAGAGACCTGGCGCGTGGGGCGACCTCGCTCGGACCTCATCGCGACGATGTCGGGTTCCGGTTCGCCGAGGCCGAGGCCGCGACCTTCGCGTCGCAAGGCCAGCTGCGCGCGCTGGTGCTGGCGTGGAAGACCGCGGAGCTGGACCTCCTGCACGACACCCACGGGGACCCGCCCATCCTGCTGCTCGACGACGTGTCGTCGGAGCTGGATGAGTCGAGAAATATGTATTTATTCGAGCACTTGGCTTGCAGGCACCTGCAGTGTTTCATCACCACGACCCATGCACGGCACGTCAGACTCGCCGAAGATCGAGTCGACTACGTGGTCCGCGATGGCCTGATTTCCCCTGTTAATCAGCCTCGTTGACCGCTCGTGATGGGGCTGAAAAGCCCTGTCCTGAGCCTGCCGAAGGGCCTTCCTCGCCAGGGCCGAGTGTGGTACGAACCGTGACCTCTTCGGAGCCCGAGGCGATGGCGGAACCGATAATTACTCCAGGCGATCCAGGTACTTCAGACGCTCCGCCGGCGGATTCGAGCGCGGGGGACTACACGGACGGCAGCATCAGCGTCCTGAAGGGGTTGGAGGGCGTGCGGAAGCGGCCCGGCATGTACATCGGTGACACCGATGACGGCACCGGCCTGCACCACCTGGTCTACGAGGTGGTCGACAACTCGGTGGACGAGGCGCTCGCCGGCCACTGCAACAAGATCGACGTCTTGATCCACATCGACAACTCGGTGACGGTGAAGGACAACGGGCGCGGAATCCCGGTCGGCATCCACCCCATCGAGAAGCGTCCGACGGCCGAGCTGGTCATGACGGTGTTGCACGCCGGCGGCAAGTTCAACCAGGACAGCTACAAGGTCTCCGGTGGTCTCCACGGCGTCGGCGTCTCGGCCGTCAACGCGCTCTCGGACTGGCTGCGCCTCGAGATCAACCGCGACGGCCACGTCTACTACCAGGAGTACGGGCGCGGCATCCCGACCACCGGCCTCGAGAAGCTGGGCCCGACCAAGGAACGCGGCACCAGCGTCACGTTTCACCCCGACCCGACCATCTTCAAGAACGTGACCGCGTTCAGCTACGAGCTGCTCAGCCAGAAGTTGCGCGAGCTGGCGTATCTCAACAGCGGGCTCACCATCCGCATCCACGACGAACGCCACGAGAAGACCCAGGAGTTCAAGTACTCGGGCGGCATCCGCACGTTCGTCATCGACATGAACGCCACCGACACCGTCGTGCACCCCGAGGTGATCGCGTTCTGTGCCGAGGTCGAGGGCGGGATCACCGTCGACGTCGCGCTGCAGTGGAACGAAGGCTACAACGAGCAGATCGTCTGCTTCACCAACACCATCAAGAACCGCGACGGTGGCACGCACCTGACCGGTTTCCGGCAGGCGCTCACGCGCACCATCAACACGTACGCCACGGAGTACAAGCTCCTCAAGGACATGAAGGGGTCCTCGCTGTCGGGCGAGGATCTCCGCGAGGGCCTCACCGCCGTGCTCTCGGTCAAGGTTCCCGACCCCAAGTACTCGAACCAGGCCAAGGACAAGCTGGTCTCGTCGGAGGTGGCGGCCGCGGTCAACCAGGTGGTCAGCGAGAAGCTGGGCGAGTTCCTCGAGCGCAACCCCAAGGAAGCGCGGATCGTCATCCTCAAGGCCTCGCTCGCCGCCCGGGCTCGCGAGGCGGCGCGCAAGGCGCGCGAGATGGTGCAACGCAAGGGTGCGCTCGAGATGACGTCGTTGCCGGGCAAGCTCGCCGACTGTCAGGAGCGCGACCCCACCAAGTGCGAGCTCTTCATCGTCGAGGGCGAGAGCGCCGGCGGCTCGGCCAAGCAGGGCCGCGACCGAGCCATCCAGGCCATCCTGCCGCTCAAGGGCAAGATCCTGAACGTCGAGCGAGTGCGCTTCGACCGCATGCTGTCGTCGCAGGAGATCGCGACCCTCATCACGGCGCTCGGCACCGGCGTCGGCGTCGAGAAGGACATCGCGCGACTGCGGTACCACCGCATCGTCATCATGACCGACGCCGATGTCGACGGCTCGCACATCCGCACCTTGATCTTGACGCTCTTCTATCGGCACTTCGAAGAGCTGATCCGCGGCGGCCACGTCTACATCGCGCAGCCCCCACTCTACAAGGTGAAGAAGGGCAAGCACGAGCGCTACCTCAAGAACGAGGAGGCGCTCGAGGACTACCTGCTCGACAGCGTGTGCGACGAGGCGATCGTCGCCGGGACGCGCGCGACCGTGCCCGCGACGCTCGAGGGCGACGCCATCAAGGACGCGGTCAAGCAGGTCTACGAGGCGCGCCGCATGCGTGGCCACCTCGATCGTCGCGGCGACGGCCGCATCGCCGCCGCCTTTGCCGAGCTCGGGTTGCGCCCCGACGACCTCCGCGACAAGGCGCGCCTCGTGGTCCTCTGTGCGGCGGTCAAGGCCGAGCTGACCCGGCTCCATGGCGAGCTGGGCGGTGTCGATCTCGAGCTGCGCCAGGACGCCGAGCACGGCACCTGGACGATCCGCGCCGCGCCCGGCATGTTCGGCGTTCGCCGCGAGACCATCCTCGGCTTCGAGCTGGTCAGGTCCGCCGAGTTCGTCGAGTTGCGGCGGATCACCGACGAGCTGCTCCACGTGCTGGCCGGGCCGTTCACGATCACGCCGGCCAGTGGAGCCGCGCAGGTGGCGCACACCTTCGACGAGGTCGCGACCGTGATCGAAGAGATCGGGCGCAAGGGCCTGCAGATCCAGCGCTACAAGGGCCTGGGCGAGATGAACGCAGATCAACTCTGGGAGACGACGATGGATCCGGTCCGGCGCAACCTGCTCAAGGTCGACGTCCGAGATCCCCAGGTCGCCAACGAGATCTTCGCCACGTTGATGGGCGATCTCGTCGAGCCGCGCCGCGCGTTCATCGAGGCGAACGCGCTGAACGTCAGGAATCTGGACGTCTGAGTCCCAGTCGTCCGTTTGGGGGGACCATGTCGGAGTTTCGCAGTCGCATCCTGGGCGTGGGGGCCTACGTGCCGCCGCGGGTGGTCACCAACCACGATCTGGCCCAGCTCATGGAGACCACGCACGAGTGGATCGTCGAGCGATCGGGGATCGAGGAGCGGCGCTGGGTCGATCCGGGTGAGGGCGGCGCGGAGATGGCCGCCAAGGCCTGCGCCGAGGCGATGGAGAAGGCCGGGCTGGCCGCCGCCGACATCGACATGCTGGTCTACGCCACGCTGTCGCCCGATGTGCAGTTCCCGGGCACCGGGGTGTTCGTGCAGCGCTTGCTCGGGCTGCGCGACATTCCCTGCTACGACATCCGGCAGCAGTGCACCGGGTTCATCTACGGACTGGCGATGGCCGACGCCTTCGTGCGGACCGGCCAGTACAAGAACATCCTCGTCATCGGTAGCGAGGTGCACTCGACCGGGCTCGACGTCAGCACGCGGGGCCGCGACGTGACCGTGCTGTTCGGCGACGGCGCCGGCGCGGTGGTGGTCGGGCGCTCACCCGATGCATCGCATCGGATCTTGTCGACGCACTTGCACGCCGATGGGCGCGAAGCCGAGATCCTGTGGGCGGAGTCGCCGGCGTCGCGCAATCATCCGCGGATCACCGCGGCCGACATGGCGGCCGGCAAGCACTACCCGTCGATGGTCGGCAAGAAGGTCTTCAAGCACGCGGTCACGCGCATGCCGATGGTGCTGATGGAGGGCATGGTCATCAACGACCTCAAGCTCGAGGACATCGACATGGTCATCCCTCACCAGGCCAACCTTCGCATCAACCAGATGGTGGCGAAGCTGATCGGGTTGCCCGAACACAAGATGCACAACAACATCCAGAAGTACGGCAACACGACCGCGGCTTCGATCCCGATCTGCATGCACGAGGCGATCGCGCTGGGGAAGATCCAGCCTGGCCACACCGTCGCCCTGATCGCCTTCGGCGCCGGCCTCACCTGGGCCAGCGCCTTCCTGCGTTACTGAGCTAGAACACCGATCAGTTAGAAACCACTGCAAGTCCGATCGCTTGCGCTGCCCCTACCGGTCGTCCTGAGCTTCTCACCGAAGGGGTTCCGAGATTGCCGGGGAACGAACGCGGGTGGATGATGGTGCGGCGTGGAGGGCAGTAAGGCCGCCGCCTTCAATGGTGCGA
>CANKMW010000111.1 GCA_947483555.1 Myxococcales bacterium
CTCGGACTCGGACTCGGACTCGGACTCGGACTCGGACTCGGACTCGGACTCGGACTCGGACTCGGACTCGGACTCGGACTCGGACTCGGACTCGGACTCGGACTCGGTATCGGTATCGGTATCGGTATCGGTATCGGTATCGGTATCGGTATCGGTATCGGCAGCACCGGTACCGGTACCGGTACCGGTACCGGTACGGTTACGGCTCTCCCTCCGCCGCCGTCACCGTGTTCTCGAGCAGGCAGGCGCGGGTCATCGGTCCGACCCCGCCCGGCACCGGGGTGATGGCCGCGGCGCGCTCGGCGGCGGCGGCGTACTCGACATCGCCGATCAGCTTGCCGTCGGCGGTGCGGTTGATGCCGACGTCGATCACCGTCGCCCCCGGTCGGATCCACGCGCCGCGGATCAGCTCGGCACGACCGACCGCGGCGATCACGATCTCGGCCGCGGCGACGATCTCGGACAGGTCGTGGGTGCGCGAGTGGCACAGCGTCACCGTGGCGCTCGCGTTGGTGAGCAGCAGCGCCGCCGGCCGTCCGACCAGCACGCTGCGCCCGATCACCACCGCGCTCGCGCCGGCGAGCTCGACGCCGGCCAGGCCGAGCAGCCGCATGCAGCCTTGCGGCGTGCAGGCGACGAAGCGCGCGCGCCCCTGGGCGAGGCGGCCCAGGTTGTCGGGGTGCAGCCCGTCGACGTCCTTGTGGGGCGGGATCGCATCGATGACCTGATCGGGATCGAGGTGTTTGGGTAGCGGCAGCTGGACCAGGATGCCGTGGACCGCCGGATCGGCAGCGAGACGCGTCACCAGCGCCTGCAACACGGCTTGCGACACGTCGGCCGGCAACCGATGGTCGCCGGCGTCGATACCGCACTCGCGCGCGTCCTTGGTCTTCGAGCGCACGTAGACCGCCGACGCTGGATCGTCACCGACCAGCACCACCGCCAGCCCGGGGGTCACGCCCCGCGCGCGGAGCGTGGCCACGCGGGCCGCGACCTCGAGCTTGACCTGCGCCGCGAGCGCCTTGCCGTCGAGAACGCGCGCGGTCACGACGCCGCTTTTGCGCCTGCCGAACCGCTACCGCCCGCTGGCGCCGCGGGTGTCGACGGCGCGCTGCCGCCGCCCGACGAGCCACCCGACGAGCCACCCGACGAACCACCCGACGAGCCACCCTCGGAACCGCCCGACGAACCGCCCGACGCCCCGCCCTCGGCTCCGCCGCCGCCGCTCGAGCTACCACCGTCGCCACTCGCGGTGCCGCTGCTGGCCGCGCCACCCGCCGGCGATCCGCCGCTCTCGGCCGCGGCCGGCTTCGCCGACGCGTAGAGATCCTTGTACCAACCGCCGCCCTTGAACGCGAACGAGGTTCGCGAGATGAGGCGCTCGAGCGATCCGCCGCAGGCCTCGCAGACCGTGCGGCGTGGATCGGCCATGCGGTGCTCGTACTCGAAGTCCTTCTCGCACGACGTGCAGTGATACTCGTAGACCGGCATGGGCTATTCGCGTGTGGCTACCACAGTGGGGGGCGCCGCGACAAGCTCGGTGACTCGCACGCCCAGCTCGCCGTCGATGGTGACCAGCTCGCCGCGGGCGAGGCAGCGGGCACCGGAGCGCAGCTCCACGAGGCCACCCAGCGCGCAGCCCAGAGACAGCACCTGGCCGGGCGCCAGCTCGAGCAAGGCCCGCGCTGACATGGTCACGTCACCGGCGACGATGGCGATCGGGATGGCAAGATCGTGAGCGAGGTCATCGCCAGGCATCGCAGTCCTCTCGTAGGGGGCCAGCACCGTAACCCCGACACCGCGGGCGTCAAGCGCAACTTCGATCGCGCCGCGGCCGACGAGCAAGGCCGCGGACGGCGGTCCCACCACCACCACATCACGCGGCGCCGCGTCGCCCCATCGTGCCACCCGGCCGCGCGCCAGCGCGACGGCTGCCACCACCGGCGGCAGGCGATCGCCGCGCGATCGCATCAGCTCCGAGAGCGATCGCGGATTCGCGGCCGGCAGCGACAGCGGCAGCGCCACCAGCAGCTCCGCCGCGACCGGCGCCGACACCGCCAGCTCGACCAGCAACGCCGGCCCCGGCCACGAAGCCGACTCGTCGCCGAGCTCGACCGCGCCGGCCACACCGGCCCGGGCCATCGCGTCGGCGACCGCGGCGGCGGTGAAGGCGCGCTCGGCGATCGTCGGCGACCGCGGCGCCGGCAGCTCGCCATCGTCGCCGAGAATGGCCTGCGCCAGGGCGCGCCAGACTCGCCACGGCACCGCGACGATCGCCTCGGCGCCGCCGCGGCGCACACGCACCCGGGCCAGGCTGCGCTCGCCGAGGCGACGCCGGACCTCGGCCGCATCGCCGTGCGACGCCCGACGCCACCGCAGCTCGCCGAACGTGCCACCCGCGGGCGACCTCAGCGCGTCGACCCACGCCGCCGCGCGCGACCCCGCCTGGCTCGCTGGCCGGAGCTGGTGCCACGGGAAGTCCTCGACGGTCACCGGGATCATCCTGCCAGAAAGTGGCCCCGGACAACGAGACGGGTACGATCAAGACCTACATCGACCCACCAGGAGCCCACCATGCGCGACCGACGGCTCGGCTACCGGATCCCGTTCACCACCCTGCTCACCTCGTTCATCCGCGACCGACCGGTGCGGGCGCTGGCCGAGGACCTGAGCGACACCGGCATGCGGCTGTGCGCGGTCTCATCGCGCGCGCCGGCGCCAGGCACCACGATGGCGCTCGAGATCGAGCTGCCTGGACAGCCCGAGACGATCTGGGCCAAGGGCGAGGTCTGCTACCGCAAGGGCGACGATCTGGCGAGCGGCATCGGGGTTCGCTTCGTCGCGATGGCGCACCTCCATGCCCGCCAGCTGCGCGAGTACTGCGTCGAGAGCCGGCGCGACCAGCTGGGCGGGTTGCTGGCCCGCATTCGCGGCGCGACCGCGTAACGGCCGGCGCGCGCGTTCAACCCCGGGCAGCGTCTGGCGGTCGCGCGCGTTATAGTCGGGTGAGGAACCCGATGCGCCGTTTCGCCACTGCTGTCATCGTCGCCGCGATCGCCCTCGGCCCCCCGACCGGCGCCGCCGCCCAGGGCGACGACTGGTCGGTCGAGCGCGATCCCTTCGACAAGGCGGTGGTCGGCAAGCTCAAGGGCATCCTGGCCCGCAACCCCAGCGACGCCGACGCGCTCGCCAGGTTGCTCACCATGTACCGCCGCTATCGCACCGTGGCGCAGCTGCGCGGCGAGTACGAAGCGCTGCTCGCCAAGAAGGCCGACGACTGGGCGACCTTGGTCGTCCTCGGTCGCATCGCGCGCGGCCAGGGCGACGACGACGCGGCGCTGGCGCTGTTCGAGCGCGCCGCGGCGGTCAAGAGCGATGCTGCGGTCGCCGTCGAGCTGGGCGCGCTGCTGCGCGCCGCGGGCAAGAACGCCGAAGCGCGGGCCGCGTTCGACAAGGCGCTCGCCGCCACCGGCACCACCAAGGTCGTCAAGATGAAGGCGCTGCGCGCGCTCGCCGACCTCGCGCTGGCGGCCGGCGACATCGAGGGCGCCCGGGCCTACTTCAACCAGTACATCGCGCTCGATCCCGGCAACGCCACGCTGCGGCTCGAGCTCGGCGACGCGCTGGCCCACGCCGGCCGCCACGACGAGGCCATCGCCGTCTACGAGGAGACCGAGAAGCGGCTCGGTAGCGACCCGGCGCGCCGGGTCGAGGTCGTGGCGCGCATCGGCCAGGCGCTCGAGGGCAAGGGCGAGGACGCACCGGCGATCGCCGCCTATCGGCGCGCCATCAAGCTCGTGCCGCGCGGCTACTACCTCGAGGTCGAGCTGACCGCGCGGATCATCGACATCTACCGCCGCACCCAGACGCTACCCGAGCTGCTCACGTACTACGAGCAGGAGTGGACCGCGGCCCGCCGTGGCCACTTCGAGTGGGACACGCTGGCCCGGCTGTACGAGGAGACCGGCGACCAGGAGCAGGCGGTGGTCGCCTACAAGAAGGCGGTGGCCAAGGCGCCGTACGAGCTGGAGACCCAGCGCCGCCTGATCCAGCTGCTCGAGACCGTCGGCCGCGACAAGGAGGCGCTGGCGCAGTACGAGGTCGTGGTGCGCGAGGCGCCCGGCGAGGCGCGCTTCCAGATCGAGCTCGCCGAGCGCTACTGGCGCGCCGGCGAGGCCAAGAAGGCGCTCGAGGTGCTGCGCCGCATGGAGGGTCGCTTCCCCGGCGACGGCGGCGCGCAATCGGCGATCGCCGAGATCTACCTGCGCTGGGGCAAGGACGACCTGGCGCTGATCGCGCTCGAGCGCCTGGCGCGCCTCGAGCCCGACGATCCCGCCCACCTGGTGACGCTCGGTGAGCAGTACCACCAGCGCGGCCAGAAAGAGAAAGCGATGCTGACCTGGAAGCGCATCGCCAACACCCGCTCCGCGTCGGGCTACGCCAAGCTCGGCGACGTCCTCGCCGAGCACGATGCGCCCACCGAAGGGCTGGTCTACTACGCCAAGGCCATCAAGCTCGCGCCGCAGAACCCGGAGCTCTACAAGGGCCGGGCCCAGATCCACGAGCGGCAGAAGCAGTTCGACGAGGCGGTCGCCGACTGGGAGCAAGCGCTGACGCTGTGGACCAAGCCCAGCGATCGCTCGGCGCGACGCGAGGCCCGCCGCCGCATCGTCGCGGTCCTGCAGCGCTGGGACAGCGGCCGCAAGGCCCGTGAGTACGTCGATCGCTGGCAGCTCGCGTTCCGCAAGACGCCGCCGGATCTCGAAGCCGGCTACTTCTTGGTCGCCCACTACGAGCACCCGACGCGGGCGGTGAAGGGCGAGCCGCGCGCCACCCTCGAGCGCCTGCACCAGCTGGCCCCCGACGATCAGGACACCATCCAGGATCTGGTCAAGGCCTACACCGCCGCTCAGATGTGGGACCAGGCCGTCGACAAGCTCAAGATCCTGGCCGTGATCGCGCCGGCGCGCGAACGCGAGGTGTACGGGCAGATCGCCGAGATCATGACCAAGGCGCGTCGCGACACCGAGGCGATCGACTGGGCGCAGAAGGCGCTGGCCAAGAGCCCCAACGATCCGGTCGCGTACCAGCGCCTGGCCGAGCGCTACTTCGAGATGAACGACTTCGAGAAGGCCGCGGCGGCGTACGAGCAGACGATCGCGCTCGACCCGCGCAACTTCAAGGCCCACTTCGAGCTCGCCGATATCTACGATCTGCTCAACCAGCACGACCAGGCGATCGAGCTCTACCGTCGCGTGCTGCGCCAGTCGACCGACGACGATCAGCTGCTCCGCGCCGGCAAGCGCGCCATCGTGCTGGCCGAGGCCGAGGGCTCGCTCGGCGAGCTGGAGAAGGTGGTCGCGCCGCTGTCGACCATCCTCGGTCACAAGCCGGTGTACCGCCGCATCCTGGTCGAGCTGTTCGATCACTACGTCGAGCCGCTCGAGGAACGCACCCGGCGCGGCCCGCCCGAGGTCCGCGCCGCCGCCAAGGCCGAGCTCGAGCGGCTCGGCCGCGGCGGCATGAAGGCGCTCCTCGATGCGCTCGCCGACGAGAGCGATCCAGCGCAGCGCGCGGTCGCGGTCGCGGTGCTCGGCCATCTCGGCAACAAGGCGGCGGCGATGCCGCTGGTGCGGGTCGCGCGCGAAGAACCGGCCGCCGTCGATCCGAGCGCGCCGCGCAGCGCCGGCACGCTGACCCAGGCCCTCGATCTCGAGTCGCGGGTGGCCGCGCTGGTGGCCGCCGGCCAGCTCGGCGATCCGCGCGTGGTTCCCGAGACCCTGCCGATGGCGAAGCATGGCGACGTCGCGCTCCGGGAGGCCGCCGTGTTCACGCTGGGGCGCGTCGCTGACCCGCGGACCTTGCCCGCGCTGCTCGCGGCGCTCGGCGACGGCCGGCCCTCGGTCCAGGCCCTCGCCTGCCTGGGCCTCGGTCGGCTCACCGACGTCCGCGCCCGCACCGCCGTCGAGCAGCGCACCACCGACGCCCGCACGCCGGACCTGGTGCGGGCGGCGTGCGCGCTCGGCCTCGCCGACGACGGGGTGGCGGCGCTGGCCGCGCTCACCGCGGCGCTGACCGACAACGCCGGCGAGACCCAGCGGATCGCCGCCTGGGCGCTGGGCCAGCTCGGCGACCAGCGAGCGCTGCCGGCGTTGTGGGCCGCGTACTTTCGCCGGGTCGGCCAGGATCGTTCGACGATCGCGTGGGCCATCGCCCAGCTCGGCGACCCACACGCGGCGACCGCGCCCGAGACGACTACCTATCCGATGCGGGCTGGCAAGCTGGACCTGGCGGCCCTGGTGCGCGACCTGCCCGGCCAGCTCCCGGACAGCGCGATCCCGGCCAGCGCCATCGTCGCCCACGCCGCCGCCATCGCGGCGGCCATCAACGTCGGGCTGGGCAGCCACCGCGACGAGGCGCTCTCGGTGCTCACCGATCTCGACGCCCGCGACGCCGGGCTCGGCGTCGGCGCGATCGTTCCCGCGGCGGCGCCGCCAGTCGTGGTGGCGGCGCTCGAGGCGATCGGCGTGGCCATCCTGCCCGCCGTGATCAGGCGCGCCAGCGACGACGACTTCAAGGTCGCGGCACGCGCGCTCGGAGTCGCCGCCAAGATCGGTGGTCCCACCGCCGCCGCGGCCGTCGAGCAAGCGTTGCGCTCGCCGTCGCGGCTGGTTCGCGCCGCCGCCACCCGCTCGGTCGCGGTGCTCCATCGCCGCGGCGCGATGACGCCGACGCTGAAGGTGGCGCTGGTCGCGCAGCTGACCTCGACCGACTGGGAGGACCGCCAGCACGCCGCCACCGCGCTGGGCGGCCTGGGCGGCGACAGCGATGTCGCCGCGCTGGTGAAGGCGCTCCGCGATCCGTGGTCGTTCGTACGCGACGCCGCCGCCGCGGCGCTGGGCAGTCTGCGCGCGACGGCCGCGGTGCCAGCGCTGCTCGACGCCACCCGAGACGTCAACCCCGCCGTACGCGCCAGCGCGGCGCGCGCGCTGGTGGCGATCGGCGATCCGCGCGCAACGCCCCGCCTGCTCGAACTGGCCGCTGACGACCCCGACGATGCGGTCCGCGCGGCAGCCGGCGCCCGCTGACCGACCCGCCTCGGGTTCCCAGATCGAAAACAACGTGCTTTCGCAAGTTTGACGGCGATCGCGCGGCAGCCTATCCTCGGCGGGCATGGACGTCGGGCTGGTCTGCGACCAGTGCAGCACTCTCGCGGCGATGGGGACCGCGCGGTGCGCACGCTGTAGTGCGAGCCTCTCCCTCGATGACGAGACCCGCGTCGGCGCGCCGACCGGCAACCGGCCGCCGGCGCAGCCCAACCCGGCGGCGTCGGTTCCGTGCCCGGAGTGCGACGCGCCGGTGCTGCCCGGCAACCGGTTCTGCGGCAAGTGTGGCGCCCGGATGGACGTCGCGCGCCCGCGGCCGGCGCCCGGCGGGGAGAAGCCCGGCCGCCGGACCCAGTTCTTCGGCGCCATCCAGGGCGCGCGGGCCAAGCTGACCCTGATCCGGGGCGACGGACTCGACGGCGTCTCGTTCACGCTCGCCGGCGAAGATCACCTGGCTGGCCGCGTCGACTGTCCGATCCTGTTCGCCGAGGATCCGTTCCTGTCACCGGTGCACGCCAACTTCTTCTACCGCGACGGCCGGCTGGTGGTGCGCGACGAGGATTCCACCAACGGCGTGTTCGTGCGCGTCAGCGGGGCGGTCGAGATCCCGATCGGTTCGAAGTTCCTGGTCGGCGAGCAGATGCTCGAGGCCGCGCTGGTCGCCGACATCACCGACGAGGCGATCGAGGACGGCACCTACTTCTTCGCCAGTCCGCGCCGGGGCGCGGCGCTGCGCGTGGTTCAGACCCTGCGCGGCGGCGACACCGGCATCGGGTTCTGCTCCTCGACCGGCACGGTTCGGATGGGCCGTGAGGGCAACGACATCAACTTCGGCGATGACCCGTTCATCTCCGGCCACCACGCGCAGCTGGCGTGGGAAAACGGCCGCCTCATGCTCACCGATCTCGGATCCAAGAACGGCACGTTCACCCGTGTTGCCGGCGAGCGTTCGCTCGATCACGGCGACTACGTCTTCATGGGGCAGCAGCTCCTGCGCGTCGAGATCGTGTAGGATCGGCGCGTCCCTACCAGCCTCGGGGTTCGAATGATCGTCTGCAATCGGTGTGGGAAAGAGAACCAGGATCACTACAAGTTCTGCCTTGGTTGCGGGGCCGAACTCACCGCGCCCGGCAAGGGCGGCGGCGACATGGCCATGATGAAGACGATGATGGCCGACACCTCGGGACTGACCGCGCAGCCACCCCGCCCCACCGGTGGCTTGCCTGGTGTCGGGCCCGGACCGCTGCCCGGAATGCCGGCGCCGCCACCTGGATTTCCGCCGGCGGGCATGCCGCCGGGCCTCTCCGGACACGGCATGGGCCCCGGTCCGATGGGCCCACCGCCGGGCATGGGTCCGAGCCCGCTCGGCCCGCCGCCGGGCATGGGCCCGGGACCGCTTGGCCCGCCGCCAGGCATGGGACCCGGGCCGCTTGGCCCGCCGCCAGGCATGGGTGGCATGGGGCCCGGCCCGATGGGGCCACCGCCAGGCATGGGTGGCATGGGGCCTGGACCGATGGGGCCGCCGCCAGGCATGGGTGGCATGGGGCCTGGACCGATGGGGCCGCCGCCGGGCATGGGTGGTATGGGTCCCGGCCCGATGCCACCACCACCGGGCTTCTCGGGCGCTCCACACGGATTCCCGTCGTCCGGACCTCCCCCCGGCGCGCCACCCTCGGCTGGCCCGCCAACCGGCCCACCGCCCGGGGTGCCGCCCGGCGTGCCGATGGGCGGGTTCGGTGCACCGCCCGCCGCGGCCGTCGTCTCCGGTCCGCGTCGCTGCCCGCAATGCGGCTCCGACGTGCCACCGGGATTCCGCTTCTGCGGTGCCTGTGGCTGCCGCATGGACGAGGTGTCACAACCGGCCATCATGCCGATGGGCATGCCAGCGCCCGCCGCGGCACCGCCGGTCGCGGCACGTCCTGCGCCGCGCGCCATCATGACGTTGATCCGGCCCGACGGTAGCGAGGGCGGAACCCACGAGCTGCGCCAGGGGGAGAACAAGATCGGCCGCAATTTCGGGCCGGTGTTCGAGACCGACGGTTACCTGTCGCCGGTCCACGCCGAGCTGGTGGTCACCGGCACGACCGCCACGGTCCGCGATCTCGACAGCCTCAACGGCGTGTTCGTGAAGATGACCGAGGCCGAGGAGATCCACCCCGGCCAGATCCTGCGCCTGGGCCAGGAGCTGCTCCGCTTCGATCTGATCACCGCGCCGGAGCCGATGGCCGACGGCACCGAGGTCATGGGCAGCCCCAACCCGGGCTACTGGGGAAAGGTCACCGTGATCATCGGCAAGGAAGTCGACGGCGCGTGCTTCCCACTGCTCGGTGAGGAGATCACGCTTGGCCGCGAGCGCGGCGAGATCAACTTCCCGGACGACGGCTACGTGTCGGGACTGCACGCGCGGATCGTCGCGCGCGACGGCCGCATCTTTCTCGAAGATCTCGGGAGCTCGAACGGGACGTTCGTGAAGGTTCCCGGCGAACGCGGGTTGATCAACGAGTCGTTCGTGCTGATGGGCCAGCAACTGTTCCGGCTGAACCTCACCGCCTGAGGGCCTGACCAGGACCATCCCAGCGCGGGAACCAGCGCGGAGGCCCTTCGACAGGCTCAGGACAGGCCTACGGCTTCTTGGTGGCGGTGTCGAGATCGCCGACGTCGACCGACTTCTTGTCGACGTAGGTGAAGCCCTTGCTGATGAGCGGCAGCTCGCCACCGGGCTCGAACACCACCAGCACGTCGACCGCCTGGCCGGCTTCGCCGCCCGGCGCCTGCACGATCAGCTCGGAGGAATCGTTGTTGCCGCTGAAGCGGATGACGTTGCCCTGCCGGTCGCCGAAGTAGACCTTGGCGGTGCGGGCCTGCTTCTGGAAGTTCTGACCGCGAATGACCACGTACTGGCCGCCCAGCGCGTCACCGATGTTCGGGGCCAGCCCGAACACCTTGAGCTTGCCGTCGTTGCTGCCGCACGCCGCGCCGACCGCCATCGCGAGCGCAAGGACCAAGGCTGCCTTCATCGGAAGACCCTACATCATTTCCTTGCGCTGGAGTGCCCGTCGCATCTTGGACAGCGCCTGCTCCTGGAGCTGTCGGATCCGCTCGCGCGACAGGTTGTACTTCTCGCCGATCTCCTTGAGCGTCAACTCCTGCTCGGTCTCCAGCCCGAAGCGCTGGCGCAAGATGTCAGCCTCGATCGGGCGCAGCTCGCGCAACAGGCTCTTGACCTCGCCGGTCAGCGCCACCATCTCGAGGTCAGCGGTCGGCGACTGCTCCTCGCGATCGGGATCCTCGAGGATCTCGGCCAGGTTGCGACCATCCTCGTCGCCGACCGGACGGTCGATCGAGACCGACTGCTCGAGGACCCAGCGCCGCATGTTCTCGACCTTCTCGGTCGGCATCTTGGTGGCGATGGCCAGCTCCTCCACCGTCGGCGGCCGCTGCAGCCGTGACGTCAGCTCGCGGCGCGCCTTGGTCAGGCGGTGGTGGGCGTCGATCATGTGGACCGGCAAGCGGATCTCGCGGCCCTTGTCGGCCAGCGCGCGGCTGATGGCGTGTCGGATCCACCAGCTGGCGTAGGTCGAGAACCGAAAGCCACGGCGGTAGTCGTAGCGCTCGACCGCCTTCATGAGGCCGATGTTGCCCTCCTGGATCAGATCGGCGAGCGACATGCGGCCATGGTTGAACCGACGCGCGATGCTGATCACCAGGCGCAGGTTGGCCTTCACGAAGTCGTTGCGGGCGTCGTGGGCGGCGCGGGCCGCGGCCTCGACACGGCGCAGCCACTCGGTGTAGGCGCGCGACTGCCGCACGGCGCGCGGCAGGGTCAGGTAACCGCGCTCGATCCGGTCGACCGCCGCCAGCCCGGCGTCGACGAACAACCGATCGTTGTCGAGCTCGCGCAGGCGAACCGCGGCCCGCCCGGCGGCCCGGGCCACGCGCGGCCCGGGCTCCGACGCGGCGATCTTGCGCAGCGTCTTGACCTCGGCGAGGCCAGGCGACTCGGCGTCGACCGCGTCGAGCACCAGCGGCAGCCCGGCTGCGAAGCTGAACAGCTGCTGCCACACCGTGATCTCGAGGCCCTCGATCTCGCGCGCCGAGGTGAACTCCTCCTCGGGCCGGAGCACGTGCAGCGTGGCCATGTCGCGGAAGTACATGCCCAGATAGCCGGAGCCGTCGGTCTTGCCCTGCCGCTGCGCGGCGCGGACGCTCTTCGCGGGCGCCGGGCCATCCTCGGCGGTGGTCTCGACCGGGGCGGGTCGACGGCGGGCGAGCGCGCGCAAGCGCGTCGCACGACGTGGCGTCACCGCCTGGCGCGAAGCGTCGGGGGGTCGGGAAATGGTGGCAGCGCTCGTCTTCAAGGCATCCTCCCGGCCGATTCGTGTCGGCCCACGCTCATACAGACGTCGGGCCACGCAAAACGTTTTGGTCTCGTGTCGAGAAGCACGGCGGCGGGGCCATACGAGGACCTACCCGTGACGCCCCGCCTCTATTCCAGAAACGCCGGGACCTGCGGAGTTGCACCACCGCGGTGGCGACCAGCCCCGCAAGGGGCGGGAATCATGGCGCGCGTCACCCTCACCTACATCGGCGGCGGGTCAGCCTGCCAACAGGACGATGCGCCAGGACGATGTGTCAGCCCGCTGTCAGGACTTGCTGTCAGGCGGTCGCCGTTCAGCGACAACGATGATCTCGCGGGAGCGATTGCCGAGGAACCGACCACGTGAGGCCATGCTGCCCGACACCTCGAGCACCCGGAGGCCGGCGGCGTGGAGGAGCTTGCCGACCTCGTGCAGGGAATAGACGCGGATCGAGATCTCCTGCTCGACCTGGCGGCCGTCGTCGAACACGACCGAGCGCTTGGACTGCACCCGGGAGGAGAAGTAGTTGAACTCGACCTCCTCGAGCACGACACAACCGTCGCCCTCCCACCACACCCGCGCCGGCAGATCGCCGATGACATAGTCGCGGTTGAGGATCTCGAGGGCGAACTTGGCACCCGGCTTGAGCGCCTTGGCGATCAGGGTGGCGGTCTTCTTGTTGGTCTCGTCATCGAAGTAGCCAAAGGTCGAGAACAGACAGTAGGCGCCGTCGAACTGGGCGTCGAAGTCCATCTCCCTCATGTCGGCGTGGACGAAGTTGATGTCGAGACCGCGGCGCTGGGCCTCGTCGGCACCGCGCAGCAAGAGCGGCAACGACAGGTCGACGCCGACGACGTGGAAGCCGCGCGCAGCCAGCTCCATGGCGTGGCGGCCGTAGCCGCAGCCGACGTCGAGCACCGAGGCGCCGGCCGCGATCCCCAGCGACTCGATCGCCATCAGCGCCTCGGACTGGGTCGCCTGCGGGGTCAGGAATGGCAAGGTGCGCAGGTAGTCTTCGTCGAAGATCTCCTCGAACCACGGCTTGCCGCGACGTTTCTTGCGCGCCTCCGCGTCCGCCGACGGCTGCGCGGCGGCCGACGCCGCGGCGTGGCGCGCGGCGACCGAGCGCTTGACCACCGGCGCGGGTGGTGCACCGGGGGCCTTCTGTGGCGCTGGCGGCGGCGCGGTTCCCGACGCCGCCGCGGGTGGCGGTGGCGGCGCGACGTGCATCGGGCCCGAGGTCTGGACCGGGATCGCCACCGGCGCCCGCGATTCCTGTTCGACCTCGACGATCTCGTCGGCGAGGATCTCGCCCGAATCGCTGGCGTCGGACGGCGCCGCGAACTCCTGCAGATCGGCCTCGACCAGGGCCACCGCCTCGCCGGTGGTGTTGCCCATCACCGCGGCGATCGGGGCTGCCGATGGCGCCGGCATCGGCGGTGGTCCGGGGGCCGCGCTCGCGACCGCGAGCGGGGCCCCCGGCGCGGCAACGATCGGTGCGGCTGCGGCTGACGGCGGCAACGGGACCGATCGCGGGGCCGGGGTCATCTCGAGCAGCTCCTCGAGGTCGTCCTCGGAGAGCGCCACCGTCGCCGCGCGCGGCATCCGCGCCGCGACCACGCCCTCGTCGGCGCGCGGATCGTCGACGTCGGTGATGGCCCGGGCCTGGTTGCCGCGCGCCACGTCGCTCAGCGAGAACGGGTTGAACGTCACGTCGATGGGCCGCGACGGCACCGGCGGTGGCACGGTGGCCGGCCGGCGCGTGATCGGTACCGCCTCGCGCTCCTCGAACTCGCCGTCGTCACCCAGGGCCGGCCCATCGCCCATGCCGTCGACGTCGATGTCGACGGCGTCGGACGCCGCTGCGCCGTCGGGCACCGAGTCGCCCTCGCCGTCACCCAGCGACAGACCCAGCGCCTCCAGGTTCACCGCCGCCATCTGTCGCGTCCGACCGTCGGGCACCACGTCGTCGATGACCTGGGTCGGCACGCCGGGCACCGAGCCGTGCGGCGGCGGCGCCTCGATGCGGGTCTCGTCATCCAGGTCATCCAGGTGGTCTTCGAGCCGGTGGTCTTCGAGCCCATCGAGCCGATCGGGAAGGCTATTGACGCCGGACGGCTCGTCGGCGAAGGCGTACGCGATCGACATCGCCAGCGATGGATCCTCGGGCACCGGCGAGGTCACCGGGCCGCTTCGCCGCGGCACGTTGTCGGACGGGATCCGCAGCCCGGCGCCGCGGCGGCGCCGCCGCCGGCGCTCGGCGGTGGTCATGCCCTCCTCCATCTCGGAGGTCTCGTCATCGGCGCCCTTGCTCACGGTCGACCTCCTTCGACCATCGACTCGCCGCAGCGCACCACGTCACCGTCATGGGCCGCGCGGAGTCGCGGCGCCCCGGCCGGCAGGAGCATCACCACCGTCGATCCGAGCAGGAACGCCCCCAGCTCATCGCCGGCCTCGACCGGGGTCGGGGTCCGCGCGACATGACGCGGCTCGCCGCTGTCGCGCCAGGTGCGGGTGTCGCCGCCGAGATGCGACAACCAGACGTTGCCGACGCCGGCGGCGGCGACCATCACGACCGCCGCCGGGCCCCACTCGGTCGCCAGCTCGATCACCAGGCGCTCGTTGACGGCCAGCAGTCGGTCGACGTGGCGGGTGAATGGCCCGCTGACCGGCCAGCGCGCGCCGGGGACGTAGTGATAACCGCAGAGCGTGGCGTCGACCGGACTGTGGACCCGATGGTAGTCACGCGGCGACAGGTACACGGTCACGAACTGGCCGCCGCCAAGCGCTGCCGCCAGGCTCGGCACGGTCAGCAGCTCGGCGACCGAATACGTGCGGCCCTTGGCCTGGACCAGCGTGCCATCGAGGATCGATCCCGCGGCCGCGACCACCCCATCACACGGTGCGATCACCGGCGCGGGGTCGATCGGGCGGGCCCCGTCGCGCAGGCGGCGCGCGAAGAAGTCACCGAAGCTGGGGTAGTGTGCGAGCGACTCGGCCGCCTCGTCGACGCGGGCGTCGACGGCGCGCGCAAACGCTCCATAGAGCGGCGCGCGCAGGGCACGGGGGACCGGCGTCCGCGCGCAGGCCCCCACGACTGCCGAATACAGCCCTGTCGGCGCCCGGCGAAAGGAGTCGACCGTCAAGCGTTCGGCGAGCTCGTTGAAATTCACGCGCCTTGGATCCCCGGGTGACCTCCCCCCGGAAACCTCAAGAGTATAGGCCATGTGCGAGCGTTCGCACAAGGCCTGCACGGGCGCCTGGCGGTGCCGGGGAATCAGCAGTCGTAATAGAGGTAGAACTCCGACGGGCACGGCCGCAGGCGGACGTGATCGACCTCATTCTCCGACTTGTAGGCCTGCCAGGCATCGAGCAGATCGGTCGAGAAGACGTCGCCCTTGAGCAGGAAGGCGTGGTCGGCCCGCAGCGCCTCGAGGGCGCGGTCGAGCGACCCGGGCACGGTCGGGACCAGCGCCAGCTCCTCGGGGGACAGCGAGTAGATGTCCTTGTCGAGCGGCTCGCCGGGATGGATCCGGTTCTCGATGCCATCGAGGCCGGCCATGAGCATCGCCGAGAACGCCAGGTACGGGTTGCAGCTCGGATCCGGCGACCGCAGCTCGAGGCGCTTGGCCTTCGGTGACGGCGAATACATCGGGATGCGGATCGACGCCGAGCGGTTGCGCGCCGAGTACGCCAGGTTGACCGGCGCCTCGTAACCCGGGACCAACCGCCGATAGCTGTTGGTGGTCGGGTTCGCGAACGCGCAGATCGCACCGGCGTGCTTGAGCAGACCACCGATGTAGTACAGCGCCATGTCCGACAGCCCGGCATACCCATCGCCGGCGAAGAGCGGCTTGCCGGCGCTCCACAGCGACTGATGGGTGTGCATCCCGCTGCCGTTGTCGCCGAACAGCGGCTTGGGCATGAACGTCGCCGTCTTGCCGTGCTGGTGGGCGACGTTCTTGACGATGTGCTTGTACCACATGACCTGATCGGCCATCTTGACGAGCTCGTCGTACTTCATGTCGATCTCGCACTGACCCGCGGTCGCGACCTCGTGGTGGTGGGTCTCGACCTCGATGCCCACCGCCTGCATGGTCATCACCATCAGCGTACGGATGTCGGTCAAGGTGTCGACCGGGGCGGTCGGGAAATAGCCACCCTTGACCCGCGGCTTGTAGCCGAGGTTGCCGCCGGCCTCGGAGCGGTTGGTGTTCCACGCGCCCTCGACCGAGTCGACCATGTACGAGGCGGTGTGCATCCGCTCTTCGTAACGGACCTCGTCGAAGACGAAGAACTCGGCCTCGGGGCCGAAGTACGCCTTGTCGGCCAGCCCGGTGGACTCGAGGAACTTGACCGCGCGCTTGGACAGGCTGCGTGGGCAGCGGCTGTACGGTTCGCGGGTGATGGGATCGACGGCGTCGCAGATCAGCGACAGCGTCGGGGTCTGCAGGAACGGCTCGATCACGCCGGTGGCCGCCTCGGGGATCATCAGCATGTCGGAGCTGTTGATCGCCTTCCAGCCCCGGATCGAACTGCCGTCGAACCCGAAGCCGTTCTCGAGTCCGTCCTCGAGGCGTTCGATCGGGTAGGTGATGTGCTGCCAGGTGCCGAGGAAGTCGACAAACTTGCAGTCAATCATCTTGGCGCCGTGCGTGACGGCGTAGTCCTTGAGGGCCTTGGCGTCCATGGTCGGTACTCTCTCCTCGATCGGTTGCGCGGTGTGCGGTTGAGCTCGGTTCTCGGGATCGCTGCGGGTCGCGGCTAGATCGCGTCCTCGCCGGTCTCGCCGGTGCGGATGCGGATGACCTCGTCGACCGGCGACACGAAGATCTTGCCGTCGCCGATCCGGCCGGTGCGCGCCGCCTCGGTGATCGTGGCCACCACCTGGCGGACGGCGTCGTCAGCGACGATGATCTCCAGCTTCACCTTGGGCACGAAGTCGACCACATAGGCCGAGCCACGGTAGACCTCCTTCTTGCCTCCGGTGCGCCCGAAGCCTTTCACTTCGGTGACGGTCATGCCGTGCACCCCGATCTCGGCCAGCGCCTCCTTCACCTCGTCGAGCTTGAAGGGCTTGATGATCGCCTCGACCTTCTTCATGCGGCGACCGTACCGGGCGATTGTTTCCGCCAGGTTTCCGACGGGAGAATTCAGCCCTTCGACAGGCTCAGGACATGCCTCGCGGCGACTACTCCCTCATCTTGGCGCGCAGGCGATCGATCTTCTTGTCGAAGGAGATCCGCTTCTCGGGAGTCGACAGGTAGCCGACCATGCTGGCGACGTCGGTCCACTCCGCCTCGAGCCGCGAGCCCATCCGCTCCTTGTAGGCCTTGTACTCGCGGGTCGTCACCTTGAACTTCGCGCCCAGGGTCGCCGCGTCGGGTGCGATCAGCTCGGCCTTGTCGACCTTGTCGCCCTTTTCGCCTTTGTCGCGGTTGCCCGGCCGTTTGCCGGATCCCGCCGCCGGCCGCGGCCGATCGATCGCCACCGGCGGATGGTCGACGACCGCACCCGGCATCTCGATCTCGTCGCCCGGCGGCGCGTCGCCGACCGCGGTCACGATCGTGACGCCGGCGTCGAGCGTCGCGGCCGGTGCCACGGTGAGCTCACCACTGCCGGCGACCGCCCCGACCGCCACGCGCTTGCCGCCGTCGCGGCCACCGAGCGCCAGCGCCAGCCCGAGCGCGACCACCATACCCAGGGCGGCGGCGAGCAGCACCGGGACCACCCGCCGGCGGTGCGGTCCGGTGTCGCCGGTCATGCCGGCTACCACCACCGAGGCACCACTGCGCCGCCCGATGCGCGGGATGGCCTGTGTTGGTGGCTGATACAGCGGCATGTTGGCGAGCGCGAACGACACCGTCTCCACCGACTGGGTCGTCAGCTGGACCTCGAAGTCGGACATGTGCGCGGCGGCCGCGCGGTCGAGGAGCTCGCGCTGCTGCGCCATCTCGGTGGCGAACAGCTCGCGCAGGAAGCTACCCAGCACGTCGGTCGACATGGTCGGCGTGACCATGATCAACGCCTGCTGGATCGCGTCGCGCAGCTCGGCGGCGGTCTGGTAGCGCTCGTCGGCCTTGGGCGTCAGCGCGCGAACCACCAGCTCGTCGAACGGCGCCAGCGCCGGATCGAGCTCCGACGGGCGACGGAACTCCCCCTTGACGACCTGGCGCGCCAGGCTGCGATAGTCGGGGCTGTCGCCGATCTCGTACAGGCGCTGGCCGGTCAGGAGCTCGAACAGCACCACGCCGACCGCGTAGACGTCGGTGCGGTGATCGACGATGCCGCCGCGCACCAGCTGCTCGGGCGCCATGTAGCCGAACTTGCCAAACCCCATCTTGGGGTCGGTTGCCGTGGCCCGCATCGCGCTCTTGGCGATCCCGAAGTCGATGATCTTGACCTCGCCCTCGAACGACGCCACGACGTTGGGCGGGGAGATGTCGCAGTGGACCAGGTTGAGCGAGCTGCCGTCGGCGCCGGTGCGGCGGTGGGCGTAGGCCAGGCCTTGCGCCATCTCGCGGGCGATGAAGAGGCCGAGGTCGACCGGCAGGCGGCGCTGGGCGCGATTGAGCAGCGTCAACATGCGACGCAGGTCGCGACCCTCGACGTACTCGAGGGCCAGGAAATACTCGTCGCCGACGCGGCCGACCTCGAAGACCTGCGCGACGTTGACGTGCTGCAGCTTGATGGCGACGCCGGCCTCGTCGATGAACCTCGAGATGAACTGATCATCCTCGACCAGGCTGGGCAGCACCTTCTTGATCACGCACAGCTTCTCGAACCCGGCCAGGCCGTGCTTGGCCAGGAAGATCTCGCCCATGCCGCCGCGTGACAGGCGCTGGACCAGCAGGTAGCGCCCGAACACCGTGGGCAAGAACGGATCGAGCGCACGCGGGCCCGTGGAGTCGACCGAGCCTTCCCCCGAAGAGCCGGTGACCGGACGGGTGGCCGGACTGTGGAGAGCGGCGGACATCGCGCGCGACCCCCGGATTGTGCCAGACCAGGGGCGCCGGTGGGGGGTCTTCGGGCCGCCCGGACCTGGTTTCGGTCACCTGCAGCGAACCTCGCCGGTTGTGGTCGCGTAAGCCTGGGTGATAGCTTGGGTTCGTGGTGCGCTGTGCCGGGATCGTCGCTGCCGCCGTCTCGCTCGTCGGCGCAGGCGGATGTCAGGACGGTGGCGTCCAGGTGATCCTGGTTCGTTCGGCGGTCGAGTCGGCACGACCGGCGCCCGCCGCGACGGCGGTGCTGCGCCTGGTCGGCGACGGTGAAGAAGTGTTCCGCACCGGCGCCATCGAGGGCGATGGCATCGATTTCGGCGAGGTTCCGGTCGGCGCCTATGCGCGGGCGTCCGTGGAGCTGCGCGACTCCTCCAATGGCCTGGTCGCATTCGGGCGGATCAGCGAGGAGATCACCGTCGAGCCCGACGGTGACTCGACGATCACGATCCCGATCCGGCGGCCACGCGTGCTGGCGGTGGGGCCGTCGCCGTCGCGAGCGATCGGGCCCGACGACCCGGTCGCACCGCTCGAGACCGCGAGCACCTCGACGGTGCAACTCGACGTCTCGGGCGGCGCGATGCCGGTCATCATGCGCACCGCGCCCGGGGCCACGCGCATCACGGCGTCGGCCGGCGCCGACCAGTACGTCGCGGTCGGAAGCGCGATCCACCGCCTCGACACGTACACCGACGGATTCGTGGCGTCGTCGTTCGCCACCGTTGGCCAGCCCATCCTGGACCTCGCCGGTTCCGCGGACGGTCGCTGGCTGGCGGCCGGAACCGCCACCGGGTTGCACATCATCGAGGTCGCGGCGCCGCAGCCGCGCCTGTTCTTGATGGGTCGACGCGTCGATGCCGTGACGTTCACCGTCGACCAGGACGGTGCCGGCGTCGTGGTCGCCCTGATCGACGCCGCTCGCTCGGCGGTGCAGTGCCCGCGCGCGTCGCGGCTGGTGGTGGTGCGGGCGAGCGAGCCCGAGACCGCAGGTCGCGAGATCGATCCCGGCGGCGGGGTCGCCGATGTCGCCGGCTCGCCGACCCGGCCGCGGCTGGTCGCGGCCGGTGTGTGCGGCAACCGCTCGCTGCTGATCGGCCTCGATCCGGATCGCGTGGTGGCGATGGACAACACCGTCACCGCACCGACCGTCACCGCCGCCCTGGGCGACAAGGCGTGGATCGTCGGCATGCGGCAGGGCGTGGTGCAGCCGGTGCCGGGCACCAACGGCACCGAGCAGTACACCGCGGTCGGCGCCAACCCGGAGCTGATCGGATTCGATCTCGGCACCGACCTGGGCGCCCGCTTCGATCTGCCCGAGCTGTCCGAGACCATGTTCACGCGCGACGACGACATCAGCTCGATCTCGCAGACCACCAACGCCAAGTCGGCGGCGGTGCAGGGTCTGGCGGTGTCGCCGACCGGCGAGCAGCTCACGCTGGCGGTGACCGAGCTGTACAACCACCCGCCCCTGGTCATCGATGCCGGACTGCTCGGCCAGTTCGACGTGATCCCACCGATCGTGTTGCACGGCAGCCACATGCTGGTGGTCTCGACCCAGACCTCCCGGATCGAGCAGGTGGTGCGAACCCGCTGCAAGGTCTGCATGGAGCCGACCAGCGATATGGGCGTGGGCTGCACCTCGGCGTCCTCGTGGCTGTACGCCGACTGGGTGTGCGTCTCGCCGCCGGGCCTGCTGGAGCCGGTCACCGATCTCGAGCTCGGTGGGTTGTCCGCGATCTACGGAGCGCCGTGATCGGGCGCCACATCGCCGCCGCGGTCGCGCTGGGCGTCGTGTCCGCAGCGGCGCCGCACGTCGCCGGGGCCGACAGTCCCAAGCGCCCGGTCGCGGTGCTCGAGTTCCGCTCCGACTCGAAGGCGATGGCGCAGATCGGGGCCCGGATCGCCGAGGTGCTGGGCGCGCGGACCTCGCTCAAGGTGACGGACGAAGATCACGCCCGCCAGATCTATGGTGCCCAGCTCGACGCCGATGTCGTCGCGTGCGACGGCGAGGCTCGCTGTATCGGCCGCATCGGGCAGCGGCTGAAGGTCCACGAGGTGCTGCTGATCGGCGTCAGCGAGCTCGGCGACGTGATCCTGACCGTGCAGCGCGTCGACAGCCGGACCGGCAAGGTCCGCGCTCGCCTCGCCGAGGCGCTGGCCGAGGACGCCGCACCGAGCGACGACGAGCTCGCGGTGTATCTGGGCCGGGTCCTGCCAGCCGACGACTTCATCCGCTTCGGCACCATCGCGATCCGCGTCAACGTGGCCGGCGCCGACGTCCGCGTCGGTGGAACCGCGCGCGGCACGTCGCCGATCCCCGACCTGCGCGTCCCGGCGCCGGCCAGGTATCCGATCGAGGTCTCGAAGCTCGGCTTCCAGACGTTCCGGGCCGAGGTCCAGATCACGCCGGACGCCAACATCCGCGTCAACGCCGAGCTGACCCGGCCCGGCCAGGGCGAGCAGAAGTGGTACACGCGCTGGTACGTGGCGGCGGCCGCCGGCGTGGTGCTGGCCGGCGCGGTGACCACGACGGTGGTGCTGGCGAGAGACCGCGACAGCGTGCCGATCGGCGGCATGATCCAGTAGGGATACGGATACGGATACGGGACGGATACGGGACAGATACGGGACGGATACGGGACGGATACGGGTGCCGGCATCGGTACCGGTACCCGTACCCGGTGCACGTACCCGTCGTCCGATTCCGATTCCGATTCCGATTCCGATTCCGATTCCGATTCCGATTCCGATTCCGATTCCGACGCCGACGCCGACGCCGACGCCGACGCCGATTCCGACGCCGATTCCGACGCCGACGCCGACGCCGATTCCGATGCCGACGCCGACGCCGATTCCGACTCCGTTTCGACGCCGACGCCGTAGCCGAAGCTGTGTGCAACCCTGTGACACCGTAGTCGACGGGCACGCTTCGGAGTCGGGAGTCGGAGTCGGGAGTCGGAGTCGGGAGTCGGAGTCGGAGTCGGAGTCGGAGTCGGAGTCGGAGTCGAAGTCGGAGTCGGAGTCGAAGTCGGAGTCGGAGTCGAAGTCGGAATCGGAATCGGAATCGGCGCTCCGGTACCGGTACCGGTACCGGTACCGCTCCGAGAACCCCGCGCATGCCTCGTGCGTCTGCTAGCCTGCGCTCGGCTGTCATGCGTCCGCGCTCCTCACGCTTCATCATCTCCGCCGCGAGCCCGCGCGACTTTCCGGCGGTCGATCTGCCCGAGGTCGCCATCGCCGGGCGCTCGAACGTCGGCAAGTCGTCGCTCATCAACGCGCTGTGCGCCGCCGACCTGGCGCGAACGTCGCGGACGCCGGGGCGGACGCGGCTCATCAACTGGTTTCACGTCGAGCCGACCAAGGGTCGCCCGCTCGCGCTGGTCGATCTGCCCGGCTACGGCTACGCCCAGGTCGACAAGGCGATGCGGGACTCGTGGCGGCCGCTGATCGAGAGCTACCTCGACGGCCGCACCACGCTGCGCGCGGTGGTGCTGCTGTTCGACATTCGCCGCGGCGCCCAGCACGAGGAGCTCGACTTCGCGCCCTGGTTGCTGGAACGCGGGTACACCGTGATCCCGGTGTTGACCAAGGCCGACAAGGTCGGCAAGGCGCAGCGCCAGCCGCTGGTCGCGCAGCTGGCCCGCGAGCTGGGCACGGCGGCTTCGCTCCGCAAGCCGATCCTGTTCTCGGCCCAGGAAGGCCTGGGGCTCGACGATCTGTGGCGAGCGATCGGGAAGGCGGCCGAGGCGCGCGCGTGAGCCGCGCCGGGCGGGTCGCGGTGACGATCGGACCGGCGACCGCCGCCGACCTCGACGCGGTCGACGAGATCTCGCAGCACTCGTTTCGCACCCCGTGGCCGCGCCAGACCTTCGCCGACGAGCTGACCCGCCCGCATGCCCATCTCGAGCTCGCCCGCCGCGGCGCCGACGTGGTCGGCTATGTCAACTACTGGGTGGTCACCGACGAGGTTCACCTGCTCGCCATCGCCACCCACCCCGACGCGCGTCGCGGCGGCATCGGCGCGGCCTTGATGACCCACCTGCTCGACGGCGCGCGCGCCCGCGGCAGTCGCCTGGTGACGCTCGAGGTCCGCAGTGGGAATCAGGCCGCGCGCGCGCTGTACCGCAGCGTCGGCTTCGTCGAGGTCGCGACGCGGCGCAGCTACTACGGCGACGACGGCGACGACGCCGTGATCATGACGCTCGAACTGTCGTGAGCGCGCCGCGGGCCGGCGGTCAGGGGCCGGGCGCCACGACCGGGTGGACCGGCGCCGTGAGATCGATGGCCTGCAGGCGGGTTGACGGACCGCCGTGGCAGCGGGCGCAGACCGCGGCGCGGACCGCGGGCTGGGCGAGCTCGACGAGCCCGAGGGCCAGCGCCAGCGGTCGATCGCGCATGAGATCGTCGGCGGCATAGTGGGCGCCGGCGCCGTGGCAGGCCTCGCAGCCGACCTCGGCGAAGTAGGCGCGGCCGGCCGGCGCGTCGCCGGTCCCGTGGCAGGCCAGGCAACGCGGCGGCGGCCGGGCGCCGAGCGCCGCTGCGGCCCGCGCGTGCCCGGTTGCCTGCCACGCCGCGAGCAGCGCCGGATGGCAGCCGCCACAGGTCGTCGCGCCGACGAAGTCGCGGCGTCCAGCAGCGGCGAGCGAGAAGCCGGCGGTGAGCAGCGCGAGCGTGAGGAGGGTACGCACGAGCGCCATGATACCGTCGCGCCGTGGCCAAGATCGTTGGATTGACCGGCGGCATCGCCAGCGGCAAGAGCGCCGTCGCCGCGGCGTTGCGCGATCGCGGCGCCGCGGTCGTCGATGCCGATCTGGTCGCCCGTCAGGTCGTCGAACCGGGCCAGCCGGCGCTGGCCGAGCTGGTCGCGCGCTTCGGCTCGCAGATCCTCGGCGCCGATGGCCACCTCGACCGCAAGGCGCTGGGCGAGAAGGTGTTCGCCGATCCCGTCGCGCGTACCGAGCTCAACCGCATCACCCACCCGCGGATCGCCACCGCCAGCCAGGCCGAGATCGCGCGCCACGTGCAGGCCGGTGCGCCGGTGGTGTTCTACGAGGCGGCCCTGCTGGTCGAGAACCGCGCCCATGAATGGCTGGACGCCGTGATCGTCGTCGCCGCCCCGCCGGCCGTGCAGCAGCAACGGCTGATCGAACGCGACGGCCTCGAAGCGGCGGCGGCGGTCGCCCGACTGGCGTCGCAACTGCCGCTCGAGGACAAGCTCAAGGTCGCGACCTGGGTCATCGACAACCAGGGCGATCGCCTCGCCCTGGCGGCGCAGATCGACGCGCTGTGGACCGACCTCGAGGCCCGCTACGGCCCGCTGGTGGCGCAACTGCCCAGCGTGAGCGGCGTGATCCCGGCGCTGACCGACGCTGGCGGCCATGACTCCGAGCCCCACGTCGGGCGGCCGCCAGAACACGTCCTGGTCACCGGCTTCCCGACCTTCACCGCGCGCCGCATGACCCTCCAGATCCTCGACCGCGATCCGGACGCGACCGTGCGGATGCTGGTGCTACCCCGCTTTGCCGATGACGCCGGCCGCTTCGTCGAGGGCCTGACCGCGGCCGACCGGCGTCGGGTCAGGATCATCACCGGTGACGTGTGCGCCATGGACCTCGGGCTGGCGACCGCCGAGTACCACGCCCTGGCCGCCGAGATCACCACGATCCACCACCTCGCCGGGACCTACTACTGGGGCGTCGACGCCGAGACGGCGCGCCGCATCAACGTCGGCGGCACCCGCGGCATCGTCGAGCTGGCCGCCGACTGTCGGCGACTGCGGCGGCTGGTGCACTGGTCGACCGCGCAGGTGTCGGGGCGGCGTCACGGCGTCGTCCTCGAGGACGAGCTCGACGTCGGTCAGCGGTTTCACAACCACTACGAGGCCACCAAGCTGGCCGCCGAGGTGATCGCCCGCGAGGCCATGCGCCGCATGCCGGTCACCGTCGTGCGCCCCGGCGTCATCGTCGGCGATAGCCGGAGCGGCGAGATCGACAAGCTCGACGGCCCCTACTACCTGATCGTGCTGTTCGCGACCAACGCGTGGCCGGTGCACTTGCCGCTGCCCGGCCGCGGCTCGGCGCCGCTCTACCTGACGCCGATCGACTTCGTGATCGAGGCCGGCTATCGCCTCGGCCTCGACGAACGCGCCGCCGGTCGCACCGTTCACCTCGTCGATCCCAACCCCTTGCCGGCGCGCCGCGTGCTCGAGCTGGTCGCCGAGCACGCGCAGACCCCGGCCCCGCGCGGCTTCGTTCCCGCCAGCATCGTCCGCGCGCTCCTGCGCGCGCCCGGGCTGGCCAAGCTGACGCGGGCCCCGGCCGCGGTCGTCGATCTGCTGTCGACGAACGTGCTCTACCACCAGCAGCATGCCAACGAGTTGCTCGCCGATACCGGCGTGGTGTGCCCGCCGTTCGAGAGCTACGTCGCCAACCTGGTGCGCTACGTCAAGGAAGCCCGCGCCGCGCGCAAGCGGGGCGGCGCCGGCATCGAGGCGATCGAGGATGAGAGCTTCGACCCGCTGGCGTGACGACGCCCCGCGCGTCACTCGTCGCGGTCATCGGGATCTCCGGCTTCCGCGCTGGTAGCCGACTTCTGCCGCAGGCCGGTCCGCTCGAGGAGCTTGTAGAGGAACTTGCGCTCGAGGCCGGCGAGGCGCGCCGCCGCCGACAGGTTGCCGGCGCTCTGGCGTAGCAGATCGGTCAGGTACTCGCGCTCGAAGCGATCGACGACCGCCTGCTTGGCGTCGTGGAAGGGGCGGTCGGCCTTCGCCGTCACCTCGGCCTCGGCTGCCGGTGCGGTCGGTCGCAACAGGATGGGCAACTCCGCGAAGGTGGTCGGGTCCGGCCCCGCCAGCGCCACCGCGCGGGTGATCACGTTGCGGAGCTCACGGACGTTGCCCGGCCAGTGGTAACCGGCCAGCCGCAGCAGCGCCGGCCCACCGATCGTGCTCACCAGCGCCCGGGCCCCGACCCGCTCGAGGAAGATGCCGACCAGGCGGGCGAGGTCTTCCTTGCGCTGCCGCAGCGGTGGCAGGTGGACCTCGACGACCGCGAGCCGGTAGTAGAGATCACCGCGGAAGCCGCCGCGACCGACCTCGCCAAACACGTCACGGTGGGTGGCCGCGACCACGCGGACATCGAAGCGCTCGGGCTTGCGCGAGCCAACCGGGATGACCTCGCCGGCCTCGAGCATGCGCAACAGCTTGGGCTGCAGCGGCAGCGGCAGGTCACCGATCTCGTCGAGAAACAGGGTTCCGCCGTGGGCGGCGGCGAACGCGCCCTGGCGGTCGCCGGCGGCGCCGGTGAAGGCACCGCGGACGTGACCGAACAGATCGCTCTCGACCAGGCTCTCGGTGGCGGCGCCGCAGTCGAACACCACGAAGGGACCGTCCTTGCGCGGACTCTCGTCGTGCACGGCGCGCGCGGCCAGCTCCTTGCCGGTGCCGCTCTCACCGAGGAAGAGCACCGACGCATCGCTGTGCGCAGCGCGTTCCAGGATCGCGAACACCGCCCGCATGCCGGGACTGTCGCCCCACAGCGCCCCGACATGGTCACGGGTCGACGGCGGGATCTCGACCACCTCGTCGGCGGGCAGCAACTGCACCAGGGTGTGTCCGAGGCGCAGGATCACGCCCGGTGGCGCGATCACCTTCTGGACCGTGACGCCGTCGATCGACGTCCCGTTCTTGGAGCCCAGATCGGCGACCACGAACCCGGCCGCGGTCGGGCTCACCGTGCAGTGGCGACTCGACACCGACGGATCGGTGAGCGGAACGTCGCAGCCACGGTCGGCCCCGATGACCACGCCGATCGGCGGCAACGCCAGCTCGAGCCCGACATCAGGACCCGCGATCACCCGCAGACGCGCGGCGCGCGCGCCGTCGAGCGCCCCGACCTGGTTGGTGACCCGGGTGACCCGCATGGGCTAGACCCGATGCCGATCACGTAGCGGCAAGTGATCGGAATGGATCGCCTTTCCACCGAGCCCGAGCCCGAGCCCGATTTGGTCCGATTCCGACGAGCGAGCGCTCGACGAGCCGCAGATCGGGCTCGGGCTCCAGCCTGCGGCTTGGGCTCGGGCTCGACGGATGAGGCGCAACTGAGCGGAATGATCCAAGTTGTCACGCCACGTGAGCGGCATTGCCCTTAGACCCAATGCCGATCAGTTAGCGTCAAGTGATCGAGACGAGCCACGTTTCCGCTCGTCCTGAGCGAAACGCGAGCGCACGCGAGCGTGAGTCGAAGGACGTACTCCGTCGAGGCTGCGCCCTTCGAC
>CANKMW010000112.1 GCA_947483555.1 Myxococcales bacterium
GAAGGACGGACTTCGTCGAGATGAGCCCTTCGACTCGGCCGCTCCGCGGCCTCGCTCAGGGCAAACGGATTTCCACCGTCGTGGAACGTCGCGAAATCAGATCCGTTTCAAACCGTTCGGTGTTCTAGATCGAGATCTCGCTCGGGCTCGGGCTCGGGCTCGGGCTCGGGCTCGGGCTCGGGCTCGGGCTCGGGCTCGGGCTCGGGCTCGACCTCGCCGCCCGGAGCCGCAGCGCCCTCACAGCCGCTCGAGGTACGACGACAGCGGCACGCTCAGCCCGGCGCTGAACCCGAGCTCGACGGCGGTGCCGCGCGCTTCCTCGGGTGGGTAGATCAGCACCGTCAACGGCGACGCGTAGAGCTCGATCAGGTCATAGACGTCGACCGCGACGAAGACCGGGTGGATCATGATCGCCTTCGATTCGCTCGAGTCGAGGATGGCGCGGTACAGGACCCCCGAGGCGGCGCTGCCAACCTTGAACGTCAGGCGGTCCTTCCACACCGCGGGGCTGGCCCAGCCGAAGCCGATCTGCTCGGCGACGACCGGCACCCGCCGGCGGTCGGGCTCGCCGGGCGGCTGCGAGTCGAGCCCGCCGACGCCGACGGTGAGGTGGAAGTAGCCGCGCCAGCGGTGCTTGCGTCGGAAGTCGTCGCCGTGGGCGGCCAGTCGCTGCGCGAACTTTCCGCCGTCGACGCGGATCAGATCGCCCTCGCGCTCGACCGACTCCTGCAAGGCGTGGACGATCTTGACCGTCCAGCAGTCGACCGAGTCGTCGCGCTTGCACGCGGTGCCGCCGCCCTGCAGCGATCCGATCAGCGTATCGAGGCGGACCCGCGCGATCACCGCGAACAGCAGGTCGACGCTCATCGGCTCATGCGTCTTCAGCGAATCGAGGACCGGCTCGAGCACGTCGTAGAGCGGCGCGGTGAACTCGCCGGCCCGGCTCACGCCGAGCAGCCGCACCGCCGCGATCACGTCGCCGGTGGTCTGGTTGAGCCGGGTCGCGCGCGCCACCCGCTCGAGCAGGTCGAACAGGCCGAGCAGCCGCACCGCCGCCGAGCGCGCGAACTCGAGCTGCGGCTGGTCCTGTCCCGGGTACAGGCGCCGCAACCCCTTCTCGATCGAGCGCATCGCGCCGACCGCGTCCTTGAAGCCGGCGCGCAGCTCGCCGATCGCGTGCAGCGGCACGTCGCCGATGTCGAGGGTCGCAACCCCGCCGTCGCCGTGGTGGAACCGGCTCATCACCGCCGTGATGCCGTAGATCGAGCGCTCGAGCTGGTCGAGCGCCGGCCGCAACTCGTTCGCGGTCTTCTCGAGCACGGTCGCGCGCTCGATGAGCTCGTTCAGATCGCGCGCGCCCCAGCCCTGGATCTCGGCGACGACCTTGGCGCGCAGCTCGGCGCGCGGGTCGGTGGCCTCGAGCTTGGCCTTGGCGGCACCCTCGATCGAGTCGACGATCTTCGCCACCCGCGCCTGGTCGTCGGGGCTGAGCAGGAACCGCGCGCTGGCTTCGCCGAGCAGGGCGCGCGCGCCGGCCGCGCGGGTCGCCAGCACGGCGATCTCGGGACCGCCGTCGTTATAGGAGCTGACGCGCAGGATGACCTTCAGATCGCCGATCTGGGCCCGCTGCCGCGTGATCCGTTGCCGCTGACCGGCCACCAGCTCGGTCTGCCACTGGGCCAGGACCAGGCCGGGGGTCGCGCCGAGGTCGGCGATCGAGCGCGAGCGTGCCGCCGCCTCGATGAACCGGCGCAGGTCGAGCGTGCCCGCCTCGCGGAGGGCCTTGGCCAGGCGCAGGCCGTCGAGGACGCGTTCGACCCGCAGCGCTTCGGCGAGCGCATCGGGCGCCGCCAGCCGATCGCACAGCTGCTTCCAGGCTGCGACCGGGCACGACGGCGGTGCGCGGTCGTGCTCGGCGACCTGCGCGAACAGGTGGGTCTCGCCGAGCAGCCCGTAGGTGAGATCGACCAGGTAGGCGCGCAAGCGCGGATCGATCGTGCCGCGCGGCAGGTAGGCCTTGCGATCCGCGGCGACGATGGCGCCGATCACCGGCGCCTCGAGCACGGCGTCGACGTCGGCGTACAGCGTATCGACCAGGTTGGCGGCGACGAAGCCGCGCACCACCGTCATCGCGAGGTCGGCGAACTTCTCGCGGCGCAGCGTGGTCGGATCGGCGAGCAGCCGGGCGCCCTGGGTCAGCAGGTCGCGCAGGTAGCGGGCGCGGGCATGGGCGCCGGCGTCGGTCAACTCGTCGACCACCAGCCGGATCGCGGCCTGGCGCGCGCGGTCGAGGACGACGCCAACCACCAGGTCCGCGTCGAGGTGGCCGCGCGCCAGCACCACGCCGCTCGCGCTGCCGGCCGCGCCCGCCGAGACCGTCACGCTGGCGGTGGCGCCGCCGGCCGGCTCGTCGGCGTCGCTGTCCATCAGCTGCGCGACGCCGGTGGTGCGGAATCGCCATTCGGCCTCGTAGAACAGATCGGTGTGGATCAGCGACTGGTGGCACAGCGCGCGGTCGACCTGGTCGTCGGCGACACAGAGCTCGTCGAGCAGCGCGCAGGCACCCTTCTGCGCCCCATCGCAGCCGCGGCGGAAGTAGCGCGCCGCCGCGGTGGCGTCGGGTTCGACGCCGCGGCCGTCGCGGAAGCGCTTGCCGATCACCTCGCAGACGTCGAACCGTCCGGCGCGGCACTGGGCGTGGTCGGCGAACGCCGCGCGCAGCTGGCAATGCGGCGCGGTCGGCGCGGCGTCGCAGGCCCGGCACGCCTGATCGGGATCGCGCAGCTGGCAGGCGCGCTCGCGCAGCGCCAGCGCCCGGGTCGGATCGGGCGTGATGCCGTGCTTCGCGCTGGTCAGCAGCTTGGCGGTGCCGTCGCACGCCGCGGCGTCGCCGATCCGGCACCGCCGTTCGCCGATCGCGATCCCGCGCCTGGGGTCGGCCGCCAGGTCGCCGTCGGCAAAGCCCTCGACCAGCGCATCGACGATGTCGCCGCACTCGTCGTGACCATCGCCGCGCTCGCAGGAGTCGATGGCGAGCAACACGGCGGCCTTCAGCTTGGTCGGGTCGTCCTCCTGCTTGGCCTCCTCGACCAGGATCACGGTCTTCGCCATGCATGCATAGGCGTCGCCCTTGGCACACTCGGTGTCGATGCTCGGCCGTAGCTTCGCGATCGCCGCCTTGTTGCGGTCGTTCCACACCGCCTGCGCGCAGGCGCGGCCATCTCCGGCAATGCAGGCATCGACCTTGCCGGTCCGGGCGACCCCGATCAGGCGTTGCTTCTCGGGGTCGTCGATCGACTGCTGATCGAACCAGCGGTGGGCATGGTCCTGCAGGAAACGACACGACGGGAGGTCCTTGCCCTTGCACCCGGTCTCCGCGAGCTTGATGAGCTCGACGATCGCCGCCTTCGGATCGCCGTCGGCGGCCTCGAGCTTCTCCTCGGCCGCGCGCGCCGCTGCGCCGCAGCCGCGAGCGTGGCCCTTGGTGCACGCCGCCAGCCCGAGGTGGTAGGCCTTGTCGATCAGCGGTCGGTACTTCGATGGATCAGGCTCGACCTCGAACCTCCAGCCGCTCTTCTTGAGCGCCGCCAGCGACAGGCACGCCTCGGGGTCGCCGTCCTTCTCGCGCTGGCACGCGACCTGGTACAGCTCGGCGGCGCGGGCGTGATCGGGCGCGCCGTTGCGTCCACCGGCCAGCGCGTCGGCCTGCGCGGTACACGCGACCGCGAGCCCGCCGCCGTCCTGACAGAGCCGCTTGCACTCCTCGGTGTCGACGCACACCGGGCCAGCGTCGGCGCGGTGCGGGACCGCGATCGAGAGCAGCGCGAGCGCGATCGCGTGCGCGTGCGGAGCGCGCGCGCAGAGGAGACGTCGTGACATGGGACCCCCGGCACGCATCGTACTATGCTCGCGGCCATGAATCGCACCGTCACGGTCGCCGCCATCGTGCCCCTGTTGCTCTCGTCCCTCGCGATCAGCTGCGGCGGCAAGGCGCCGCCCGCCGCCGGTGGTCCGGTCGCCAACACTGGTGGCGAGACCGACACCGTGCCGGCCGGCATCCACGCCTGCCAGTTCGTTCTCGAGGGCAACGCCTACGGGCCGCACCGCTGCGATGTCGCGGCTGGGACACCGATCAAGATCGACAAGGTCAGCGGGATGGAGCCGTTCAGCGGCACGATCACGAAGGCGGCTGCCGGACTCGAGTTGACCGCCGCGATCGGCTGCGGTGACATGTCGGTCGCCTGTCATCAGGCGTTCACCGTCGTGCTCATCAAGGACGGCGATACCTGGCGCGGCCCGGTGGTCGCCAGCGGTGGCGAGCCGGGCTGGTGGCTGGCCGGGGCGACCTTCGAGCTGGTCGACAGCGCTGGGTACGGCGGCGCGACCTACGGCGACGCGTGGCCGGTGCCGGAAGACTGATCTCGGTTTCGGTTTCGGCGTCGGCGTCGGCGTCGGTGCGCGGTCACCGCGGGGCGGTGGACGGCATGCCGAGGGCATCGCGGACCGCACGGAACGCCGGCGTCCAGACGCCGGCCCGATCGCGGACGGTGAGCGTGTGCGGCGTGGTCGGCGTGGTCGGCGTGGTCGCATCACCGGTCAGCCGGTCGACCGCGATCAAGGCCGGCTTGCCGTCGCGGGGAACGATCTCCCAGTGCTCGCGGATCGCGAGCGCCGCCGCTCCGGCGCCGGCGGCGACCCGGTCACGCTCGAGCGTCGACGAGCAGACCACGACGGTGCCGCCGGGTGCCAGCCGCGCCGCCGCCGTCGCGAGGTAGTCCTCGACGCCGCCGCGGAGCTCGAAGCGACAGGGCGCGGCGTGTGGCTTCGCCGACTCGGTGCCGGTGCCGCGTGGGAAGTAAGGCGGGGTGCCGGTGATGAGGTCGAAGCGGGTCTCGCCCAGCACCGCGGCGCCGTCGCGTAGATCGCCGACGACGATCCGGCAGCGAGCGCCGGCCCCGTTGTACGCGATCGAGCGGGCGCCCATCGCGGCGCGGTCGGCTTGCGCCTCGACACCGCTCACGTCCGCGGCGGGCAGGCGCCAGGCGACCATCAGCAGGACGCTACCCAGGCCGCAGCCGAGGTCGAGCACGCGGAGCGGCGCGTGCGGATCGCGATCGCGGGTCGCGACCCACGCCGTGATCAGATCGTCGAGGCTCCAGCGGTGGCCGCGCAGCTTCTGGAACAGCCGCCAGTCGCCGGACAGGTAACAGAGATCCTCGTCAGCGGCCGGCTCGAGGTCGGGGTCGCCTCGAGGGCCCGCCGGTGCCGGGCCCGGGGCGATCCAGCCCGGCGGGCGCCGCGCGCTGCGCACGATGCCGCGAACAACCCCGGTCGACATGACCCCGGCACTGTACCGCGCACGCCCGCCCTGCGTCCGCGCTGCCTTCGCGGCCGCGGCCGCTGACAATCTGGCAACTCGATCGGTCGCCGCCGCGCGCAACTCCGCAATTTCTCCTGCGCTGGCGCGGCACGCGCGCTGCATTTTCTCCCAGCATGGCCGCGATCGACTCCCTCCTGCGCGTGATGGCGCTGCGCGACGCGGAGGCGATGACGGTCACCACCGGCCAGGTCCCGTCGCTCCGCCGTGGCGGCAACGCCGAGCCCATGGCGATGCCGGCACTGGACGCGTCGCTGGTCGCCGGCTTCGTCGAGGAGATCGTGCCGCCCGAAGGCCGGCCGGCCCTCGCCGAGCGCCGTTCGGGAGAGTACGTCTACCGCACCGCCAGCGGCGAGACCGTGGCCGTGCTCGTCGAGCTGGTCGGCGCGGGCCACCGTCTGGTGGTCCGTCGCCAGGGGCGAGGCGCGGCGGCATCCGCGCCTCGCTCCCCGGGCGCGGCGCGGCGGTCATCGGCCCCGGACTCGGTGACGGCGACCGACTCGGTTTCGGTTTCGGCAGCGGTTTCGGTCTCGGCGACGGCGACGGACTCGGTTTCGGCGACGGACTCGGTTTCGGCAACGGCCCCGGACTCGGTCCCGGCCGCCATCCGCTCCCTGCTCGCCACCGCTGCCGCGCACCACGCCTCCGATCTGATCTTGTCCCAGGACCTCGCTCCCCGCCTGCGTGTCGATGGCGACGTCATCATCCTCGACGATCCTCCGACGCCCGCCACCGAGCTCGCCGCGCTGCTGTCGGCGCTGGGCGCGCGCCTCACCGCCACCGGCAGCGTCGATTTCGGCGCCACCATCGACGGTCAGCGCGTGCGTGGCCATGGCTTCCATCACGAGCGCGGCCTCGGCGTCGCCTTGCGGCTGATCCGCCGCGACGTCCCGTCGCTCGAGCGCCTCGGTCTGCCCGCCGACCTCGCCGACCTGGTCAAGCTGCGCTCGGGCCTGGTGCTGGTCGCCGGCCCGACCGGGTCGGGAAAATCGACCACGCTGGTCGCCCTGGTCGCGCACCTCAACCGCACCCGTGCCGCGCATGTCGTCACGCTCGAAGATCCCATCGAGTACCAGCACCAGCCCGACCGCTGCCTCATCCACCAGCGCGAGATCGGCGTCCACGCGTCCTCGTTCGCCGACGGCCTGCGCGCGGCGCTGCGCCAGACTCCCGACGTCATCGTGGTCGGCGAGCTGCGCGATCGCGAGACCATCGGCGTCGCGCTGTCGGCTGCCGAGACCGGACACCTCGTGCTCGGCACCGTGCATGCGCCCGGCGCCGCGGTCGCCATCGATCGGTTGATCGACGCCTTTCCCGAGCATCAGCAACGCCAGGCCCGCACCCAGCTCGCCGCCGTGCTGCGCGTCGTCGTCACCCAGCATCTCGTGCCCACCCGTAGCGGTGGGCGCGCCGTCGCCATCGAGCGGGTGCCGATCACCGCCGCGGTTGCCGCCCTCATCCGCAAGAACGAGCTGCAGATGCTCGGGACGCACGTCCAGACCGGTCGCGACGTCGGCATGATCCCGCTCGAGAAGAGCCTGGCCCGCCTGGTTCGCACCCAGCAAGTCGAACCCGTGGTCGCGCGCACCGTCGCCGCCGATCTCGACTTCTTCGACCACGTCACCCGCACGGGGTGAGGCGGCCGTCGGGTTCGTCCAGTGGTAGCCTGGACGCTGTCAGCGTGACCGATTCTTCTCAGGTGAGGGCGACCAGCGTGGCGCTGCGTCCTGTGGTCGACGAGCTGCGCCGACGGCCGGTGATGCACGTCACCGAGATCGTCGCGGCGTGCCTGCGCGTCTGCCGCGCCCACGCGACGTTCATCGACGGCAACAAGACCGAGCCGGTGCACCACCGCCCGTTGCTCGCGCTCGAGGCGCGCCTGCGAGCCCGCTTCGCGTCGTGGCGCCGCCCGCGCTGGCCGGCGCCGCAGCTGATCGAGCTGGCCGGCGAGCTCGACCGCGCCGCCGTCGATGCCCCGTCGCCGCTGGTGGCGTGGCAGGCGGCGCGCTGGCTCGAGCGGCGCTCGGCCCGTCACCTGGTCGGCTTCTTCATCGGCGCCGATCGCAGCGTCGCGGCCGGCGAGCCGTGGCCGATCGTCGAGTCGCCGGCCCATTGCTACGACGTCCCGACCGGCAATCCGGCCAGCCGCGGCCGCGCCGCCGATCGCGGTGAGTGGATGACCCTGGTGCCCGAGGACACCGCCGGCGTCGACGTCCGCGTCCGCTGGTGCGGCGGCTGGCTGCCGCACCTGCGACGCGGCACCCGGATCGCGGTGGCGGTGCTGGCCCGCACCAGCGACGACTTCGAGATCGATCGGCTCGAGCCCGACGCGGCGCCGCGCTTCTACAACGTCCGGCCCCGGGTCTCCGACTATCGCGCCCGCCTCGAAGGCGTGATCGCGCACGCGGCCGCGGCGCGGGCCGACGTCCTGGTCCTGCCCGAGCTCGCGCTCACCGACGAGCTGCACGCCGCGTTCGTCGCCGATCCGCGCATCGCCGCCATGCCGTTCGTCGTCGCCGGCTCGCGTCACACGGCCACGACCAACGGTGGACCCGGCCGCAACGTGACCACCGTGCTCGCGTACGGCCGCGCCCTCGCCGAGCACGACAAGATGTCGGACTTCTCGTTCCAGGACGGACCGATCACGCGCTTCGAACACATCCGGCCCGGCACCTCGATGCAGGTGCTGCTCGGCGAGCGCAGCAGCTTGCTCGTCCTCATCTGCAAGGACGCCCTGCGCGAGGACTGGCAGAACCTGGTGCAACGACTCGCGCCGCGCCTGCTGCTCATCCCGGCGATGTCGCCAGAGTCTTCCGATTTCACCGCCTTCGCGGAGCGAATGGCGCGCAGTCCGCAGGCCATCACGGTGATCGCAAATATCGGTGGAACTCGGGTCATCGTGGGGAGACCGCGCCGAGAAAGTACTGTTCTCGTTGGAGATTCACCCGTCGGTACCTGCTATCTGTACGAGGTCGGCTCCAACCAATCCGGATCCAGTATTGCCAGATAGCAATCAAATGAGAATTATAAGGTTGACGGTAACGTAAATCACTTGCCACACTGGCCCAGATGTCCACCTCGTCCCCCACCGAGCAGCTCGTCGAGCTCCTGGCATCCGGAGACGAGAAGGACCTGGCGGAGGCGGCGTGGATGGTCGGCGGCGAGCTCGCCAACCGACGTCACGACACGGTGCGTGCCGTGCGCCGCTACCTGGACGGGCCGGCCGCTGGTGCCGCGCCGTTCCTGCGCGGCTTCGCGCTCGCGCTCGAGCAGGTGACCAGCGGCCACGCGGCGGCCGAGCCCGAGGCCGACGAGCTGGCGCCGATCGCGCGCGCCGTGCAGCTGCGCGCCGGCTGGCGCAAGGTGATCGAGACGCTGGCGCCCGGGCCGATGCGGCCGTCGGAGATCGCGGCGGCGGCCGAGCTGTCGCGCGGCCGGGTCAGCCACGTGCTGGCGGCGCTCGAGCGCGCCGGTCTGGTCGAGCGCACCCGCAGCGAGGGCGACGGCCGCGAGCGGTGGGCCGGGCTGTCGCCGCTCGGCGGCGTGGTGCTCGAGGAGGTCGCGCACGCACGGGGCGACGTGGCCATCGACCTCGACGCCGCGGTGGTGGCGACCACGTACATGCTGGCCAAGCTGCTGTCGCGCGGGCGGGCGTCGAGGTCGTCGCTCGAGGACGCGCTCGCCGAGCACCTCGAGCGACCGGCGGTGGCGCGGATCGCCGACGTCGCGCTGCGCGCCGCGCGCGACGCCGGCCTGGCCGTGATCACCGCCGATCAGGCGGTCACGCTGGCCGAGTTGCACCTCCGCGACGTGCTCGGCGACGCGCTCGAGCACGCGCTCGATCCCGACGGGCCGGCGGTGCCGGTCATCGACCTGGCGCGCGACTGCGCACCGACCGGCGGCCTGGTCGTGGTGCGCTCGGAGTCGCACCGTCAGCGCTGGGACATCGCGATCGCCCGCCGCCGGCTCGACGATCTGCGGCTGCTCGCCTCGGCCGACTGGCTGACCGGCGAGGCCGACCGCATCGTCGAGCCCGACCGTCCGTTCGTCCTGGTCTACGACAGCCCACCGCTGGCGCGCGCCGAGCGCGTCACCGATTCGCCGGCCCGCGCGCTGCTCGGCCGCGCCGAGAGCGTCTACTGCTATCGGGTCCCCGGCACCACGCTTCCCGATGGCGTGAAGGCGCTCGAGGTCGCCTGATGACGCTGCACGCGCCGCGGGTCGCCACCGATCAGGAGATCCGCGACGTGGTGGTGGCGCAACCGCGCCGCGGCTTGCCGGAGTTGATCGAGCGCGCGCTGCTGGCGTCGGGGGCGCTGCTGCGCGGGCATTTCAGCCTGCAGGTCGGCACCCACAGCGAGTACTTCATCCGGTTCCGGGCCCTGGCCCGCGACCCGGAGGTGCTCGGCGCCATCGCCGAGCACCTGCTGGCCACGATCACGGTGCCCACCGACGCGATCGTGCTGGTGCCGGAGTCGTCGGGTTATTTTCTCGGCGAGGCGATCCGCGCCCGCGCCGGCATCACGCTCGCGGTGGCGCGCACCGACAGCGAGCGCCGCCCGGCGCGGTCGCTGTTGCACGGCGGGCTGCCCGCCGGCCGCCCGGTGATCGTGGTCAACGATGTCGTCACCACCGGTGCGTCGCTCGAGCCGTTGCTCGATCTGGTCGCCGACTGCGGCGCCACCGTCGCGGCGGCGCTGGTCTTCGGCGCCCTCGACGGCACCGGCTTCCGGGCCATGCTCGGCCGCCGCCGCATCGCTGGCGATCACCTCATCGAGGCCAGCCCATCGTGGCCGGTCGCCGATCCGGCGCGCTGCGCCGCCTGCGCCGCCGGCGGGCCGCCGCTGTTGCCGGCCGCCGAGCTGAACTGAACCGCTGGCGCGGCCCTGGCCGGGCTCGGCGGATGCGGTCTACGGGCACTTCTTCTTCTTGTCCGCCTCCGTGGTCGACATCCAGGCTTGGCGGTCGTCCTGGTAGCACCCGGTCGAACGGAACTCGACGCCGCCGGGGCCATTCCGATACGAGATGTAGCGGCCGTGGCGCTTGCCGGCCTTGTACTCTTGCTCCGAATCGACCTTGCCATCGGGCCAGAACCGCTGCCAGTTGCCATCCTTCTGGTCGTCGAGGAACAAGCCCTCCTCCTCCTTCACGGCGTCAGCGGTGTAGAGCCGCCACATGCCCTGCTTCAGGCCCTTGTCGTCCTTGCAGCCGCGCATCAGGCCGTCCTCGGCCGCCGTGCCCGAGGGGCAGGTCGAGGCGGGAATGGCCGCGGCGGGCGCGGCCGCGGGATCGGCCCCGGGAGGGTCGGCCGCGGCGGGCGCGACCGCGGGATCGGCCGCGGGGGGCGCGGCCGCGGGGTCGGCGGCGGGGGGCGCGGGCTCCGGCTTCGCCGCGGGCGTCGACGCCGGCGGCTTCGCGTCGTCCTTCTTGCAGGAAGCGGCCAGGCCCGCCAGTACCAGCACCGCCGCGACAGATGCGAAAGTCGTCATCACGATCCCCTCGTTGAAATTGTGGGAGAACGATCGGCGACCGGCGCGGGCCCGTCAAGAAATCAGCATGACCGCGCGCCGCCTCAGCCCCGCAGCAGGCGGGCCAGCTTGTTGCGGCTGATGCCGAGCGTGCGGGCGGCGGCCGACTGGTTGCCACCGGCGCGCTCGACGGCGGCGGTGGCGTAGCGGCGCTCGATGTCGTCGAGGGAGAGGTCGTGGGGCAGGACCACGCCCTCGGCCGTCGCGCCGTCGGCGGCGGGGACCAGGTCGCGGTCGAGGCCGAGCGCACGATCATCGATCACCAGGCCGCGCCCCAGCACGATGGCGCGCTCGATGGCGTGCTCGAGCTCGCGGACGTTGCCCGGCCACGGGTGCGCGCACAGCGCCGCGCGAGCGGCGTCGGAGAACGTCGACGCCGCCTTGCGATGGCGGCGGCAATACACGCCGACGAAGTGCTCGGCCAGGCCCAGGATGTCGCCGTCGCCGCGCGCCCGCAGCGGCGGCAGCTCGATCTCGACGACGCGGACGCGGAAGTACAGATCGCTGCGGAAGCCGCCGGCCTTGACCATCGCCGCCAGGTCGCGATTGGTCGCCGCCACCAGGCGCACGTCGCTGTCGATGGTCTCGCGGCCGCCGACCCGCTCGAAGCGACGCTCCTGCACCCAGCGCAGCAGCTTGCCCTGCAGCTCGAGGGGGATCTCGCCCAGCTCGTCGAGGAACAGGGTGCCACCGGCGGCCGCCTCGACCTTGCCGATCACCCGCGCGTCGGCGCCGGTGAACGCGCCGCGCTCGTGGCCGAACAGCTCGCTCTCGACCAGGTTGGCGGGCAGGGTCGTGCAGTCGACGTGCACGAACGGCGCGTCGCGGCGTTCGCTGTTGACGTGGATGGCACGCGCGAACAGGCCCTTGCCGGTGCCGGTCTCGCCGTGCAAGAGCACGGTGGCGTCGGTCTGCGCCGCGCTCACGATGACGTCGTAGACCGCCTGCATCGCCGGTGAGCGACCGACCACGTGATTGAAGCGGCCGCGCACCGCGACCCCGGGCCGTTCGCGGTCGCCGCGCAGCGAGGTGTACTCGAGCGCGCGGCCGATCTGCTCGGCGAGCGCGGCCACGAAGACCTGGTCGCGAGCCGAGAACCCACCCGGCTTGTTGAGGACCTGGATCACGCCCCGCCGCCCGCCGCCGCCCTCGACCGGCGCGCACAGCATCGACCGCGTCCGATAGCCGGTGCGCTCGTCGAAGTCGCGCGACCAGCGCGGGTCGGCGGTCACGTCGGCGAGCGCCACCGCCTCGCCGGTGCGCGCCACGTGGCCGGCGATGCCGCGCCCGACCGGCAGCCGCAGGTCGTCGGGGTCGACCTGGTCGGCGACCCGCGCCCGCAGCTCACCCGAGGCGCCGTCGATGAGCCACAGGCTGGCCCGATCGGCGCCGACCGCACGCGCCACGCGCTCGGCGAACGACGCCAGCAGCTCGTCGAGCTCGACCTCGCGCGCGATCATCGCGCCCAGGTCGGCAAGCAGCTCGAATCGCCGTTCGTCGTCGCTCATCTGGCTCGGGAAGGCCAGCATACCTGCTCCGGCGTCCTCGATCAGGCGGCGGTCACCGCTGCCGACACCGCGGTGGCGCGCGGGGCCCGGGTCTCGACATGGAGGACGCCGCCCTCGCGCGCGGCGACCGCGCCGGCAAACGCGGCCCGGGCGCGGAGCTCGATGACGTCGACGGCCTCGTCCGAGCGGCGCGGGTCGTGGTGATAGAGCACCAGCTGGCGCACGCCGGCGGTGCGCGCCAGGGCGACCGCGGCCTCCCACGTCGAGTGACCCCAGCCGACCTTGCCGGGGTACTCCTCGGGCGTGTACTGGGCGTCGTAGATGAGGACGTCGGCGTCGGCGGCGAGCCGCGCCAGCGTCGGATCGACGCAGGCGAAGTGCTCGGTGTCGGTGGCGTAGACGATCGACGCGCCCTGATAGTCGAGGCGGTAGCCGTAGACCGGATCGGGGTGATTGAGCCGCGCCATCGTGACCCGCACGTTGCCGATCGAGAACGGCTCGCCGAGGCGTGGCTCGCGGGCCCGGACCTGGCGGCTGACGTCGTCGAAGTCGACCGGGAAGAACGGCGCCGCCATCTGGCGTCGCAGCGCGGCCTCGAGCGGCATGGTGCCGTTCGCGCCGCTGACCACCTCGATCCAGTTGCCGGCCACGTAGATCGGCGTGAAGAACGGCAGGCCCTGGATGTGATCCCAGTGCAGGTGCGAGAGCAAGATCGTCGTCGCCGAGGGACCGCTGGCGATCAGGCGATCGCCGAGGCTGCGCAGGCCGGTGCCGGCATCGAAGACGATGCGGTTGTCGCCGGCCAGCACCTCGACGCAGCTGGTGTTGCCGCCGACCCGCGCGGTCGAGACGCCGGGCGCCGCGATCGAGCCGCGCACACCGTGGAAGTGGATCGAGAGGTCATGCGACATCAGGGCTCCTGTGGCGCGCCAGACCGCGGCGCGTGACCACGGCTTTTGCACCCGCGATGCCAGCCGTGGCGCCCGTGGTCATGGGCACTTCGCGGCAGCGGACCAGCCGCCGGCTGCTCCATCGTGACGCAGGTGCTCCGCGACGGAGCAGCGCGGCCCAACGATGGCTTCGGGGCCCGGCTCCGGGCTGACGCGCGCGCGTCGGCCGGTGGAGTGGTCGTCAGTCGGCCTGGCTGGTCGCTCGCCGGCGCCGCAGCTCGCGGGCGCCCTGCAGGAGCTCGCGCGCGGCGTCGCGGCAGATCACCAGCGCCACCGCGACGTACACCACCGTACCCGCGGCGATCTCGGCCGCGAGCAGGACACCGGGATGCGCGATGCCGACGTCCTGGAGGGTGAAGCGCATCACCAGCACCGCCGCCGCCATCACGACGCTCGCCAGCAGCGGCCGCAGGAAGCCCTCGATCAGCACCCGCGGCCGGGGGCCGTTGCGCAGCACCAGCCACACGCCGAGCACCGCGTTGAGCGCGAACGCGCCGCCGACCGCGCACGCCGACGCCCGCACGCCGAGCGGCGACAGCGCAACGATGCCGCCGATGAGCGTCACGATCTTGATCATCTCGAGATACATGAGCGGCTGGTTGCGCTCCTGGGCCTGCAGGTACGACGACACCACCCAGCCGATGGGCCGGAACACCGACAGCACGGCGAGCACGGTCAGGAGCGGCGCCACGTCCTGCCACTGCTCGGACAGCACCAGGTGGACCAGCGTGTTCGAGACCGCGCCCAGGCCGAGCGCGAGCGGGAAGATGACCAGCGACAGCAGCGCCGTGGCGCGCTCGAACGCGCGCGGTCGATCGGCCGGTTCCATGCCGGCGAGCGACGGCAGCAGCACCAGGCCGATCTGCTCGCCGACGTGGACGGCGGGGATGTCGGCCAGGTTGTAGGCCAGGTTGTAGAGGCCGGTCGGTCGGGCGCCGAACAGGCTGCGGATCACGACGTTGTCCCAGTAGCGCGCGCCCATGTGCAGGATCGACTCGACGGCGAGCGGAGCGCCGAAGCGGGTCATGTCGCGGACCCGCGCCCACGACCACGGCTGCGGCGTCGCCCAGGCGCGGAAGCCAACCGCGACCAGGATGATCGTGGTCACCACCGCGAACTGCGCCACGTTGCCGTAGGCGACCGACCACGCGCCGTGGCCGCGGCTGGCGAAGAAGATGGTGGTGCCGGCATAGACGGTCTCGCCCAGTGTCTGGGTGAGCGCGATGGCGCGAAACTGCAGCCGCTGGACCAGCAGCTTCTCGGGGATCGCCGACAGCCGGCGGAGGCCGATCGCCAGCGCGAGGACCGGGATGTAGTCGGAGATCTCGCGGATCGCGAAATACGGCCCCAGCACCGTCGCGCCGAGCGCGAGCAGGCCGAGGCCGGCACCGCCCAGCACCAGCGACGCGACGGCGGCGTGCCACACCACCTCGGCGGCGGCGTCGCCGCGGCCGCGGACGATGACGTACTGACCGAAGCCAAACGAGGTCAGCCAGTTGACCGTCATCACCAGGATCATCGCGGTGCCGACGTCCCCGATCGCGTCGGGATCGAGGTAGCGCGTGACCACCAGCGTGCCGACCACACCGATGGCTCGGCCGCCGATGCTGGACAGGATCGTCCACGCCGCACCGCGCGCGACCTTGCCGGCCAGGGACATCTACGGCTGCTCCACGGCCCGGCATCGTCGGTCACGCCGTGGCGTGGCGCAAGGCGGTCGCGGTCTCAGTCCACCGCGGCCACGCAGACGCCGCCGCTGCAGCGACCGGCGGCGCAGTCGGCGGTATCCGCGCACCGCCGACCGGTCAGGCACGGGCCGCAGGCGCCGCCGCAGTCGACGTCGCTCTCGAACCCGTCGCGGACCAGGTCGTCGCAGGCCGGGGCACGGCAGGCCCCGCCGTCGCAGGCCGCCGACTGGCAGTCGGCGGGCACGGCGCATGCCAGGGCCGCGGCGCACGGCTGACACCAGCCGCCGCAGTCGACGTCGGTCTCGTCACCGTCGCGGACGCGGTCGCGGCAACGCTCGACCGGCGGCGTGGTGGTGCATCGTCCGGCCGGGCACGGCGTGAGGTGGAGGCCGATCGCGAGCGAGACCGAGTCGGGCGTGGCATCGCGGGCCCGCGGCGCGTAGCGGGCGCCGTCGAAGAGCTGGAGGTCGGCGGTGACCAGAAACCCGATCACCGACGCCTCGAGCTCGTCGGTGCTCAGGATGTCGTCGCGGTTGGCGTCGACGCCGCGCGCGAACACCACGTGGCGTTCCGGCTCGGTCGCGAACATCTCCAGCAGGCCCGCGTAGGCGACCTCGCGCGCGTGCTGCTGGCGCAGGCCCCCGCGCACGACCGCGTCGTAGCCACCGCGTCCGTCGGGCTCGAGGTCGAGCTCCATGCCGTCGAGCTCGAGCGCCAGGGGGCTGGCGTTGGTGAACACCGGCAACCGCAGCACGGCCCGGCCGGGCACCCGCGTGGCGGCGGTGCGATTGGATCGGAACCCGCCGCCGACCAGGCGGCCACCGGCGAGGGTGGCCGGGTCGTCATCGGCGCCGAGATAGCGCACCGCCACGGTGTCGTCGTCATCGAGATGGTCGGCGACGATCTCGACCGTGGACGCCAGCGCGCCCGCGGCGACCATGTCGGAGGCGTGGATCGACAGGTCGGAGACCGACGCCAGCAGGCTGGTGATCACGCCGAACTGATTTTCAGGGTCAGCGTCGCCGTCGAGATCGGCGGCCAGCGCCATGGCGGTCGCGTTGTCGCGGGGCAGCGCGAACCCGTCGACCACGAAGCGATGGGTCTCGCCCGTGAACGGTCCGGTGACGTCGCTGCCGGCCTCGGCCCCGCATGCCCCGAGCGCGATCAGCAGCGGCAAGCACCTCACCTGGCGAGCATCCACCGGTTCCGGGCCCCCGTCGAGGGTGTCGTCGGCTACAGCCAGCGGCGAAAGCGGAACGCCAGCCAGGCCAGCGCCTTGTGCCACCAGGCCATCGCATCCCAGGTGGCGACCTCGAACGGCGTGGTCGTGACCTGGTCGGCGCGGAAGTGACGCTCCATCGCGGTGCCGATGTCGCCGTCGATGATCTCGACGATGACCTCGAGGTTGTAGCGAAAGCTCCGGGCGTCGAAGTTGTAGCTGCCGATCGTCGACCACATCGCGTCGACGACCGCGGTCTTGGCGTGCATCATCGGCCCGGTCCAGCGCAGGACCCGGATCCCGCGCGTGACCAGGCGACGGTAGATGTAGAGGCCGGCGTACTCGATGGTCCTGACGTCCGAGCGTCCCGGGACGATCACCGAGACCTCGACGCCGCGTTTGACCGCGCGGGCCAGGGCGCGGCGCAGCGGGAGGTCGGGCAGGAAGTACGCGTTCTCGAACAGGACGGTCCGGCGCGCCGCCTTGATCGCGGCGATGTAGGCGCGGCGGATCGCGCCCCGCCGCCGCAGGCGGGTGTTATCGACGACCCGCGCCACGATATCGCCGGGCCGTGTCGCGCGCTCCTCGGCGGGTGGCGGCGCCGGGTAGGGCGCGCCGCCCTCGGCCAGCCACAGCTGACGGAACAGGCGAGCGAGGTCGGCGACCACCGGGCCGCGCAGCTCGCAGTGGACGTCGTGCCAGCCGCGGCCGCCGTCGGCGGTCGTGGCGTAGTCGTCGCTCAGGTTGAGGCCGCCGGTGAAGCCGACCTCGTCGTCGACGACGAGGATCTTGCGGTGATTGCGGTTCGACAGGTTGAAGCGCTGCCGCCACGGCGCGATCGGGTGGTACTCGATGATCTGGACCCCGTCGTCACGCATCCGTTCGACGTGCGCGGTTTCGAGGCCCAGGCCGCCGACCGCGTCGTAGTTGAGTCGCACGGTGATGCCGGCCCGGGCCCGCTCGGCCAACGCGTCGACGAAGCGGAGGCCGGTGCGATCGGCCTCGAAGATGTAGGTCTCGAGCGCGACGGTGTTGCGGGCACCGGCGATCGCAGCCAGCATCGCGTTCAGCGCGTCGCCGCTGCGTAACACGGTGATGGCGTTGCCGCGCCGCAGGCGGTACATGCTGCGGGCGTAGCGGGTGATCGCGGCCAGGAGCGTCGACGTCGCCGGCGTGGCGTCGGGGAGGATCGGCGCTGCGGCGTCCGGTCGCGTCGGTGCGCGCCGCGCGGTCATCCGCCCTCGTAGCGGACGCCGACCACCGTGTAGGTGGCGGCGCCCTTGGGCCGCTGCACCGTCACCTCGTCGCCGCCGCGCTTGCCGAGCAGCGCGCGCGCCACCGGCGAATCGACGCTGATCCATCCCACCTTGAGATCGAACTCGTCGGCGCCGACGATCCGATACTCGACCTCGCCGCCATCGTCGTCCTCGAGTCGGACCCAGGCCCCGAAGGCGATGCGAGCGGCGTCGGCCGGCGCCGCTCCGACCACCACCAGCGTCTCGACGCGGCGGGCCAGGAACTCGAGGCGGCGATCGATCTCGCGCAACCGTCGTTTGCCATAGATGTAGTCGGCGTTCTCCGAACGATCGCCGAGCGCCGCCGCGTCGCCGACCGCGCGCGTGACCCGCGGTCGTTCGACCGTGACCAGCCACTCGAGCTCGTCGTGCAGCTTCTTCGCGCCCGACGGCGTGATGTACTTCGAGCTTGGCGGCCTCGGTGTACGGTCGCGCACCGACATCGGCCGCAGTGTATGCTGGCGCCGCCCGGGGGTTCTACCCGCTACCGCATCGATGACCGACATCCTCCTGATCGTGGCGCTGATGTTCGCCAACGGGCTCTTCGCGGGTGCCGAGATCGCGGTCTTGTCGGTGCGCAAGACCCGGCTTTCGGAGTTCATCCGCCGCCGCGACCGCCGAGCGCTGGCGGTCAAGGCGCTCCGCGACCAGCCGGAACGCTTCCTGGCCACCGTCCAGGTCTGCATCACGCTGGTCGGCACCGCGGCGGCGGCCTACGGCGGCGGCGCGGTCGCGATCTCGCTGGCCAAGGTGCTGGACGAGACCAGCGTCGCCGCCTACTCCGGTCAGATCGCCTTCGCGATCGTGATCGCCGGCATCGCCTTCTTCGAGCTGATCGTCGGTGAGCTGGTTCCCAAGTCGCTGGCGTTGCGCTACTCCGATCGGTACTCGTTCTTCGTGGCGCGCCCGCTGCTGGCGCTGTCGTACGTGATGCGGCCGCTGATCTGGCTGCTCACGCTGTGCTCGAACGTCGTGCTCAAGCTGTTCGGCGACAAGACCACGTTCACCGAGACCCGGCTGTCGCGTGACGAGTTGCAGGAGCTGGTCGAGGAGGCCGCCAAGACCGGCTCGGTCGATCCGCGGGCCAGCGAGATCGCGTCGCGCGCCCTCGAGTTCGAGGGCGTCAGCGTCGCCGAGGTGATGGTGCCGCGCAACCGCGTGGTCGCCCTCCGCCGGGGCGCCGCCGCCGAAGAGGTCCAGCGGGTCATCCTCGAGGAAGGCCACTCGCGCATGCCGGTCTACGAGGGGTCGATCGACAACATCGTCGGCTATGTCGTCGCCCGCGACGTGCTGGCCCTGGCCTGGGAGCAGGGACTGATCGTGCTCGAAGACATCGTGCGTCAGGCCTACGTGGTCACCGAGCGGACCCGGGCGCTCGATCTGCTGCGAGAGATGCAGCGCCGGCGGGTCCAGATGGCGGTCGTCACCGACGAACACGGCGGCCTGGCCGGCCTGGTGACGATCGAGGACCTGGTCGAGGAGTTGGTCGGCGACATCTTCAGCGAGGACGACAAACCCGACACCATCCTGGTCCGCGAGCCGGCGGGCACGGCGCTGGTCGAGGGCTACGCCCCGGTCCGAAAGGTCAACCGCGAGCTCGATCTCGACCTCCCGGTGGGCGCGGACCGGACCACCATCGCCGGGTTGTGCATGAGCCTGGCCCAGGCCATCCCGCAGGCGGGTGAGCGCCTGACCACCGAGGACGGCACGGTGCTGGAGGTGGTCGAGGCCTCACCCCGCAGGGTGCGCAAGGTCCGGATCCACCCGGTTGGATTGCTCGAACCGCTTCCCGCGGCCGACGGCGAGTCGGCTGGCACCGAGGAGTAGGCAGGCTGCACTCCCGTCGCGGGCGCCGGATCCGCTACAATCCAGGGCCCGAGATGAGCCAGGTCGTCGCGAGAGATTCGGTCGCTGCCGATCAGCTGGTGTACCCGTGGCCGTTTCCGGTCGGTCCGTCGATCGAGCTGGCGTGCGGTCAGGACGAGGTCGCCGTGCTGTGCCCGGCGTGGGCGGTGGCCGCCAACCTTGGCCCCGGGCGCCACACCTGGTATTCGCCAGACCCCAGCAAGCCGACCGCGGTGTACTTCGTCCTCACCGGGCCGGTGCAGGTCGACTTCGACATGATGACGCAGTTCCCGATGCCGGGCTCGGGCCAGGCGACCATGCTGCGCGCGCACGGCAGCGTGCTGGTGCGGGTTGCCGATCCGGCGCTGCTGGTGGCGCAGTTCGTCGGGTTGCCGTTCGATCGCGTCAACGATGGGCTGATGCACAGCGTGTCGTCGAGCGTCGAGCGCATGCTGGGCAAGCTCTTGCCGCGCAAGGCAGCGATGGCCGGTACGGTCGCGGTGGTGGCGGACCCGGCGACGTGGCCGGCGCTGGTCGAGGAGTTGACCCAGTACAACCCGACGGTGGGCGCGGTTCACGGCGTCGCCTTCGTGCGCTTCAAGCAACTCGCGATCAGCGTCGGCGACCACAACGGCTGGAACCAGGCCATCCAGGAGTGGCAGCACAACAGCTCCGAGTCGACCGAGCGGGGCGCGGCACCGTCGAACCCGGCGCTGGTACCGCCGCCGGTGTCGCAGGGCCCGGTGCTGCCGGTCGGCACCCGGGTGCTGGTCGCGCTCGCCGACGGCCTCTTTCACTCCGCGATCGTGCGCCAGGCGCTGCAGGGCTACTACGAGCTCGACGTCGGCGACACCGGCGAGATGGTGTGGGTGCCGATGGGCCAGGTCGCGCCGCAGGTGTGATCAGTCGCGGATCAGGATCATCTCGGTGGTCGGGAACCGGCGCGGCGGCAGGGCGGCACGATCGACGAAACCGAACCGCTCGTACAGCGAGTGCGCGTCGCGCGTGCCCAGCATGACGCGGCGGGCACCACGAACGCCGGGGTGATCGAGGATCAGGCGCGTCACCGCCTGGCCGAGGCCGCGGCCGCGCCAGGCCGGGGCGACGATGACGTCGTAGATCCAGGCCAGCTTGCCGCCGTCGCTGATCGCGCGCGCCGACGCCACCAGCCGCCCGGTGGCGTCGCGGGCGCCGACCCACGGGCTGCCGCCGGCGTGGGCCCGGGTGAGCTCGTCGCGCGTGAAGGTGCCCGCGTTCCAGTATTCGTCGACCAGCAATCCGGCGGCGTCGGCGGCGGCGGCCGGCGGGAGCCAGGCGTACAGCGTCGCCCCGGCGGGCGCGGCCAGGAACGGCGGCGTCGGCGCGTCCGGGTTGGCGGCGCGGATCAACTCGAGGGCGCGCGGGTCGCCGGGCTCACCGCGTCGCCACAACGACGTCAGCAGGGCGGCGATCTCGGGCGGCTTGCGGTTCTGCGCCAGCTTGGCCTTGCCGGTGATGCGCTCGAGCCGGATCCCGGCGACCAGCAGGCCGTTGACCGGGCCGCGGTAGTGCGGGTGATCGGCGGTGATCGGCAGGTAGCCGCCCGCCGGCTGCAGCTTCTCCATCAGCGCTTGCAGCACCCGCGCCTTGTTCGCCGGATCGGTGATCGCCTCGATCACGCCATGAACCTGGACGCTGCGGTAGTACGCGGTTGCCGGGCACGCCTTCTCGCCATCGAAGAACGTGCTCGGCACGGTGGCGACCTCCTCCTCGGCCTGCAGCACCGCCGGCCGGCCGACCAGGCCGGTCTTCTCGCCGTTGGGGGCCGAGTGGAACCCGATCCAGTCGTCGACGACGACGCTGTTGACGGTGCGCAGCACCGGGGTGCCATCGTCGAGCGTGCTGGCCAGGTGGACGACCGGCAGCTCGGCGAGCAGGGCGCGGGCCAGGGCGGGTGACATCTCGAACTCGGTGCGGCGCATGAGCCCACCCTGCGCGGCATCTGGTCCATCAGGTAGTACCAGTTCTGGAAAGATAGCTAGACCAGATGTCCGGCCGCTGCGCTGGCTCTGGTACACCTGCACCATGTCGTGGCCGGTCCCCCTGGTGCCCGCGGGCGACGGCCCGATGTTCCAGCGCATCGCCCGCGCCATCGTCGACGACGTCGGCCGCGGTCGCCTGGTCGCGGCGCAGCGGCTGCCCGGCAGCCGCGTGCTCGCCGATGCGCTGGGCGTCCATCGCAACACCGTGCTGGCGGCGCTGGCCGAGCTGGAGGCCCAGGGCTGGATCGTGACCCGGCCGGCGCGCGGCACCTTCGTCGCCGACACCCTGCCCGAGATCACGCCCCCGCGTGGCGCCGCCGCGCGCCGCCGCAGCGGTGGCGTCGGCTTTCCGCTGCCGATCGAGCCCCGGCTCGAGCTCCGCGTCACCGGCGAGGTCGCGCGCGGCGAGCTGCACCTGTCGGCCGGGGTGCCCGATCCGCGCCTGTTTCCGGTCGACGCCCTGGCCCGTGCCTGGCGCCGCGCCGTGCGTCGCGACGGCCGCCGCCTGCTGACCTACGCCTCGCCCGAGGGCCATCCGGCGCTGCGCGGCGCGCTCGCCGACATGATGCGGTCGATCCGTGGCATGGCCTGCGTCGCCGACGACGTGCTGATCACCCGCGGCAGCCAGATGGCGATCGATCTGTGCGCCCGCGGGCTGCTGGCGCCGGGCGATCGGGTCGCGGTCGAGGCGCTCGGCTACCGGCCGGCCTGGGACGCCCTGCGACTCGCCGGCGCCGTGCTGGTGCCGGTGGCGGTCGACGGTGGCGGGCTCGACGTCGCCGCGCTGGGCCGGCTCGCGGCTCGCCGCGGCCTGCGCGCGGTCTACCTGACCTCGCACCACCAGTATCCGACCACGGTCACGCTGGGGGCGGCGCGTCGCCTCGAGCTGGCGACGCTGGCCCGCCGGCACCGGCTGCTGGTGCTCGAGGACGACTACGATCACGAGTTCCACTACGAGGGCCGCTCGGTGCCACCGCTGGCCGCCGCCGACGTCGGTGGTCACGTGGTCTATCTCGGCACGCTGTCCAAGATCCTGGCCCCCGGCCTCCGGCTCGGCTTCGTGATCGCGCCGCCGCCGGTGATCGCCCGCCTCGCCGCCCTCCGCGCGGCGATGGATCGCCAGGGCGATCGGCCGATGGAGGCCGCGGTCGCCGAGCTGATCGAGGACGGCGAGCTCGAGCGCCACGTGCGCCGCATGCGCACCACCTACCTGGCCCGCCGCGACGCGCTGGTCGCCCACCTGCGCGCGCGGCTCGGCAGCGCCCTCGCCTTCGACGTCCCGCGCGGCGGCATCAGCCTGTGGACCCGGGTCGCGCCCGACCTCGACACCGCGCGCTGGCTCGCCGCCTGCGCCGCCCGCGGCGTCCACGTGTCACCCGGCAGCCGCTACACCTTTGCCGGCGACGATCCGGGCGCGTTCCGCCTCGTCTTCGCGCCCCTCACGCTGCCCGAGCTCGACCGCGCCACCGCCGTGATGGCCGCCGAGCTGCCGGTGCGCCGTCGCCGCTGAAGGCGTCGAGCTACTTGTCGGCCGCCGGTTTCTTCTTCTTGCCGGGCAGGATGTTCATCAGCTTGCAGATGATGCCGAGCATGATCTCGTCGGCGCCGCCGCCGATCGACATCAGGCGGGTGTCGCGGAACGCGCGCGATGCCGGGTTGTCCCACATGAAGCCCATGCCGCCCCAGTACTGCAGGCAGGCGTCGGAGACCTCGCGCAGCAGGCGGCCGCCCTTGAGCTTGGCCATCGACGCCAGCATCGTGACGTCGGTGCCACCGATGTAGTCCTCGACGGCGCGGTAGACCAGCGAGCGCAAGAGCTCGACCTCGGTCTTGAGCTCGGCGAACCGGAAGTGGATCACCTGGTTGTCGATGAGGGCCTGGCCGAAGGTGTGGCGCTCCTTGCAGTACGCGATGGTGGCGTCGATCAGCCGTTCCATGCCGCGCAGCGAGCTGGCGGCGCCGAACAGCCGCTCCTCCTGGAACTGCACCATCTGCATCATGAAGCCCATGCCCTCGGCGCCGATGCGGTGGCGCTGCGGCACCCGCACGTCCTCGAAGTAGAGCGGCACGGTGTCGCTGGCCCGCATCCCGAGCTTGTCGAGCTTGGCGCCGACCGTGACGCCCTTGAGCTTGGTGGGCACGATGATGAGCGACTTGTTCATGTGCGGCGCGCCCTCGCCGGTGTTGGCGAGCAGGCACAACCAGTCGGCCTGGGCGCCGTTGGTGATCCACATCTTGCTGCCGTTGATGACGTAGTCGTCGCCGTCCTTGCGGGCGTGAGTCTTGAGCGCGGCGACGTCGGAGCCGCCGCCGACCTCGCTGACCGCGATCGACGTCACCATGTCGCCGGCGATCGCCGGGATCAGGAACTCGCGGCGCAGCTCGTCGCTGCCCCAGCGCGCCAGCGCCGGCGTCGCCATGTCGGTCTGCACGCCGAGCGCCATCGGCACCGAGCCGCTGGCGCAGGTGCCCAGCTCCTCCGTGCACACCATCGAGTACGAGTAGTCGAGGCCGAGGCCGCCGAACTCCTCGGGCTTGCTGACGCCGAGCAGACCGAGCTTGCCCGCCTTCTTGAACACCTCGTGGGCGGGAAAGGCGCCGGCCTCCTCCCACTCGTCGACGTACGGGTTGATGTCGCGGGCGACGAACTCGCGCACGGTCTTGCGCAGCTGCTGGTGCTCTTCGGTGAAGCGCATGGGTTCCTCGCCGGCGACGGTACACCCGCGCCCGCCGCGCGCCAGGAACCCCCCGTTACACCGGCTTACCCGGCAGCTACAGCTCGTACTTCTTGAGCTTCTCGTACAGCGTCGACGCCGCGATGCCGAGCTTCTTGGCGGCGCGGGTCTTGTTGCCGCCTTCTTGATCGAGGGTCTGCTTGATCGCGCTCTTCTCGATCGCCTCCAGGGTCCGGCCGGCCAGCGGCAGGTCCTCGAGCTCGCGGCCCTTGCGGGTCGTGGCCGGGAACATCAGGTGGCGCACGTCGAGGACGTCGCCATCGAGCATCGCCACCGCGGTGGTGACCACGTTGCGGAGCTCGCGGACGTTGCCCGGCCAGTCGTAGGCGGCGAGCGCGGTCATCGCCGCCGGCGTCGGATGGGCGCGGCCCTCGAGCATGTGCTCGACCAGGATCGGCAGATCCTCGGGGCGAGCGCGCAGCGGCGGCACCTCGACCACCGCGGCGGTGACCCGGAAGTACAGGTCCTGGCGAAAGCGGCCGCCGGCGACCTCGGCGGCCAGGTCGCGGTTGGTGGCGGCGATCACCCGGACGTCGACCGGCAGCTCGACCGAGCCGCCGACCCGGCGCACCTCGCGTTGTTCGAGCGCCCGCAACAAGCGGGGCTGCAGGTCGAGCGGCATCTCCCCGATCTCGTCGAGAAACAGGGTGCCGCCGCCGGCGCGCTCGAACGCACCGGCGCGCTCGGCGATCGCACCGGTGAACGCACCCTTCTCGTGCCCGAACAGCTCGCTCTCGATCAGCGAGGCGGTGACCGCGCCGCAATCGAAGACCACCAGCGGGCCGGCGGTGCGCGGGCTGACCTCGTGGAGGGCGCGGGCCAGCACGTCCTTGCCGGTGCCGGTCTCGCCGGCGAGCAACACCGTGACGTCGCTGGCGGCGAGCTTCTCGAGCATCGAGAACACCGCGCCCATCGACGGGCTCGACGACACCGCGCTGCCGAAGCGCAGCAGCTCGGCGACCGGCGCGTCGGTCTCGACGAACAGCCGCGTCGAGCCCAGCACCGCGACCACGCCCGGCGCCAGGATCACCTCCCGGATCGCGGCGCCACCGACGAAGGTGCCGTTGGTCGAGCCCAGATCTCGCAGCACCACGCCGACCGGCGTCGGCTCGAGCTCGCAGTGCAGGCGCGAGACGTGCTGGTCGATCACGGTCAGATCGACATCGCTGCCGCTGCCGATGCGGAGCCGGCGCCGTCCGAGCGGCTCGCGTTCGACCGTCCCGTCCGGCCCGACCAGGCTCACCCAGCGCGCTGGCGCCGCCGGCGTGGTCAGGTCGATCTGCTGCGTGGTGTCGCGGCGACGTGGCATGACGGCCCGAACCCGCCGAACCCGGAGGACGACCGGAGCGATCGGGTCGGGCCATCGTCCTCCGGATTCCGGTCGGTGGCCACCGGATTCCGGAGGGTCGTGCCATTGTGGCACCAGCCGCGCGCGATCGCGGCGTTCAAGTCCCCAGGATCGTGACGTTCCGACCGACGTTCAGCGGCGACCCGGGTGGCACGCATGTTGATGAGTACTGGAACACGATGTTGTTCTCACTCCTTCCGCTCGCGACGGTCGGCTGGCTCGCAGCCGCGCCGTCCGCGCCCACCACCACGCCGGTCGTCGCGGCGACGGTCGTGGAGGTCGCGAGCGCGGCTGCCGTCGGAATCACGCAGCGGGCCGCCGACGACGCCACGGTCGCCGTGCCGCTGTTTGACGTCAACCACCGCGAGACCCGCATCTTCCGGATCGGGCGCGACGGCACGGTCGATGACGCCACGCGCCAGGACATCGAGCGCGTGTTCCGCTGCAAGCGCACCGAGCACCAGCACCAGATCGACAGCGGTTCGCTGGCGATGCTGGCCGATGTCTCGGCGCGCTGGCCGGGGCAGACGATCGAGCTGGTCTCGGCGTACCGCCGGACCGATCGCCGGACGTCCCGTCACCGCCAGGCGCGGGCGATCGACTTCCGCATCCAGGGCGTCAAGATGGCGGAGGTTCGCGACTACGTCTGGTCGTCGAACACCGAGCTCGGTCTGGGCTGGTACCCGGAGCAGAACTTCATCCACATGGATCACCGCCCCGGCGACGCCGACTACGCCTGGACCCAGGTCAAGGGCCGCGAGCGTGGCGGTCCGTCGTGGTCGAAGCGCGTGCGCCGCAACGAGGTGCTGCGCGTGCCGGGCAGCCGCGTCGGCCTCTGACTCTGACCGTCAGAGCCTGGGCACGAATCGGGTTGACCGGGTGAAGACCGACTGAAGTGGGACCAGTCGGAGCCGGCCCGCGACGGCGCGTGAGGATGGGCGAGGGAAGGGGGGGGGGAAGGGGGGTGGCCCCGGCGGGCTTACCCAGGTGGGTAGCCGTCGCGGGCGGAGCCCACATGGTTCGCGGCGCATCCGCGGAAACGTCGTCGGGAGCAGGACAGGACAGCAGCGGCGTGGTGGAGGCGGTTGGTGGCGATTGC
>CANKMW010000113.1 GCA_947483555.1 Myxococcales bacterium
ACGCAAGACTCGCTTCCGCCCTGGCGACCTCCACCTTGGGCGGGGGGACTCTCACCCCGGGCTGCTCCTCGAAGTTTTGGGCGCTACTTCCCTCCTCTCCGACCAGGCTTGTCCTGGCGCACTGTGATCAATCATGAGGTCCGCCCTTCGACTCGGACCTCGCTTGCGCTCGGTCCGGCTCAGGACGCCCGGTGGGGAGCGCAAGCGATCGGACTCGCAGTTTCAAACCGATCGGTGTGCTAGCCAGCCCTACCCGCGGGCCGCGATCAACTCCACCACCCGATCGAGGATGCGGTGGGCGATCTCGGGCTTGCTCGCCAGCGGCACCTCGCGCGTTGCGCCGCGTTCGACCAGCACCACGCGGTTGGTGTCGACCGCAAAGCCGGCGTCGGGCGAGGTGACGTCGTTGGCCACCATCAGGTCGCACTGCTTGGCGACCAGCTTGGCCTGGGCGTAGCCGACCACGTCGTGGGTCTCGGCGGCGAAGCCGACCAGCAACGGGCCGGCGCCGCGCCGGGCGCGCTCGGCACCCAGCCCGCCGAGCAGATCGGGGTTGGAATCGAGGATGATCGAGGGCTGGAGTCCGATCTCGGTGCGCTTCAGCTTGCGGTCGCTGGGCGCCGCCGGCCGGAAGTCGGCGATCGCCGCCGCCATGATGACCGCGTGCGCGCTCCAGGCGTGGGCTTCGATCGCGGCCTCCATGGCGCGCGCGTCCTCGACATGGACGACCTCGAGCCCGACCGGATCCGGCAGCGCGGTTGGCCCGGCCAGCAGCGTCACCGTCGCGCCCCGCCGCGCCGCCGCGGCGGCCAGCGCGTAGCCCATCTTCCCCGACGAGCGGTTGCCGAGGAAACGAACCGGATCGAGCGGCTCGTGGGTCGGCCCGGCGGTCACCACCAGACGGCGCCCGGCCAGATCTTGCGGCGCGAGCACGCGGCACGCGGCCTCGACGATGTCGGCGGGCTCGGCCAGGCGGCCGGGCCCGGTCCACCGGCATGCCAGAAAGCCGTCGCCCGGACCGACCACGAACGTGCCGGCGACCTCGACCAGGCGGCGCAGGTTGGCCTGGGTGATCGGGTGCTGCCACATGTTGACGTTCATCGACGGCGCCAGCAGCACCGGCGCCCGCGTCGCCAGGCACACCGCCGTGAGCGCGTCGTCGGTGAAGCCGGCGGCGAGCCGGGCCACCACGTTGGCGGTCGCCGGCGCCACCACGATCAGATCGGCGCGGTCGGCGACCGCGATGTGGCCGATCTCCGATTCCTGCGTGAGCGAGAACAGATCGGTGAACACCGCCCGCCCGGTCAGGGCCTGGAAGGTCAGCGGCCCGACGAACTTGCGGGCCCGCCGGGTCATGATCACCTGGACCTTGGCGCCGGCCTTGGTGAGCAGACGGACCAGCTCGCACGCCTTGTAGGCGGCGATACCGCCGCCGACGCCGACCACGATCTCGGCGTCGCGCAGCGGCGCCGACGGATCGAACACCTTGCGCTCGCGCGGCGCGCTCACGCCACCGGCTCCAGGATCTGCTGCTGGCACCGCTGCCACAGGCGCTGGTTGGCGCTGGTCTCGGACTTCCAGCGGCAGGTCAGCTCGCGACGATCTTTGTAGAAGCCGCCGCTCTTGCCGGCGAGGTCGGGGCTGGCGGCCAGCCACACCAGCACGTCGGCGCCGTGCGCGGGCGTGCGCTGGGTCTTGAACGCCACCTTGGCCAGCATGCCGTAGAACCCGGTCTGCCGCCCGGAGATGTTGGTGTTGACGCCGCCGGGGTGGGCGACGTTGATGGTCGCGCCGGTGCCGGCCAGCCGCGTCGCCCACACCCAGGCCAGCATCCGGTTGGCCTGCTTGGTCTGGCGGTAGGCGCGGATGCCGTTCCAGCGCCGGCGTGTCCAGTCGAGATCGTCGGCATCGAGGTCGCCGGCCTGGGTCGATCCGACGTAGACGATGCGGCCGCGCGCCGCGACCACGGACGCCTGCAGCCGCGTGGTCAGGATCTCGTAGGCCAGGGTGTTGGTGGCCCACGACTCCTCGAAGCCGTCGGCGGTGAGCGTGCGCCGCGCCGGATAGCAGCCGGCGTTGTTGAGCAGGATGTCGAGGCGCAGGTGGCGCGCCGCCAGGTCGTCGGCCAGCGCCCGGACCGCCGACCTGCGGGCCAGGTCGGCGGCGGCGACGTCGAGGCGATCGCGGACCGCGCCGCGCGCGACCAGGTCGTCGACCGCCGCCCGCGCCTTGTCGAGCGAGCGCCCGACCAGCGTCACCCGCGCTCCCATCCGCGCCAGCTCCCACGCCGCCTCCTTGCCGATGCCGCTGGTGGCGCCGGTGACCACCGCGAGCTTGCCGGCAAGGTCGACCTCGAGGGGCCGCGGCGGGCGCCCGAAGATGTCGCTCACAGCAGCGGCCCCAGGCTGCGCGCCAGGTCGCGGGTCTCGACCAGGTTGTCCTCGATCGAGCAGTAGGTCCAGCCGCCGTAGCGACCGACGCTGTAGACGCCGGCCGCCTCCAGGGTGCGGCGGACGCGGGCGTGCTCGGCCATCGACGCCTGCGTGACGTGGACGTACGCGGGATCGAGCACCACCGAGTGCTCGGCGACCAGCTGGTGGCCATCGACGATGCCGTGGCGAGCGAGGTCCTCGAGGACGCGGGTGCGCAGCAGCGCGACGTCGAGCTCGGCATGGCGGTCGGCGCCGATCTCGACGTACAGGCTCATCCGATCGCCGGCCAGGATGTTGTCGTACCAGCCGACCCGGTAGAAGACCGTCGCCGGATCCGGGAAGTACATCCAGTGGATGCCGTCCCTGCCCTTGCGATCGAAGCCGAGGTTGAAGACCAGCACCTTGTTCCACGTGAACACGCTGGCGTCGTGATCGAGCCCGCACGCCGCCAGCAAGCGCGGCAGCGGCGCCGACGAGATCAGCCGCTTGAAGCCGATCTCGCGCTTGGTGGTCCACGCCACCTGACGGCGGAGGTCGATGCCGACCAGGCGCTCGCCGAGCGCGAGCTGCTGGGCCGGCACCTCGCGGAGCAGCGCCCGCACGTATTCGATCGCGCCGTGGGCCGGGTACGTGAACGTGGCGTTGTAGCTCGCGTTGTCGGCGCTCCGCATGTTGCGGATGATGTCGGCGACGTCAGCGTGCGGAAAGAACCGCCCCATCGCGTCCTGGTCGAGCCGATCGAGGTCGGTGGCGTACAGCTTCTGGTTGTACGGGACCAGGAACAGCTCGGCGATGCCGCGACCGAAGCGCCGGTACAGCATGTCCTTGAACGAGCCGGCGCTGGCATCGGGCCGGTCCTCGTCGCGGAAGTACAGGTCCACCAGGCAGGCCAGGAACTGCTCGTGGGGCAGCTGGTGGATGTTCTTCTGGAATGGAAAATCGACGTCGACCCCGGCAACGCGAATGGTCGAACGCTTGGCGACCGTGCGGACCTCGCCGTCCATCCGAGCCCGCAGCCAGGTCTCGATGTCCTTGTGCTTGAAGTGGAAGAAGTGGCCCGAGTAGTCCCAGGTGAAGCCGTCGCGGACCACCGTCCGGCAGTAGCCGCCGGGTTCGTCCTCGGCCTCGAGGACCAGCACCTCTGGCAGCGCGCGGCCGCGGGCGGCGGCCTCGGCCCGCAACCAGGCCGTGAAGCTCAGCCCGCTCATGCCGGCACCGACGACGAGGTGATCGACCGATTCCATCTCCGCGCCGCAGTATCGCACGCGGCCCGCAGGTCCGGCGCCGGCGTGCCGCGGTCAGGCGGCCTTGCGCAGGCCCCAGTCGCGGGCCGCGTAGCCTTGCAGATCGCTCTCGAGCTGGCGGCGGGCCCGGAACAGGCGCGACATGACGGTGCCGATCGGCAGGCGCAGCGCGGCGGCGATGTCCTTGTACTTCTCGCCGGCGAGATCGGCGCGCGCCACCACCTCGCGGTAGTCGTCGCCGAGGCGAGCGAGCGCGACCCTGACCTCGTCGGAGAGCAGGTCCTCGGTCAGCTCGACCTCGGGATCGGGGGTGCAGTCGTCGAGCGTGCCGTAGAAGGCCATGCGCGCGTCGCCGGGGCGTTCGGTGGCGAAGCGCTGGTGCCGGCGGCGCTTGCGGTAGCCGTTGATGAAGCTGTTGACCAGGATGCGGTGCAACCAGGCCCGCACGTTCGAGCCGGGCTCGAAGCGCTCCCACGCGGTCATGGCGCGCAGCAGCGTCTCCTGGACCAGGTCGCGAGCATCATCCGGGTTGCGCGTCAATCGCAGCGCGGCGCCGGTGAGCTCGCCCGAGAACGGCACGCACGCGGCGGCGAAGGCGGTGTGATCGGCGTGCTTTCGGGGATTGGTCAGCGCGCGGGGCGCGTTCTTGGCCTTGCGGCGGATCTCCGAACGGGCGGGGACGTCGGGGGAGGCGGCGGGGCGCGGCATGAACGATGACATGAGCAACCCCAGTGCCACTTCCAACTCGCTGATCTCACTACGCTTCCGGTTTCCAGAGGCCGAGGAGACACACGCCGTGTCCACGGACGGACGCAGTCGTTCGGCCCCGCGCTGCGCGGCGGCGAGTCGGAGTGCGCTCGATCACGACGCTCGCGGGCGGCGACCCGGCGCCACCCGCAGGGCTGCCATCGCGACCGCGAACGCCTCGGGGAGATCGCTCGCGACCACGCCCGAGCCGAGTCGGGTCGCCAGCGAGTCGCCGGCGGTGCCGTGCACCCAGACCGCCAGGCGCGCCGCGGTCGCCGCTGGCAAACCCTGCGCGAGCAGCGCGCCGATCGCACCGGCCAGCACGTCGCCCGACCCCGCGGTCGCCAGCGCCGGGCCACCGGTCGGGTTGATGGTGACGAAGTCGTCGCCCAGCGTGCCGTCGCAGACCAGCGTGCGGGCGCCCTTGAGCACCACGACGGCGCGGCTGCGTAGCGCCAGGGTGCGGACGGCCAGCATGCGGTCGCGTTCGATGGCCGCCGTCGACTCGCCGAGCAGCCGCGCCGCCTCGCCCGGGTGTGGCGTGAGCACGACCGGCGCGCCGACGCGGCCGAGGTCGGCCAGGCGCCCGGCCAGGTGGACGAGCGCCGTGGCGTCGAGCACCAGCGGCACGCCCGCCTCGAGCGCCGCGTCCAGCCAGCCGCGTCCGACCTCGTCGTCGGGCATGCCGGGGCCGATCAGCAGCGCTTGCTTGCCGGCGGCCAGTGCGCGCAGCGCCTCGGCGTCGACGATCTCGGCGGTCATGACGGCGTCGGCGGCCAGCGCCTCCGCGCCGGGCGGGCCGGCGAGCGTACACAGGCCGGCACCGGCGCGCAGCGCCGCCATCGCCGCCAGTCGCCCCGCGCCCCGCTTGCCCGGGGAGCCGGCGACCACCAGCAGGTGGCCGCGGCGGCCCTTGTGATCGAGCACGCCGGCGCACGGCGCCCAGCCCACGGCGTCGGCGGTCTCGATCAGCGCGGCGCGGGTGCCAGCGTCGGCCAGCGCGCGGGGCACGCCGATGTCGATGACCTCCACGGTGCCGGCCAGCGCGAACCCGGGTGCGCCGACGATGCCGAGCTTGGGCACCGCCATCGTGACGGTGTGGTCGACGCGCACCGCCACGCCCAGCGGATGACCGGTGTCGGCCGACAGCCCCGACGGGATGTCGACGGCGATCCGCACCCCCGGGGCCCGGTTGATGCGCTCGATGACATCGGCGAGGTGGCCAACCACCGCGCGATCGAGCCCGGTCCCGAGCACGGCGTCGACCACCACCGCCGCCGCCCGCAGCGCCTCGCCCAGTGCGATCAGGTCGTCCGCGGTGGTCGCCTCCGAGATCACCCCGCCCGAGCGCTCGTAGGCCGCCAGGTGCAGGGCGGCGTCTCCGGTGACGCGCGGGCGTGGCGCCACCAGGTGGACCACGGCGTCGAGCTCGGCGGCGCGAAGGACGCGGGCGGCGACGAAGCCGTCGCCGCCGTTGTTGCCGCTGCCACAGACCACCGCGATCGCGCCGCCGGCGGTCAGCCGCGCCGCCGCCGCCGCCGCCACGCCGCGCCCGGCGGTCTCCATCAGCACCGCGCCCGGCAGCCCGAGGTCGGCGATCGTGGCGGCATCCAGGGCCCGCATCTCGGCGGCGGTGGCGACGGGGATCATGGCGCCGCGATCCTACGCCGGTCCGCAGGTCCGGCGGCCGGGCGGGACGCTCGGTGCGCTCGCTAGCGGAGGCGACACGCGGTCACCAGCGCGGCGGCGATGGTCTCGGCCTGCTCGCGGATCCGGCCCTCGTCGGGTCCCTCGATCATGACCCGCGCCTTGGCCTCGGTGCCGCTGTAGCGGACCAGCACGCGACCGTCGACGCCGAGCTCGGTCTCGACCTGCGCGATCAGCCCGCGGACGTCGGCCAGCTCCTCGAGCGGGAGCTTGCGATCGACCTTGACGTTGACCAGCACCTGCGGCGTCCGGGTCATGACCGCCGCCAGCTCCGACAGCGGCCGGCCCTCGCGGATCATCACCGCCAGCACCCGCAGCGCGGCGACGATGCCGTCGCCGGTGGTGGCGTGATCGAGGAACACCAGGTGCCCCGACTGCTCGCCGCCGAGGTTGTAGCCGTGCTTGCGCATCTCCTCGACGACGTAGCGGTCGCCGACCTGGGTCCGCACCACCGTGCCGCCGGCGTTGCGCACCGCGCGCTCGAGGCCGAGGTTGGACATGACGGTGGTGACCAGGGTGCGCTTGGCCAGCGTGCCCGCGCTCAGCATGCGGGTCGCGCACAGCGCCATGACCGCATCACCATCGACGACCACGCCCTTCTCGTCGCACAGCACCAGGCGGTCGGCGTCGCCGTCGAGCGCGATGCCGACCTGAGCGCCGTGGGCCCGCACCGCCTCGCACATCGCGGCGGGGTCGAGCGCGCCGGCGCGATCGTTGATGTTCTTGCCGTCGGGCTGGCAGTGGATGGCGATGACCTTGGCGCCCAGCTCCTCGAACACCAGCGGGCCGACCCGGTAGCCGGCACCGTGGGCCCCGTCGACGACGATGGTGAGGCCGTCGAGCGCCAGGTCGGGCGGAAAGGTGGCCTTGCAATAGACGACGTAGCGGCCGCGCGAGTCCTCGATCTTGCGGCTGTAGCCGATGTCGCCCGAGCCGGCGCGCTGGGTCAGCAGCTCCGGCGAGCTCATCAGCGCCTCGATCTCGGCCTCGACGCTGTCGGGCAACTTGTAGCCGTCGCGGGCGAACAGCTTGATGCCGTTGTCCTCGTACGGGTTGTGCGAGGCGCTGATCACCACCCCGGCGTCGCAACGCATCGAGGCGGTGATGAAGGCGATGCCCGGCGTGGGCAACGGCCCGGTCAACCACACGTCGGCGCCCATCGAGACGATCCCGGACGCCAGCGCGGTCTCGAACATGTATCCCGACAGCCGGGTGTCCTTGCCGATCACGATCCGCGTGTGGCGGCCCGGCTTCTTGAGGCGGGCGGCGACCGCCATGCCGAGGCGCATCACCGTGTCGCCGGTCATGGGCTCCAGGTTGGCCACCCCGCGCACGCCATCGGTGCCGAACAGCCTTCGTTCTGCCATGTCCGCTCGATACCACAACGCCTGATCCCATGCCCGGGCCAGGCCCCGGGCTCGGCTCAGCGCTTCAGCACCACCCGCACCTCGGCCGGCCGCACCACGACCTGGACGCCGGACGGCACGCCATCGACCGCGACCTGGGCGCCGATGCCACCGGGCGCGGCGGCCAGGCGGCCGGCCTTGACGGTCGGGCGCACCCCGGCGGCGACGAGGCGGTCGATCGCTTCGCGGGCGCCGGTGAGCTCGACCTCGACCTCGCGGGGGTCGGCGACCAGTCGGGACGCGTCGACGCCGACGTCGCCGGCCACCACCACCGCCACGGTGCCGAGCCAGCGCCCGGCGATCGTGATGTCGATCTCGACGGTGCCCTTCCAGTCGACCTCGACGCCCTCGGGCGGCAAGAGCGTCACCTCGGCGACCAGGGCCCGCGAGCGGCCATCCACGGCGATGGCCTGGGTGCGGACCTGGCTCATCGCCGAGACCACCCCGCGCGGGCCGCGCACCACCACCTTGGCCGGGTTGGTGGTGGTCGCGCCGGCGACCACGGCGTAGCCGTGCGCCGGCCGCCCGGCGACCACGGGCAAGACCTCGACCTCCTTCTCGATCTTGTCCTCGAAGGCGACCCGCACCGAGCGGGGCGCGATGTCGGTGACCTTCAGACCCGCCGGCACGCGCACCAGGCCGGGGGTGAGCGCCACCTCCCCGCCGCGCATCTTGCTCACGTCCAGGTTGATCTCTGGAACCTCGCGGGCGTCGAAGCGCTTGATGCGCCGCCACGGGCCCTTGATCTGGACCCGCGCCTCCTCGACCCGCTCCGACACCAGCACCTTGCCCTCCGGCAGCACGTAGGCGACCGACACGCGCACGGTGATCTCGCGCTCTTCGTCCGACGATCCGACCAGGAGCAACACGGTGAGCGTGAGCAGGAGCGCCAGCAGCTTGAGCCCCAGGTGCTCCGTGAACGCGCCCCGCAGCCACGCCCGCGGGCCGCGACGGGGGCTGGGCTCCGGCTCCGGCCGGACCGCGGGCCGAAATGCCCCCACGGTGTCGCGACGGGTGCGGGCCGTCACTGCGCGCGCTCCGGTGCCGACGGGACCGCGTCGCGGCTCCCGGTGCTGCGCGCGCCGACCGACGCCACCGCCTTGCCAAGCTCGGCCGCCGCCGCGGTCTGCGCCGCCTCGCGACCGGTGAGCAGGCCGGCGAGCGCGCCCCGCAGCGTGGCCGGATCGAGGTCCTGGGCCACCCGGCCACGGAAGCACAGCGACACCACGCCGCGCTCCTCCGACACCACCAGCGCGACGGCGTCGGTGTCTTCGGTGATGCCGATGGCGGCGCGGTGGCGGGTGCCGAGCTCGGGGCCGAGGTCAGTGGCACGCGACAGCGGCAGCAGCGCGCGGGCCAGCTCGATGCGTCGCGACTTCCCGATCACCACCGCCCCGTCGTGCAGCTCGTTCTCCGCCGACGGCACGAACAGCCCGACCAGCAGCTGGCGCGATAGCCGGGCATCGAGGCGGGTGGCGTCCTCCACGTAGGGCGCCACCGCGGCCTCGCGCTCGAGCACGATGATGGCGCCGAGCCGGGCGCGGGCGAGCTGGGTGGTCGCCGCGACCACCTCGTCGAGCAGCTCGCCAGCCTGGGCCGACTTCGAGAACGGCATGATGCCCTGCCCCAGCCGACCGAGGGCGCGCCGGATGTCCTCCTGGAAGACCACGATCACGATGATGATGAAGTAGTTGATCACGTTGTCGAGTAGCCACGACAACGTGGTCAGCTCGAGCCGCTCGCTGGCGAAGAACGCGGCGCCGATCAGCACGATGCCGACCACCATCTGCGCCGCCCGCGTGCCGCGGATCATCAGCAGCAGGCGGTAGATCAGGTAGTAGACGACCACCACGTCGATCGCCGTCACCAGCAGAGATCGCGATCCCAGGCGGTCGAGGATGCTGGCGAGGGCGGTCGACATGGCGCAGCGACGGACGCGCCGGTGCTACGGCGATCGCGCCCGATCTATTTCCGTGTACACCGCGAGCGCGGGGCGAAGCAACGAAACATCGTGGATCCGCACCACGTGCGCGCCGGCGGCGACCGCGGCCAGGCAGGCACCGACCGACCCGGCGTCGAGCGCCATCGCGGCCGCGGCGGGGGTGGTGGTCGTCATCGCGCCCAGCAGGCGGGTGATGAAGCGCTTGCGCGATGGGCCGACCAGCACCGGGCGGCCGAGGTCGCGGGCCAGGTCGCCGGCGTGGGCACAGAGCAGCGCGTTGGCGTGGTGGTCGCCCTTGCCGAACCCGAGCCCGGGGTCGACCACGGTCCGCTGCCGCAGGGCCGCCGGCATCGCGGCCAGCCGCGCCCCCAGCTCGTCGGCGATCTCGCGCCAGCTGACCGCCGCCTCGTCGATGAAGACGGTGGCCAGGCTGGCGGCGCGCAGGTGGCCGCACACGTAGGCACCGCCACCCGCCGCGGTGACCTCGAAGATGTCCGGATCGAAGCGGCCACCCGAGACGTCGTTGACGATGTGCGCCCCGGCAGCCAGCGCGGCCGCGGCGACCACCGCCTTGGTGGTGTCGATCGAGACCACGGCGCCGGTCGCCACCAGGCCTTCGATCACGGGCATGACGCGGGCCAGCTCGACCGCGGCGGACACCGCGGTGGCGCGCGGGTTGGTGGCCTCGCCACCGACGTCGAGGATGTCGGCGCCGGCGGCGGTGAGCGCACGGCCATGGGCGATCGCGGCCGCGGCGTCGACGTAGCGGCCAGGCTCCGAGAACGAATCGGGCGTGACGTTGACCACGCCCATGACCAGCACCTCGGCCCAGTCCAGCGTGCGGCGGTCAGGAAGCGCGATGGGCGGCGGCCTGAAGCGTGCCACGGGGCGCGGGGGCAAGGCCGGTGTCCGTCGAGCGAGGGTCTCGGGCCGCAGCTCAGGCCGGCTCGGGCTCGGGGTCGCCGGCCTTGAGGCCAGCGGCCGGGATGAGCGCGGGGCGCTTCTTGCTGTTCTTGTCCTGCTGCGTCTCTTCGCCGACCGGAGGGCGGCGCGGGGCCGGCAGCGGCCGGGTGATGGCGTCGCCGCGCAGCAGCGTATCGATGTCGGCGCCGTCCAGGGTCTCGTAGTCCAGGAGCGCCTCGCTGACCTTCTCCAGGTCGGCGCGGTGGGCACGGAGCAGCTCGGTGCAGCGCTGGTACTGCTCCATCACCATGCGCCGGATCTCGGCGTCGATGCGCTTCGAGGTGTCCTCGCTGTGACGATCACTCGAGGTGAAGTCGCGACCGAGGAAGACCTCCTGCTTGGTGCCGGCGAAGTTGAGCGGCCCGAACTCGTCGCTCATGCCCCACTCGCAGACCATGGCGCGCGCCAGCTCGGTGGCGCGCTCGATGTCGTTGCCGGCACCGGTGGTCTTCTGGCCGAAAATGATCTCCTCGGCGATGCGGCCGCCGAGCAGGATGGAGATCTGGTTGAGCGCGAACTCGCGCGTCATGTTGAGGCGATCCTCGACCGGCAGCTGCTGGGTCAGGCCCAGGGCCCGGCCGCGCGGGATGATCGTGACCTTGTGCACCGGGTCGGCCTCGGCGCCGACGAACCGCGCCGCCAGGGCGTGGCCGGCCTCGTGCACGGCGGTGGTCCGCTTCTCCTTCTCGGAGATGATCATCGAGCGCCGCTCGGCGCCCATCATGACCTTGTCCTTGGCCTCCTCGAAGTCGACCATGTCGACCTTGTCCTTGTCGCGGCGGGCGGCGATCAGCGCCGCCTCGTTGACCAGCGACTCGAGGTCGGCACCCGAGAACCCGGGCGTGCCACGCGCGATGACGTCGAGGTCGACCGCCGCCGACAGCGGCACGCGGCGGACGTGGACGTTGAGGATGCCGATGCGACCGCGCAGGTCCGGCCGCGGCACGATGATGCGGCGATCGAAGCGGCCGGGCCGCAGCAGCGCCGGATCGAGCACGTCGGGGCGGTTGGTGGCGGCGATGATGATGACGCCGTCGTTGGACTCGAAGCCGTCCATCTCGACGAGCAGCTGGTTGAGCGTCTGCTCGCGCTCGTCGTGTCCGCCGCCGAGGCCGGCGCCACGGTGACGGCCGACCGCGTCGATCTCGTCGATGAAGATGATGCAGGGCGCGTTCTTCTTGCCCTGCTCGAACAGGTCGCGAACCCGGCTGGCGCCGACGCCAACGAACATCTCGACGAAGTCGGAGCCCGAGATCGAGAAGAACGGCACGCCGGCCTCGCCGGCGATGGCGCGGGCCAGGAGCGTCTTGCCGGTCCCGGGCGGGCCCATCATCAGGACGCCCTTCGGGATGCGGCCGCCGAGCTTGGTGAACTTCTTGGGGTCCTTGAGGAACGCGATGATCTCCTCGACCTCGTCCTTGGCCTCCTCGACACCGGCGACGTCCTTGAACGTGATCCGGTTCTGGCTATCGGTGAGCAGCTTGGCCTTCGACTTGCCGAAGCTCATCGCCTTGCCGCCGCCGGCCTGAAGCTGGCGCATGAAGAAGAAGAAGATCGCGAACAGGAACAGCATCGGCAGCCACGACAGCAGCAGCTGCGGCCAGATGCTCGACTCGTCGCGGGGCCGGACCTCGTAGTCGACCCCCGACTTGTTCAGCAGCTCGACCATCGAGTCCATGTACGGGCCGTAGGCGACCGCCTTCTGGCCCTTGTCGTACGTGATGACGTACTTGGCTTCCTGGCGCGCGCCCGGCTCGATGCGGATGCGCTCGATCCGCTCCACCAGCTCCGGGCTGATCAGCTCGGCGCGAAGGTCCGTGATCTTCTTCGAGGTCTCCTTGCTCGACGAATCCGCGAACAGGCTGTAGATGCTCACGAACACCACGATCAAGATGAGCCAGATGAGGATGGTCTTGTGGGACTGGCGCAACGCTCGATCGCTTTCTCGTCGGGGCCGAATGCGGGGACGTACCGCTTCGTGGAGTTGTGGCCAAGTATACTCACGACAGCGCGCGCGACCAGCCGTGATCGCTGGTTAACTCCTGCCGGATCGGGCAGCTGAGATCGGGTCGGAGATCACGGGGCCGTGATCGCGCGCACCTCGACCACGGCGCCATGGGCCGGACCGATGTGGTCGGCCCACACGATGGTGCCATCGGGTCCGGTGACGACCCGAGCCGTGGCGCGGTCGGCCCGTGGCACGCGCAGGTCGATGTACAGGTCCGAGAGCTTGCGCGAGCGACCGCGCAGCCGCGCCGGTCGCATCCGGTCGCCCGGCTGCCACGAGCGGACCCGGTACGGCCCGTCCGGGCCGTGGATGTCGAGCGTGGTCGCGGCTGGTCGGACCGCGCCACCATCCAGCCGAAGCTCGTCGTAGACGCGTTCGACCCGCCCACCCGGGAGGTCCACGCCGCGGGTTCCGGATTCGGGTCCCCGGCACAGCGCCGCCAGCACCTCGAGGTGGACGGCGGCCACCCCGCGCCGGCCGCGCAGCCACATCGCCAGGGCGCGCTTGGTCACCGGCGTCGGCGCCGCCGCGAGCGGTCCGCAGGCCAGGCCGCGGCCGCGAGCGGCGGTGCGCAGCAGCGACCCGGCGGCGGTATCGAGGAAGCCGCGCTGTTCGGCCGCGGCGGCGGCAAGCCGGCACAGGCTCGCCTCGACCTGCGGGTTCAGCGAACGCACCAGCGGCACCAGCTCGTGCCGGATCCGCGTCCGGGTGAAGCGAGGGTCGTCGTTCATGGGGTCTCGCCACGGCGCCAGCCCGGCGGCCGCGGCGTAGGCCAGGACCTCGGCGCGATGGACCTCGAGCAGCGGGCGCAGGAACGGGCCCCGGCGTACGGCGACGCCGGCGAGTCCGGCCGGACCGGTCCCCCTCACGAGCTGGAGCAGCACCGTCTCCGCCTGATCGGTGGCGGTGTGGGCGGTCAGGACCAGCTCGCCGGTGCCGGCCAGCTCGACCAGGGCCCGGTAGCGCGCGCTGCGGGCCTGGGCTTCCCATGAGGCCCCGCCACCGACGGTGACGCCGGCCACCCTCAGCTCGAGTCCGCGAGCGGCGGCCCAGGCGACGGCGTGGGCGCGCGCTGCCGTGCTCGCCGCCGCACCGTGATCGACGTGCAACAGGATGACGGCACCGCCGAGCGCGGCACTCGCCGCGTCGGCGAGCACGGTCGAGTCTGGCCCACCGGAGTACGCCACCAGCGCTCGGCGCAGTCCGAGCCCCGCCAGCTGGCGGCCCACGAGGGCGCGAATGACAGCGAGCCGGGCCGGCACCGGAGCAGGGTATCCGACCGCGGACGCCATCGCCGTCGCCGATCGCGACAACGTCAAGGTCCGCGACCTGTGGTACAGGTCGCGCCGTGACTGACGTTCCCGGCCCCCTCGCCCGCCTGCGGGCCCAGCTCGCCGGCCCGCGCGGCGTGCGCCGGGTCGACGCCCTGCTGTCGGCGCCGGATCCCGAGGCGGCGATCGCCGCGCTCGGAGTGTCCGAGCTGTTCGAGCTCGTGACCGCGGTCGGCTTCGACGACGCCGCCGAGCTGGTCCACCTGGCGACCCCGGAACAGTTCCGCGGCTGCCTCGATCTCGACGTGTGGGATCGCGACCGACCCCGGCTGGAGCTGGCGCTGCCGTGGCTGGCGACCCTGATCGATGCCGGCTTCGAGAAGGTCGGCCAGGTGTGGGCCGGGCTCGATTCCGAGTGGCGGGCCTTGTTCATCAAGCGCAACTCGCGGCGGATCTGGGATCTGACGCTCGGCGAAGAGCCCGACGCGACGACCGATCTGCCGCTCTACTTCACCGTCGACCGCTTCTTCACGCTCGAGCTCGACGGCGACGAGGACACCACCCGCCTGGTCCGCCAGCTGATCGACGATCTCTACCGCGCCGATGGTGACCTGGCGCGCCACACGATCATGGCGGCGCGCTCCGAGTCGTTCACCGAGCTCGAGGAGGACTGCCTGCGCTGGCGGACCGGCCGCCTCGCCGATCTCGGCTTCGTCGACTACTACGATGCGCTCGAGCTGTTCCGGCCCCTCGAGCCCGAGGCGGTGAAGATCGGCGAGGGCACCGAGGACCGATTCGGCCAGGTCATCGACACCGACGCCTCCGCGCTCAACCTGCCGGCGGTGATCGCCGAGCACGTGGTCGCGCGCAGCTTCCTGGCGCGGGCCTGGGCTCGGCTCGGTGACGAGGCCGAGGAGACCCGCCTCGAGACCGCGCTCATGCTGGTGGTCAACAAGCTGCTGGCCGCGGCCCGCACCCGACCCGGCGATCAGGACAGCCTGCGCGCCGGCGCCGACTACGCCACCTCCACGATCTCGCTCGGCCTCGAGGTGGTGGCGCGCGGCGAGATCGATCGGGCCGCCGCCGCGCTGCGTTCGGTCTCGCTCGGCCGCCTGTTCCGGCTCGGCTACACCGTCGGCGCCAAGCTCGCCCGCCTGGCGCACAACCTGGCGCCGCGCGCGCTCACCGCGGGCGAGCCGGTCACCGCGGTGATCGCCGCCCTGACCCAGCCGCGGCCGTGGTTCCCGGGCAGCTTCGACGAACCGGCCCGGCCCGGCCTGCGCCCGTTCGGTTCGCAGACCGACGTGCGCCGGGTCGCCGAGCTGCTGGCCGGCCTGACGCTGCGGATCGCGGTCGTCGAGAGCCTGGGTGTCAACTTGCTGGCCATGAGTCAGCTCCCCGAACCGCGCCCCGATCTCGACGACCACGCGCGAACCGCGGTCGCGCGCGTGATCGCCGGTGGCGAGCTGACCCCGCGCGCGCTCAGCCACGACGAGCTGGTGGCGGTGCGAGGCACGCTCGACCACGGCCGACTCCCGGCGGCGGCGCGGGCCCGGGCGCAGAGCGCGGTCATGGGGCGGCTCGACGGCGCGCGGATCCAGGCCGGTGGCACCCAGCTCCTCGATCTCATCGATGGCTGGCTGACCGAGGTCGAGGCGATCGCGCGCGCGATCGAGCCGGCGAAGATCGACGCTCGCTTCGTCGGCGGCGTGCTGGTCGAGACCGTCGGCGCCCGCGCCTAGCGACCACCAGCGTCGCCTTCTACCCACCGGTGACGCGGGTGGGCACCACGCCGGATTCGAGCTTGAAGGTCGCGGCCGCCGCCGCCTGTTGCTCGGCCTCCTTCTTCGAGCGGCCCTCGGCCCGCGCCCACTCCTCGCCGGCGAGCACGGCGGCGACCACGAAGCGCTTGTTGTGGTCGGGACCGAGCTCGGCGATCACGCGATAGGTTGGCTGCTCCTTCAACCGCGCCAGCGCCATCTCCTGAAAGCGGGTCTTGAAGTCGTAGAAGCCGGTCGGCTCGACGGTCTCGATGCGCCGCCCGAGCACCCGCCCGACCAGCGCCCACGCCGCGTCGAAGCCGCCGTCGAGATAGACGGCGGCGACCACGGCCTCGAACACATCGGCGAGGATCGACGGCTTGCCGCGACCGCCACTCTTCTCCTCGCCCTTGCCCAGCTTCACCCACGCGCCGAGCCCGAGCGCCGCTGCCACCTCGGCCAGCCCGGCCTCGCTGACCACCTGGGCTCGGGTCACCGACAGCTGGCCCTCGCGCAGCTCGGGGAAACGCTCCATCAAGCGGTGGCCGACGATCAGGTCGAGGACGGCATCACCGAGATACTCGAAGCGCTCGTTGTCGCCGCCGGTCGCCTCGAGATGTTCGTTGGCCCACGAGGTGTGGCGCAGGGCGAGGTCGAGCCGGGCCCGGTCTCGAAACCGATAGCCGAGCACGTCTTCGAGGCCCTCGTAATCGGTGCGCGACACGCCGTCACTGTACTACCATCGCGCGCGACGGATGGAGACGGTTCGCGATCGCATCGGTCGGTACCACGTGCTGGGCCGGCTGGCTCAGGGTGGGATGGCCGAGGTCTACAAGGTCAAGACGGTCGGGCTTGCCGGCTTCGAGAAGATCCAGGCCCTCAAGCGCATCCTGCCTCACCAGGCGCGCGAGCCCCGCTTCATCCGCTCGTTCGTCGACGAGGCCCGCATCGCGGTCGAGCTGTCGCACCGGACCATCGTCCAGGTCTTCGACTTCGGCGAAGCCGACGGCGAGCTGTACCTGGCGATGGAGCTCATCGAGGGCAAGGACCTGCGCACCGCGCTGACCGAGGCGGCGGTCCACCATCTGCCGTTGCCGTCGTCGCTGGCGGCCTACGTGATCGCCGAGATCGGCACCGGCCTCGACTACGCGCACCGCAAGGTCGACGCCGCCGGCAAGCCGCTCGGCATCGTGCACTGCGACGTGTCGCCGGCCAACGTGATGCTGTCGACCGAGGGTTACGTGAAGATCCTCGACTTCGGCGTCGCCCGCGCCAGCTTCGCCAGCGCCGTCGAGCGCCGCCGCCTGCGCGGCAAGCCGCGCTACATGGCGCCCGAGCAGACCCGGGGCGAGACCCCGACCCCCGCCACCGACGTCTTCGCGCTCGGCATCGTGGCCTGGGAGCTGCTCACCGGCGCGCCGCTGTTCGACGGTCCGGACCTGCCATCGATCCTGGCCGCGGTCCGGCGTGCCGCCGTGCCGCCCGTCGAGCGGCTGGCGCCCGACGTGCCCGATGCCCTCGCGGTCGCGGTCCGCGCGGCGCTGACCGCGGCGCCGGCGGCACGGGGCACGGCCATCGGGCTGGCCACCGCCGCGGCGGTGGCGGCGGCCGGCGCCGGTCCGCGCGCGATGGCGGCCTGGCTCGACGAGCTGGCGCGTCGGGTGGCCGCGGCACCGGCGCCCCCCGAGCCGGTCAGGGATCGGGCTGGACGCGGCGTCTCCACCACCGGGACGATGAGCTCGGGCGCCGCCGGGACGACCGACGTCACCAGTGACACCGTCGAGGGGGGCGCCGTGATGGCGGCGGTGCCGCGAGCCGATTCGGGTGACGCGGCGCGGGCGACGGTCCCGATTCGCCGCCCGCTGCCGCTGGTGCCGATTCCGGGTGGCGACGACGAGCCGCCCGAGACCGAGACCCACGTCGCGCGCGTGCCGCGGGGGCTGATCAAGACCCTGCGTGAGCTGGCGATGTTCGACACTCCGGTGACCCGTGGCGACGCGCTCGGCGACGTGCACGATCCGACCCGCTTCGAGCCGCCCTCGTTCGCGTGGGAGGGCATGGACGACGATCCGGCCGCCGCGATGTCGATCGATGCGGCGTTGCCGGATCCGTGGGCCAGCGAGGCCACCACCATCGGCATCGGCTACCTCGAGGCCATCGACGAACCACCCGAGGTCACGGCACCGACCGTCATGGCCGAGCACCGGCGCGCGGTGGTGGTGGCCGCCATGATCGATGCCCCGGCGTCCGAGGCGGCGCCGCTGGCCGCCACGCTCGGCGAGCTGGCCTACAAGTGCGGCGGCCTGGTGGTCGCCGACGACCCGGTGGTGGCGTTCGGACTCGAGATCGCGGGCGAGGACGACACCGCCACCGCCATGGCGTTCGCGCTCGACGCCCAGCTCGCGGCACGCGAATCTCATGCCGTGTTGCGGCTCGGCGGCCGCGCCGGGGTGTCGGTCGGCGGCGGCGCGCGGCCCCGGGTGCCGCAGGACGCCATCGACGAAGCGCGCGCGCTGGCCCGCGATGCCCAGCCCGAGCGGCCGCTGTTCGCCGGCGCCGCCGGGCGGCTTTCGACGGCCGCGTTTGCGTTGCGCGAACGACCGGCGCCGCGCCGCTTGCATCACCGCTTGCGGGTCGTCGAGGTGCTCGGTCCCCGCAGCTTCGACGAGCGCGGTCGGCTGCTGGAACGGCGGGGCCGGTTCGTCGGCCGCGCCGCCGAGCTGGCCACGCTCGAGGAGGCGCTGGCGCTGGCGCGCTCGGCGGGCGTGCGTCGCTGCGCGCTGGTGCTCGGCGCCGCCGGCGCCGGCAAGAGCCGGGTGGTCGCCGAGCTGGTGGCGCGGGTGGCGGCCGCCGGCGTTCACGTGGTCGCCGCCGCCGCCGGTCCCGGCGCCCGGCTGCTGCCCTACGCGCTCTACGCCGACGTCGTCGATGCGCTGCTCGACCTGCCGCCGGCCCGCGGCCACGAGGCCCGCGATCGGGCCCGCACTCGCCTCGAGCGGCTGCTCGAACGCGCCGGCCTGGCGGCCGAGGCGATCGCGCTCGCCAGCGACGCCTGGCGCACCGCGATGGAGCTTCGCGACGGCGCCGCGATCCTGCCGGTGGCGCCCGCCGAGCTGCGGGCGCGGCTGGCGGCGTGTCTGACCGCGGTCGCGCGCGCCGAACGAGCCGGCCGGCCGCGCGTCGTGGTGGTCGAAGACCTCCACCTCGCCGACACCGCGAGCGTGGCGGTGCTGCGCGACTGGATCTTCACCGCCCCCGATCGCGGCGAGCTGGTGCTGGCCACCGCCCGGCCCGACCACGCCAGCTTCCCGTCCGACGTCACCATCGAGCTCTCCGATCTGGGTGGCGAGGAGCTGCGCGCGCTGTGCGCCGATCGGCTCGCCGAGGCCGCGTCGCCGGCGGCGATCGCCGCCGTGATCGCGCGCGCCGGCGGCAACCCGCTGTTCGTCGAGGAGGTGGCGGCCGCGGTCGGCGAGGCCGGCGCCGCCGAGGCACCGGCCAGCGCCCGCGATGTGATCGCCGCCCGCGTCGCCCGCTTGCCGGCGGCCGCGAAGACCGTGCTGCAGTACGCCGCCGTCGCCGGCGATGGCGTACGCGCCCGCATTCTCGAGGAGCTGGTCGGTGCCGGCGACCTCGCCCACGAGCTCGAGGAGCTGGGCGCCGAAGGGCTGCTGCTCGGCGCCGACCTCGCCACCCCGGGCGGCGCCGAGGGCGCGCTCGGGTTCCCCCGCGGGCTGGTGCGCGAGGTGGTCTACGAGCTGCTGTCGCAGCGCGCCCGCCGCGACGCCCACCTGCGCATCGGTCGTCTGTACGCGGCGCGCTTCCACCAGGGCCGCGAGGAGCCGCCATCCATGGTCGCCGACCACCTCGAGCGCGGCGGCGACGGTGCGGGCGCGGCGGCGTTCTGGCTGCGGGCGGCGCGGCTCGCCGCCGGTGCCAGCGATCGCGACGCCGCGGTGGCGTTGTGGAGCCGGGTGCTGACCCTCGAGGCTCGGCTCGGCATCGAGCCGAGCACCGCGGCGTCGTGGGCGCGGCGCTGGGAGGCCCGCCTGGGCCGCGAGGCGGCGCTGCGCGAGCGTGGCGATCTCGTCGGCCACGCTGACGATGTCGCGGAGCTGGCCCGGCTGGCCGGCGACGATCCGGCCCGGCTGGCCGAGGTCGACCTGCGGCGGGCGGCGCGCGCCAGTCAGGCCGCCGCCCTCGATCAGCCGGCGATCCAGCCACCGCCGACGACGCGATCGCCGTCGTAGAAGACCGCGGCCTGCCCGGGGGCCGCGATCGCGCCGTCACCGGCGAAGCCGACCCGGACGCGGCCGCCATGCTCCTCGACGGTCGCGGCCTGCGGCACGCCGCGGTGGCGCACCTGCACCGCCAGCGCGCCCGCCCGCGGCCCGAGCCAGCACACCTCGTCGAGCCACACCTCACGTCGCGACGCCGCGCCGCGATCGCCGACCGTGACCCGCCCGCTCGCCGGGTCGATCGCGGTGACGAAGCGACGGTCGCCGGCCACCACGCCGCGCAGGTTACCGAGCCCACGATGCTGACCGATCGTGAAGCGGTGCGCGCCGCCGTGCCGGCCGAGCACCGCGCCGTGGCCATCGACGATGTCGCCATCGGCGGGCAGCGCGCGACCGCGGGACAGCGCCGCGCGGGCCACGAAGCCGGCGTGATCACCGTCGGGCACGAAGCAGATCTCCTGCGATTCGGGCTTGGCGGCGTTGGGAAGCCCCAGGGCCGCCGCGACGTCGCGGACCACGGCCTTGGTCAGGCCGCCGAGCGGAAACCACACCCGGTCGAGCGCGGCCGCCGGCATCGAGAACAGGAAGTACGACTGATCCTTGTCGGGATCGGCGGCGCGGTGGAGACCGACGGCGCCGTCGGGGCCGGGCAGGAGGCGGGCGTAGTGACCGGTGGCCAGCACGTCGGCGCCGACGGCGCGAGCGCGGGCCATGAGCGGCGTGAACTTGACGTGCTGGTTGCAGCGCACACACGGATTGGGTGTGGCGCCGGCCAGATAGGTATCGACGAAGTCGTCGACGACGGCGCGGGTGAATTCTTCCTCGAGATCGATGACGTAGAACGGAATGGCCAGCGCCTCCGCCACCCGGCGGGCGTCCTCGATGTCACGAGGACCGCAGCAGCGGCCGCGTGCCGCGCTGGTGCCGCGGGCGTCGTAGAGCCGCATGGTCATGCCGATCACCTGATGGCCGGCGCGAACCAGCAGGCCGGCCGCGGTCGCCGAGTCGACGCCGCCCGACAGCGCCACCACGACCCGGCGCGCCGGGTCGGGCGCCGGCAACGCGGCGAGCGCGTGGTCGAGGATCGAGGTGGGCGTGGCCGCCGACATGGCGTGCTACCAATGCCACTGGTGCCCGCGACTCGCAAGCCCGTCGAGGTGGAGGCCACCGGCCTCGACGACGCCGGCCACGGGGTCGGGCTGGTCGGCGGACGCACGGTGCACGTGGCCGACCTCTGCCCCGGCGAGCGCGCCGAGATCGCGCTGGTCCACGCCAGCCCGCACCAGCCCGCCGACTGGGGGCGGATCGTTCGCCGCCTGGGCGAGCTGTCCGGCGACCGGACGACCCCCGCGTGCCCGGCGTTCGGCCGCTGCGGCGGCTGCGTCTGGCAGCACGTCCGTTATCCGGCCCAGCTGCTCCACAAGCGCGCCCGGGTGATCCGGGCGCTCGACGGTGCGATGGCCAACCTCGCGACCGCTGACCGGACGGCGGTCGCGCCGGTGGTGCCGTCGGCCACGGAGCTCGGCTACCGGCACAAGGGCAAGTACGTCGCCGGCTGGCTCGGTGGGCGCCTGGTGCTCGGCGCCTGGGGTCCACGCAGCCACGCGCTGATCGATACCGCCGGCTGTCGCGTGGTGGCGCCGCTGGTCGACGACCTGCGCGAGCGGGCCCGCGCCGCCGCCGAGGCCGCGGGGCTGCCGCCGTGGGACGAGCGACGACGGACCGGTGCGCTGCGCTACGTGATCGTCCGCGCCAGCCGGGCCGGACGTGGCCTGGTGGTGCTGGTGGTGCGCAGCGACACGCCGGCAGCGGCGGTGCTGGCGGTCGCGCAGCTGATCGCCCGTGACCCGCGGGTGGCCGGCGTGGTGCGGGTCGACAACGACCGTGATGATGGCGCGCTGCTCGACGAGCCGGCGCAGATCGTGGTGGGGGACGGCAGCGTGCGCGACCTGATCGCCGGGGTCGAGGTCGAGCTCGGTGCCGGCGCGTTCGCCCAGATCAATCCGACCCAGGCCGATGCGATGTACGCCCGCGTCGCGGCGCTCGCCGGCCTCGGGGCCAGCGACCGCGCCGCCGACGTCTACGCCGGGCTGGGCGGGATCAGCTTCGCGCTGGCGCACGCCGGCGCCCGGGTGGTCGCGATCGAGCGCGACGCGAGCGCGGTGACCGCGCTGGCGGCGGCGGCCAACCGCGCCGGGCTGGGCGCGCGGGTCGAGGCGCGGGTCGGCGACGCGACCACGCTGCGCGACGCGGGCGAGGTCGCGGTGGTGGTCGTGAACCCACCGCGCAAGGGCCTGGCACCCGACGTGATCGCGGCCGTGCTCGGTGGCGAAGCCCGGCGCGTGATCTACGTCAGCTGCGGCCCGGAGTCACTGGGCCGCGATCTGGCGCTGCTGATCAACGGCGGATACACCGTCGATGCCATCGAGCCGTTCGATCTGATGCCCGGCACGTCGCAGGTCGAGACGGTGGTCCGGCTGCAACGCTGAGCCGAAACCGAAACCGAAACCGAAACCGTGACCGAAACTGGCCCGGGTCCCGCTCGCCCCCTACGATCTCATCGTGCGCCGCACGGCCGCCCTGCTGGTCCTCCTCGCCGCCTGCGGCTCCCGCGTGGTGATGGGCGGGGTCGGGCGCGCGCCGCCGCCACACCGCCCCGCGGTCGAGCTTCCCGACCCGAGTCGCGGCAGCAACAGCTCGCAGATCGACCTCGACCTCGGCGGCGACGAGCTCTTGACCACCCACCACACCCAGGTCACCTCGGCCGGGCAGCCCGCCTCGGGCATCGTGATCTCGCGCCTGCCGGCGCCGCACCGAACCGCGCCCAGCGTGGCGGCCACGCCGGCGACCCTCGACGAGGCGCGCGCGCTCGCCGGCCACCGCGACCCGAGGCCCTCGATCACGTTCGCGCTGAGCGTCGCGGCCGCCGTGACCGGCGCCCCGGCGCCGGCGTTCCACGACGGTGCCGCGCTGGTGGCGTGGGCGCTCGAGCAAGGCGCATGGGCCGCCGTCCCCGGCGCCGCCATCGTAGCCGGCGATCTGGTCGTCTTCGATCGCGCGGTCGCGAGCGAGCCGGCGTCACTCATCGCGGTCGCGCTCGACACCGACGCCCGCGGCGTCATCGAGCTGCTCTACCTCGCGCGCGGCGTGGTTCGCCTCGGCCACGTCGACCCGGCACGGCCGACGGTGGCGCGCGATCGCGACGGCCACGCCGTCAACAGCTACCTCCGCCACACCTCCGATCATCCGCCCGCGGGCACCCGCTACCTCGCCGGTGAGCTGATCCGCGGCCGGCTTCGGTTGTCGCGCTGAACCGACAGCCAGGACTCGACGCCTCGGCAGCGGCGAGGTACATGGTCGACATGTCTCGCCGCGTGCACCTGCCGATCGTCGACGGCCAGGCCGTGCCGGTCGCCGCGGCGGCACCGGTCGCCAGTGCCGCGACCGCCGCCGTTGCCGACGGCACGCCGCGGCGACGCCATCCGCCGTGGATCCGCGTGCCGATGCCGACCAAGCCCACGTTCTTCGAGATCAAGAACCGGGTCCACGAGCTGAAGCTGAACACGGTGTGCGCGAGCGCGAGCTGCCCCAACATCGGCGAGTGCTGGAGCCGGCGGGCGCTCACCATCATGATCCTCGGCGACATCTGCACCCGCTCGTGCCGGTTCTGCGACGTGACCACGGGCCGGCCGCTGCCCCCCGATCCCGACGAACCGCGCCGGGTCGCCGAGATGCTCGCCGAGCTGGAGCTCGAGCACACCGTGATCACCTGCGTCGACCGCGACGACCTGCCCGATTTCGGCGGCGCGCACTGGGCCGAGACCATCCGCCGGGTGAAGGCGGCGTCGCCGCGGATGACGCTCGAGGTGCTGGTCGGCGACTTCAAGGGCCGCACCGATCACGCCGACCTCGTCCTCGATGCGACCCCCGACGTCTTCGCGCACAACCTCGAGACCGTGCCGCGGCTTTCGCGCCAGGTCCGGGTCCAGGCCAGCTACCCGCGCAGCTACGCCCTCCTCGAGCACGCCCGCCGGCGCGACGCCATCACCAAGACCGGGCTCATGCTCGGCCTCGGCGAGCGCCCCGACGAGGTGTCCGAGGTCATCCGCGAGCTGGCCGGCCTCGGCGTCGACATCCTCACCCTCGGGCAGTACCTGGCGCCGTCGCGGACCCATCTGGCCGTCGAGCGCTACGTGCCGCCCGCCGAGTTCGACGCCTGGAAGGCGTACGCGCTCGAGGCCGGCATCACCCACGTCGAGGCCGGACCGCTGGTGCGGTCGAGCTATCACGCCGATGGCCAGGCGGCGCTGGTGCGAGCGCTGCGCACCAGCAAGGGCCTGGCCCCGGTCTCCGGATGACGGGCCGGACGCGCTGATGCAGATCACCGTCGTCGGAGCCGGCGTGGTCGGGCTCACGGCCGCGGTCACGCTGTTGCAAGCCGGTCACGACGTTCACGTGATCGCCGCCGCCACCGGCGACGCCACCACCTCCGCCGTCGCCGGCGCGATCTGGCTCCCGTTCCAGGCCGGCCCACCCGAGGCCGTGAAGCGCTGGGCGGTGCGCAGCCGGATCTGGCTCGAGGCGCTCGCGGCATCGGCGCCGGCGGCCGGCGTCGACGTGATCGACGTCGTCGTGATCGACGACGGTGCGCCGCCGTGGTGGGCCGACGTCGTCGGGCCGCTGGCGCGGGTCGCTGCGCCGGTGATCGGTGCCCCGCTGGCCTGGAGGTTCCGCGCCCCTCGCATCGATCCCCGCCTCCACCTGCCGTGGCTGGAATCGCGCCTGCAGCGCCCGATCGAGCGAGCGCGGATCGACCGGCTCGCCGATGTGCCCGGCGACGCCATCGTCAACGCCACCGGCCTGGGGGCGCGTTCGCTCACCGGCGACGCGGCGCTGGAGGCCCGCTTCGGCCAGGTCCTGGTCACCGAGCCGGGCGAGCTCGAGCTGGGCGTCTCGCTCAACGATGACCGCGACGCCGGCGCGATGTTCTACACCATCCCTCGCCACGGCCGCCCCGGCGCGCCGGCCGAGGTCGTGATCGGTGGCTGCTCCCTGCCCCGCCCGGACGACGATCCGCTGACGACCGATCCGGACCTCCGCGCGCGCATGGAGCGCCAGGCGGCGGCGCTCGGGCTGCGCCCGGGCGCGGTGGTGCGCGAGCGAGCCGGCCTGCGACCGTACCGGCCGACGGTGCGGGTCGAACGCGACGGTGCCGATCCACGGCTCATCCACGACTACGGCCACGGCGGCAACGGCTACACCCTCGCCCGCGGCTGCGCCGAGGACGTGGTGGCGTTGCTGCGGTGATTTTCTGCACCGGCCCTCAGGTTTTCGAGGTCGGCAGCTGCGATCTCGACGGCTTCGCGAGGCACGGGGCTTGCTCCCGGTGCCGCCATGAGGATGCCGACGCTGGTGCTATGCGTGCTCACCCCCCTGATGGCCTGCTCCCCGGGTGGCCACGCCCCGGACCCCGGTGAGATCGGCGCCGCCATCGACGACGCGCTGCGTGGCCTCGGCAGCGGTGGCTCCACGACCGAGCGCGAGATCGCCTACCGCGTCGTCGATCTGCGCGACACCGTGCTCGCCGGTGCGATCAGCCCCGAGACCTGTGACAGCGTCGACGCCGCGCTCGACGATGTGTGCGGTGAGCTGGTCGCGGCCGATCAGGCCGACGGCTGCGGGCGGGTGACCGCGTTCTATTACGCCCACGCCGTGCCGCGCTGCGGCGTCCGCCTGGTCCTGCACACCTACGTCCCCAACCTGGACTCCCGCACCTACGTGCCGTGGATCTACGCTCTCGACTTCACCGGCGAGTCGATCGAGACGCCGGAGCCCGAATGCGGCGACGGCGAGCTCGACAGCGGCGAGCAATGCGACGACGGCAACTTCGAGCTCTGGGACGGCTGCGACTCGAGCTGCCGCATCGAGGAGTTCACCGGTTGCGAGGCGGTGATCGAGCTCATCTACGCCACGGCCGACGTCGCGGAGGTCGATGCCAGCACCTGGGAGACGCGGCGCAGCCAGCTGATGGTCAACACCGCCACCGCGATGCACCCGGTCACCGAGGCGACCTGCGCCGAGGCCGGCGCGCTGATCGGCTCGGTGTGCACGGAGCTCGAGCAGCAGATGCCGTTCGTGTCCTCGTGCGGTGGCACCTACCATTACGACGACGACGCCGGCCCGGGCTGCGCGGTGCGCTTCGAGGTCGGCTTCCGCGGCCGGGCGCCAGCATCCGGCGTGTTCACCACCGCGCTGTCGGGCGTGCTGACCTTCACGATCCGCTAACGCTGTGATCACTTGAGGTGAGCCTCGCGCAGAGCTTTTCGGAACCAGCCGGCGACTTTCGTGAGCGGCAGGGCGGACCGGAGTCTGCGGACAGCTCGCCGCAGCTCCGGCTCGTGGTTGATGGCGAGCTTCCGGAGCGCTCGC
>CANKMW010000114.1 GCA_947483555.1 Myxococcales bacterium
GTTGCCACGAGATGAATGAGAACTGATCACGAGCGCCTCCTGACCGGCATCGCCGGCCCTTGGTGCCCGCCCCTACGCCGCCCCGGAGAGGGCAGAGACTTGCGGAATTGTCGGCCCAGAAAGCGGCAAGACGTGGGGAGCTACGACAAATAGGCAATTCTCGTAGCGCGTCAACCAAGTTCCGCTTCGCTTCCCTCGATGCGTGGCCAGGACGCCGGTACGCTGCCGCTCCGGATGGGGCGAACATGGACCGCGGTGTTGTGCGTGTCGCTCGGCGCGTGCACCGCGACACGCTCCAGTGATCTGGACGCCTGTCGGTCCTCCGAGATGCAACTCGCGCTTGACGCAGCGAAGGCTCGCTGGGTGATCGAGACTTGCGATCGAGCCTACCGTCGCACTGGGTCGGACGACGCATTGCTGGTGCGCGTGCGCGCGCAGCTGATCGCAGGTGATCTCGATGCCGTGATCGCCGCAGCGGACCACGCGAAAGGCTCCGCGGCTCCGCGGCTCTGGCATCTCGCCGGTGATGCCGAGTTGAACCGCCAGCACCCCGCCGAAGCTCGACGTTGGTACGAACGATCGCTAGCCGTGCAGCGGACGCGCGATGCCAAGCGGGCGGGCAACAGCGCCGCCCGGATCGCGGACATCGCCGCCGCAGCAAACGAGTTCGACGGGGCGATCCGCTTCCAGTATCAGGCTGTTGCGCTCGCCGAGATCGCCGATGACCAGGAAGCTCGCAACGTGATGGGGCTCGGCCTTGCCAACCTGCTTCTCGACGTCGGCGACGCGCGCACGGCGCGTGCCGCGCTCGCGAACCTCGGCTCGAGCGTTGCCACGGACAGCGTGTTCTATCGCGACTACTTGCTCGCGATGGGCGAGGTCGAGACCATTGCGGGTCGAACTAGCGCCGCCGCAGCTAGCTTTGATCGCTGCGTCGAGGCGCCGCCGGTGAACGCCAATCCTCGCACCCAGCTCCGTTGTCACGTCGGTCGCGCCGCGCTGATCGCGCAGGGTGCAAGGCCAGGCTCCGACGAGGAAGCACTTCGCGCGATCGATGACGCGACCAGGTACGTCGGCGCGACCGATCGAATGTTCGGTGCCGATTCGAATCGGATCGTCGAGCTGCGCTGGATGCGTGCGCTCGTCGACCTGCGCGCCGGGCGCCCCGACGCAGCGAGGACGATCCTGGCGGGCATCGCCACGTCGGAGCTGGGAGCCCCGATGAATGCCCGCGTTCATCATGCGAGCGCTCGCGCAATGATGGCGGCCGGCCGGTCGGAGGAAGCTGAGGCCTTGTTTCGAGACGCCGCCGCCGCGTTCGAAGGCCTGCGCGACCGCGCACAACAGCGCGAGACGCTTCGCAGTTTCCCCCGCGAGCTGCGGGCGCCATACGAGGCGATCTTCGCCATACGCGCAGGCGCCGGTGATCCGCTGGGGGCGATTGCCGTCATGGAGCGTGCGCTCCAGCGCGACTTCTTCGACCAGCTCGCGGCTGGCGTGGTCGGAGACGAGCGCACACATCGTGAGACGTCGTCCGCGACACTTGCGAGACGCGTCGGCGAGGCAGAACGTCGCGTGCGAGCGCAACGAGCGCTCGAATCACGGCCGCATGACTCGTTCGACCCGACGCTGATTCGTGGCGCCGTGCTCGGTTTCTTCGCGGCCGAGGGCTCGCTTTGGCGGGTCTGGATTACCGATGGCCGTCTGCAACTCAGCCGCATCGCGACCCTGGAGGTGCTTGCGCCACTGGTCGCGGCGGTGCGGGAGGACCCCGACGAACCTGCGGGTGGACGCCTTCGCGAGTTCCTGCTTCCCGGGTCGATCCTTCCACCGGCGGGTACGCTGCTCACCATCGTACCCGATCCGTTTCTCGAAGGTGTTCGGTTCGCGTCCCTTCGTGGCCGTGACGCCTACCTGATCGAGCGACACCCGATTCTGATCGCCCCGACGTTCGCGACGACCATCAACGTAACGCAGGACGAGCCGAGCCAACCTGCCGTCGTGCTAGGTGATCCCGACGCGACGCTGCCCAGCGCGCGCGCCGAGGCGACGGCCGTGGCGGCACTCCTGCACGTCGATGCGCAAGTTGGTCAGGCGGCGAACCAGCACGCGATCGCGAGAGCGCGTCGCGCCAGCGTGCTCCACGTCGCCTCACACGGAAGCATCCGCGATGACGGCACGTCCATCTCACTCGCCGGGTTCGAGCTCGGAGCGGCCGAGGTCATCGACCTCGGGCTCGCCCCCGACCTCGCGGTCGTTGCCAGCTGCGCATCGGCCGCAACCAGGCCCGACGGCATGTGGACGTCGGTCACCGCCGCCCTCCTGGCCAGCGGCGCCGGGGTCGTCGTCGGCGCGCTGGGCTCGATCCCGGACGACGCCGCCGCAGAGATCGTCGTCGACTTCTATCGACGCGCTCCGAACGACGGTCCCGCTGTTGCGCTGGCGGACGCCCAGCGCGCGGCCATCGCCCGCGGTACACCAGCGCGTACCTGGTCAGCCTTCGCCGCGTTCGGACACGAGCCGGCGCGGCAAAAATGAACGTCACGCCACAACGAGCGGAGGACCGATGAGGATGAGAGAATGGATCGCTGTGTGGGGCGTCGTGCTTGGGATGACGTCGAGCTGCAAGCCGAAGTCATGCCCGACGTGCGAACCGTGCCCGAAAACGGAACCAACCCCGAAGGCCTCGAGCTGCGAGATCGAGCTCGATGACGGTGGAAAGAGGAGCGTGGCGGCTTCCTTCCGGCTGGTCGAGAAGGATGGGAAGCAGGTGATGACCGGAACGCTGGCGGACGGTAGCGTCATCGCAATTCCGCTCGATCCCCGCAGCGCCGCCTACATCGACGGGAAACGTCTCGTGATCGGCGACGTGATGGCCCGACGGCCCGGCTGCCCATGTCAGCTGCCCCAGTGTTGGCCCTTCTGCCTGCCGGTCCAGGACGTGCTCGACAAGCCGGCCGGCGACCTGTTCCCCGGTGCGGGTGGCCCGCCCGGCGGTGGCGTGACCGATCCGGTGCCGCCCGCACCCCCGCCGCCCTGACGCGCGGCCCGGAACGTGGCGACGGCAGCGGACGACGGCTACTATCGCGCGCGATGGGGCCCAGGCCGCTCGCCGTCGCGGCGGCGTCGACGACCGACGACGGCGACGTGCTCGCGCTCGTCGACCGCGGCGACGTCCGCGGCGCGCTGGCCGTGCTCATGAGGCGGCACGGCGTGCCGGTATACCGCTTCTGCCGGCAGATGCTCCGCGATGAAGCGCTCGCTGACGACGTGCACCAGCAGGTGTTCGTCCAGGCGTTCCGCGATCTGCCGCGCTTCGAGCGCCGCTCGATGGTCCGGACGTGGCTGTTCGGCATCGCTCGCCATCGTTGCCTGGACGCGATCAAGGTCGAGGGCCGTCGCGGCCGCCGCTTCCCGCTCGATGACGAGCCGGCGGCCGGCGAGGAGGCACCCGACGCGTCGGCGCTCGATCAGCTCGCGCTCGGCCAGCTCGCCGGGGCCCTCGAACACTGCCTGGACGAGCTCGCCCCGGCGACCAAGTCCGCGGTGTTGCTCAGGTATCGCGAGGGACTCGGGTTCGAGGAGATCGCCTCCGCCTTCGCCGAGAAGGCCGGCACGCTGCAGGCCCGGGTCGCCCGTGCACTTCCGTTGTTGCGGCGCTGCCTCGAGCGTCGCCTCAAGGATGGAGAGGCCGCATGACCACGATCCGCCACGACCCCGACGCCGATCCGGCGCACGAACGGGTGCGCTCCGCGCTCGCCGAGACTGGCTCCGGACTCGCGCCCAGGCCGGGCTGGGAGGACGCGGTGTGGGCGCGCATCGACGGCGGCGGTCGCCGGCGCTGGGGCTGGCTGGCCGGCGGCGCCGCCCTCGCCGCCGCCGCGATCGTGCTGGTGGTGTGGGCACCGTGGCGCGATCGGGCTGCCGGTCGCGACGACCGCCTTGGTGACCGCGTCGCGATGGTCGAGCCGACCATCGAGATCCGTAAGGGCGCCCAGGTCATGCGTGGCACGTCGGCGGCGCCGGGCGACTCTGCCGTGGTGCGTCATGCATCGGCTGGCGCGCTGGTGTGGGTCTTTCGCGGCGAGACGCTGCAGCTCGCCTGCGACGCCGGGCACGCAGCGCCGCCCGGGTGCCGCCGCGACGGCGCGGGCGTCGTCGTCGACGTCGTCCTCGATCGACCTGGCACGTATCACGTGCTCACGGCCGCGGGGGCGCTCGCGGCCCCGGCCACGCTCGACGCGGCGCTCGCCGCCCTCACGACCGGCGGCGTCCGCTTCCGCCACGACGAGCTCGACGTCCGCTGACCGCCAGCGCGCGTCGCTGATCAAATCCGATCAGCGAGGTAACGGCGTCCACGCCGTAAGGGCATGTTATCGAATGGACGCTGACCGCCGCCCGCGCGGTCGTGTTATGTCCACCGCGCTTCGAGGGAGGCCTTCATGTCGATAACGTCATCGTCGCGGATCTGCGTTGCGATCGTGCTCCTCATCAGCGCCGCGCTCGGTGGCTGCGGCCCGTCGGTGTCCGGCGACGACGACGACGACGACACCGGCGATGGCGGCAACAACGCCTGTTCGCCCGGCGGCACCGTGTGCGTCGGCGACGAGATCCACGCCTGCAACGCCGACGGCACTGTCGGGCCGATGATCTCGACCTGCCCGGCCAACTCGTGTTCGGGCGGCGTGTGCAACGACGCCTGCGCCGCCGCGGTCGCCAACCGCAGCTACGTCGGCTGCGAGTACTGGCCGGTCGATCTCGACAACGCCGTCGAGGTCCTCGGCACCGAGCTGTTCCCCGGCTTCGGCTGCACCCAGCCGATGGGGCCGCCCGTGACCATGAACGTGTGCTCGGCCGGCGCGGCGGGCGCGCTCAGCGGCGTGTGCGACTACGGAATGAGCTGCACCGACTCGTCGGGCACCTCGTGCCTGTCGCGCGCCGTGTGCGCACTCAACGCCCAGGCCGCCCCGTTCGCGGTCGTGGTCTCGAACCCGCAGCCGACCGCCGTGATGGTGACCCTGCAGAGCGCCACCGGGCAGATGGCGATGGACACCGTGATGCCGGGCCAGGTCAAGACGCTGTTCCCGCAGATGATGGGCATGGCCGACCAGTCGCTCGACTACAGCGGCATCGAGCGCAAGGCGTACAAGCTGACCTCGTCGGCGCCGATCGTCGCCTACCAGTTCAACCCGCTCAACAACGTCGGCGTGTTCTCCAACGACGCGTCGCTCTTGATCCCACGCCACGCCTACGACCTCGCGTACATCGGCGTCACGTACCGCACGCTGACGCGGCGGCCGGCGCGCAACGACTACAACGGCTACCTCACGGTGGTCGGTTCCGGGACCGGGACCACCATGGTCAACGTCACCGTGACCGCCGGCGTCCGCGCCGGCACCAACGTGGCGGCGATCGCCTCGGGTGGCTCGCAGACCTTCTCGCTGGAGCAGTTCCAGACCCTGACCCTCGAGGCGGTGGCCGGCGCCGATCTCACCGGCACCTCGATCACCTGCAGCCAGCCGTGCGGCGTGTTCGGCGGCCACGAGGCGACCAACCTCAGCCAGCAGGCGCAGTCGCCGTGCTGCGCCGATCACCTCGAAGATCAGATCTTCCCCAACAGCACGTGGGGCAAGGTCTACGTCGTCGCGCGCTCGGAGCAGCGGACGACGCCGGTGCCGGACATGGTGCGCGTCGTCGCCCAGCGCGCCAACACGGTCATCACGTTCAACCCGGCGCAGACCGGGTGCGCGACGCCGCTCGGCGCCGGCGGGTACTGCGACGTCTTCATCACCGGCGACGTCGTGATCTCCGCCACCGAGCCGATCCTGGTCGCGCACTACCTGACCTCGAACGGCGGCACCGACATGGACGCCGGCGATCCGTCGATGTCGTTCGCGGTCGCCACCGAGCAGTACCGCACCCAGTACACGCTGCTGGTGCCCAGCCAGTACAACGAGAACTACTTCTCCCTGGTCGCGCCGGCGGCCGGCAGCGTGACCCTCGACGGCGTCGCCGTCACCGCGCTGACCGCGGTCGGCGACGGCAGCTTCAAGGCCGGCCGGGTGGCGGTCCAGGCCGGCTCCCACAACCTGGTGTGCTCGGAGGGCTGCGGCGTCGAGGTCTACGGCTGGTCGGACGCGGTGTCGTACCTGTTCGCCGGCGGCCTCGACCTCGAGCAGATCGTCATCGGCGGCCCGCCGCCGAGCCCGTGATCGTTGATCGTCCGCGCCACGCTACTCGCAGGGTTCGGTCAGCTCGTTGCACTGCAACGACAGCAAGACCACGAACCCGACCACCGCCAGCACCGACACCGCGCCGGTCGCGATCTGGCGGTTGGTGAGCTGCCGGGCGCAGCCAGTCGCACCGAGCGCCAGCACGAGCGCGAGGGCGATCGCGCGGGTCGCGAACGAGGTCGAGGTCGGCATGCCCCAGCTCAGCCGGCGCCGCCGGCGCCCTTCTTCTCGTCGCGGCCCGCGAACACCGCCTTGGCGTAGTCGCGGTTCATCATCGCGATGTAGTCGCGGCTGATGCCCTTGGGGCACGCCGCCTCGCACTCGTAGTGGTTGGTGCAGTTGCCGAAGCCGGCGGCGTCCATGGCGGTGACCATCGCCATGGTCCGTTGCGACCGCTCGGCCTGGCCCTGGGGCAGGTGGTGGAGATGGCCGAGCTTGGCGGCCACGAACAGCATGGCGCTCGAGTTGGGGCACGCCGCCACGCACGCCCCGCAGCCGATGCACGCGGCGGCGTCCATGGCCCGCTCGGCCGACACCTTGGGCACCAGCACGGCGTTGGCGTCGGGCGCCGAGCCGACGTTGGCGCTGATGAAGCCGCCGGCCGAGATGATGCGATCGAACGCGCTGCGATCGACGCACAGGTCGCGCTGGACCGGGAAGGCGCCGGCGCGCCACGGCTCGATCCAGATCTCGTCGCCGGGCTTGAAGTAGCGCATGTGCAGCTGGCAGGTCGTGGTGCCGGCGTTGGGGCCGTGCGGCCGGCCGTTGATCACCAGCGAGCAGGTGCCACAGATGCCCTCGCGGCAGTCGGAGTCGAACGCCACCGGCTCCTCGCCACGCTCCTGGAGCTGCTGGTTGAGGATGTCGAGCATCTCGAGGAACGACGCGTGCTCGCTGACGCCCTTGACCCGGTAGGTCTTCATCGCGCCGGGACGGTCGGGGCCGGCCTGGCGCCAGATGTGGAGGGTGAGGTCGAGGTCGCTCATCACTTGTAGCTCCGGGTCGCGAGCTTCACGTGCTCGAACGCCAGCCCCTCGGCGTGGCGCAGCGGCGGGTGGTCGTCGCCCTGGTACTCCCAGGCGGCGACATGACAGAAACGCTCGTCATCGCGCTTGGCCTCGCCGTCGACCTGGTACTCGGTGCGGAAGTGGCCGCCGCAGCTCTCGTCGCGCTCGAGCGCGTCGCGGCACATCAGCTCGGAGAACTCCAGGAAGTCGGCGACCCGACCGGCCTTCTCGAGCGACTGGTTGAAGGTCTCGCGTTCGCCGAGGATGCGAGCGTCGGCCCAGAACTGCGCGCGCAAGGCCGGGATCAGCTCGAGCGCCTGCTGCAGCCCGTCGCGGTTGCGGGCCATGCCGCAGTACTCCCACATGATCTGGCCCAGCTCCTTGTGGAAGGACTCGACGGTGCGCGTGCCCCTGGCGCCGACCGTCATCAGGCGATCGACGCGCGCCTTGACGTCGGCCTCGACGCGCTTGAACTCGGCGTGATCGGTCGACAGCCGCGCGCCCGGCGCGACGCCGGCCAGGTAGTGGCCGAGCGTCGACGAGATGATGAAGTAGCCGTCGGCCAGGCCCTGCATCAGCGCCGAGGCGCCCAGGCGGTTGGCGCCGTGATCGGAGAAGTTGGCCTCGCCGAGCACGAACAGGCCCGGGATGTTCGACATCAGGTGGTAGTCGACCCACAGCCCGCCCATCGTGTAGTGGACGGCGGGGTAGATCCGCATCGGCTGCCGGTACGGGTTCTCGCCGGTGATGCGCTCGTACATCTCGAACAGGTTGCCGTACTTCTCGGCGATGGCGCTCTCGCCCACCCGCGCGATGGCGTCGCGGAAGTCGAGGTAGACGCCGCGGCCGCCGGGACCCACGCCGCGGCCGTCGTCGCACGCCTCCTTGGCGGCCCGGCTGGCGATGTCGCGCGGGCTCAGGTTGCCGTACGACGGATACTTGCGTTCGAGGTAGTAGTCGCGATCGTCATCGCTGACCGCGCCCGGGGTCCGGGTCGCGCGCTCGACGTCGCCCGGCTGCTTCGGCACCCAGACCCGGCCGTCGTTGCGCAGCGACTCGCTCATCAGGGTCAGCTTCGACTGGAAGTCGCCGCTGACCGGGATGCAGGTGGGATGGATCTGCGTGTAACAGGGGTTGGCGAACGCGGCGCCGCGCTTGTAGGCGCGGTAGGTCGCGGTGACGTTCGAGCCGACCGCGTTGGTCGACAGGTGGAACGCGTTGCCGTAGCCGCCGGTGGCGAGCACGACCGCGTGCGCGGCGTGGGATGAGATCTGGCCGGTGACCAGATCGCGGACCACGATGCCGACCGCGCGGCCGTCGACCAGCACCAGGTCCAGCATCTCGGTGCGCGCGAACATCGTGACCTTGCCGGCGGCGATCTGCCGCGACAGCGCCTGGTAGACGCCGATCAAGAGCTGCTGCCCGGTCTGGCCGCGAGCGTAGAACGTGCGCGACACCTGGGCGCCGCCGAAGCTGCGATTGGCGAGCGTGCCGCCATACTCGCGTGCGAACGGCACGCCCTGCGCCGCGCACTGATCGATGATGTCGACCGAGACCTCGGCGAGCCGATGGACGTTGGCCTCGCGGGCGCGGAAGTCGCCGCCCTTGACGGTGTCGTAGAACAGGCGGTGGATGCTGTCGCCGTCGTTCTGGTAGTTCTTGGCGGCGTTGATGCCGCCCTGGGCGGCGATCGAATGGGCGCGGCGCGGCGAGTCCTGGAAGCAGAAGCAGGCGACGTCGTAGCCGAGCTCGGCGAGCGTGGCGGCAGCGGCGCCACCGGCCAGGCCGCTGCCGACGACGATCACGCTGTACTTGCGCTTGTTGGCCGGGTTGACGAGCTTGAGCTCGAACTTGGCCCGGCTCCATTTCTCGGCGATCGGACCGGCGGGAATGCGGGCGTCGAGTTTCATGGTCACAGCTCGATGATCTTGAAGAGGACCGCCAGCGGCGGCGCCGCGTAACCGACGGCGAGGCCGAGGCCGAGCAGCGGGCCGAGCTTGCTGGTCGCCGCCTCGTACCTGGGATGGCGCCAGCCCAGCGACTGCAGCCAGCTCGACGCGCCGTGGGTGAGGTGGAACGACAGCAGCGTCACCGCGACCAGGTACGAGCCCAGGATGGGCAGGCGCTGGAAGCCCATGACGAACATCGAATACGCATCGTAGCGGCCGGCGGGGTCGAGCTGGTGAAAGTGCTCGGGCTGCACCCAGCCGAGCGTGAAGTGGGCGAGGTGATAGATGACGAAGGCGAGGATGATCAGGCCGGTGATCGTCATGGTGCGGGCGAAGAACGTGGTCTCCCGGGTCCGGTAGACGGCGTACTTCTGCGGCCGGGCGGCGCTGTTGGCCCGCGCCAGCGAGATGGCCACCGCGACGTGGATGGCGAGCATCGCCAGCAGCCCGCCGCGCGCCGCCCATTTGAGCGCGCCCAGCGACTGCAACGTGTGGGCGTAGGTGTTGTAGGCATCGCGGCCGGCGAACATGCCGAGGTGGCCCAGCATGTGGACGATGGCGAACAGCAGCAGGCCGAGGCCGGTGACCGCCATGACCTGCTTGCCACCGACCGACGAGCGCACGTAGCTGACGAACCAGCTCATGACCTGAGGATTCGCACAGTCGAGAGTTGGCCGCAATCCAGCATGGCGACGTGTCGCAGCTTCACGCGATTCGATGCGCCAGCGGCTGGCTGCGCTTCAGGCGGGCCAGGTTGTCGATGACGATCGCCGCGATCTGATCGAACGCCGCCGTGGTCGAACCGGCGACATGGGGCAGCGTCACCACCTTGGGGTGCGCGAACAGCGGATCGTCGGGGTGCCACGGCTCGTCCCAGTAGACGTCGAGGCCGACGCCGCCGAGGTGGCCGCGGGCCAGCGCGGCTCGCAACGCGTCCTGGTCGATCACCGGCCCGCGAGCGACGTTCACGACGATGGCGTGGGCCGGCAGCGCGGCCAGCGCCTCGCCGTCGATCAGCCCCCGGGTCGCCGGCGACAGCGGACAGTGCAGGCTGACCGCGTCGGCGCGCCCGAGCGCGGCCAGCAACGCGGCGCGGCCGGTGCGCGAGTCGCTGGTGTGGACGTCCATGCCGAGGGCGCGGGCGCGATCGGCGAACGCTCCGCCGGTCTTGCCGGCGCCGACCACGAGCAACGACGAGCCGGCCAGCTCGACGCCGAGCGGCGAACCGATGGTGCCGCGCTCGAACGCAGCGCGAGCCGCCGGCCAGCGCCGGGCACAGAGCAGGAGCAGGAGCAGCGCCGCCTCGGCGACCGCGGTCTGGTTGGCGCCCGGCGCGTTGCAGACCGGGATGCCGCGCTCGGCGGCGGCGGCGAGGTCGATGCCGTCGGTGCCGGCGGCCGGCTGCTGGATGAGGCGCAGCCCGTGCGCGGCGGCGGCGGCGATCACGGCGGCGTCGACGTGCCCGTTCGACGGCAAGATCACGTCGGTCGGCGCCGCCCGGACCTCGTCGACCAGCGAGCGGCGGCGGTCCCAGCTGCGGATCCGATCACCGGCCGGCAGGCGCGCCGCGATCACGTCGACGATGTCGAGCCAGCCGGAGCCACAGAACAGGAGATCCACCACGCGACCTTACTGCGGCGGCGCCAGCATGAGGTGTTCGACCAGGATCTTGATGCCGATCGCGCCCAGCGCCACGCCGCCGAGCATCTCGAGGCCGGCGCCGAGCCGGGCACCGGCGGCGCGACCGGCGTAGGTGGCGCCGAACGCGAGCACCGCCGTGATCCCACCCACCAGCGCGATCGTCACCGCCGGGGCCGGCGCCAAGAGCGGCACCGCGACGCCGGCGGCGAGGGCGTCGATGCTGGTCGCCACCGCCATCACCAGCAGCGGCCCCAGCGCGAAGACGCGCGCGGCGCCCGGCGCGGGCTCGACGCCACCGGTGGCGCGGGCGCGCCAGCCGGCGACGATGGTCCGTCCGCCGAGCACGAGCAGCAGCGCGAACGCGATCCAGTGATCGATGCGCGCGAAGGGTGCGCCGAGCGCCGCGCCCGCCATCCAGCCCAGCGCGGCCATGGCGCCTTGAAAGCCACCGCTGAGCGTCGCCACCAGCGCCGCGTCGCGCACGCGCACCCGGGGCGCCGTCAGGCCGAGCACCGCGGCGGCGGCGACGGCGTCCATGGCCAGCCCGAGCGCAAGCACGATCGCCGCGAGCATCGGCAGACCTTGCCACGCCGTGCGCCCCTCGCCGAGCCCAGCGGCGGGCGAATTGCTGGCACAATCCTCCGGTGGCGCAGGTCATCGCCGACCGGTTCGAGATCGAGCGCCTCGCCGAGTCCGGTGGGATGGGATCGGTCTACCTGGCGCGCGATCGGATGACCGGCGAGCCGGTGGCCGTGAAGCTGCTGGCGCGCGCCAACGAGCGGTGGGCCGAACGCTTCCGCCGCGAAGCGCTGGCGCTCGCCGAGTTGACCCACCCGGCGATCGTCCGCTACGTCGCCCACGGGGTCAGCGTCACCAACGAGCCGTGGCTGGCGATGGAGTGGCTCGACGGCGAGTCGCTGTCGGTCCGCCTGCGCCGGGGGCGGCTGTCGATCGTCGAGGGGCGCGACCTCGGCATCCGGATCTCCGAGGCGCTGGCCGCCGCCCACAAGGCCGGTGTGATCCACCGCGATCTCAAGCCGGCCAACGTCTTCCTGGTCGACGGCGACGTCCGTCAGGCCAAGCTGCTCGACTTCGGGGTGGCGCGGATGCGCAACGTGGTGAGCGACACCACGCGCACCGGCGACAAGGTCGGCACCCCGCGCTACATGGCGCCCGAGCAGGTGCGGGCCGCGCGCACCGTCGACTGGCGCTGCGACCTGTGGAGCTTGGGCTGCGTGTTGTTCACCAGCTTCGCCGGACGGCCGCCGTTCTCCGCGGCCGACGAGATGGCGACCTGGGGCAAGATCCTGCTCGAGGAGGCGCCGCCGCTGTCGACCGCGCGGCCCGAGGCGCCGCCGGCGCTGGTGGCCCTGGTCCGCCGGCTGCTCGACAAGACGCCCGCGCTGCGCCCGGCGAGCGCGACCGCGGTGGCCGACGAGCTTCGCCGCATCGAGCGGCCCGAGATCGCCGACTCGACCGGCATCACGGCGGTCGGCGCCGCGCTGGCGACCTCGAGCGAGCACCGCCGCGTCGCGATGGTGATGGTCGGCACGGTCGTCGACACCGACGACAACGTCAGCGTGTCGCGCGAGGACACCTCGCCCGAGGCGCCGGTCTACGTCGAGCTGGCGGCGTGTGCCGAGCGCTACGGCGGTAGCTTCGAGGCCCTGGCCCGCGGCGGCGCCATCATCACGTTCGCCGGTTCGCCGTCGGCGACCGATCTGGTCGCGCGCGCGGCGCGCTGCGCCCTCGATGCCCGCCGGGTGTGCGACGCCGCGCTGGCGCTGGCGTCGGGCCGCGGCACGCTGGGGACGGTCCCGGTCGGTGACGCCATCGATCGCGCCGCCACGCTGTTACGCCGGGCGGTCGCCGGGTCCGACCCGCTGCGACCGGTCGCCGTCGACGAGGTGACCGCCGCGCTGCTCGGTCCCCGCTTCGCCGTCGATGGCGCGCCGACCCCGAGGTTGACCGGCGAGCGCGCCGACGACGGCCTGCGGGTCATCCTCGGCCGCCGCACGCCGACCGTCGGCCGCGAGCGCGAGCTGAGCATGCTGTTGCAGGCCTGTACCGACGCCGCCAACGAGCCGGCGGCGCGCGCGGTGGTGGTCACCGGTGAGGCCGGCATCGGCAAGTCGCGGCTCCGCCACGAGCTGGTCGATCGACTCGAGGGCCTCACCGAGCAGCCGCGGATCTGGATCGGACGCGGCGATCCGATGCGGGCCGGCTCGCCGTTCTCGTTGCTCGGTGCCGCGCTCCGCCGCCGCGTCGGCGCCGCCGAGCAGCTGGTCAGCGACGACGATCGGGCGATCGCCGCCGGCTGCGTCGCCGCCGCGGTCGACGAGCTCCGGCTCGACGACGGCGAGCGCGTCACCGCCTTCCTCGCCGAGCTGATCGGGGCCCTGGTCTCGACGGCGCCCGGCCAGCAGCTGGTCGCTGCCCGCCGTCAGCCGCGGCTGATGAGCGACCAGATGCGCCGCGCCTTCCTCGACTTCGCGCAGGCCGACGCCTCGCGACGGCCGCTGGCCTGGATCCTCGACGATCTGCACTGGGGCGACCAGCCGTCGATCGAGCTGATCGACGAGTCGCTGCGCATCATGGCCGACCAGCCGCTGGTGGTGGTCGCGTTCGCGCGGCCCGAGGTCGAGGGGTTGTTTCCGCGCCTGTGGGCGCAGCGCGACGCCACCCAGGTCCGGCTCGGCCCGCTGTCGAAGAAAGCGGCGACCCGCCTGGTCCTCGACGTGCTCGGCACGCTGACCCCCGAGCCGACGGTGGTGCAGATCGTCGAGCGCGCCGCCGGCAACGCCTTCTACCTCGAGGAGTTGGTGCGCGCCGCCGCCGCCGGCGACGTCGAGCGGCTGCCCGAGAGCGTGGTGGCGATGGTCCAGGTCCGGCTCGAGGCGCTGCCGGCGCCGGCGCGCCAGGTGCTACGCGCGGCGTCGGTCCTGGGCGCCCGCTTCGCGCACCGCCCGCTGCTGGCGCTGCTCGGCCGCGAGCTGCCCGAGCGCGAGCTCGATCAGCTCCTCGACGACCTGGTGGTCCGCGAGCTGCTCAGCCGCGAGCCCGGTGACGAGCGCGAGTGGTCGTTCCGCCACGAGCTGTACCGCGAGGCCGCGTATGGCATGCTGCTCGACGCCGATCGCCGTCTCGCCCACCGCACCACCGGCCTGTGGCTCGAGGCCCGCCGCGACCGCGACGCGTTCACGGTCGCCCAGCACCTCGAGCGCGGCGGCGAGCAGGAGCGCGCCGCGCTGTGGTACCGCTACGCGGCCGAGCAGGCGCTCGAGGCCGGCGACCCCCACGGCGTGATCGATCGCGCCGCCCGCGGGCTCGAGTGCGGCGCGGCCGACGCCGAGAAGGGCATGCTGCTGTTGCTCGCCGCCGAGGCCCACGACTGGATCGGCGAGACCGAGTCGACCGAACGCTGTGCGCTCGAGGCCATGGAGGTGGCGCGCGAGGGCTCGACGACCTGGCTGCGCGCCGCCGCCGAGCTGGCGGTCGCCGCCGGCCGGCAGGGCAACCACAACCTGCTGGTCGGCCTGGCCCGCGACATGTTCCGGGTCCGCGCCGGCGAGGCCCGCGCCGATCGGGTGATGGCGTTCGCCCTGGTCGCCTCCGAGCTGTTCCTGTCCGGTCATGGCGATCAGGGCCGGCGGCTGATGGCCCGCCTCGACGAGCTGGCCGACGTGTGCGAACGGGATCCGCTGGCCGCCGGCTGGCGGGCGCGGGCCCGCGGCATCGAGGCGGTGGTCGGCGGCGACAACGTCAAGGCGCTCGCGCTCATGCTGGTCTCCGCCGAGCACATGGAACAGGTCGGCGCCCAGCGCGATCTGGTCGCCGGCCTCATCAACATCGGCTTCCTCGAGGTCATGGTCGGCCGCTGCGCCGACGCCGAGACCACGCTGGCGCGGGCGCAGGCGCTGGCCGAGGCGATCGCCGCGGTGCGCGCCCAGACCATGGCGACCCAGAACCTGGCGCTCGCGGTGCTGTACGGCGGCCGCGGCGACGAGGCGCTGGTCCTGGCGCGCGCCGCCGAGAAGATGGCGCGCAGCCAGGGATCGTTGCGGATCGCCGGTGCCGCCGCGATCTACCAGGCCCGCGCGCTGCTCCTGCTCGGTCGCGCGCCCGAGGCCCGCATCGAGGCGACGCGCGCCGTCGACACGCTGTCGGGGATCCCGCCGACGCTGTGCTACGCGCTGGCCGCGCGCGCCGAGAGCGAGCTGGTCCTCGAACGGCTCGAGTCGGCCGCCACCGCAGCCCGCGCCGCCGAGCGCCTGCTCGACCAGCTGGGCTCGATCGACGAGGGCGACGCGTACACGCGCATGGTGCTGGCCCGCACCATGTTCGCGCGCGGCGAGAAGGCCGAGGGCGCCCGGGTCGCGGGCGACGCCTGGACCCGGGTCCGAGCAGCGGCCGCCGGGCTCACCGACGGTGCCGCGCGCGCCACGTTCCTGGCCATGCCCGAGCACCAGGCCCTGAAGAAGCTCGCCGACGAACCGTGAGCCGAACTCGGTCGTTCGCCCGCATTCCGTTCACCCGCATTCCGTTCACCCACATCCCGCTCGTCCTGAGCGAGCCCCGCCGGGGCGAGTCGAAGGACGCAGGACGCAGTGACGGATTTTCACCGCCGGACGCCTGCCACCCGGCGTAGCCTGAGCCACGTGGCATCGGTGTTGCTGCGCACACCCACGATGCCTCGCTTCTGCACGCTGTCGCTGATCGCCGTCCTCGCCGGCGCCGCCTCCCCCGCGCACGCCGACCCGGTGCGCCGCGCGGCACCATCCACCCGCGACATCACGGGAATCGTCGTCGATGGCGCCACCGGTGAGCCGGTCGCCGACGCCTTCGTCGCTGCCAGCGACGGCGACCCGGTCATCACCGATGCCGGTGGCCGGTTCACCATCCGTGTGAACGGCCGTCCGCAGCTGCTGGTCTCGGCGGCCGGGTACGGCGATCGCACCGTGGTGATCCGCGGCGGTGCTCGGCAACCGATCCGCGTCGAGCTCACCATCTCCGATGACGCCGAGATCATCGAGCTCGAGGGCACGGCGCCCGACCTCGGTCCCGCGAGCTGGACCATGTCGGTCGACCAGATCCGGACCTTGCCAGGTGCCGGCAACGACGTCCTCAAGGCGGTGCAGAGCCTGCCCGGCGTGGCCCGCATCCCGTTCGGCCTCGGCGGCCTGGTCATCCGCGGCCAGAGTCCGCGCGACACCAACGTCTATCTCGACGGCATCGAGGTGCCGCTCGCCTTCCACTTCTTCGGCCTGGCCTCGTTCTACCCGTCGTCCTTGCTCGACTCGCTCGAGGTCACCAACGGCGGCCACGGTGCCGAGCACGGCCGCGGCCAGGGCGGACTGGTCACGCTGACGTCGCGCGCGCCGCGCCGCGACGGCTGGGCCGGCGGCGGTGAGGTCTCGATCCTCGACGCCCAGGCCCACGCCGAGGGACCGACCGGGCACCTCGGCGCCATCAGCGTCGGCGTGCGGCGCTCGTACATCGACGGTATCCTGCGCGCGGTCCTGCCCCCCGACGAGCGCTTCCTGCCCCGCTACTACGACTCGCAGGTGCGCTGGGACGCTGGCGACCCTCGCCGCCACGGCCTGCTGTCGCTGTGGCTGTTCACGTCCAACGACCGCATGTCCGACGACAAGACCACCTTCACCGAGGCGTTCGTGCGCGTCGGCGCCCGCTACCAGCGCCAGCTCGGCGCCACCACGCTCGCGATCACGCCGTGGGCCGGCCGCGACGTGCTCTCGTTCGTCGACGAGGGCGACCCCGAATTCGGCGAGCAGAGATCCGAGCTGTCGCGCACGGTGTGGCCGGTCGGCACCCGCGCGGCGATCACCCGCGACGCCCGCTGGGGCCACGTCGCCATCGGTCTCGACGTCCAGGGCGGCCGCCACGGTCGGCTCGCGTTCGGCGAACCCGACACGGATGATGGCCCATCGGCGCCGATGATCCCACGCGTGGCGCGCTGGTCGGCCGACGTCGGCCTGTGGGTCGAGGGCCGCTACAAGATCGCCGGCGATCGCGTGGTCGTGAAGCCGGGCCTGCGCCTCGAGCGTTACGGCCTCAGCGACGAGGTGGTCGTCGATCCGCGGCTCCAGATCTCGCACACGCTGTCGCCGAAGCTGATCGTCCGCGAGTCGATCGGCCTCTACCATCAGCCGCCGACCGCCGCCGATACCGATCCGGACTTCGGCAACCCGGCGCTCGACAGCGCGTACACGCTGCAGAGCTCGGCCGGCGTCGAGACCGTGGGCCCGCTCGGCATCCAGCTCGGCGCCACCGCGTTCTTCCACCGCGGCTGGCACCAGGCGGTGGCGGTCACGCCGCCGGTCGGCTCCGGCTTCGCGCCCAGCGACGGGCCGGGCAGCGGCATCGGCGCCGTGATGCTCGAGCTGCTCGAGGAACAGCTCGGCTCGTTCGAGTACCGTGGCGATGTCGGCGAATCGGCGACCTACGGCCTCGAGCTGGGCGCCAAGCATCAGGTCGGGCGGTTCCTCGGCTGGGCGTCGTACACGCTGACCAAGGCTCGCCGCACCGACGATCCGGAGCGCTTCGACGGCTGGCGCGCCTACCAGCTCGACCAGCTCCACAACCTGTCGCTGGTGGGTTCGGTCGTGGTCGGCAAGTGGCAGCTCGGCGCCCGCTTCCGGGTCGTGACCGGCAACCCGTACACGCCGATCCTCGGCCACACCGAGAACGGCGACCAGATGACCGGCCGGCCGCTGTCGCGCCGCCTGCCCGACTTCATCCAGCTCGACGTCCGCGCCGACCGGGCCTGGAAGCGTCGCTGGGGCACGCTCAAGCTGTTCATCGACGTCCAGCACGCGACCTGGCCGTTGCGCGACAACATCGAGGACGCCGGCTGGGACTACGAGAACGACCGCCCCAGCTACATCAAGGGCCTGCCCATCCTGCCCATGCTCGGCCTCGAGTACGTGGCCGATCGCTGAGCGCACCCAACTCGGCGAGGAGGCGGGCGGCCACCACGGTCACCGCTCGACCAGCCCCGCCGCCCGCAGGCTCCGGCGCACCGCTCGATATACATCGTCGAACGGCGGCAGCGTCGCCATCTGCGGCCCCAGGCGGATCGCCCACAGCGTCTTGAACCGCGCCTCCTTCGTGGCCAGCTCCGCGGTCATCGCGTCGCGCGTGCGCCCGCGGAAGGCGAGCTTGCTCTCGAGCTCGGGGACGAGCGTGGCGAGGTCGACGCGCCCATCCGCGGTCAGATGCCAGAGGTCGTAGAGGTCACGCGGCTCGTTGCGGCCCTTGTCGGTCAAGGCGACCAGCTTCTCGATGGCGATCTCCTCGAGTGCATACACGCAGACCAGCGCGTCCTCGGGCAGGTCTGCGTACTCCTCGTAGCCGCGCAGCACCGGGTGGTCCTCGACGGGTCGCACCAGCCGCTCGCGGATCGTGATGTCGACCTTCACCTGCTTCGGCGAAGCCGCGGGCAGCGGACCCTCGTAGGCGACGTAGAAGGTGTGGCTGTTGTGGTGGTGCTTGCGGTCGGCCCGCGCGAAACGGAAGGTGATACCCGACGAGCGCCGGACCTCGGCGTAGACGGCCTCGAGCCCGGCAAGAATCACGTCGAGCTCGCGCGGCTCTGCCAGCGTGAAGTCGAGGTCTTCCGAGAATCGGTAGTCCCCGAAATAGCAGCGTTTGAGCGCCGTGCCGCCCTTGAAGACGAGCCCGTCGCGCAGCGCCGATCGCGACAGGCCGACGAGGAACCAGGCGAGGCAGTAGTCGCGCTCGAGCACGGCCTCGACGATTCGTCGGCCGCCTGCTCGGGCGAGACGGTTCGAGAGGACGGAGAGATTGCGCTGCGGGATCATGGGTCAGGTCCGCACGATGGCGTGGAGCTCGTCCGGTTCGACGTTCACGCGGAGGCGCCAGCGTGCCTGGTACCGACCCTCCGCGGGCATCAGGGGGTCGAGGAGCGCGTAGCTCGACGTGAGCCCGGTGCGCAGCCGTTCCACGTCGGTGGACGCCGACGCCTCGAACGTCTCGAGCATGAACCCCAGCCGGCGCACGACGGCCCCGACGTCGAGGCGCAGCGCGTAGTCGACGAGCTTGCTGGTGTCGAGGTCATCTCGCCGGATCCAGTAACCCTTGGCCACCTCCGTGAAGCCGCCGCAGTGCTCGGGTTGCTTGAGCCCGTCGATGATCGTGCGCTCGAGATCGCTCACGCGAACCCGCTCGGTCTTCGTGGCCCATAGCTCGTCGATTCCGAACAGGTCGACGGGCTTGCTTCGCACGAACCGGAACTCGGTGCCGAGCACCGTGCGCGGACGGATCGCTTTCGACGAGGTCACGAAGACCGCGAGCTGCGGCTGCGTGACCATCTGGTGCAGATCCATCGCCGAGGCGTGCGAGACATAGTAGTCGGGCGTGTCGGCAAGCTCGCGGGCGACCACGTACGGGTTGCCAAGGTACTCGCGCTCGAGACCGAGCTCGAAGGGCACCAGGATGAAGAGGCCAGGCTTCAGCCGGGTTGCCAGACCACGGTCCACGAGCCCTGCGATCACGTTGCGCGCGGACTTCGCCGGCAAGCCGGTGATGGCCTCGACGTCCGCGCGGGCGAACAGGGGGCGGCCGCGCTCGTGCAACATCATGACGATGCGAGCCGCCTGCCGGCCGAGCGTCTTGGTCGGCTCTTGTTCTACGTGCGAAAGGACCATTTTCAGGCTTCACTCTGCTCCTATAAGACTATTTCGGCAAGTGATCGTGATGTTCTACGAGCCAAGTACGCCATTTAAAGGTGCATGCCGCACGCAAACAAGCACCGACGACAACATCGGAACCCTGATTCTTCCCGATCGGGAAGATCAGCGTCGATCGCGACCAGATCCAGTCGGATTCTTCCCGATCGGGAAGATCTCGACGGTCCTCAGCCTCAGTCCATCGCGATGATGCGGTTGCGGCCGCCGTCCTTGGCCGCGTACAGCCGGTCGTCGGCCTTGCCGAGCAAGGCGGTGGCCTCGCTGCCGTCGGTCGGATACTCGGCGACGCCGGCCGAGAACGTGTAGCGCGGCACGTCGTCGGTGCCGGCGCGCTCGGACAGCTTGGCGCGGATGGCGTCGATCACGGCGGCGGCCTGCTCGCGGCCGGCGCGGCGCATGACGACCACGAACTCCTCGCCGCCGTAGCGCGCGACCAGGTCGGTGCCGCGCAGGCGTTCGCCCATCGCGCGCGCGATGTCGCGCAGCACCGCGTCGCCGGTGAGGTGGCCGTGGTTGTCGTTGATCAGCTTGAAGTAGTCGACATCGATCAGCGCCACCGCGACCCGCTCGCCGGCACCCTCGGCGGCGACCAGCGCCGCGCCGAGCTGCTCGAGCGCGTAGCGCCGGTTGTAGATGCCGGTCAGTCCGTCGCGAATGGCGAGATCGCGCATGTGGGCCTCGCTGGCCCGCAACGCCGACTCGGCCCGTCGCTGCTGACTGATGTCGCGGTAGCTCCACACCCGACCGACGATCTCGCCGCGCACCACCTGCGGTCGCCCGGTGCGCTCGTAGGTGCGGCCGTCGGTGAGCTGGACGACGTCGATGGTGTCGCTCTCCGGCCCGGCCAGCACGTCGGACGCGTCGGCGAGGAAGCGGTCGAGCTTGCGGGTCCGCCCGTCCATGTGCGCGCGCAGCACCGTCACCTCGCGCGGTGGCGCGTCGAGCTGCCACATCTCGAGGAAGCGGCGGTTGAACGCCACCACCCGCTCGCTGTCGACGGCGACGATACCCTCGCCGGTCGACTCCAGCGTCGCCGCCAGCAGCGCCTCGCGCCGCGCCCGCTGCCCGAGCTCGAGCGCCAGCGACGCCAGGCTGCCGAGGAACGCGGCATCGCGCTGCTCGGCGCGGCTCCACACCCGGGCGTCACCGACGTGCTCGTTGCACACCACGCCGACCAGGGCGCCGCCGGTCCGCACCGGGGCATCCAGCAGCGCGCCGATCCCGAGCGGCGTCAGGTAGCCAGCCGAGAACTCGCAGGTCCGCGCATCACCGTGGGCGTCGTCGGCGGCGATCGGCTCCTCGGTCTCGAGAGCGGCGAAGTACCCGGGATAGGTCGCGGCCGGAAGCGCGATGCCGCTCGAGTGCTGTCCGCTCTCGCGCTCGTAGAGGTCGAGGCAGCGCAACGTGGCCCGATCTTCATCGAGCAACCACACGCTGCAGCGGGCGACGCCGATGGCCTTGCATCCGGTCTCGGTGATCACGCGGATCGCGCCGTCGGGATCGCCCTCGTACCGGCGCCAGATGCGGGCCAGCTCGGCGAGCGCGTCGGTCGAGGCCTCGGAGCTCGCGGTCACGGTCACGTTGCCGAGTGTACGTGATACCGTCCGTATCGTGCGGTGTCTCGCGGCCTTCGCACTCGTGCTGGTGTCGGCCTGTGCCAAGGCCGACTCGGCGCCCACCGCTGACGCCGCCGACACCACCGACGCCAGCCCGTGCACGGGCCAGCCCTGGCACGAGCCGGTCGAGGTGACCTGCGACGGTCTCGACAACGACTGCGACGGCACCACCGACAACGTCACCGTCCCGCCGGTCTGGTACGCCGACGCCGACGGCGACAGCCACGGCGATCCCGGCGTCCGCGTGCTCACCTGCGACGCCCCCACCGGCCACATCGCCAGCGGCGACGACTGCGACGACACCCAGCCGCTGGTCCACCCCGGCGCCGCCGAGGTCTGTGACGGCCTCGACAACGACTGCTCGTCGGCGACCTCCGAGGTCTGCTCCTCCGGCTGCGTGGTCCGCGTCCGCTCCGACGACAACCGCCGCTATCTCTTCTGCGCCATCGCCGCCACCTTCACGGCCGCCCAGGGCCGCTGTGTGGCCGAGCAGTTCCGCCTCGCCCGCATGGACGATCAGGCCGAGAACACCTACGTCCGCACGACGACCAACACCGCCGTCGGCGCCGTCAACGTCTGGCTCGGCGGCACCGACGTCGGCGTCGAGAACGCCTGGCGCTGGGACGACGGCGCCCAGTTCTGGCAAGGTGGCTCCGGCGGCACGCCGGTCGGCGGCCTGTACGAGAACTGGGACAGCGGCGAGCCCAACAACGACGCCAACGAGGACTGCGCCGAGCTCCGCACCACCAGCCTGTGGAACGACGTCGCGTGCAGCGTCACGCGCGCGTTCGTGTGTGAGCGGTACTGACGGTCTCGCCGGTCCGGCGATGCGATCGACAGCGTTGTCACGGACGGCAGCGGTACAACGCGCCGTCGCTGGTCCACGTCAAGTACCCATCGGCGAAGACCGGATCGCCATCGGCGGGCATGGGCGTCACCGGTTCGAGCGTGCCGCCGGTCCGGAGCACACGCCTGACGCCGTCCGGGCCCCAGAGTTCATACCGACGCTCGCGAACTGATCGGATGACGCGCGGTTGCGCGGTCGTTTTCTTAGGGATCTGGGAATCCGGAGGCGCTGTGCCCGAAGCCCGAAAACGCGAGCAGCAGATCGTCGCGACCGTCGCCATCGACGTCTCCGGCCGCCGCGGCCCCGATCTCGATGCCGACGTTGGCTGGCGGCCAGATCTGCGCGTCGGTCGGCGCATCGATCAGCAGAGCGTCAATCGTGGCGTCAACGGCTGCTCCGTCGACCGTCGCATCCACGGCCGTGTCGGTAGCGCCGGGCTCGCCGGCGCAGGCGGCCAGCGCGATCGACAAGGCGAGAATGTGGGTCCGCATGATCGGGCGCGACCCTGGCCTGTATTCGTCGGTCGCCGCGTCCTGGTTAGACATGAGGCCAGGTGCGATGCTGCGCCTCCCTCAGTTTCGAGAGCGCGATCTCCAGCGCCTCCGACATCCCCGACAACAATTCGTCGTTCTGACAGTTCGACCATGCCGCCTCCACCGCGGAATCGACGTCATCTGCGATCGCGACCAGCTCCTCGAGCGCGGAACGGGACAAGTTAGGCTTTGCGAACCGAAGAACCCACTGATTGAAGCGGACGTCGATCGCTATCAATTCGGCGGCGCTCACCACGGTGTCGCCGGAAGCTCGCGGGTCCATGACGATCTGCACCAGAACGCAGACCAGCGGAGATGCCTGAGCGGGCACCTGTATCGTCTTCATTTTTGACGTCCCAGCCATGCCATCAAGCCTTTCGTCTTCTCCGGCACTCCACCAACGCCACCTGCGCGCAAGACGTTGCCACAATGAGTCAGACAACTGTTGGAGGATAGCTTGTAAGGGCCGGTCGAGGTGCCAATCGCAGTTGCCGGCGGCGACGTTGAACGCCTGCCACGCGATCTTCCCGATCGGGAAGATCACGCCTCAGTCCATCGCGATGATGCGGTTGCGGCCGCCGTCCTTGGCCGCGTACAGCCGGTCGTCGGCCTTGCCGAGCAAGGCGGTGGCCTCGCGGCCGTCGGTCGAATACTCGGCGACGCCGGCCGAGAACGTGTAGCGCGGCACGTCGTCGGTGCCGGCGCGCTCGGACAGCTTGGCGCGGATGGCGTCGATCACCGCGGCGGCCTGCTCGCGGCCGGCGCGGCGCATGACGACCACGAACTCCTCGCCGCCGTAGCGCGCGACCAGGTCGGTGCCGCGCAGGCGTTCGCCCAGCGCGCGCGAGATGTCGCGCAGCACCGCGTCGCCGGTGAGGTGGCCGTGGTTGTCGTTGATCAGCTTGAAGTAGTCGACGTCGATCAGCGCCACCGCGACCCGCTCGCCGGCACCCTCGGCGGCGACCAGCGCCGCGCCGAGCTGCTCGCTTCGTTTTCTTCTTCGGGACCGGTATCGACAGGCCCGCGCCGCGGTTGCGTGAATTCTCGAAATTGGACAGGCGACGCAGCCGGGCCGCTCACGCCACCGCGCGCGCCGGGGCGTATGAGGCTGGAACCAAAGGGAATGTCCCGGCTTTGCCGCGATCGGGACCGCCGCTCGATCGGCGCGCTGCCACGGGTGGTGAACGCGGGCGATGCGGGCTATGAAGACGCTCGGCCGCGGGCCGACGAGGAGGATGACGATGGATTCGAACGGACCCAACATCGAGTACGTGGAGCGGATGCTCCGAAAACCCCAGGGCCTCGTCGGCGGCGGCGTGTTCCTCGCCGTGGCGGCGATCGTCGGCATCGCGTATGCCGGCTGCCGCAACCGCCACACCCCCGCCGGCCATGTCGGCTACATCAAGTCGCGGCCGTTTCTCGGTGCCGGTGAGTTCGTCACCATCCAGACCGGACCGATCTCGACCGGCTTCTCGTGGCGCCTCGAGGTGGTCAACATCGATGTTCGGCCGCGCACGTTCAGCGAGCAGATGAGCATCCCGACCCGCAACCGCCTCGAGGTCCAGCTGCGGGCCCACGCCCGCGTGCGCCTGGATCCGGCCAAGGTGCGAGACATCGTCGAGACCTACGGCGGCGAGAAGTGGTACGAGAACAACGTTCGCGATCAGTACCGCTCGGCGGTCCGCGACAAGGTGCAGAAGCTGGACGTGTTCGACGTCAAGAACCAGATGCGCACCATCGGCGACGAGGTGCTCGCCGACATGAAGAAGCGCTACGAGAACACCGGGATCGAGTTCCTCAGCGTCGACGTCGGCGACATCGTCTACCCCAAGGGCGTCGTCGACTCGGTGATCGCCAAGTTTGTCACCAGCGAGGAGAACGAACGCAAGGACGTCGAGCTCGAGATCGCGCAACGCCAGATCGAGATCGGCATCGCCGAAGCCGAAGGCATGGCCGACGCGCAGCGCATCATCCGCACCACGCTCGATCCGATGTTCCTGCAGTTCGAGGCCCTGCGTGCGATCGAGGAGCTCGCCGGCGCGCCCAACACCACCTTCATGATCATGCCCATGAGCAAGCAGGGGACGGCGCCCGTCATCCTGCAGCTCTCGGAGAAGTCGGAGACGCCCAAGTGACCACCCTCCAGCGACTCCTCTGTTGCGCCACCGTCCTGTGCTCGGTGGCGGTCGGCGCCGCCTGCACCAACCCCGACGTGCCGCAGGGCCACGAGGGCTACATCTATCGCCGGCCGCTGCTGTTCGGAAAGATGGAGTTCCGCGAAAGCCTGCGCGGACCGGCGACGACCGGCGTGTCGTGGCGGCTGTACACGCTCAACGTCGACATGCGGGCCAAGAGCTACAAGGAAGACTTCCAGCTGCTCACCAGCGACAACCTCAGCGTGTCGTTCGAGGTCAACACCCGCATCAAGCTCAAGGATCAGTCGGTCAAGGAGATCGTCGAGGTGTGGGGCGGCACCACCTGGTACGAGTGGAACGTCAAGGAGCCGCTGCGCACGATCGTGCGCGAGCAGGTCTCGGCGTTCTCGGCCACCGACATCCAGCTCGAGACGCCGAAGGTGAAGCAGCTGATCGCCGAGAAGCTGGCCGCCA
>CANKMW010000115.1 GCA_947483555.1 Myxococcales bacterium
CGCTGCGTGCCGGTCCCGGCAGGTTCCGTCCCGACGACACCCTCATGGCCTTCCTGAGCGGGCTCTGATTATGCCGCGTCCACGCTGCCGCTCCCCGACGACGAACTCACGCTACGCGGCATAACCAGGTACGCGGCATAATGCTCGTTCCATCACGCCTGTGTCCACGAGCACGGCTATCGCCTCGAGCTGCGCGACGGCGCGCCGGTGTTTCTCGATCCGCGCGGACGAATCGTGCCCCCCGAGTCGCCGCGGCCGGCCGCCAGCGTGTACGCCGCGTGGGCGTCGATCGAGGCCGCGAACGACGCGCTCGAGATCACACCGCAGACCGGCCTCTGCCGCTGGGACGGGCAGCCGGTCCAGTACGAGTTCGTCGTGAACGGACTCTGCGACCTCGATCTCGCCGCCGCCCGTGCCGCCGTCGATCGCGACAGCACGTGCGCGACGTGACCCGGGTTGGGGAGGGCCAACACATCTGGCCGGACGCGTTCCACGGTCGCTGATCACCTCGCCATTGCTCTGCGTACAGTCGCGGCAGTGATCCGCATCGCCGCCGTTGCCGCCGCCGCCACGATGCTCGCCCCGGCCCCGTGACGCCCACGCCGGCCCCGTCGACGCCGTCGGTCGCGACGCTGTCGGTTGCACCGGCCAGGTCGCACCGGCCACCGGCCAGGGTCGCACCGTCGCGCCCCCGGCGGACGGTCGTCCACGGCAATCGGATGCTCGGCGGCTCCATCGCCGGCGTGCTGTTCGGCGGCGCGCTCGGCCTCGTCACCGGGACTATTGTGGTGGCCGTCGTCGGCCCGGACTGTCAGGAGCTCTGCGACGAGGACGTGGAGGCCTTCATTATGGGCGGCCAGCTCGGGTACGGCTTGTCGGCGGGCGTCACCCTCGTCGGCAACCACCCAGGCGGGAGCGGATCGTACGGCTCGAGCCTGCTCGGTGCCGCGATCGGCGGCGGCGTGGCGGTGGCCATGGTGCGCTCGGACGCGTTGGTCGATAGCGGCGTGTTCGGAGTTTCGTACTTCGTGCTGCCACTGGCGGGTGCGCTGCTCGGTTACTGGTCCTCGCACCAGCACACCGACGACTCCGACGACACGCCCGCGGTCGGCGCCCTGCTTCGGCTCCACGACGGCCACGTCGACCTCGGCATCCCGGCGCCGGTGCCACTTGGCCAGGCGCGCACCACCGGCCTGGTACTCGCCGCCGGCAGCTTCTGACCAGCGCCGCCGCCGACAGCCGCCGCACCCGCCGCACCCCAGGCCCACTGGCGGTCAGATAGCGCGACAACTCGGAACATTCCGATCACGTGCGTTCGCTGATCGAGCCCGAGCCCGAGCCCAGGCCGCAGGCCGGAGCCCGAGCCCGATCTTCGGCTCGTCGAGCGAACTCTCGTCGGGCTCGGGCTCGGGCTCGGGCTCGGCTCGGGCTCGGGCTCATTGCCGCGCCTACGCCCGGCGCAGGATCTCGCCCAGCACGTCGCGTGTCCCGCCGTCGGGCTCGATCTCGTAGTGCTGGCGCAGGATCGGCACCATGTCGGCGTTGTCGAGCGCGAGCAGCGCCGCGCGCGCGGCGTCACGGAGCGGGCCGATCTCCTGGCGCAGCACGCTGACCAGCACCTCGCCGGCCTCGACGGTCTGGATCTTGCCGATCGCGTCGAGGGCGGCGCCCCGCACCCGGGCGTCCGCGTTCTCGGTGTAGATGCGCGACAGCGGCCCCAGCGCGTGCGGAAAGTGGAGGCCGGCGATGGCGACGAGCGCGGCCTCGCGCACCGTCGGATCGGCGTCGGCCAGCGCCTGCTTGACGATCGAGAAGCTGCGCTTGAAGTACAGGAAGCGCAGCGCCTTCACCGCCGCCCGCCGCACCTGCGGATCGGCGTGACCGTAGAGCTTCTCGAGCGGTGCCAGCGCCGCGTAGCTCTGCAGCTCGCCGAGCTGCTCGGCCAGCACCGCCAGCGTCTCGACCTCGTTCTGCGCCCCGCGCGCCGCCGCTTCGGCTGCGGTCAGCACCACCACCAGGGCGCGGCGGCGGATGCCGTTGGGATAGCGCAGATCGCCGACGATCGCCGACGCCACCGCGGCCGGATCGCCGGCCATCTCCCACTCCAGCAGATCGACGAACCAGATGTCGGCGTAGGCGTGCTGCTGCTTGAGGTAGTCGGGGAACGCCGGCGCGTCGGGGAGATCGTCGGGCGCGTCGACGTAGCGACGCGAGATGGTCTCGAAGCGCGCCTTCTGCCGCTCCGAAAGATCGAGGCCGGCCAGCTTCTCGAACACCTTGCGCACCGAGCCGTAGTCGCCCACCGCCGAGAACTGCTGCGCCGCCGCCAGGTACGAGTTCTCGACCATCTCGACCGGCAGGCCCTGCTCGGTGTACTTGTCGGCGCACCGGACCCAGGTCTCGCCGCTCTTGGCCTGGTAGCGCCGATCGTAGGGCAGCCCGGTCTTGAGCGCGTACTCGGCGGCCTCGTCGTACAGCGTCGCCGCGGCGTGCAGCTCGCCGCGTTCGAGCGCCAGCTTGACGAAGTCCTCGTAGTACTGCAGGACGTAGAACTTGAGGTTGTCCTCGCGCAGGACGCGGATGCAGTTGACGTAACCCTCGGCGAGGTTCTCGAACTGCGCCGAGTCCTTGCCGAGCTTGAGCAGGATCTGGAAGCAGTCGAAGGCGCGCTCGAGCTCGCCCTTGATCTCGAAGTCATCGGCGACCTGCTCGAGCCGGCGCTGGGCCTCGACCAGCGCCCGCCGCGCCGCCGGTGACGCGGCGTCGCTGCGCCCGATCGCGGTCCCGACGTTGAAGTGGACCAGCGCCAGCTCGTAGTCGCGCTCGCGCAGGCCGGCGTGCGGCACCAGCGACTCCCACGCCAGCCGAGCCTTGTCCCACGCCTTGGCCCGCTCCCACGCCACCGCCGCGTGCACCGGCATCCGAGCTTCCTGGTACGCGGCCGCCGCGTCGGCCCACCGCTTCTCGACCTCGAACAGGCGGCCGCGCAGCGCGTGATCGTCACCGAAGCAGGCCCGGGCCAGGTCGAAGTAGTGCAGGTACAGATAGACGTACCCGGCCTCGCGGCCACGCCCGAGCTGGCGATAGACGTCGGCCAGCGACCGCAGCCAGTCATCGTACTCGTAGTCGACGACGTGGGTCTGACCGATCAGCTCGCGGTACGCGCGCTCGGCCTCCGGGTATCGACCGTTGGCCAGCGCCTGCTCGGCGGCGACCGCCGCGGACTCGATCGACTGGTAGAAGCGGCGCGCCATCGCCGTCGGACTATATCCGGTGAACGCTCGCTGATCGCTCCTAGCGGGTGCCGACGAGCTGCCAGGTCGCCGGCGACACGCCCGGCTCCTTCCACGTCACCGAGCCACGCAGCTCACCGTCCATCTCGCAGATCCGATAGCTGAAGCGGCACTGGGAGTCGAAGTCGGCGTTGGCGATGACGTCGATGCAGCCGTCGACCGTCACCTCGCCGAAGAAGGTGGCGCGGCACTCGGCGCACAGCGGGTTGGACCACAGGAGCGTGGCGCCCACGACCTCGAGCTGCGGCGAGTAGGTGAGCCCCGGCCGGCGCAGCACGCAGCCCTTGTTGCAGGCCCAGGTCACCTGCCAGGTGCCCTGCATCGATCCGGCGCTGGTCGGCTCGGGCGACATGGGGCGGTCGGGGTCGCAGATCCGCGCCGAGGCCGAGGCGTCCACCGCGGCGTCGAACGGGACCGCAGCGTCGTCGCCCGCCGGCGCGACCGATCCGCAGCCCATCGACGCTGCGGCGGTGCCAGCCAGCGTGACCAGCACCGCAGACCGGAGCGCGGCTATCGATCGGCGGGATGGCACCACTTTCTTTGGTACGGCACCGCCCGGCGACTGTCAAACCGATTCTGCCGGCGGTCAGCCCGCCCGCCGGCGCTGGCTGGCGTCGGTGACGATGTCGAGCGCGCGGCGCTGGCGGCCGGCCCGCGAGCCGAAGGTGTCGGGCAACACCACCTGGCTGCGGTGGAGCAGCGGCACGAACTCGGGCAATACCTCCGACGACGGGCTGATGATGATCCCGTACAGGAAGGCGTGCTGGCCGAGGCCGGCGACAAGCTCAGGTGGCACGTGACACTGGCCGTGGGTCACGATGTACAGGACCACGCGGCGGCGCAACTCGCGGTGCTGGCGCTGGATCTCGATGGCGAGCTGGCGGAACACCTTGCCGTAGTTGCGGCCGCGCTCGCTGCGGAACGACAGCAGATAGGGCACCGGCACCTGACTCGAACGGGTCACCTTGATGGTCTCGTGCAACCGCGAGTCGAAGAAGCGCAGCCAGACCTCGTCACCCTGCAAGGACAGCTTCTTGAGCAGCGCCAGCACCAGGCCGCGCGCGAACACCTGGCGTTGACCACGCATCGACGCCGACGAGTCGACCAGGATGTACTGCAGCCGGCGCTCGTCCTCGCGTTCGCGCTCGCGCCCGTAGTAGAGCAGCTCCTGGTCGACCACCTTCTGCTCGAAGATCTCGCGGTCGTAGGCCAGCTCGGACAGCACCAGCGAGTCGACGTTGCCGCGGCGCTCGATCGAGGCGTAGCCGTCGACGGCGTAGGTCTGCACGCCCGAGGCGCGCCGGGTCTCGAGCACGCTGGGCAGCAGATCGAGCGAGAAGCTGGCCACGTCGTGAGCCTCGGGCGACCCGAGCGCGGTGAACAGATCGACCAGGTCGATCGCGCCGCCCAGGGCCTCGGAGCCGGCGCCGCCGCCCTCCTTGAACATGCCCATCAGGCGCACGGTGTCGAGGTCGACCAGCTCGACCGAGGTGTAGATGTGCAAGGAGTGATCGCGCAGGTGGGCCAGCAGGCCCCACAGCGGGCGGGCATCGAAGTCGCGAAAGTGGCTGGCCGGATCGGCATCGAGGTAGAGGCCGAGATCGAGCGGCAGCGGCTCGGCGCCGGCGCCCTTGCCGCGCTCGCGCCAGCGGTTGTAGGCGTCGGCGAGGATGCGGGTCAGGAGCACGGCCACCATCTCGTCGCGTAACCGCATGCCGGCCAGCTTCTCGACCACCTCCGAGGTCGAGACGTTCGAGATCAGACGCCGGTAGTCGTCGAGCAGCGCCTTGGCTTGCGCCGGCAGCTGGAGCTGGGCCAGCTGGTCCTCGCGGGCGCGGATCGACCAGCCGCCGACGCCGCGCGGCATCGTGAGCAGGACGCCGAGATCGTGCACCACGAACAGCGGCAGGTGGATGCCGAGGCGCGCGATCGCGTTGGACCACGACGCGGCGCGCACCATCGCCATCGGGTTGTCGACGCGCACGCACGACAGCGCGATGGTGCCGACCTCGCGGGCCAGGTGACTGCGGCGACGATCGGCGGGAACCGGCATGGCGCGATGGCTCCAGCCGGGCAGCTAGCGGCGCTGCAGGTGACGGGCGCCGAGGTGGACGAGGTAGCTGCGCAGGTGCGCCTTGCTGTTGAGGGCGTCATCGGCGCCGGCGCCCTTGATGGCGGCGTTGGCCGCCGGGTCGCTCGAGATCGCCACGATGCGGCCGCGGAAGCCGGCGGCCCGCACCTCGCGGGTGACCAGCTGACCGTTCTTGCGGCCGGCGCCGAGCGCGAAGTCCATGAACACCACGTCGAAGCCGCGACTGGCGCACAGGCTGGCGGCGTCGTCGGCGTGGGCGAAGACCTCGACGTCGAGGCCGGGGATGTGGAAGCGTTCACCACGGGCCGCGACCACGTCGTCGAAGATCGCCACCAGCAGCGGCGGTGCCGGCGTGGACGAGGACAGATCGGCGGCGGGCGTCATGGGGCGGGCTGGCGGTCAGAGTCCGAACTTGGACGACGCGAACACGGTCTCGAGCAGCTGATCGACCTCGCGCAGCATGCGGGTCGCGGTATCCGATGGCATCGCGGTCAGCGCGGCCTTGATCTCCGACAGGTTCTTGAGCTGGCTGAACAGCTGGATGTCCGACAGCTCGCTGCCGGTGGTGAGCAGCTCGCGGATCAGGTTGAGCTCGCTGAGCAGATCGTCGAGCGACGCCTGGGGACCGATGAAGCGGCGGTCGGCCGGATGATCGCGGTAGTAGGCGTCGACGATCGGGTTGACGATCTCCTCGAGCAACTCGACCTGGTCGAGGTTGTTCCAGATGTGGCGCAGCACGAAGAAGTCGCCGTCGTGGACGCGGGGGCGGCCGTCGAACACCGCCGACGCCGCGAACAGCTTGAGCAGCTTCACGGCGCGGCGGTCGCTGACGCCGATCCCCTCGCTGCGGATCTGGAAGATCAACCCCTTGTACTTCGCCATGAAGTCATCGGGGAACACCATGAAGCGGTCGAAGGCGGCGTGCAGCGTCCGCAGATCGCGAGCCGAGATCACCGGCCGCAGCTCGTCGCCGCGCCCGGTCATGCGCGCCACCTCGAGCGCGACGCCCTTGGTCATCAGCTCGCCGAAGTGATAGCTGTCGAGGTTGTCGGACAGCACGCGCAACAGGAAGCGGTCGAACATCGCCGCCAGACTTTCGTCGTTGGGCACCTCGTTCGACGCCGCGTAGAGCGAGATCAGCGGCACCTGGACGATGTTGGGACCATTGGCGAACTTGCGCTCGTTGATGATGTGCAACAGCGAGTTGAGGATCGCCGAGCTCGACTTGAAGATCTCGTCGAGGAAGACCATCTCGGCCTGCGGCAACATGTTCTCGGTGCGCCGGGTGTACCGGCCTTCGCGGAACGCCGCGATATCGACCGGACCGAACAGCTCGTTGGGCTCCGTGAAGCGGGTCAGGAGATACTCGAAGTAGCGGGCGTCGACCAGCTTGGCGAACATGCCGACCATCGCGCTCTTGGCGGTGCCCGGCGGACCGACGATCACCATGTGCTCGCCGGCGATCGCGCTGACCAGCATCAGCCGGATGATCTCCTGCTTGTCGAGGAAGTGGCTGTTGAGGATGCGCGCGACCTCCTGGACGCTGGCGCTGGCGCGCGCGAGGTCGACGGCGAAGGCCTTGCTGGGCGTGGGCGGGGAGACCATGGGATCGACCTGCGTAGGCGGGCGCAGCATATCAGGAAGGTGTCAGCGCGGGCGCAGCCGGCGCCACCGCCGCGACCTCACCCAGGTGGCGGCCGAGTCGCGCCACCAGGCTGTCGATCAGCGGCTGGCCGACCAGCTCGGTCGCCTGGCTCTTGAACGCCAGCCAGCGTCGCTGCCACGCCGCCTCGGCGGCGAGCCCGGGCGGCGCGCCCAGCCTCGGCGCGACCCGGTCGAGCGCCACCGGCAGCGCAAAGAAGGCCGCCAGGCCACGCGGCCGGCCGGCGCCCGGGCCCCCGCCCAGCACCGCCGACAGCAGCGGACTCCTGGCGGCCGGCGACGTCAGGTGCGCCTCGGCCATGGCCAGCAACGCGGCGATGTGGGACAGGAACGCCGCGACCGCCCGCACGTCGGCGACCGGCGGCGAGCGCTCGAGCATCTGCTCGAACGCGGCCGCCATCCGCGCCGGGGCGGCGATCTGCGCCCGCGGCTCGTCGGGGCGGATCGCCGCGTAGGCGACCGCGCGGGCCAGCTCGGCATCTCGCAACAGGAACACCGCGTCCTCCCAGTGCAGCGGCGGCGCCAGCGCGCTGACGCCCAGCAACTGGGTGAGCGGCGTGCGCCGCAGGAGGGACGCGATCACCGGCGCCACGTCCGGCGTGGCCAGCAGCTCGTCGAAGCCGGCGCGCGCGACCTCCTCGCGGACCCGGCGCACCCCCTTCCACGCCCGCAGGCGCAGCGGCGGCTTCTGGCCCAGGAAGCGGGCCCGGCCGGTCCACCACGACACCGTCACGTCGGCGCGACCGAGGTCGAACAGGTTGTGGAGCAGCGCATGGCGCGCCAGCACCCGTGTGCGATCGCGTGACAGCGGTTGCGACACCATGCGCAGCGCGGCGGCGGCGATCTTGCGCCGCATGCCATCGGTCACCAGCGTGCCGTCGGCATCGGGGTGCGCCAGCACCAGCGCGTCGTGGAGCCCGACCGCCAGCGCCAGCTCGTCGGCGTCGAGGACCAGCGCTGGCGGCCGCGCCACCAGCTCGGCCAGGACCTCGGTCCGCGCCTCGTCGACGGCCACCAGCGCGACCGTCGCGCTGCCGAGGTCGGCCTCGAACCGGGCCAGGTCGACGCTGGTCAGGGGCCGACTGACGTGCACCTCACCACCGGCGACCAGCGGTCGCACGAAGCGGTCGAGGAAGGTGGCGACGTCGGGACGCGGCATGATGGCCGACGCTCACTCGCCGAGCAGCTTCGGCTCCGGCTCCGGGAACCCCCACAGCGCGAAGCTACCCAGCGGATCGTTCACCACCGTCGGATCGCCGGGTGGCGACAGCGCCACGTCGCGCACCTCGATGGTGTCGGTGTCGAGCTGCGCCACCGTGCGCCGTTCGAGCACCGCCAGCTTGGACTCCGGCAGCTGGAACGGCGGCCCGCTGGGCGTGAACACCGTCAGCACGCCGGCGCCGTGACCGAGCGCCGTCGCCAGCACCTCGGGCGACACCCGCGGCACGACCTCCATCCCGATCGGGACCAGGATGCCCGGCGCCAGCTCGGTGAGCAGCGTGCCGAGCGGGATGACATCGAGATCCTGACTGGCGACCACGACGATGCCGCGATCGGTGACCGCCACGCGCAGGCCACGCAGCGCCGGCGGCGGCAACAGATACACCAGGCGCTTGAAGTGCGCGGTCTGGGCCAGCGGCACCAGCGTCGCCGACACCCGGCGCGCCAGCCCCGACGCCGGCGCCAGCCGCAGCGCCACGCCGACCGCATCGGGTGCGACCACCTCGCCTTGCAGCGGCTCGCGCACGCCCTCGAGCTCGAGATCGATGCGGGTCAGATCGGCGAGCCGCGACAGCTCCAGCGGCCCGGCGAGCACGTCGACGCGGTCGCCGGGCCAGAACACGTGGTAGGCGTCGGTCGGTAACAGCGACGCGACCGACGCCAGCTCGACCGGGTGGGCCCAGCCAACCGCGACCGCGACGTTGTCCGACACCGGCCTGAACACGTCGATGCCGGGCGTGCCCAGGAACAGCTCGAGGATGCGCGCCGGCAGGTTGCGGACCCGCATCAACAAGTAGCTGGGATCGGCGCCCAGACCGGGGCCCAGATCGGTCGTGGCCGCGGAGCGGTTCTTCGGCGCCACCAGGCCGACCTCGCCATCGCACTTGTTGCGCCACAGGTAGCGGATCACCCCATCGCCGAGGCCGCGGGCCACGGCCAGCACCAGATCCGCGCGATCCTCGGCGCTCAGGCGGGTGGCGCCCGGCATCCGCCTGAGCGAGAGCCGGAACAGGAGCCGGGCCAGCGACAGCTCACCTTCGCGACTGTAGGTCTGCGTGAAATCGTCGCCGTGCACCATCAGCTCGGCGCCCGGCGGCAAGGCGCCGATCTCGACGGCGTCGTAGCCATAGGGCGAGCGATCATCGCGGTACTTGACGAAGTGCTTGGCGGTGCCGGTGTAGATCGAACCGCCGACCAGGCGCGCCAGCCGCGCGGCGCGATCCCCGGCGTACGACGACACCGCGGGGATGCGCAGCAACATCTCGCGACTCATCAGGGGCGTGCGCACCCGCACGATCTCGAGGCCGGCGACCAGCTCGTCGAGCGAGGCCTCGTGGGAGTACAGGCGCAACCACGACACCACGCCCTCGAGGGTCGGGAAGACGACCACGAGGAAGCGGCCGAGCACCACGCCGCGCGGATCGGGCGCCACGCCCGGGGTCATGAACCGCGACTGGCCGTGCGCGACGTGCTCGAGCGCCATCCGTCGACGAACGTACACCGGAATGCCCCGATCGCGCTTGGCGTTGGTAGATTCACCCCATATGCGTGCACCCATCGTCGCGACCTGTCTGACCGCGATCGCACTCACCGGCTGCGGCGGTGACAAGAAGTCCGACGGCTCGGGGTCGGGCACCGGCACCGGCACGGGCTCGGCGGCGCTGCCGGCGGTCGCCCGGCGGCCGCTGGGCGTCGATGCGGTCAAGAACCTGAACTACGTGTACGGCGCCGGCGCCAAGGAGTACGAGAAGGCGCTCAAGGGCTACAAGGCCCAGCCCCGCGACTGGGCCGCGGTGCGGTCGGCGTGCGAGGAGACCGTGAAGAAGGACCCGCACCACCTGGACGCCCACTGGGTGCTGGGGGAAGCCCTGGCCCAGGCCGGCGACCACGCCGCTGCGGTCGAACAGCTCGCCACCGCGCTGGCCGGTGACTGGTTGCGCTGGGGGCCCGGTCTCGACAAGGACCCCGAGCTGTCGGCGCTGCTGGCCACGCCGCACGGTCAGGCGCTGCTGGCGTCGAACGCGAGCATGAAGGCCGAGTTCGCGGCCAAGGTGGCGACCGGACCACTCCTCCTGGCGCGGCGCAGCACCTTCAAGATGCCGGGCATCGGCACCAACAACGCCTCGACCCGCGGCGAGCTCTACGCCTACGACGGTGAGGGCAAACGATTCCTGCGCGTCACCGACACCGATCACGAGCTGGCGGCCTGGGTGCGCTCGCCGTCCGGCGACGAGATCCTGTTGACCGGGTTCGACAAGACCGAGGTGCCCGATCCCCAGAAGGCCAATGACGGGCCGCCGCTGCTGGCCCGATCGTGGGTGACCACGTTCAGCCTGAAGGAGCTGGCCGACACCAGCGCCCTGGCCACGATCGGCAAGGCCCGCCACGTCCACGCCGGCTACGGACCCGGCGATCAGATCGTGGTGACCACGGCGCCGGCCGCCGGGCGCTGGGCCGCCGGCACGATGACGACCTACGTCGTCGACCGCGGCAGCGGCAAGCTGGCCAAGACCACCGGCGTCGCCATCGCCGGCGCCCACGTCGAGATGACGTTCGACGAGGCCCGGGTGGTCGGCACCAGCGCGACCGCGATGCCCGCCGACCTGGCGCCCGATCTGGTCGCCAAGCTGACGCCGATCCAGAACGACGCCGCCGGCCAGCCGATGCTGTCGCTGGCGCTGCGGTCAGCGGGCAAGACCCGGCTGGCGTTCGCGACCGCCACCGATCCGTGCGCCGACGCCGACGATGCCGCCAAGCCGACGCTGTACGTCGCCGACACCACCACCGGCACCTTCAAGCACGTGCTGACCGCGTCGTCGCGCTTCGCGGCGGCGTGGATCGACGAGGATCACCTGATCTACGAGGATGGCAGCGGCGGCCTGCGGATCTACGACGCGGCGGCGCAGCGCGAGAGCGGCAAGATCGCGGAGCGCGCCGGGATGGCGCTGTGGGCGCTGTCACCGACCTCGGCGCCGCTGTGTCGCAAGGAGCCGATCATCGCCGAGCCCGATGACGGCAGCGAGCTGCCGCCCGAGGAAGCGCCAGCGTCGACGCCGTAGGCCGACCGAAGCCGAAGCCGAAGCCGAAGCCGAAGCCGAAGCCGAAGCCGAAACCGAAACCGAAACCGAAACCGTGTCGGCCCCGGCGTCGGACGTCGCCTACCCGCCCCGTTCCTCCTCGAGCCGCGCCACCAGATAGCGCAGCGCCGCCGCGACCCCGCTGGCGAGCGCGGCCTGCGGCTCGTCGCCGGGCGCGATCAACACCAGCCAGTCTCGCCCCGCAGCATCCACCGCGGCCCGCCAGTGCAGGACCGCGAGCGCGGCGCCGCCGCCGAGCTCCAGCCGCGGCGCCGCCGCCAGCCCCGCCGCGACCTCGCCGTCGAGCGGACGGGCATAGCGGCGGATCACGTGCATCACCGCCGCCGCTGACAGCGCGCCGCCGACGCCGCGATCGACCTCGATCACGACCCGTTCGCCATCGCGTGACAGCCAGGTGCGCACCATGAGGCTGTCGGCGCGGATGTGCTCGTCGACGAGCAGGCGCGCCGTCGCTGGCGCAAGCGGATCGTTCATCGCTTCCTCGCTCGCGCCAGCCCGGACAGCCGCGCGTTGGGCAAGACCTCGAAGCCCACCACGTCGGCGTTGACGATGGCGACGTTGTCCTCGTGCCACAGCGGGATCACCGGCAGGTCGGCGGCCAGCTGGCGCTGGACGTCGGCGTAGATCGCGATCCGCTCGGCGCGCGCCAGCACCCGGCGGCCGGCCGCGGTGCGCTCGTCGACCAGCGCGTTGCGGTAGCGCCAGCGGTTGTTGGCGTTGGGATCGGCGGCGCTCGGGATCCGGCTCGAGTGGAAGTACGTGTACAGCAGGTCGGGCTCGCTGATGTCGGAGGTCTGCATGCTCGCGATCTGGTAGCTGCCCTTCTTGATGTCGGCGAAGAAGGTCGCGAACTCGAACGGGCGGACGTCGACCGCGATGCCGATCTGGGTCAGCTGCGACGCGATCACCCGCGCCACCGCGACCCGGAACTGATCCGCCGAGGTCTTGTACACCAGCGTCAGCCGCGGCCGGCCCCCGGGGCCATCGGGATCCGGATAGCCGGCCTCGTCGAGCAGCTTCATGGCCGCGGCCGGATCGTGCGGAACCTGGGGCGTCGCCGTGTAGCACCAGTGCCCGGGCGGCAACAGGCTGGTCGCCAGCACCGCGCGCCCGGCGAACTTGCGGGCGATGATCGACTCGCGATCCAGCGCCAGCGCCAGGGCCCGCCGGACCCGCGGGTCCTTGAGCACCGGATCCTCGTTGTTGAGGAGCATGTAGGTCAGGATGTTCGACGAGTGGCGGACCTCGCGCACCCGCTCGCGGGCCAGCACGTCGTCGATCAGATCGTAGCGAAACGCGTTCTGCGCCACGTCGGCCGACCCGCCGGCCAGCATGATCAGGCGCGCCGCGGCGTCGCGAACCGTCTTGATCTCGACCCGGGGCACGCCGGGCGTGCCGCCGTGCCAGTACCGATTGGCGCGCAGCACGACCCGCTCCGCGCCCAGGGTCTCGATGCGGTACGGCCCGGCGCCGAGCACGCGGCCACCGGCGTACTTGCCGTTGGCGCCAGCGCCGTGCTTCGCGATGATGCCCATGTCGAGATCGGACATGAACGTCGCCAGCGGCGCGTGCAGCTTGAAGCGGACCGTCCGCTCGTCGAGCGCCTCGACCGCGCTGAAGCGCTCGCTGAAGCCCTTGTGCCACAGGCTGTCGGAGCCCTTGGCGAGCACGGTCCCGAACGTCCACGCCACGTCGGCGGCGGTCACCGGCTTGCCATCGGAGAAGCGAGCGTCGGCGCGCACCGTGACGTGCCAGTTCAGCGCGTCGACCTGCTCGATCCGCTCGGCCAGCTCGGGACGCGGCGACATGTCTGGCGAGTCGACCGTGACCAGCCCGGGCGCCACCAGCCGCGACAGCTTGGCGTCGTACGCCGACAGCGCGTAGCGCGGATCGGTGGTCTTCGCCGACGACTCGAACAGCACCACCAGGGTGTCGTCGGGCGTCCGGCGCTGCCGGGGCTGGCAGCCACCGGCGACCGCGATCGCCGCGGCAGCAGCGAGAACACCGAACGGTTTGAAACCGCTGCGAGTCCGAACGCGTGCGCTCCCCCACCGGTCGTCCTGAGCCGGACCGAGCGCGAGCGAGGTCCGTGTCGAAGGACGGACTTCGTCGACATGCGCCCTTCGACTCGGCCGCTCCGCGGCCTCGCTCAGGGCGAACGGATTCCCACCGTCGTGGAACGTCGCGAGATCAGATCCGTTCCAAACCGTTCGGTGTGCTAGCAACGCGGAGGCGGCGGGGCGCGGCACGGCCAGGCCAGCCTACCCCGTGTTAACATCTCGCGGTGGGGACCCGACGCCTGGCCGTGACGCTCCTGGCCGCGAGCGGCGCGGTGGTGGCGGCGATCGCGCTCCGGCCACAGCCCGCCCGCTCGGAGTCGACCCCGGTCGATGGCGACGCGGCGATCGCGCTGGCCAGCGACGACCGCGAGGATCGCGACGCCGGAGCGCCGGCCAGCGACGACGACGACCCCGACCCCGGCGACGGCGATGGCGGCGTGGCGGTGCCGGTGGCGCCGCCGGATCTGGCCGCGCGGGACGCCTGGCTCGCCGAGCAGCTCGACCAGGCGGTGCGCGATCGGCCGCTGCTGATCACCGCGCAGATCGGCGCCATCGTCGTCGACGTCCGCTCCGGCGCGGTGGTGTGGAGCCACCACGCCGACCGCGCCCTCAACCTGGCCTCGGTGACCAAGGTGATCACCGCCGCCGCCGCGCTCGACGCCCTCGGCGCCGGCTTCCGGTGGCGGACCTCGGTGCTGGCCGAGCAGGTCGATGCCGACACCGGCTCGATCGACGGTGACCTGTACGTGCGCGGCCGTGGCGACCCCACGTTGACCGTCGCCGGCCTGCGCGACCTGGCGCAGGCGCTGGCCTGGCGCGGGGTCACCGAGATCACCGGCGACCTGGTGTTCGACGGCAGCTACTTCGATCTGGTCGACGAGCCACCGCGCTACGCCGATCAACCCAAGGAGCGGGCCGGCTACCGGGCGCCGATCGGCGCCGCGTCGCTGGAACGCAACGCGGTGACCGTGGTGGTCGCCGCCGACCGTTTCGGCCATGGCCTCGCCGAGGTCAGCGTCGATCCACCGCTCGGCGACTACGTTCGCCTGCTCGACGCCAGCGTGGTCACCGTCACCAGCGGCCGGACCCGCATCCACGTCGCGACCCAGGTCAAGCGCGATCACCTCGAGTTGCGGGTGTCGGGTCAGATCCTCGCCGACGAAGGGGTCGCGTTCGTGCGCCGCCGGATCGATGATCCGATCCGCATGTTCGGCGAGGCCTTCAAGGCCGTGCTCGCCGAGCGCGGCATCCGCGTGCGCGGCCGCAAGATCGGCCGCGGCCTGACGCCGGTGACCGCGGTGCTGCTCGCCGAGCGCGACAGTCCACCGCTCGCCGACCTGCTGCGCGCGATGGCCAAGACGTCCGACAACTACCTGGCCGAGACCGTGCTCAAGACCCTGGGCGCCGAGTCGCGCGCGGCACCTCCGCCGCCCGCGGTGCCGCCACCCGCGACCTGGGCCGACGCCACCAGCGCGGTCCACCGCTACCTGGTCGAGGTGGCCGGGGTCCCGGCCGGCAGCTTCCGCTACGAGAACGGCTCGGGCCTGTACGACTCGACCGCGATCCCGGCGTCGGCGGTGGCCCAGGTGCTGGTCGCGGCCTGGCGCGACTTCCGGGTCGGACCGGATCTCGCCGCCGCGCTCGCCATCGGCGGCGTCGACGGCACGTTGCGTCGCCGGTTCCTCGCCCCGGCGCTGCGGGCGCGCATCCGCGCCAAGACCGGCACCCTGGCCGCGGTGTCTTCGCTGGCCGGCTACGCCGGCACCGACAGCAGCCGGCCGCTGGCGTTCGTGGTGGTGGTCAACGCGATGCCACCGGCGGCGCGCGGTGACGCGCGCTCGTTGCAGGACATGATCGCCGCGCTGTGCGTCGCGTACACCTCGCCATGATCTTGTGGTACGCCTCGGCGTCACACCGAGGAGAGACGACCCATGGCTGATCTCAAGGGAAGCAAGACGCACGGAAACCTCAAGGATGCGTTTGCCGGCGAGTCGCAGGCGAACCGCCGCTACCTCTACTTCGCCAAGATCGCGGACGTCGAGGGGCAACCCGACATCGCCGGCCTGTTCCGCGACACCGCGGAGGGCGAGACCGGCCACGCCCACGGCCACCTCGACTACCTGAAGAAGGTCGGCGATCCGGCGACCGGCGAGCCGCTCGGCGACACCGCGCTCAACCTCAAGGCGTCGATCGCCGGCGAGACCTACGAGTACACCCAGATGTACCCCGGCTTCGCTCGCACTGCGCGCGAGGAAGGCTTCGAGGACATCGCCGAGTGGTTCGAGACGCTGGCCCGCGCCGAGCGTTCGCACGCCGGCCGGTTCCAGAAGGGTCTCGACTCGCTCACCTGATCGGCGTCACGTTCGCAAGGCGAACGCCGTCATGGTTGCGTTCGCAAGGCGAACGCCAGGTGGGGGGCGATCACCGCGTGGAGCTGGATCGGCGGCTTGTAGGTCGCCACCAGCCCGGCCATCGTGCCGAGCACGCGGCCGAGCAAGACGAACGAGGGTGGGATGGTGAGGTCGGCGCCCTTGGCGACCGCCATCATCGTCGCCACCAGCTCGCGCCCCTGCCGCTCCCAGTCGATGTCGCTGGCCAGCTCGCCGGGGTGCATCGCCAGCGTGATCGCCTTGGCGATCGTGGCCAGCGCCTCCGGCTTGCCGCCGAACCCCAGCGAGCCGAGCTCGGCCATGGCGGTGCGGTCGTCGCGGACCGCCAGCGCCGCCAGCAGCCGCGCGTAGCCGCGACGCTCGTCGGCCGACAGGGTCAGCGTGCAGCCGAAGTCGAGCACGGCGATGCGGCCGTCGGCGGTGACCAGGAAATTGCCGGGGTGTGGATCGGCGTGGACGCGGCCGGTCCGGAACACCTGCCGGGCGAGGCCGTCGCACATCGCGGTGACGATGCGAGCTCGTTCGGCGGGCCCGGCCGCGTTCAGCGCCTCGGTCAGCCGAGCACCGTCGACGAACGCGGTCGTGAGCACGCGCGCCGTCGAGTGGGACGCGACCACCGGCGGTGCGAACAGCCCGGTGCCGGCGACATCGGCCTGGAACGCGGTGCCAGCGGCGGCCTCGGCGCCGTAGTCGAGCTCGATGGTCAGCGCGCGCTCGAGCTCGTCGGCGATGGTGCGCAGGTCCATCGGCAGCACGTCGCCGAGCACGCCGGCGAGGATGCGCAGGGCGGCGATGTCGGAGGCGATGACCGCGTCGATGCCCGGGATCTGGACCTTGACCGCCACCACGCGGCCGTCGGCGAGCGTGGCGCGATGGACCTGGGCCAGCGACGCCGCCGCCACCGGCTCGACGTCGAAGGTGGCGAAGGCATCGAGGATCGAGCGGCCCAGCTCCTCCTCGATCCGCGCCACGATCGCCGCGCCCTCGATGGCCGGCACGCGGTCCTGGAGCACCGCCAGCTCGCCGGCCCAGGTGGCGCCGACCAGGTCGGGCCGCGCCGAGACCAGCTGTCCGACCTTGAGCACGCCGCCGCGCAGCTCGACGCACAGCTCGCGGACCCGCGCCGCGAGCGCGCGGTGATCGTCGGCGGACAGCCGATCGCGGCCGGCGGCGAGCGCGGTCATCCGCAGCAGCCGCGCGTGGGCGACCACGCCGAGACCGGCGGCGACCACCCGCGCGGCGCGCGGCGCGCCACCCGCCGTGGTCCGGGTCCGCCCCCACGCCTGCTTGCTGCGGCTCGCCACCTCGTCCCACTCGGCACGCGCCGCACCCGCGAACGCCTGGCTCGAGCGCGCCACCGAGCCGGCGTCGCGGACCAGATCCTGGGTCAGGCCGTCGACATGACGGGCGACGCGCTTGCCGAGCTGGGTCAGCGCGCCGACCAGCTCGTTCGTCGCCGCGACCACCGCGGCGATCCGGCGTGAATCAGGATCCGGATTTCGGTTCGGGTTCGGGTTCGGGTTCGTCGGGTCGGTGTCCATGGCGAAGCTCCTCGAGGCAGCGCAGACACACGATGGGTCGTGGTCCGGCGCCTTCCGTGATGGCGATGGCCGCGTCGCACCCGCGCGGCAGGATGTCGTTGCACTGCGAACAGATCGCGTTCTTCTGCAGGACCAGCTGCTGCCAGCCGATCACGTCCACGCCGGCCGCCGGCGGCGCACTGGCGCTCGGTCCACGAGGCGCTCCGGCGGCCGTGCGAGCGACGCGCGCACCGTCGGCGACGATGTCACCGACCAGGCCGAAGGCGTGGGTCAGGGCGTTGCGCACCAGGTTCGACACCGAGACTCCGAGCTCGGCGGCGCGCTCCTTCAGCTCGGCCTCGAGCTTCTCGGGCACCCGCGTGTGCAGGACCCGCTCCTTGCGCGAGTCGCGGCCATCGTCCTCGTTGTCCTCGGGTGGCGGCTTCTGTGTCACGATGTGATACACCATGTATCACGACGTGTCACATGTCAAGGCCTGTCCTGAGCCTGTCGAAGGGCGCGCTCGGCAGTGGTAAACGGGACGTCATGAGCCTCGTCCGACCCATCACGCGGGCCGACATCAAGGGGCCGGCGCTGTACGCCGGAATGCGCGACGACTTTCGCCGCCACGTCATCGCGCTCAAGCGTCCCCGGCGCATCCTGATCGGCGACCGGGTCAGCCTGGTGTTCGAGAACCGGCACACGCTGACGCTGCAGATCGAGGAGATCCTGCGCGCCGAGAGCATCACCCGCGACGACCAGATCCGCGACGAGATCACGGCCTACAACCAGATGATGCCGACCGCCGATTCGCTGTCGGCGACGCTGTTCATCGAGCTGGCGCCCGACGCCGACGCCGTCGCCGAGCTCGGGCGCCTGGTCGGTCTCGACGAGCACGTGGCGCTCGTCATCGGCGAGCACGAGACGCGGGCCCGGTTCGAGCCCGGCCGTTCCACCGCCGACAAGATCTCGGCGGTGCAGTACCTGCGGTTCCCGCTGACGGCAGCGGCGCGGCAGGCCCTGTGCACGGCCGGCACCACGCTGGCGGTCGCCATCGATCACCCGGCGTATCGCCACCAGGTCCGCACCGACGACGCGACCCGCGCCTCGCTGGCCGCCGACTACGCAGGCCATACCTGATGCGCCCCCCCGTCCTGCTGGGCTCGGCGATGGCGCTCGCCGCATGTGGCAGCCCGCACCGCGAGCTGCTGGAGCAGAACGCGGACTTCGACTGCCACGATCGCTACGCCAGCTACCTGGTCTCGGGCAGCCTGACCGCGGCCGAGGTCGGCGTCCAGGTCGATTGCACCGAGCACGGCCCACGGGTGGTGCGCTGGACCGTCACCAAGGACGGCAACCGTGAGGAGTTCTCCGGCGCGCTCGGCGTCGGTGAGTTCGATCGGATGTGGGAGAAGATCGAAGGCACCGGCTGGCGCTACCTCGCCGATTGCGATGGCACTGGCCAGCCCGCCGATCCGGTGTACACGTTCGACGTCAAGGACTGGAATGGCACCACATCGTTCTCGTGCACCAATGAAGGGCCACTGCCCTTCCCGTACAACACCATCATCGACGAGCTCGACTTCAAGGCCGCCGCGCACGCCCCGAAGGATCGCAGCAAACCCGACCGAGAGGACCTCGACTAGCCCCATGCGCCGCCGCTACACCGTCGCCGAGGTCAATCGTCACCTGCCCGCGGTCACGCGCCGCTGGACCGCCGCGCTCGAGCTCCGCGCCCAGCTGCGCCGCTACCACGCTCGCCTCGAGGAGGCCGGCCACCCGGCCGCCGAGAAGCTGGCCGACGACGCCTCGCCCGAGGTGCGCCGCGATCACCTGGTGCTGCTCGGGTTGCGCGACGCGCTGCGCGACGAGCTGGCCGCGATCGGCGACACCGGCTGCGTCCTGCGCGACCTCGATACCGGCCTGTGCGACTGGCTCGGCGAGCACAGCGGCCGCGACGTGTGGCTGTGCTGGCGGGTCGGAGAGCCCGAGTGCGCCTGGTTCCACGGCCTCGACGACGGCTTCGGGGGTCGCCGGCCGGTGAGCGAGCTGACCCCGCCGCCGGCGCCGCTTCCGGTCGCGCGCGCCCGACGCTGACGCGATGCCATGACCGACGCTCGCCTGGCCGGCAAGACCTGCATCGTCACCGGGGCCAGCCGCGGCATCGGCCGAGCGATCGCGCTCCGGCTGGCCGGGGCCGGCGCGCGGGTCGGCCTCTTGGCCCGCAGCGCCGACGCCCTCGCCGAGCTGGCCGCCGAGCTGGGCGGGCCCGACCGCGCCGCCTGGGCGAGCTGCGACGTCGCCGATCCGACCCAGGTCGCCGCCGCCGCGGTCGCCCTGCGGGCCGCGCTCGGCCCGGCCGACGTGGTGGTGAACAACGCCGGCATCGTGGTCCGCGCGCCCGCCTTCTCCGTCGACGATGCGACCTGGCGCCGGGTCCTGGCCGTCAACCTCGACGGCACCTTCTTCGTCAGCCGGGCCTTCTCCGACGATCTCATCGCTCGCCACGGTCGGATCATCAACATCGCCTCGATCGCGGGTCGCCAGGGCACCCCGTTGCTGGCCTCCTACTGCGCCTCCAAGCACGGCGTGGTCGGCCTCACGCGAGCGCTTGCGGAGGAGCTACGGGGCGCTAGAGTTGCCGTCAACGCCATCTGCCCAGGGTCGGTCGATACCGACATGCTCCGGGACGGGGCGCCAGGCGTTGCACCGGACATGACCGCCGACGACATCGCCAGGACCGCGCTCTTTCTCGCCACCGACGCGCCCGCCGCGCTGACTGGCGCCTGCATCGACGTGTACGGGTGATGTCCATGAGCGGACGCGAGGACATCGACCCCGCGTTCCTCGACGGCCTGCCGATCTTTCCGCTGCCCAACGCCGTGCTCCTGCCCGGCGGCCTGATGCCGCTCCACGTCTTCGAGCCGCGTTACCGCGAGCTGACCCGTGACTGCCTCGAGGGCGCGCGGCTGATGGCCATCGCGCGGCTGCGGCCGGGCTACGAGGCCGCCTACGACGACCGGCCGGCGGTGTACCCGTCGTGCGGCCTCGGCCGCATCCTGGCCTCGGAAGAGCTGACCGATGGCCGGTTCCTGCTGGTGCTGCGCGGGATCGGACGGGTGCGGATCGAGTCCGAGTTACCGCCGGTGCGCAGCTATCGCGAGGTCCGCGCCAGCCTGATCGCGGACGACCTGTCACGGAGCCCCGACGCCGCCCGGATCGGCCACGCGCATCTGCTCGCGCTGTGCGAGCGCCTGGCCATGGCCCTCGACCGCGGCGGCGACGAACTGCGAGCGCTGTGTCGCGACTGCTCGACGCCGGGCACCTGCGCCGACGCCATCGCCGCCGCGCTGATCATGGATCACTGCGAGCGCCAGCGGCTGCTCGAGACCGTCGACCCGGTCGATCGCCTCGAGCGCACCGCCGAGCACGTCGGCCGGCTGCTGTGCCAGCTGGCGCCGTGCGCCGGCCGCGCCATGAACTGACGCCTGCGGCCGGCGCCTACTTGATGACCGACAGCCGCGGCGAGCGCCTGGGCTTGCCGAGGACGGCGGCGGCGATGCGCACGGCGACCGTCGAGGCCAGGGTCATGAAGTTCTGGCTGATGGCGCTGTCGGGGCTGGCGATCACGATCGGCACCCCGGCGTCGCCGCCGAAGCGGATGCGGGTGTCGATGGGGATCTCGCCGAGGAACGGCGCCCCGCACTCCTGGGCCAGCCGCTTGCCGCCACCGTGGCTGAAGATCTCGTCGTGGTGTCCGCACGCCGGACAGACGTAGTACGACATGTTCTCGATGATGCCGAGGATCGGGATCTCGACCTTCTCGAACATCGCGATGCCCTTGACCACGTCGACGATCGACACCTCCTGCGGCGTCGTCACCATCACCGAGCCGGTGATCGGGATCAGCTGCGACAGCGACAGCTGGACGTCGCCGGTGCCGGGCGGCAGATCGCAGATCAGGTAGTCGAGCTCGCCCCACTGCACGTCGCCGAGGAACTGCTGCAGGAGGCGGTGCACCATGGGCCCGCGCCACACCACCGCCTCGCCCTTGTCGACGAAGAAGCCGACCGAGATCACCTCGATGCCGTGGTGGATGGCGGGCGTGATCTTCTGCTCGGCGGTGGTCCCGGGTGGACGCTCGGGTGGGCCGAGCATGGTCGGGATCGAGGGCCCGAAGACATCGGCGTCGAGCAACCCGACCCGCGCGCCATGGCGGTGCAGGGCCAGCGCCAGGTTGGTCGCCACCGTCGACTTGCCGACGCCGCCCTTGCCGGCCGCGACCGCGATGACGTTCTTGGGCCCCTTGAGCAACGCCTTCTCGGACGGCGCCGGCTGGTACGCGGTCACCACCTCGGGGACCACCGTGACGTCGCGAGCGCCGGCGGCCTTGAGCGCGGTCTCGATCCGCGACGCCAGCTCGCGCCGTTGCGCCTGCGGGTAGGCCGGGGTCGGGATCGCGACCTTGACCAGGACGTTGGCGCCGTCGAGCTCGCAGCCGGTGAAGATGCGGTGGCCGACGATCTCGACGCCGAGCGCCGGATCGATCACCGTCGCGAGCACCTCCCGGACCTTGGCTTCGCTCAGTGTCATCGGCAGTGTCATCCCAGGTGTCCCATCTTGGCCTTCTTGACCTCGACGTAGTCGGCGGCGTGCTCGGTCACGCCGACCCAGTGCGGCTCGGCGCTGACCGGCAACCCGGCGCGCTCGAGCCCGGCGATCTTGGCCGGGTTGTTGGTCATGAGTCGGACCGAGACCGCGCCCAGATCGCGCAGGATCGCGGCCGCGAGATCGTAGCTGCGCGGGTCGGCGTCGAAGCCGAGCTGGAGATTGGCGTCGACGGTGTCGACGCCTTCGTCCTGCAGCGCGTAGGCCCGCACCTTGTTGCCGAGGCCGATGCCGCGACCTTCCTGGACCAGGTAGACCAGCACGCCGCGGCCTTCGGCGGCGATGCGGGCCATGGCGGCGTCGAGCTGGTCGCGGCAGTCGCAGCGCAGGCTGCCCAGCACCTCGCCGGTGAAACACGACGAGTGGACGCGGGTGAGCACGTCGTCGCCGGCGACGGCGCCCATCACCATCGCCACGTGCTCCTCGCCCTCGGGACCGCTGCCGCCGATGACGCGGTACACGACCAGGCGGAACTCGCCTCGGGCAGTGGGTAGCCGCGCCTCGGAATAGCGGACGACGTCCATCGGGTCGCTACTCTTGGCACCCACACCCCGGCTTGTCAACGGCCGGGAAAGCACGCGAAAGCACCGCAAGGGCACGGATTCGCACGCGTTGACAGCCCCCGGCGGCAGCCGTAGGGTGAACCATGTCCGTTCGAGAGATGGTCATCTGGCCCGACGCGCGGCTCCGCCAGCCGTCGGAGGCGGTGACCGATTTTGGCCCCGGGCTGCGCGCCTTGTACCAGGATCTCGTGGACACCATGTACGCCGAGCGCGGCCTCGGCATCGCGGCGCTGCAGATCGGCGACCCCCGCCGCATGTTCCTGGTCGAGCCCGAGCTCGCCGGCCGCGCCAAGGACGACCCGGTGGTCGCGTTCATCAACCCCGAGGTGGTGTGGACCAGCGACGAGATGCAGAAGTCCGACGAAGGTTGCCTGTCGTTCCCGGACATCTACGTCCAGGTCGAGCGGCCGATGCGCGCCCGCGTCAAGGCCCAGGATCTCGACGGCAACTGGTTCGAGGTCGAGGGCGAGGGCCTGCTGGCGCGCTGCCTGCTCCACGAGAACGATCACCTCACCGGCAAGCTGCTGGTCGACTTCGTGGGTCCGCTCAAGCGCCAGATGATCAAGCGCAAGCTGCAGAAGAACGCCGACCGCGACGCCGAGGCGTGACCGGCTCGCCATGGATGCCGTCGTCGTTCGCGGCCTCGAGTTCGAGGGCAATCATGGCTACTCGGCGGCCGAGCGCCGCGGCACGCGGCGCTTCCGCGTCAACCTCGTGCTCGAGCGTGATCTGACCGCCGCCAGCAGCAACGACAAGATCTCCGACACCATCGACTACTTCAAGGTCAGCGACGTGGTGGTCAAGATCGGCACCCAGTCGACCTTCCGGCTCCTCGAGGCGCTGGCCGGCGCCATGGCGGTGGCGATCCAGGATCTCTACCCCGGCGTCACGGTCACGATCGAGCTCGACAAGCTGGCGCCGCCCTGCCCCGGCGTCCCGGCCGCGTGCGGAGTGCGCCTGACGCGCCAGCCGCGCGCGTGAGCAACCCGTGATCGCGATCAGGGCCCGACCGGACAGCCGTTGTTGCCGTTGACGCAGATGCGCAGCGCGGTGCCACCGGGATAGTCGCAGCAGGTCTCGCCACCGCCGCACGCCGGGCACGGACAGGTCGCGCAGCCGACCGCGGCGTCGAAGTCCTCGCAGTTGCCTTGCACGCACACCTGATCGCGATCGCAGGTGTTGTTGCAGCCGCCGCAGTGCTCGGGATCGGTGTCGGGGTTGACGCACGCGTTGCCGCAGGTGTCGAAGCCGCCCGAGCACTGCGCGACGCAGACGCCGTTCTCGCAGCGCGGCAGATTGCCGGTGCACGCGACGCCCGACGGGCCGCAGGCCGCCGGGTTGGTGTCGGGGTTGACGCAGTCGTTGCCGGCGCGGACCAGGCCCGGCCGGCAGGCGCACGCCGAGGCGACGCAGAACTCGTCCGCGCGGCACTGGGTCCCGCAGCCGCCGCACTGGTCGACGTTGGCCGTGGTGTCGGCACAGCCGTTGCCGCAGTTGAGCTCGCCGCCGCTGCACACGCAGGTGGTGTCGGTGCACGTGCCGCCCGACTGGCAGGCGACGCCGTCGGCGATACAGGTATCGCTGCCCTGATCGCAGCAGCCGCTATCGCAGCTGTCGCCGGGACAGCACGGTTCGCCCGGACCGCCGCAGGTCCGGCATGCGTTGTTGTCGCACACCAGGTCGGGACCGCACGACGACGGCCCGGTGCCGTTGTCGCAGCACGGTTGACCGGGGCCGCCGCAGATGGCGCAGCTGCCGCCCTGGCAGGTGACGCCGCCGGCGGTACACACGTCGGTGCAACACGGCTGACCAGGACCGCCGCAGGTGCCGCCGCCGCAGCTGCCGCCCACGCAGGTCCCGCCCACGGTCGGGCAGGTCGACGCGTCACCGGTGCAGACGTCGTTGACGCAGCAGCCGCCGCCGCTGCAGGTGTCGAGATCGCAGCACACCTCGCCGGGCTGGCCACAGGCGGCGCACACGCCACTGCTGCCGCCGTTGCAGGTGCCGGTGTCGCAGCTCCGACCCGAACAGCAGGCCTCACCGAGATCACCGCACGCCGGTCCCGACGTGTCGTTGCCGCAGCTGGTGGTAGCTGCGACGACCACCACGACCGCCACGATACCTACAAGGTAAAGCGAGTGAGCTTTCATGCCGTTCATACGCTGCACGCACCATGCCCTCGCGTAACGAGGCGCAACTCGCCGCCGCCTGGTGTGCAACGTACCGCCCAGCTGCGCAGGTCGCGAACAGCACCGGCGTGCGGTGATGTAGCCTCGGCAGCGCTCGGTAGCTAACGCTGTGATCACTTGAGGTGAGCCTCGCGCAGAGCTTTTCGGAACCAGCCGGCGACTTTCGTGAGCGGCAGGGCGGACCGGAGTCTGCGGACAGCTCGCCGCAGCTCCGGCTCGTGGTTGATGGCGAGCTTCCGGAGCGCTCGC
>CANKMW010000116.1 GCA_947483555.1 Myxococcales bacterium
CGATCGTGCGCGAGCAGGTCTCGGCGTTCTCGGCCACCGACATCCAGCTCGAGACGCCGAAGGTGAAGCAGCTGATCGCCGAGAAGCTGGCCGCCAAGTTCGGCACCACGCCGATCATGATCGAGAGCGTCGACATCGGTCAGATCCAGTTTCCCGGCGAGGTCGCCGATGCGATCTCGCGCAAGATCGCCAAGAAGCAGGAGCTCGAGCGCCAGCAGTTCGTGCTGGCCAAGGCGACCAAGGAGGCCGCGATCCGCGTCCTCGAGGCGCTGCGGGTCGCCAAGCAGCAGATGATCATCAGCTCGACGCTCGATCCGCTGTACGTGCAGCAACGCGCGGTGCAGGTCTACAAGACGATCGGCGCCTCGGCGAACCGGACCATCATCGTGTTGCCGAACATGCCGGAGGGCACTGGCCTGCCGCAGGTGCTGACCGACGGCAAGCGCAAGATCCTGAGCGCCGACGACGAGAAGCTGCTCGCCGACATGGAGGCGCGCTACATGCAGGAGGCGCGCAAGGCGACGCCGATCATCGATCCGGCCACGCCGGCCACGCCGGTCGCACCTGCAACCGGCGTCGCGCCGGTGCCAACCACGCCGGCGCCGGTCACGCCCGCAACGCCGGTGCCCTGACGCCGACCGACGCCTAGCGCTCCTGGAAGTAGAGCGTGCAGGCCTGGTCGCGCGAGTTCGGGTAGCCGCCGTTGGCGATGACGTACGCGACGCAGGCCGCCTGGTCGACGAAGTTCATGTCGAAGAAGTCGACCAGGCAGTGGGCGATCGACTCCGCCTCGCCGAGGCTCGCGTGATCGTCGACGCACGCCATGAGGTTGTCGAAGTGTTCGTGATCGCCGCAGGCTGGCAGGGTGGCGAAGGACAGCGCCAGCGCGGCGAACACGGACATCGAGTGAAGAGATGGACGCATGGATTTCTTGCGGTGACGGCGGGAGGTTCGGTCCCGGGCGGACGTCCTCGGCTCGTCGGACACCGATCCCGGGTCGAGTGACCGTTTCCTAGCAGAATTCCAGGGGGATCATTCGCATCTGCGCCTCCAAATCCCAGTTGACCGGGCGCGCTTCAGGGGCGAACCAGGGCGCTCCTTTGGCTAGCCAATCGGAACGGGCTTTCTTGACTCCAACAAGCGTGGCGTCCTCGTAGCCGAACTCCACGCCACAGCAGTCGCAGATCTCATAGGTAGGACACCGGCCATCGTCTCCCCAAGGGAGATCGGCCTGCGGCAAGCCGCACACGCGGCAGTAATGCTCAGGGCTATTGGGCATTGAAGTAGTCGAGATTGGTGGGATACCCGTGCTGCGCCGGATCAGGTCTGAACATGGTCTTGGGGGCACCGACGGAACCGGCCCGAATACCAAACGTGTTGCTCGCGGGGGCGTACAGAACCGTGTCTCCGTTCGCCCTGACCTTGCTGAGGACCCCTTGTGATGGCTGGTTCACGAATCGCTGCGCGCCGTCGACGTACTCCTTCGCGTTCCTGAACTCGGGGAACTCGGCCCCGTGCTTCTTCCAGTGACCGAAGGCGTTCGCCACCGGGGTCTTGCCCTTGGTGGAGGACCAGATTGGGCCCGTTGCGGCGCAGTTGTGAACCCACGCCCCGACCTTGCCGACGAAGAACGTGTGGTCGTCGGCGACGTCGAGGTTGTAGACGTACTCGCGGCTGGCACGAGGCGTGTTTGATACCACGCGGGCCCACGCGCCGCTCTCGGTGAACACCAGATCGCCGGGGGTCAGGCGGTAGGCCTTGGTCCAGCCGCGCGCCCGCGACCAGAACGGGTGCTCGGAGGTGACGCCGATCGTCTCGACCACGCCGTCGCGGTCCAGACGCAGGTCGGACGCTTGCTTGTCGGCGGTGACGATGACCTGTTCGATCGGCCGGTAGGCGAGCTCGCCGGTCTGGTCGTCGCGCGCCAGGACCAGGTCGCCCGGTGCCAGTGTCTCGATCGGAACGAGGCCGTCCGGAGTGTGGACCGGGGTACCGGCCGTGAACGAGTTGCGACACGGTGAAGAACTCGATCAGCAACGTCCGCTGATCCCCGCGCCGCCCGAACTGCGGCAACGCCGGGTTGCGACGCCCCAAACGGACCGTTCCCGCGCAGCCGCCGCGCGAGCGTCGTTGCGGTACAATGGCGATCGATGGGTTTGCCGAGCGAGCTCCGATGGTTGTTCTGGGAGCTGGACCCGGACCGGATCGAGCTCGAGGCCGACGCGGCCTACGTGATCGGTCGCATCCTGGAGCATGGTGGGCTGGTCGAAGTCCGGTGGGCGATCGCGCGCTACGGGCTCGACACGATCCACCGGTATCTTCGCGATGTCGGCCACAGCGAACTGAGTGCTCGCACCATCGCGTTCTGGCGCGCCGTGTTCACAGCAGCGGAGGATGAAACGTGGGCGAGTCCACCGACCTGGCGGAAGAGCAGCAGCGTGCCCTGGAGCGTCTGAGGGCGGTCCGCGCCCTCGACGATTACTACCTTGCCGGCGGTTCGGCGGTCGCCTACCACCTCCATCATCGGCGGTCGCGCGACATCGATCTGTTCAGTATGCACGGCGGCGCAGATCTCGATCGAGTCGCAGAGGCGGTGACCGCGACCGGCGCCGATACCCGCGTGATCAGTCGGTCCGACGTGGCGCTCAAGCTCGTGGTGTGCGGCGCGGCGGTCGACATCGTCAACTACGCGTATGCGCCGCTCGAGCCACCCGGCGCCAGCCCTCTCGGCTTTCCGGTCGCGGGATTGCTCGACCTCGCCACGATGAAGCTCGCCGCGATCACGCGGCGCGGCTTGCGGCGTGACTTCTGGGATCTGCACGAGATCCTCGACGCCGGTCATACCCTGGTGGCCGCCGGCGCAGCGTACGTGCGTCGGTTCGGCGCGACCGAGGCGGACCTCTACCATGTGATGCGAGCGCTGACCTACTTTGACGACGCCGAGCGCGACCCATTCCCGGAAGGCCTGGGCGCCGCCCGCTGGAAGGACATCAGGACGTACTTTGTCCGCGCGGCTCCCGGGCTGTTGTGAACGCTTCGCGGCGTGCCCGCGTGGACCTCCGGCGCGCGAAGATCTACATGACGGCGCGCAGCCAGCACGCGGCGATGGCGGCGACGGCGTAGAGCGCAATCTCGGCGGTCTCGGTCCACGGCTGGCGGCGCTCGAGCGCGCCCACGATGTGGACGCCGGCGAGCAGCAGCGCCGCGGCGGCGACGAGCTCGAACAGGAGCGGATGGGCGCTGGCGTGCGGCGCCGCGCGCAGGCACGCCGCGCACAGGGCGACGGCGACCGCGCCCACGCAGCGGCCGAAGTAGACGGTGAGCGCGTCGTCCGCGGGTACGCGCCACAGGAAGATGCGGGCCCAGCGCAGCGGCGCGAACAGGAGCGGCAGCGCGAAGCCGACCAGGAACAGCGAGCCCAGGCTCCACAGGAACCAGCTGGCGGCGGGGAGCGCGGGATCGATCATGGTGCTCGGGTGCGCGGCGGTGGGCTGGGAGTGACGCGCCGGTCAGGGCGCGAGCAGGAGCTTGCCGCTGGTGGCGCGACTCTCGAGCAGTCGGTGGGCCTCGGCGGCGTCGGCGAGGGGGAGGATGCGATCGATGCGGACGTCGAGGGCGCCGCGGGCGACGCGGCCGAGGACGTCGCCGGCGCGGGCCTCGAGCTCGTCGCGGGTGGCGATGTAGTGGGCCAGGTTGGGGCGGGTCACGAACAGCGAACCCTTGCGGTTGAGGAGCTGGAGATCGAACGGCGGCACGGCGCCGCTCGACTGGCCGAAGAGGACCATCATGCCGCGCGGGCGCAGGCAGTCGAGGCTGTGGTCGAAGGTGGTCTTGCCGACCGAGTCGTAGACGACGTCGACGCCGCCGAAGCCCTTCACGACGGCCGCGAAGTCGTCGCGGTCGTAGCGGATGGGCGTGTCGCAGCCGGCGGCGGCGGCGAGGGCGGCCTTGGCGTCCGTGGAGACGGTGCCGACGATCTCGGCGCCGACGGCGCGCGCCATCTGGCACAGCAGCAGGCCGACGCCGCCAGCGGCGGCGTGGATGAGGCAGCGACCGCCGGGCCCGAGCACATACGTGGCGTGGACGAGGTAGTGCGCGGTCATGCCTTGCAGCATCACGGCGGCGGCGCGATCGAGCGGGGTGTCGTCGGGTACGCGCACCAGGCGCGCGGCCGGCGCGATGATGTGCTCGGCGTAGGAGCCGGGGACGTCGCTCCAGGCGACGCGATCGCCGACGCCGAGCGAGACGACGTCGGTGGCGACTTCCTCGACGAGGCCGGCGCCCTCGCGGCCGAGGAGTAGCGGCCTCGGCATCGGGTACTGGCCGGTGCGGAAGTAGACGTCGATGAAGTTGACGCCGGCGAAGGCGACCTTGACGCGGGCCTGGCCGGGTCCGACCGGGGAGTCCTCGACCTCGGTCAGCGTCATCACCTCGGGCCCGCCGGTGGCGGTCGGTCGGATCGCGCGCATGCGCGACATCATACGGGCGGTGGGAACGCGCGGCTGCTCGCTGGCCCGGTCCTTCGACTCGGGCTCGCGTGCGCTCGCCCTCGCTCAGGATGAGCGGGGGAGGACTGTGCGAACCCGAAACCGCGCTAGGCGCGCTCGAACAGCCCGGCGGCGCCCTGGCCGCCGCCGATGCACATCGTCACGATGGCGTACCGGCCGCCGCGGCGGCGCAGCTCGTAGAGCGCGGTCGCGGTCAGCTTGGCGCCGGTGCAGCCGAGCGGATGGCCGAGGGCGATCGCGCCGCCGTTGACGTTGAGCTTGTCGTCGGGGATGCCGAGCTCCTGCTGGCAGTACGCCGCCTGCGCCGCGAAGGCCTCGTTCATCTCGAACAGATCGATGTCGGCGACCGTCAGGCCGGTCTTGGCCAGCAGCTTCTGCACCGCCGGCAGCGGGCCGATGCCCATGATCGCCGGATCGACGCCCACCGTGACGAAGCTGCGGAACCAGCCCAGCGGCGTGATGCCGAGCTCCTTGGCCTTGGCGACGCTGGTCACCAGGCAGGCCGCCGCGCCGTCCGAGAGCGGCGACGAGTTACCGGCCGTGACGCTGCCACCCTGCGCGAACGCCGGCGGCAGCTTGCCGAGACCCTCGAGGGTGGTGTCCGGTCGCGGCAGCTCGTCGACGAGGAAGTCGCGGTAGACGCGGTTGCCGGCGGCGTCGAACGAGATGGCGCGGACCGCGACGATCTCGTCCTTGAACACGCCCTTCTCGAGCGCGGCCTTGGCCTTCTGCTGGCTCTTGAACGCCAGCTCGTCTTGCCGCTGGCGCGAGATGCCGAACTTCTTGGCCACGTTCTCGGCGGTGATGCCCATCGGCGTGTTGGCCGCCGGCAGGTGCGCCATCAGGTCGGGCGACGCCGACAGGTGGAAGCCGGTCATCGGTACGTAGGTCATCGACTCGACGCCGCCGGCGATGACCGCGTCGCACGAACCGATGGCGATCGCGCCCGCCGCGGTGGCGATGGCCTGCAGCCCGCTCGAGCAGAAGCGGTTGATGGTCTGCGCCGACACCTCGATCCCGAGGTCGGCCGACAGCGCGACCAGCCGCGCCACGTTGAGCCCCTGCTCGCCCTCGGGCATGGCGCAGCCCAGCACCACGTCGTCGATGTGTCCGCGCGCCTGCGGCACGCGGGCCAGCAGGCCGCGCAGCACGTCGGCGGCCAGCTCGTCGGGGCGCTTGGTCGACAGCGAACCCTTGTGGCCACGACCGACCGCGGAGCGGACGGCTTCGGCGATGACGATCTCGTTCATGGTCATTGTCCTGGTCCTAGTTCCGCAGGGGCTTGTTGTTCTGGAGGAAGTACTGCATGCGGGCCTGGCTGAGCGGCTCGCCGCACAGCGACAGGAACGCCTCGCGCTCGAGCTCGAGGATGCGGTCCTCGCCGACCGGGCCGACGCCGCCGCCGGCGCCGCCGCACAGCACCTCGGCCAGCTTCATGGCGATCTTGGCGTCGTGCTCGCTGGCGTAGCCGCCGGCGACCAGCGTGTTCACCATCATCTTCAGGGTCGCGATGCCGCTCTCCCCGGGCAGCTTGTAGGCGCGAGGTGACGGCGGGTGGTAGCCGGTGGCGGCGAGGCCGAGCACGCGCTGCTTGGCCTCGTAGAGCTGGCGCGCGCGATCGAACGACACCCCGTCGGTGGCCCGGAAGAAGCCGCACGCCTTGGCCTCCTCGGCCGACAGGGCGACCTTGGCCAGCGCGATGTTCTTGAACACCTGGGTCACGAACGCGTAGGTGTCGACCTCGACGCCCTCGGGCACGCCCTCGAGCGCGCGCCACAGCATGTTGAGGGTGCCGGCGCCGCCGGGGATGAGGCCGACACCGACCTCGACCAGGCCGGCGTAGGTCTCCGACGCCGCCTGCACCGCGTCACTCCCCAGGCACAGCTCGAGGCCGCCGCCCATGGTGCCGCTGAACGGTGCCGACACCACCGGCACGGTCGAGTACTTCATGCGCTGGGTCGCGTACTGGTAGCCGCGGATCATCTCGCGCAGGCCGTCCCACTGCTTCTGGCCGGCCGCCATCAGCACGGCGAACAGGTTGGCGCCCACGCAGAAATGCTCGCCGGTGTTGTAGACCAGCAGGCCGCGGAACTCGGCCTCGGCCTTGTCGACGGCCTCGTGGATCATCTTGATCACGTCGGCGTCGATGCTGTTGTGCGGCGACGTGAAGGTCAGGCCGAGCACACCGTCGCCGAGGTCCCAGGCCTGGGCGCCACCGTTCTTGAGCACCGGCGCGCCGCCCTGGCGCATCACGGCGAGCGTGACCTCGCGCGGATCGGCGGCGCGGCGCACGTAGTCCCCGACCGACGGCGACCACACCCGGTCGCCGTCGTAGATCGCCGTGGCGCCGGCCGCCATCATCTTGTCGACCCACGCCGGCAGCGCCAGGCCGTCAGCCTTCATGCGGGCGGCGGTCGCGGCGAAGCCGAGCGCGTCCCAGGTCTCGAACGGGCCGAGATCCCAGTTGTAGCCCCACTTCATGCCGTCATCGATCGCCTTGGGGTCATCGGTGATCTCGCCGATCCGGCGGGCTGCGTAGGCCAGGCTGCGCGACAGCGCACCCCAGGCCAGCTCGCCGACCACGCCCTCGGTCGCGACCAGCTTCTTCACTCGCTCGCGCACGTCCTCGATCTTGTTGAGGCCCTTGCACGCCTTGGCGATGGCCGCGTCGCCGCCCTTGGCCCGGTACTCGCCGGTCTTGGGGTCGAGGGTCTGGATCTCGCTGCCGACCTTCTTGTAGAAGCCGCCCTTGGACTTGTCGCCGAGCTGACCCTTCTTGATCATCTCGCGGATGTACGACGGCACCGTGAAGACCTCGCGGTCCTCGTCGGCGGTCAGGGTCTGGTGGCAGTTGTCGACGACGTGGACCAGGGTGTCGAGGCCGACCATGTCGCCGGTGCGGAAGCTGGCGCTCTTGGGGTGACCCATGGGCACGCCGGTGATGGCGTCGAGGTCCTCGGGCGCCAGGCCCTGCTCGAGCATCAGGTGGATGGCCGCCATCATCGAGTGGGTGCCGATCCGGTTGGCGACGAAGTTGGGGGTGTCCTTGGCCCAGACGATGCCCTTGCCCATCTGGTCCTTGCCCCACGCCTCGATGCGCTGCTTGGCCGCGGGCGCGGTGTCGGCGCCGGCGACCAGCTCGAGCAGCTTCATGTAGCGCGGCGGGTTGAAGAAGTGGGTGACCAGGAAGTGCTGGCGGAAGCGATCGCTGCGCCCGACCAGCATGTCGGCGATCCGCAGGCCGGACGTGTTGGAGGCGATGATGGTGTCGCCGGTGAGCAGGGCGTCGAGCTTCGCGAACAGGTCGCGCTTGATGTCGAGGCGCTCGATGATGGCCTCGACGATCAGGTCGCAATCGGCGACCCGCGCCAGATCGTCGTCGAAGTTGCCGGTCTGGATCAGCACGGCGTTGCGCACGTGCGTGAACGATGCCGGTCGGGACTTCTTGAGCTTGTCGAGCGCGCCGGCCGCGAACGCGTCGCGGTTGGCCTTCACCGCGCGATCGGCGTCGGAGATCTTGGGCGGCACGATGTCGAGGAGGAGCACCGGCACGCCGGCGTTGGCGAGGTGAGCGGCGATCCCGCCGCCCATCACCCCGGAGCCGAGCACGGCGACCTTGCGGATGGGTTTCGTCATGGCGGCGGGCACCTTACCAGAGGGCTCGCGGGGCGGTTACAGTGAAGGGACCTCGTGCGCAGGTTCATCGTTCCCTGGGTCTGCATCGCCGCCGCCGCCTGCTCGGGGCGCGCCCACGACGCCGGTCCGACCACCCGTCCGGAGCCGGGCGGGAGCGCGCGCGCCGATGGAGCCGGAGGTTCCGGCGGTCCCGGCGGCCGTCCATCACGACCGCTCGACGCCGCGCTGCTCGACGACCTCGCCGCCGTGCGCGTTGCGGGCCACGACGTGACGATCGCACGTCGCGGCACGACCGAACTGGCGACGATGGTTGCCGCGCTCGCCGGTGGGCGCGTGGCCGTGACCGTCAGCGCCTGCCTGGCATGCACGCCGATCGAATTACCGGCGTGGGAGGCGCGCCGCGCCGAGTTCGCGGCGTTGTGGGCACCGGCGCCCGAGAGCTCGGGCGATCGACTGGACCTGTCGGCGCCGACAATTGCCGGACGCACCGTCATCGCGATCGACGCGATTCGTACCATCGACGGCGAGGCGAGGCAGACGTACCAGCTGCACTGGAATGACGGCGCCATGCAGCTTGCGGCGTTGTGCGAGAGCGCGGCGAGGATCGACGGCGACGGCGGGGCTGCAACCACGGCACCGTCGTGCGCAGCACCGGCGGCGACGGCGCTTGGCGCCTACCTCGCCGTGCTCTGACCGCAACCGTACGACCTGCTCTCACAAAGGTAGCCGGACCTTCGGGACCAACTTCAGCCGCCGGGCTCGGCGTACGAATCCACGGTCATCGAAGGTCGTGAACTGGCTGCACGAGGCGCTCGAGACCCAATGCAGGGCGTCTGCGAGGTCCAGGCCGCTCCGATGAAGGACGAGGGCGTCCTTGACCGCCTCCCAGCGCTCGACCGTCACATGCGGCATGCCGAGCAAGTGCTCGACGGTCCGGCAGAACGTCTCGGGTCCCAGATCGTAGAAGCCCCGCATGACCCACTCCAGCTCCAGGACCACCGTCAGCGGCACGAAGACGCTCGGGGACTCGAGCATGACCCGCCGGGCGCGCGGGCGCTGTCGCCTGGCGTCGGGGTCGTCGGGGTCATCGCAATAGAAGCGGGCGAGGATGTTCGTATCGACGGCGATCATCCCGGCCGCCCGCCTCGCTTGCCCGCGAGCAGTGCGGCGGCATCAAAGGACGCCAGACGCCGCGGCTTGCCCTTGGTCGGGACCTTGATGAGTCCGTAGCCAGCGGCGGGGTCGGAGCGTGTCAACCGCCGCCTGACCACCAGCCGGATCACGCCGCCGTCGTCGACGAATTCGACCCGGGTTCCTGGCGTCAGGCCGTACCGGGCCCGGATCTGGGCGGGAATGATGATCTGGCCCTTCTCGGTCAGCGTGGCTGCGGGCATGGCAAGGCTCCTCGTCGTGGGTTCGTTCGCGAGATTCATCAATGGTAGCATGCCGCTTACCAGGTAAGCTGGCGATCTCGAGGTCCGCAACTCACAGGGCGACGCGAAAGCCGACGTTCTCGAGCCGATACGTGGGCGGAAACGACGAGCGGGCGTAGGTGCGCAGCGAGCGGGCGTCGTACATCCAGGCGCCGCCGCGGATCACGCACGGCGCGCTGCCGGGCTGGATCGTGTTGCGCGGGTTGCGCTCGGGGCCGTGGAGGTAGAACGCGACGTCGTCGGCGTCCTCGCACCACTCGAAGACGTTGCCGGCCATGCCGACCTGCCCGTACGGGGACCCGCCGCGTGGGAAGGCGTCGACCGCCACGGTGCCGCCGCCGCGGGTCTGCCCGAAGTTGGCGTGCTCGACGGTCGGCTCGTCGCGACCCCACGGGTACTTGTTGCCGTCGATGCCGCGCGCCGCCTTCTCCCACTCGGCCTCGCTGGGCAGCCGCCGCGCCGCCCACCGGCAGTAGGCGCGGGCGTCGAGCCACGACACGAACACCACCGGATGATCGGCGAGCTCGGCGGCCGCGCGACCGCTTCGCAGGTGGTGCAGGAACCGCGCCGCCTCGGCGTCGGTCGGCCGGTAGCCGGTCGCGGCGACGAACTGGTGGAACTGGCGGTTGGTCACCGGGTGACGAGCCAGGTAGAAGCGGTCGAGCAACACGGTGCGCCGGTTGGCCCCCATCTGGAAGCCGCCGCCGGCGATCAGCAGCATCTCGTTGCCGTCGTCCTCGATGATGACGCGCGGCAACTCGGACTCGCGCTCGACGCGCACCGGCGTGACATCGACCAGCGCCGCCTCGAGCGCGGCGCTGAACGCGGCGCAGCTGGCCGGTCGATCGGCGCGGTCCTTGGCCAGCGCCTGCAGGATGATCGCCTCGAGCGCCGGCGGCAGGTACGGCCGGTAGTGTGACGGCGGCTCGGGCGCCTGACCGACGTGCGCCATCATGAGCGCGAAGTGGTTGTTGCCCTCGAACGGGCAGCGGCCGGTGACCGCGCGGTACAGCGTGACGCCCAGCGAATAGATGTCGGAGCGGTGATCGACGTCCTGCGGCGACTGCGCCTGCTCCGGCGACATGTAGCGACAGGTGCCGAGCAACGCGCCGGTGACGGTGTAGGTGGTGCCCTCGAGGATCTTGGCGATGCCGAAGTCGACGATCTTGGGGAACGGCCCGGCGTCGTCGAGCCGCAGCAGGATGTTCTGCGGCTTGAGGTCACGGTGGACGATGCCGAGCCCGTGGGCTTCGTCCATGGCGGCCAGCAGGCCGGTGAAGATGTGGCGGACATCGTCGTAGGGCAGCTTGCCACCCCAGCGCTGGACGTAGTCCTCGAGCGTCGGCCCGTCGACGTACTCCATCACGAACGCGAGCAGGTCGTCGTGTTCGAGGATGTCGTGGACGCGGGCGACGTGACGATGGTTCCAGCCCAGCATGAGCTGCGCCTCGCGCGCGAAGCGGCGCCGGATCTCGGTGTCGCCCATCAGGCTGCCGTGCAACGCCTTGATCGCGACCACTCGATCGCGCTCGAGATCGACGCCGCGATAGACGACGCCCATGCCGCCCTCGCCGATCACGCCGTCGATCCGGTAGCGCCGGGTGAGCAGGGTGCCGGCCGCCAGCAGCCGCGGCGGCAGGTACGGCGTCGGCGCCAGCGCCGGGTCGGTGGGCGTATCGGTCGAGATCGCCGTGTACGCGGTCCCGCTTCCGACCGCCAGCATGGAACGTCCGCAACCCGGACAGAAGCGAGCGCGCGCCGGCAGCGGCTCCTGGCACGCAGGGCAATGATCCGGATCGGCCATGGCGCCCGGCGACTGTAGCGTCAATGGCTACGGCGCGCCGGGGGCGACCGCCGGCGCGTTCTCCTCGCCGACCGGGGTCACGTTCGAGCGATCGACGCGCAACGACGACCGCATCGGGACCTCGGCCGCCATGCGGTCGGGGAAGCGGCCGATCACGCTGATCATCGCCGTGTTGCGCACGTACCCGTTGACGTCCATCGCGGCGTCCTCGGCGGCGACCTGACGCAGGTGCTGAAACCGCAGCGCGACGGTCACGCCGGCGCGCGGCGCGTAGTTGACGGCGACGTCGCCGGCGTAGACGTTGAAGCCGCTCTCGATGTCGCCGGTGGCGGTGTCGATGAGCCGGGTGCGCTGGGCGCCGAGCGTCCCTTGCACGCTCAGCTTGGGCTGGTGCGGATCGGTCGCCAGCCACGGCAGCGGCAACCACGCGTTGACGATCGCCGAATCGGCGATCGTGTTCTGGGCCAGGTAGAGGTTGGGGGCCACCGAGCGCCGGATCGCGAGGCCGGAGGTGCCCCAGTTGGGAAAGTAGCTGATCTGGGCGCCGACGGTCGGCTGCACCACCAGCTGGTCGCCATCGTCGAGCGGCACGATGCTGGTGGCGCCGGCGTCGAGGAGCGAGGTCCAGCGCGGCCCGAAATCGCGGCGCCACGACACCACGCCGTTGACGTTGACCTGGTCGTTGGACTCAGTCGCCATCATCGCCACCACGCGCTCGAGGGTCACGAACGAGGTCCCGAGCTGCAACGAGGCGGCGGAGAACTTCCACGACCGGTCGACGCCACCGGTGACGCCGGCCTCGATGCCGGTCGACTCGCCGCCGACCCCGTCGGAGGTCGTGAAGCTGCGGCCGCGCGCGCCCTGGGTGAGGCGCACCTCGCGGGTCGCCGTGTACGACAGGTTCTCGCCGACGTCGATCGACACGAACGAGACCTGGCCCGAGGGCAGGCCGGTCACCGGACCCTCGGAGGCGGCCGACCGGGTCGACAGCGCGCTGATCTCGCCGGTCGAGAACTGCGCCGACGCGCCCAGCTCCGAGCGCGGCGAGGTGATGAAGAAGCCGCGCCAGCCGGCCAGGTGCTGCAGCGACCATGCCTCGGTGTGCCGGGTGTAGAGGTTGGCCTCGAGGTCGTACGACAGCTGGTGCACGCTGCGCGGGGTCTCGTAGGTGCCCATGGCGCCCGGGCGGAGCTGGTAGTAGAGGTCGCCCTCGCGCTCGGGCAGCGCCGAGCCCGGATCGCGCTCCGCGGGGACCGAGAACAGGTTGTCGGTCCACGCCACCTGGGCGGCGGCGAGCACGTGCAGGCTGTAGCCGTCGGCGCGCGCGGCGCCGGCGCCCAGAGCAGCGCCGACAGCGGCACCGACGACGGCGGCCTGGGCCGCAACTGCACGAAGTCTCACGCGCACGAGGCCACGACGCTAGCACGCCTTACCCGGACGTGACGGCGCCCGGCAACCAGCGCGGGCAGGCTGTGTCCAGCACCACGGAGTCCGTAGATCGCTGCCCGCGATCACACGTTGCACGTGCTGGGAGGAACCATGCGCACCACGTCGTTGCTCGCTTTCGGCCTCGTCTCGTCGGTCCTCGCGTGCGGTCGCAACACCGCGCCGCCACGCGGCAGCGGCACCGCGACCCCGGGTGGCGACGGCACCGCGGCGGCGCCCGGCACCGCCAAGGGCGAGCCCCAGGCCCCGGGTGGCGAGGACATCCTGGCCGCCGTCGAGGAGATGAACGGCGACCGGTTCGCGCGGCCGTCGCGCAGCTTCCGCAAGGGCCACGTCACCAAGCGCAAGGCGCCCGCAGCGGTGAAGACCGCCACCGGCTGGCAGGTGAAGTTCGGCTCGGGCGCCGCGATCACCACGCCGGCCGTCTACGAGGGCATGGTCTACACCTCGGGCGGCTTCAACTCGAAGGAGTTCTACGCCTTCGAGACCGCGACCGGGAAGCCGAGGTGGGCCATCGATCTCGACGACGACGGCCCGTCGACCGCGGCGTGCGCCGAGCGGGTCTGCGTGTTCAACACCGAGTCGTGCACGATCTTCGCCGTCGACAGCAAGAGCGGCGAGCAGCTGTGGTCGTGGTGGCTGGGCGATCCGCTGACCAGCGCGCCGACCATCGGCGGTGGCCTGGTGTTCACGTCGTACCCGGCGGCGTCGGCCGAGGGCGCCAAGCCGCGGCCACCGGGCGCCAGCCACGCGCTGATCGCCCTCGATCTGAAGACCGGCGCCATCAAGTGGCAGAAGTGGCTCGACAGCGACGTGATGTCGGCGCCGGTGGTGGCCGGCGAGTTCCTCTACGTCTCGACGTTCGCGGGCACCGTCATGAAGCTCGAGCCGGCGACCGGCAAGGTGCGCTACGCCATCAAGTCGCGCGCCACCTCGGCGCCGGTGGTGACGTGGGAGAACGGCCGCGAGTCGATGTACTACACCCGCCGCGGCGTGGCGGCCGAGGAGGTCGACGGCGCCGAGGAGATGATCATCCGCGCCGACGACAACCACCCCAAGACCAAGTACAAGGCCAAGAAGAAGGCGGCCAGGTACATCGACTTCGCCGACCAGGCGGTCTCCGGCCACGCCGCCAAGGGCAAGTCGCAGGACAGCGGCAACGGGTTCGGTGGCGGCGCGCCGGCGTCGGCCAACGCCGAGGCCGCGCAGCTCAACGTCGGGGTGTCCAGCGTCTCGACGATGCAGACCTACCAGGGCTCGCGGATCTTGCACCTCGGCCAGACCAACGTGAACACGATGGGCGACGAGGTGGTCGCGACCAGCGCCGAGACCGGCGACGAGCTGTGGTCGTTCAAGCTCGACGGCGACACCCACGTCGACGGCGGACACCTGGGGACCGCGCCGCTGGCCGCCGGCGGCCGGGTCCTGGTCGCCACGCTCAAGGGCGAGATCCTCGAGCTCGATCCGGTCAAGGGCGCGGTCCGCAAGCGGCACGCGGTCGGCGGCAGCGTGCGTTCGCAGCCGGTGGTCGACGGCGGCTGGATCTTCGTCGGCACCGATGACGGACGCCTGGTCGCGATCGACACCCACGACCGCACGCTGACCGGCTGGCCGATGTGGGGCGGCGACGCCGCCCGCACCGGAGCGGTGGCGGCCCGGTGACATGCGGTCTATCCTCCGCGAGGTCGCGCACCGATAGGCGCGTCGCACAACCTCCGGATGGAAAAGGACTTCGCCGATGCGTGACCTCAACCTCGTTCGTCATCGTGGTGCCGCGCCGAGTGCCGCGCTCGGTGCCGTCACCGCGCTGACCCTCGCCGCCCTGGCCGGTGGTGCCACCGCCGACCCGCTGGAGATCCGCATGGCGACGCTGGCCCCCGACGGCAGCTCGTGGATGAAGATCCTCGGCAAGGGCTCCTCCGAGATCGAGCTCAAGACCGAGAAGCGGATCAGGGTCAAGTACTACGCGGGCGGCGTCCAGGGCGACGAACGCGACGTGGTCCGCAAGATCAACCTCGGCCAGCTCGACGGCGCCGCGTTGACCTCGGTCGGCCTGTCGATGATCGACGAGAGCATCCGCGTGCTCGAGCTGCCGCGCATGTTCGCCACCGTCGAGGAGATCGACTACGTGGCCGACAAGATGTGGCCGTACTTCCAGAAGAAGTTCGAGGCCAAGGGCTTCCAGCTCCAGGACCGTGGCGAGGTCGGTTGGGTCTACTTCCTGTCCAAGAACGAGATCAAGTCGGTGGCCGACCTCAAGAGCCAGAAGGTCTGGCTGTGGGGCGACGACAGCATCGTCCGCGCCACGTACAAGAAGCTGGGCGTGTCGGGCGTGCCGCTCGGCGTGCCCGAGGTCGAGCCGGCGCTGACCACCGGCCGCATCAACGCCGCCTACGGCTCGCCGCTGGCCGCGGTCGCGCTGCAGTGGAACACCAAGGTCAAGTACATGACCTCGCTGCCGATGAGCTTCGCGATCGGCGGCACGGTGGTGAAGCTCGACGCCCTCAAGAAGATGACGGCCGCCGATCAGGCCCTGTACGTCAAGATCGCCAAGGGCATGTCGAAGGTGTTGCGCAAGCAGATCCGCAAGGACAACGAGAGCGCCAGCAAGCAGATGGAGCGCAAGGGCGTGAAGATCTCGGCGCCCTCGGAGGACCTGATCGCCGGCTTCGACAAGGCGGCGGTCGAGGTCTGGAAGGAGCTCACCGGCAAGATGTACTCGAAGGCCGAGCTCGAGATGGTCCTCAAGCATCGCGACGAGTTCCGGGCCAAGCAAACCGCCAACTAGCCTCGGCGAGACGCTCGGGTCAGGAAGCGCGCAGCGCCTCCTTCATGATCTTGCCGCTCTCGTTCTTGGGCAGGTCGGCGCGCAGCTCGATGTCGCTCGGGATCTTGTAGGCCGGCAGGCGCTCCTTCAGGAACAGCCCCAGGCTGTTGCCGTCGACGGCGCCGTCGGCCTTGGCGACCACGAACGCGCGCAGGCGATCGCCGAGCAGCTCGTCGGGGACGCCGATCACCGCGCACTCGTGGACCCCGGGATGGTCGAGGATGGCGTCCTCGATCTCCCTGGCGGCGACCCGGTGGCCGCCGACCTTGAGCATGTCGCGGGTGCGGCCGACCAGCCAGTACCGACCGGCCTCGTCGCGACGCGCGACGTCGCCGGTGCGGTAGCCGTGCGGGCCGAGCACGCGCGCGGTCTCGTCGGGATCGTTCCAGTAGCCGGCCATGATGTTGGCGCCGCGGGCGTACAGCTCGCCCATCTCGCCATCGGCGCACGGGGTTCCATCCGGTCTGCGGACGGTGAGCTCGACGTTGGGAATGGCGCGACCGATCGAGCCGACCGCGGCCGGCAACTCGTCGGGCGGCACGTACGACAGCCGCGCCGACGCCTCGGTGGCGCCGTACATCACGAACAGGCGGCGCGGCGCGACCGCGTCCATGACCTGGCGGGTGAGCGCCGGGCTCATGCCGCCGCCGGCCTGGGTCGCCCACTGCATCGCGCCCAGCGCGCCGCTGGCCAGGCGCTCGCCGAGGTTGGAGCGGTTCATCAGGATGGCGTACGTCGACGGCACGCCGGCGACACCGGTGCAGCGCTCGCGCTCCAGCGTATCGAGCGCGACGTTGGGATACTGGAAGCGATTCTCGACCACCACGGCGCCGCCGACCGCGAACGTCATGTGCAGGATCGACAGCCCATAGACGTAATAGAACGGCAGCAGCGCCAGCACGCGCTCGGCGGGCGTGAGCGCCAGGTACTCGACGATCGAGTGGACGTTGCTGACCAGGTTGCGGTGGGTGAGCACCGCGCCGCGCGGTCGGCCGGTCGAGCCCGAGGTGTAGATGATGGCGGCCGGATCGAGGTCGACGAGCGCAGGGACGTCGACGTTCACCGCCGGCTCCGCACCAACCGGATCCACGACGGTGGCGGCCGGCAGCGCCTTGGCGAGGTTGGCGACCGCGGCCGGAGCGCACACGACGGTGATCGCGCCCAGCCGCTCCCCGGCCTGGGCCACCACTCGCTCGAGGCGCGGCCCGACGATCAGCAGGCGCGCGCCGGCGTCGCTGATGTAGTGGGCCAGGCTGTGCGGATCGGCGGCGGTGTTGATGGGCACCGCGATGGCACCGGCGGCCAGGGCGCCGAACCACGCCGCCACCCAATCGACGCCGTTGTGGGCCAGGATCGCCACCCGGTCACCGCGCGCCACGCCGAGCCCACGCAACTGCGTCGTGACCTGGGTCGCGGCTGCGGCGACCTGCCCATACGTCAGCCGCGCTGCGCCCGGCTCGTGGGTGATCAGCGCCTCGGCGTCGGGCGTCCGCGCGGCGCTCGCCGCCAGGAAGTGATGGACCAGGTACGCGACCACGGGTTGACTGTACCCGGATCACACGCTCGGCTTCGGGCCCTTGATGATGTAGGTCGACATCAGGCCCTTGCCCTTGATCTCGAGCTGCCGCGGCTCCTCGAACTCGTAGAGGTCGACCAGGTAGGCGTGGGTCGCCTCCGAGACGTGGATCCGGCCCGGCAACCCGCTCGACTCCATCCGGCTCGCCGTGTTCACGGTGTCGCCCCACAGGTCGTAGATGAACTTCTTGGTGCCGATCACGCCGGCGACCACCGACCCCGAATGCACCCCGACCCGGATCGTGAGATCGCCGCCGACCTGACGGTCGTAGTCGCCGATCGCGCTGATCATGTCGGCCGCCATCCGGGTCATCGCCACCGCGTGATCGGCGCGCTCCTGCGGCACGCCGGCCACGACCATGTAGGCGTCACCGATGGTCTTGATCTTCTCGAGGCCGTGTTCCTCGGCCAGGCGGTCGAAGGCGCTGAACACCTCGTTGAGCATCGAGACCAGCGCCTCGGGCGTGGTCCGCGACGACAGCGCGGTGAACCCGACGATGTCGGCGAACAGCACGGTGACCTGATCGAAGCGGTCGACGATCAGGCCGGCGCCGAGCTTGAGGCGGTCGGCGATCGGCGCTGGCAGCACGTTGAGCAGCAGGCGCTCCGAGGTCTGCTTCTCGGCCTCGAGCTCGCTGGTGCGCTCGGCGACCAGGTGCTCGAGGTTCTCGCTGTGTTCCTGGATGGTCGCGGCCATGACGTTGAAGCTCTTGCCGAGCTGCCCGATCTCGTCCTTGGTGGCGACGCTGGTGCGGGCGCGAAAGTCCTTGTGCGAGAAGCGCTCGACGGTCAGCGACAGGGCGACGATCGAGCGGGTCAAGAGCGTGCCCATCACGATCGAGACCAGCAAGGCGAGCGCGATCACCGCCAGCGACACCTTGATCGCCAGGCCGCCGGCTTCGTCGAGCGCGGCGCGCATGTCGTCGTCGGTGATGTCGACCCCCAGCACGCCGAGGCAGCGACCGTCGGCGCCCTTGCCGCCACCCAGCGGCGCGTAGGCCGACACCGAGTACACCTTGAACTCGGGATCCCACACGAACGAGCGCTCGAGGACCGGGATGCAGTCGCGCAGCGCCCGCACCATCGACGGCAGCGCCGAGGCATCGTAGGGCTGGTTGAAGTGCGACAGCGGCTGATCGGTGCCGGCGCCGGCGAGCACGTCGGCGTCGACGACGAAGCGGGGGTTGTCGGGATCGGCCGACGGCATCAACAGGTACGCGTAGCGCAGCAGGCGCGGCTCGGCGGTGCGGATCGCGTTGAGATGGTCGGAGATGCGCCGGTAGTCGGTGGTCGCCTCGGCGGCCGCCACCTCGGTCTCGCTCACGCTGTCGCCGGTGCGGGCGGCGAGCCGCCGGTACGCCTCGAGATCGATGCCGGCGGCGCCGACGTGGGCGATGTTGCGCAGGCGCGCGCGCAGGTCGTCGCGGAGCTGGCGTTCGACGAATCGGTACAGGAACAGCGCCAGCAGCAAGCTGACCAGCGTGCTGACGAGGAAGAACGCGACCGTGATCTTGCGCCGTAAGCGCATCCGCCGCGTCGATGCTCGCACACGCCCGCCGGGGGCGTTCCCCGCCGTCCCGTCGATTCCATCTTGACACCATTTGGTGTCACAGTTATAAGTGACTCATCGCTGAGTGCCGCGCAACCCATTCCTGGGCGCGCAGGCGCTCGCTTGGAGGTCATCCATGACTGCCACTGCATCTGCTGTTCCCGTCCCCGCAGTGCCCGCTCCCTCTGCAGCCGTTCATCCTGAGCGAGGCCGCGTAGCGGCGGAGTCGAAGGAGACCCCGCTGCTGGAACGCTTCCGGCTGCTCGGCCACGACCTCGACGCGCTCAAGGCCCGCGTCCACGCCCAGCTCGGCGACGACGACATCGCCCACGTCCGCCGCGTCCAGCGGGTGTCGACCGCGGCCGAGGTCATCGGCCGCACGCTGATCCACGTCAGCCTCGATCCGCTCACCTTCACCGCCGGCGTCGCGGCGCTGTGGCTGCACAAGCAGCTCGAGGCCACCGAGATCGGGCACACCGCGCTGCACGGCGCCTACGACAAGCTGCCCGGCGGCGAGCGCTGGGCCGCCGCGACCTTCGCCTGGGACGTGCCCATCGACGAGGAATCGTGGCGCCAGGGCCACAACCACAAGCACCACGGCAACACCAACATCGCCGGCAAGGATCCCGACATCCATTTCGGTCCGATCCGCCTGACCCAGCAGACGCCCCACACGCCCGGGCACGAGCGTCAGCCGTGGTGGCTGCTCGCGGTGGTGCCGACCTTCTGCTTCGGGATGAACCTGCACTTCACCGGCGTCGCCGACGTGCTGCGCGACAACGGCCTGCCCGGCAAGCTCGACGTGCTGCCCGATCGCTCGCCGGCCAGCGTGCGCGGCGCCTGGAAGGCCGCGCTGCGCAAGTACGTGCCCTACTACGCCAAGAACTACGTCTTCTACCCGGCGCTGGCCGGGCCGATGTGGTGGAAGGTGCTGCTCGGCAACGCGCTCGCCGAGGTCGGCCGAGACGTCTACTCGGCGGCGACCATCTACACCGGCCACGTCGGCGGCGACGTGGCGAGCTGGCCCGAGGGCACCAAGGCGCGCAGCCGCGGCGAGTGGTACGCGATGCAGATCGAGTCAACCAACAACTACGAGGTGTCGCTGCCGGTCTCGATCCTGTGCGGCGGCCTCGATCGCCAGATCGAACACCACCTGTTCCCGACCCTGGCGCCACCGCGGTTGCGCCAGATCGCGCCCGAGGTCAAGGCGATCGTGGCCCGCCACGGGTTCGCGTACAAGACCGACACCTGGGGCGGCCAGCTCAAGAAGGCGCTGGCCCACATCAAGCGCCTGGCCCGCGACGAGGGACCGCGCGCGGTGCTGCGCGAGGCGGCGTGATGCTGCTACTAACGGCAGGCATGGCCGCGCCCGCCCCGCCCGTTCCGCCGCCGCCGCCGGCCACCGCGGCGGCGATGACGATCGACGAGCTCGCCGCCCACACCAGCGTGCCGACCCGGACCATCCGCTTCTATCAGGCCCGCGGGGCGCTGATGAGGCCCGAGATCCGCGGCCGGGTCGCGTACTACGGCGACCCGCACGTCGAGCGGCTCCGGCTCATCGCGCAGCTCCAGGACCGCGGCCTGCGGATCGATGCCATCCGGGACGTCATGGGCGGGATCGATCGCGGCGAGCTCGATCTCGCCGAGTGGCTGGGTCTCGAGCGCGAGGTGCAGGCGCCGTGGGCCGACGATCAGGCCCGCACGGTCGACGAAGCCGGGCTGTACGTGCTGGCCGGATCGAAGCGGCCGGGACTGGTCGCCGACCTGATCCGCGCCCAGCTCGTCGAGCGGCGCGACGGCGTGTTCCTGGTTCCGAGCCCGACCTTGCTCGGCATCACGATGCGCCTGGTCGCCGCCGGCATCGATCTCGCGACCGCCACCGCGGCCGGCGAGGTGCTCCGCAAGCACCTGGGCCGGGCGGTGAAAGATCTGGTCGAGCTGTTCATGCGCGGCATCCGGAATGGCGACGTCGCGATCGAGGAGCCGGAGAGCACCTTCGCCACGTTGCGCCCGCTGGGGACCGAGGCGGTGAAGGTCCTGTTCGCGCGCGAGATGGAACGCGAGCTCCGCAAGCTGATGGAATCCGGCGGGATCAAGGCGCTGCGCGGGCGCAAGAAGCGGCGCTGACACCGAACCGCCACGTCGCTCTGGTACGATCGCCACCGTGGGGAGGTCGCTCGCGAACGGGCGGTTCGAGGTCCTGCGCCTCCTCGGCGAGGGGGGCATGGGCGTCGTCCACGCCGCCCGCGACGTCGAACGCGACGAGGTGGTGGCGCTCAAGTCGCTGCGCCATCTCGGCGGCGAGGCGCTGCTGCGCTTCAAGCACGAGTTCCGCGCCCTCCAGGATCTGCACCATCCCAACCTGGTCTCGCTCGGCGAGCTGCTCGAGGACGACGACGACTACTGGTTCTACACCATGGAGCTGGTCGACGGCGTCGACATCCTGAGCTGGATCGACGGCGATCCCGAACGGCTGCGCGAAGCGGTGCGCCAGCTCGCCGCCGGCTTGAGCGCGCTGCACGACGCCGGCAAGGTTCACCGCGACATCAAGCCGTCGAACGTGCTGGTAGCCCGCGATGGCCGGGTGGTGCTGGTCGACTTCGGGCTGGTGATCGAGAGCCGGTCGGTCGATGCCTCCGATCCGTCGATCGTCGGCACCGCGGCCTACATGGCGCCCGAGCAGGCGGCGTCGCGGCCGGTCGGCCCGGCCGCCGACTGGTACGCGGTCGGCTGCATCCTGTACGAAGCGCTGACCGGGCGGCTGCCGTTCGAGGGCACCACGATCGAGGTGCTGATGCACAAGCTCGAGCGCGACGCGCCGCTGCCGTCGCAGCTGGTGTCGGTGCCGGCCGATCTCGACGCCCTGTGCGGCGATCTCTTGCACGGCGATCCGGATCGCCGGCCGCGCGCCGACGAGGTGGTGCGGCGCCTGCGCGGTGACGCGCCGCGCGCCCAGGGCACGCTGCCGCCGCAAGGCACGGTCTTCATCGGGCGCGAGCCCGAGCTGGCGGCGCTCGACGCGGCGTTCGCCGCCGCCACCGATCGGGTGGTCTCGGTGCTGGTGCACGGCGAATCCGGGGTCGGCAAGAGCGCGCTGGTGCAGACGTTTCTCGATCGACTGCAGCGCGACCGCGACGACGTGATCGCGCTCCGCGGTCGCTGCTACGAGCGCGAGACCGTCCGCTACAAGACCGTCGACGGCGTGATCGACGCGCTCAGTCGTCACCTGGTGCGACGCACGCGCGCCGAGGTGGAGGAGCTGGTGCCGCCGCACGCCGACGTCCTGGTGCAGGTGTTCCCGGTGCTGGCCCGGGTCGAGGCCCTGGCCGCGGTGCCGCCGGCGAGCGACGCACCGGATCCCGCCGAGCGTCGCCGCCGCCTGCTGTCCGCCCTGCGCGAGCTGTTCGCCCGCCTGGCCCGCCGTGGCCGGGTGGTGATCACCATCGACGACCTGCAATGGGGCGACGCCGACGGCCTGGCCGCGCTCCGCGAGTTGACGCTCGGCCACGCCGGCACCGGCCTGCTGGTCGTCGTCACCGGCCGCACCGAGAGCTGCGACCGCGGCGCCCTGCGCGCCATCCGCCACCTGCGGCTGGGGCCGATGAGCGACGCATCGTCGCTCGCCCTGGCCGAGCTGCTGACCCGCGCCGCCGGCCTCACCACGGTCGATACCGCCGCGCTCGCCGCCGAGGCCGCTGGTCATCCCCTGTTTCTCGACGAGCTGGTGCGGCGGGCCGCCGAGCCCGACGCGCCACGCGGCGGCGAACGGCTCGACGAAGCGGTGCGCGCTCGCATCGCGCGCTGCCCGGCTGACGCCCGCAAGGTGGTGGCGCTGCTCGCCGTCGCCGGCGCCCCGATCGCCCACGACGTCCTGGCCCGCGCCGCCGACCTCGAGCTCGCCGTCTACCTGCGCGCACTCGACATGCTGCGCCAGGCACGGCTGGTGCGCTCGAGCGGCACGCGACGCAGCGATCCGGCGGAGACCGCGCACGATCGGATCGCCGCCGCGGTCGTCGGCGGGCTCGACGCCGACGCACTGCGCGAGCTGCATCTGCGGCTGGCGATGGCGCTGGCCGCCGATCCCGACGCTGACTCCGAGGCGCTGGCCGTGCACTGGGCCGGCGCCGGCGAGCCGGGCCGGGCCGCGATCCACGCTCGCGTCGCCGCCGACCTGGCCGGCCGCGAGCTGGCGTTCGAACGCGCCGCTCGGCTGTACATGCAGGTGCTGGAGCACGGCGGCGGCGAGGACGATCCGAACTTGTACGTGCGCCTGGCCCACGCGCTGGTGGGTGCCGGCCGCGCCGCCGAGGCCGCCGGCGCCTACCTGGCGGCGGCGCAGCTCACCGCTTCCGACGGGCGCACGACGCTCGAGCTCGAAGCCGCCGACCAGATGTTGCGCAGCGGCCATGTCGAGGAAGGTCTCGACATCATCAAGCGTGTGCTGCCGACCCTGGGCATGAGCTACCCGCGCACGCCCGGACGGGCCGTCGCCTCGCTGGCCTGGCGGCGCCTGCGGGTCCGCGTGCGCGGCCTCGGCTATCGCGAGCGCGACGAGCGGGACGTCCCCGCCACCGTCATGCGCCGCCTCGACGCGTGCTGGATGGTGTCGGTCGGGCTCGGCGTCGTCGATCCGCTGCGCGGCGCCGACTTCCAGGCCCGTCACCTGCTGCTGGCGTTGCAGGCCGGCGAACCGCGGCGCGTCGCCCGCTCGCTCGCGGCCGAGGCGGCGTTCGCAGCCACCAGCGGCCGCGGCGCCGCCGAGCGCATCGAACGCCTGTTGACCCAGGCCGCCGAGCTGGCCGCCCGCCACGACGACGGCTACGGTCGAGCATGGACGATGGCGGCCGGCGGCATCGCCGCCTTCTTGCTCGGCCGCTGGCGCGAGGCCCGCGAGCGCTGCGATCTCGCCGAGCAGGAGCTGCGCGCCCACTGCGTCGGAGCGAGCTGGGAGATCTCCACGACGCAGATCTTCGGCTTTCGCGCCCGGGTCCAGCTCGGCGAGCTGCGTGGCCTCGACGCCCACCTCGACCAGCTGGTCGCCGAGGCCCGGGCCCGTGGCGACCTGATGGCGCCCAGCCATCTCCTCGGCGGCCACGCCCACCTGGTCGCGCTGGCCGCCGACGATCCCGAGCGCGCTCGCCGCGACTCGGCTGAATCGCTGTCGCGCTGGTCGCGATCCGGCTACCGGGTGCCGCACGCCTTCGATCTGTGGGCGATGACGCAGACCGACCTCTACACCGGCGACGCCGCGGCCGCGTGGCAGCGGATCGAGCGCGGCTGGCCGGACCTGCGGGCCTCGCGGCTGTTGCGCATCGAGCTCATCCGGCTGTTCATGACTCACACCCGCGGCCGCGCCGCGGTCGCGGCCGCCGCGGCCGGGATCGACGTCGCGGCCGCGACCCGGGTCGCCACGCGGGCGGCGGTCCAGCTCGAGCGCGAGGCCGCGCGCTGGGCGCGACCCCACGCCGCCACGGTGCGCGCCGGCCTGGCCGGCGTTCGCGGCGACCTCGGCGAACGCGCCCGCCTGCTCGCGGTGGCGGCCGAGGGCTTCGCCTCCGGTGACATGATGCTGGCCGCCATCGCCGCCCGCCTGCGCCGCGGCGAAGCCCTGGGCGGCACCGAAGGCGCCGCCCTGCGAGCCGCCGCCACGGCGGAGCTGGAGCAACGCACCGTGAGGAAGCCGGACATGCTGGCGGCGATGCTGGCGCCGTAGGGCGGGCAGAGCGGTACCGGTACCGGTACCGGTACCCGGTGTCGGTACCGGTTGTCCGATTCCGATACGGATACCGATTCCGATACGGATACCGATTCCGATACGGACACCGACGCCGACGCCGACGCCGACGCCGAAACCGACGCCGACGCCGACGCCGACGCCGACGCCGACGCCGAAACCGACGCCGATTCCGATTCCGATTCCGAAACCGACGCCGATTCCGATTCCGATTCCGATTCCGAAACCGACGCCGAAACCGACGCCGAAACCGACGCCGAAACCGACGCCGAAACCGACGCCGAA
>CANKMW010000117.1 GCA_947483555.1 Myxococcales bacterium
AACCGAAACCGAAACCGAAACCGAAACCGAAACCGAAACCGAAACCGAAACCGAAACCGAAACCGAAACCGAAACCGAAACCGAAACCGAAACCGAAACCGAAACCGAAACCGAGACTAGTCAGCCTAGCCCAGCACCCGCCCCGCCAGATCCTCGAGGATCCGCGCCGTCGCGCCCCAGATCCGGTGCTCGCCGAAGTGGTACCCGCGCAGCTGGTAGCGCTGTCCGCGCCACTCGCGGTCACCGATGATCTCCGCCGTCCTCGGGTCGGCGAACAGCGCCAGCGGGACCTCGAACCACGCCGCCACCTCGGCAGCATCCGGCCGGTACACCGGCTCACCGTGCAGGGCGGCAACCACCGGCGTGATCAGGTACCCGGACGGCGTCGGCACGTCGTCGAGCGTGCCGATCACCCGCGGCGCGTCGAACCCGACGCCCAGCTCCTCCATCGCCTCGCGCCGCGCGGTCGCCGCCAGATCGGGATCGCCGGGCTCGGCGCGTCCGCCCGGCAGGGCGATCTGCCCGCCATGCACCGGCGCGTCGTGGCCACGCACGATCAGCGGCACGCGGCAGACGCCGCCCCGATCGACCATCAGCACCGCGACCGCGGCGCGCCGCAGCTCCTCGGGCTCGACGCGCTGTCCCGGCCGCGCCGCCAGCGACGCCACCGCGCGCGCGATCATCACGTCATGCGCGAGCTCGGCGGCTACTCCGAGCACGTCGGCCGCCGCGCCGGCAACACCTTGCCGGGGTTGAGCAGATCGTCGGGATCCCACATCGCCTTCCACCGCCGCTGCCACTCGAGCACGCGCTCGCTCTGCTCGAGCGGCATGTAGTCGCGCTTGACCAGGCCGATGCCGTGCTCGCCTGACAGCGTGCCGCGCAGGGCGACGGCGTCGGCGAATACGCGCCCGACCGCTCGATCGACCCGGGCCATCACCGCCGGATCCGCGGGGTCGTCATCGCACAGCGCGTTGACGTGCAGGTTGCCGTCGCCGGCGTGGCCGAAGACCGCCATCGCCACGCCGGTCTCGGCCGCGATCCGATCGACGCGGGCCAGCATCTCGACGATCGCGCTGCGCGGCACGCACACGTCCTCGCCGATCTTGAAGCGATGGGCTTCCTTGAGCGACGGCGAGATCTGCCGCCGCGCCTCCCACAGCGCGCGCCGCTCGGCGGGGTCGTTGGCGGCGAAGATCTCGAGCGCGCCGTGCGAGTCGCAGTCCTCGCCGATCCGCTCGATCTGCACGCCCAGGCTGTCGCCGTCGCCGTCGACCTCGACCAGCACGATCGCCGCCGCGCTGTCGGGAAACTTGTACCGCGAGCGCGGCCGGACGTGATCGATCGAGGCCTTGTCGGCGAACTCGATGACCCGGGGCCGGATGCCGCGCCCGATCAGCGCGGTGATCGCGGCCCCGGCTTCGGCCACCGAGCGGAACACGGCGAGCAACGTCGCCTGCGCCGGCGGCTTCGGCAGCAGGCGCAGCGTGAGCTCGGTGATGACCCCGAACGTGCCCTCGCTGCCGACGAACCCGGCGACCAGGTCGTAGCCGGTGACGCCCTTGGTGCAGCGCCGCCCGATGCGCAGCACCTCGCCGCCCATCAAGGCGACCTCGAGCCCCAGCACGTACTCGCGGGTGACGCCGTACTTGAACGCGCGCGGCCCGCCGGCGTTGTTGGCGGCGTTGCCCCCGATCGAGCAGTACTCGAGGCTGGCCGGATCGGGCGGGTAGAACAGCCCCTGGTCCTCGACCGTGTTCTGCAAGGTCTGCGTGATGACCCCGGGCTCGACCACGGCGACCATGTCGTCCGCCGAGACCTCCTTGATCGCCTGCATCTTCTCGACCGACAGCACCACACCGCCGCGGATCGGCAGACAGCCGCCGGTCAGGCCGCTACCGGCGCCGCGCGGCGTCACCGGGACCCGGTGCTCGTGGCACACCCGGAGCACCGTCGCCACCTCCTCGGTGGTCCGGCACAGCGCGGCGGCGTCGCACGGATGCGCCGCCATCGGGCTCTCGTCGCGCTGGTAGTCGTCGAGACGCTGGTCGCCGCGCTGGATCACCCGGTCGCTGCCGAGCTCCTGGGCGAGCAGGTGGCCGATGTCCACCATGGGCGGTGGGTCAGACGCTGAACGAGCTGCCGCAGCCGCAGGTCGACTTCACGTTCGGGTTCTGGAACTTGAAGCCGGCGCCCTGCAGGCCCTCGACATAGTCGACCTGGGTGCCGACCAGGTACATCAGACTCATCTCGTCGACGACGACCTTCACGCCCGCGACCTCGAACTGCTGATCGACCTCGGTCGCGTTGTCGAAGTAGAGATCGTACGAGAAGCCGGCACAGCCGCCGCCGACCACGCGCAGGCGCAGGCCCATGTCGGCCTCGATCTGTTCGGCGTCACGGATCTCGTTGACCTTGATGGCTGCGAGCGGGGTGAGCATGACCAGGGTATCAAGAGCCGCCGGCACGTCGGCCGGTGCAGCTGGAGGAGTCTGGGGAGTCGAGGATTCGCGAAACAGCGTGGCCATGAAAGCCTCCGGCCGGGGTAGAACCGGCGATCAAGCAACCCTACTCATCATGACGCAGCTTGGCAACCCGAGCCGCCCTTCGACACGGATGCTCCGCGCTCGCTCATGGTGAACCCGCCACGCTGACCCGGCGCAGGCGGGTTTCGACCGCATGGTCCTCCTGACCAGCCGGCGAGATGTTGAAGCTCTCGATCACGAGCTCGTCACCGTGGTGGCGCAGGATGGTGCGCCAGCCCCAGCGCTCGGCGCCGGCGGCGTAGCTTCCGAGCACCCGGATCTCGCCCTCGACACCCGGCTTACCGACCGACATCATCATCGCGCTTCCGGTGTGGAAGCTGTCGAGCCACGCCGCCTCGTGCTCGCCGGCGTCCTTGTGGAAGCCCACGATCAGCTCGCCGCCGTGGGGCTGCCCCATCGCTCGGCCCTGGTAGGCGATCCGGATCCAGCGGCCGCCGAGGAGGGCCTCGACGGAAGCCTCGGTGGCTGCCTCGTCCGGAGCGCCGGACGGTTCGATCCAGGACCGCGTCACGCCCGACCACCGTCCGACCAGCGCGGTCAACGCTTCGTGTTCGGCGGCAGCCGAGAATGGTGCGGTCGGGGCGGTCGCGGCGTCGATGTGGAGCATGCGGGTCGCAGCTTCGCCCTGGCCGGGATCGCCCGCAAGCTGCGAAACTCACCCATGCCGATCCGTCGTCGCTTCAAGTTTCCAATCTCGCTAGAGTTTTTGGGCGCTTGCTGGCGGGACCGGTCGAGGTCGTGCTGGTACCCGGGGGCAGCGACGAGCGAGACTAGGGCAGGGGGACACAAAAGCTGATGCATCCCGAGCACGCCGAATACGAAAAGATGACGCTGCCGCAACTGGCCGATCGGCTCGAGGACCTCGATGGTCGACGGACGCCGGTTGGGTGGGTACCCGAGGATGCGGTCGAGCGCTCCACGGTCGAGCGTTGCATCCTGGCCCTGGTCGCGGCCGAGGACGCCGACGCCGGCAAGCCGATGGCGTGCAACCTGGAAGTGAAGCTGCGCTCGAAGGAGCAGCTGGTCACCGCGCGCGTGATCGGGATCGGGTCCGGCGGCATCCGGATCGAGGCGCCGAGCAAGTGGGTGGTCGGGACGCATATCGAGATGCAGGTCAAGGCCGGCGAGTCCGACGAGCTCGGCCTGCGGGTCCGAGGCGTGATCCGCGAGATCCACGGCGCCCGGTTGCGGATCTCGGTCGCCGAGCAGCCGAGCGAGGGCCACGAGCGCCGCCTGCGCCGGTTTGTCGTCGAGCTCCTGCGCCACCGCGGCGGTAGCTGACCTCGTCAGCGTGCCGACAGGTCGACGACACGCTGATCGCCGTCGAAGATGCCGTTGCCATCCCACTGGGAGAGCCCAGGCGACAGGCGCTGCAGCGCCGCCCACAGCGGCGCCACCAGCTGCAGCGTCGCGTCGGTGCCGCGATCGCCCCAGTTGAGGTTGACGACCACGGTGGCCCGGGTGGCGCGAAGGCGTGGCGCGACCGCCATGCCGTGGCCGGTGGCCTCGACGGCGCTCAGGGTGTGGCGGAGGTCATCTTCGAAGAGGTCGCCACCGGCCTGATTGACCTCGAGCTCGCCAAGCTGCGCGTCGCCGCGGAGCAGCTCGCCCAGGTCGATCTTGAAGCTGGGGTCGAGCGCCTTGAGCGCCTGCTCGATGGCTTTGGAGGTGATCGGTTGGGCGGCGAAGTAACGAACGTAGTACCCCACGACCGGAGACTACCTCAACGCGAACGCCGTGCGCCGTCCTGGTGGGTACAGATCGGAGCCGTGGTCATCGGCGACGAGCTGGTAGCTGCCGGCCGGCGGGCGTGGCGACGGCGCGTGCGGGGCGCGGGAGCTAGGATGGCCAGCGTGTCGGAGCAGCCCACCGTCGCCGAGATCGCCGCCGCCGGTCGGACCGCCTGGCCCGGGGTGGACGTGCCCGAGTCGGCCCTCGCCGAGCACCTGGCCGCGCGCCACCGAGACGATCCCGACGGCCGCGTGCACCCGGCCCATGCCGCCGACTACTACCTGGCGGTCGCGCTCGCGCACAGCGTGCCGGCGGCGGTCCGCGTCTTCGAGGCCCGCCTGGTGCCCGAGATCGACGTGGCCTTGCGGCGGTTGCGACTGCCTGGCGGTGCCGACGACGAGGTCAAGCAGATGCTGCGGGTCGAGCTCCTGGTCGGCGACGGCGCACCGCGGATCGCCGACTACGGAGGTCGCGGCGAGCTGGCGGCGTGGCTCCGCGTGACGGCGACCCGCAAGGCGCTCAAGTTGCTGCGGCGGACCGGCCGCGAAGAAGCGCTCGACGAGCTGTTGCTCGAGCAGTGGCCGGACGCCACGCCCGGCCCGGCGCGACGCCACCTCCGCACCACGTACACCGCCGAGCTCAAGCGCGCGGTCGCCGATGCGCTGGCCGGCCTCGACGTGAGGCCGCGCAACCTGCTGCGCCAGCACGTGCTCGACGAGCTCACCATCGACGAACTGGCGCGCCTGTACCGCGTGCATCGAGCGACCTGCGCTCGCTGGCTCGCCGATGCGCGCGCCGAGCTGGCGCGCGGGACCCGCCGTCAGTTGACCGCGGCGCTGGGGCTGCGCGGCGACGAGGTCGAGAGCGTGCTGCGCATGCTCGACAGCGACATCGAGCTGTCGCTGTCCCGGCTCCTGCGCGGACCGCCGCCTTGACGCCGCCCCCGACGTGTCCGTCCGCCGATACGTTGCTCGGCTTTGCGGCCGGCGAGCTGGCGGCGGACGGCGCCATCGAGGTCGAAGCGCACATCGATGGCTGCGGGGCGTGCCGGACCGCGCTGTCGAGCCTGGTGCGCGGCGCCGCTCCCGAGGGCCGCTTCGGGCGCTACGTGATCACCACCGTGCTCGGCGCCGGCGGCATGGGCCTGGTGTATCGCGCGTTCGATCCGCAGCTCGAGCGCGCGGTGGCGATCAAGGTCGTCCGGCCGAGCGGCGATGACGACGCGCAGCGGACTCGCCTGGTGCGCGAGGCGCAGAGCCTGGCCCGGCTGTCGCATCCTCATGTGTGTCACGTCTACGACGTCGGACGCGACGACGACGACGTCTGGGTGGCGATGGAGCTGATCGACGGCCTCGATCTGAAGCAGTGGGCGGCGGGGCGCGAGCCGGTCGAGGTGCGCGCCGCGCTGGTCGAGGCGGCGCGCGGGCTGGCCGCCGCCCACGCCGTCGGCCTGGTGCATCGCGACGTGAAGCCGCAGAACGTGCTGGTCACCCGCAGCGGTCGCGCGGTGGTGACCGATTTCGGACTGGCGCGGGTCGCCGACGCGGCGGCGACGACCCGGAGCGGCGCCGGCGTGGTCAGCGGCACGCCGGCCTACCTGGCGCCCGAGCAGCTGACCGCGGCGGAGGTCGATGCCCGCGTCGACCAGTTCGCATGGGCGGTGATGGCGTGGGAGCTGCTCGCCGGTGAGCGCCCGTTTCCGGTCGAGCCGGCGGCGCGGCTGGCGGCGATCCGCGGCGGGCTGACGGTGCCGCGCGGGGTGCCGCCGCGGTTCGGCGCCGCGCTGGTGCGGGCGCTGGCGGCGGCGCCGCGGGACCGGTTCGCGTCGATGGACGAGGTGCTGGCGGAGATCGCGGCGCCGGCGGTGGCGAGGGCGACGCGGATCGCGAGGTTCGGGATCGCGATCGCGGTGGTGGCAGCGGTGGGAGCGGGAGCGATGTGGGTGGCGACCAGGGCGGAGACGGCAGCCGACGCAGCCGCAGCCGACGCCGAGACCGCCGCCGATGCCGATGCCGCCAACGACGCCGTTGCCGACGCCGTGACCGAAACCGAAACCGTTGCCGAAACCGAAACCGTTGCCGAAACCGTCGCCGAAACCGTTGCCGAAACCGTCACCGCTACCGACGCTCGCGCCGCGATGACCGAGGTCCGCGCCCCGCCTCCCGATGCCGCCGCCCGGGTCGCAACCGATCCCGTCGACGCCGCGATCCCGATCGCCGGCGCCGCGGCCGCGCGCTTCGACCGCGGGCGGGCGGAGCGGATGCTCGCCGATTGCCGATTCCCCGTCGATCCGGCGCGACCGGACGCCGCGCTCGAACAATGGGGGGCGGTGGTCGACTGGGGCCGGGTGACGAGGAAGGAGAAGCTGCTGGGCAGCGGTGGCGACGGCGAGAAGCTGATGTCCATGTACGAGGTCGAGGGCGCGCGGCGGACGTACCGCCTCGATGGCGACGGCATCGCGAAGCTGGGATCGCTGGAGGTCGGGATCGGTGATCTGGTCGTGGTCTGCCCGTTCGCGCTGCCGAGCGTCGCCGAGGTCGACAAGCGGCAACTGCCGCCGGGCTGGCGCACCCCGTCGCCGCCGATCTACGCCTTCGCGCCCAGCGCGGTGGTGCCGCGGATCGCCGAGTTCGCGTCGCTGACGCCGCTCCACGTGCCCGAGCGCGTGTTGCGCGGCGACCAGCTGCCCCTCGACCGCACCTTGATCGTGTGGGCCAGGCCGAAGCGGCAGGACGGAGCACGGTGGGACATGGGCGGGTGGACCCTCGACGCCAGCGACCTGCGCGGCGCCGAGCACGTGCAGGCCGGGCAGTCGGTGTGGCTGATCGTCGATCGACCGCGCTTCGAGGACGCCGGTGGCGGCCGGCGGGTGGTCGTCCGCGGCGTGCTCGCGTTGCGGCGCCTGCTCGAGTAGCCGTTCGCCGCGGCGGGAGCGAATCACGGTGGATTTCGCAACGACGACGGCGACTTGTGAAATATCGTGCGACCTGGAGCCGCGCCGCGGCTCGCTCCTTCGAGACCCACATCCCGAGGAAGCGATGAACCGAACCAGCTCGATCCTGATCCTGTCCCTGTCCCTGGCCGCCTGCTACGGCGCCGCGCCGCCGCGTCCAGCCCCCATCCTGTTGCCCGAGTTGTCCGACGAGGCGGTGCTGAACGTCCACAGCGAGACCAGCACCACGGTCGAGAACCGCCAGAAGGAGTCGTGGTCGTGTCCGGCCGGGCACGCCGAAGGCAGCCAGGCCTGCACCCGCACCACCTACGAGGTCGCCGAGCCGGTGACCCGGACCGAGACCACGGCGACCTATGGTGCCGAACCGATCAGCTACGCCCAGTTCAAGGTCATGACCGACCCCGACTACGACGCCAAGGTCGCGCGCCTCGACGACATGCGGATCCGGTGCCGGCGCGCCAACGTGCCGCGCTGGGTCGGCATGGGCCTGATGCTCGGCGGCGTGGCCGCGATCGTGGCCAGCGGCAACACCAAGCCGATCGGCCTCATCGGCTGGGGTGGCCTGGCCGGCGGCGGCGTGTCCTACGCGTTCGGCTACTACGGCTACGGCGGTCGGACGTGCAACGAGGCGCGGGCGCTCTTCCATGACCTCGACATGGTGGAGGAGACGGAGTGGAAGACGGTGTGGGGCGCCGACACCGCGCGCGAGATGAAGCTGCTCGCGGATCAGTTCAACACCCGCGGCGCCCGGCGCGCGAGCCGCGAGCACCTGCGGTTCGAGTGAGAGCGTTCGCCGGTGCGCTGATCGTGGTGCTCGCCGGCTGTCCGGCGATGCAACCGGTCGGCCCCGGCCCATCGCAGCCGCAGCCGTCGCCCGACCCGGGCCCGGATGCCCCGCCCGCCCCGCGGATCACGTGGGCGCGGGTCGAAGCGCCGCTCGATGTGCCGGCCATCCCACCGGCTGCGGGCACGTGGCGCCTGCACCTGATCGACGTCGGGACCGGCCTGGCGATCCTGATCCAGGGCGCCGACTTCACGCTCCTCTACGACGCCGGCACCAACGATCCGGGTGAGAAACCGCAGCGGGTGGTGGCGTACCTGGCCGCCGCGCTCGGTCCATCCGGCGACGCCCAGTGCGTGGCCGCCGGGGCACCGACCGGCGTGCGGCACCGGATCGATCACGTGATCCTGAGTCACCCCCATCTCGACCACGCCTCGGCGCTCGACCTGGTGCTGCACTGCTACCAGGTCGGGCACGTGTGGGACTCGGGGCGAGTCAACCACGCCGTCTTCTACCGCGACTTCTTGTACGCGGTCGCGGCGGCCAGCGGCGCGACCTACCACACCGCCGCGCCACCGCCGATCGACCGCACGGTGACCGTGAAGGGCATCGCGGTCACCATCCCGGCCGCGGTGACGTGGCAGGCGTTCAGCGAGGGCGACCAGGTCGCGCTCGGCGACGGCGCGCGCCTCACGTTGCTGCACGCCGAGCCCGAAGGGCACGCCGATCCCAACGGCAACTCGATCGTGGTCGCGATCGATCTCGGCGCGACCCGGGTCCTGCTCACCGGCGACGCCGAGTCGGGGCCGCGCGCCGATCCCTCGGCGCCGCTCGGCGACGTCGAGGCCCACCTGGTCGACCACTTCGCGGCCTTGATCGACGCCGACATCTTGCAGGTCGGTCATCACGGCTCCAAGACCTCGAGCCGGCGCGCCTTCCTCGACGCGGTGAGCCCGTCGCTGGCGCTGGTGAGCGCCGGGCCGAAGCGCTACCGCGGCACCCGGCTGCCCGACCCCGAGGTGATCGCGGCGCTCGTCGCGGTCGGCGCCACGGTGCTGCGCACCGACGAGCGCGACGGCGGGTGTCCGCTGATGCAGCGGCTGGGGGCGGCGACCGGCTCGGGCGGCTGCGATTCGTGGCTGGTCACGATCGAGCCGTGAGCCCGCCGCGGCGCTAGACTGGGCGCCGATGCCGAGCTTCGAGACGCTGCTCGCCGACGTGCGCCGCACGGTCCGCGAGATCACGTCCGCCGAGGTCGCCGCCGCGTTGCCGGCCGCCACCGTGGTGGTGATCGACGTCCGCGAACCGGACGAGCTGGCCGGCGGGCGGATCCCGGGCGCGCTGACCATCCCGCGCGGCCTGCTCGAGCAGCGCATCGAACCGGCGGCGCCCGACCACGCCCGACCGCTGGTGGTGTACTGCACCAGCGGCAACCGCTCGGCGCTGGCGGCGCGCAGCCTGACCGAGCTCGGCTACGCCGACGTGCGTTCGCTGGCCGGCGGGTTCGCGGCCTGGAAGCGGGCCGGGTTGCCCGTCGACGGTGGTAGCGGCGGCCTCACCGACGCCCAGCGGGCCCGCTACTCGCGCCACCTGCTGCTGCCCGAGGTCGGCGAGGACGGGCAGAAGAAGCTGCTGGCCAGCAAGGTGCTGTGCGTCGGCGCCGGTGGGCTGGGCTCGCCGGCCAGCCTGTACCTGGCCGCGGCCGGGGTCGGCACCCTCGGCCTGGTCGACGACGATGTCGTCGATGTCAGCAACCTGCAGCGCCAGGTCGTGCACACCACCGATCGGATCGGCGTGGCCAAGGTCGACAGCGCGGCCCGCACGCTCACGGCGCTCAACCCCGACGTCAAGGTCGTGGGCCATCGGGTCCGGCTGACCGCCGACAACGCGCTCGACCTGGTCGCCGGGTACGACGTGATCGTCGACGGCGCTGACAATTTCGCCACCCGCTACCTGCTCAACGACGTCGCGCTGCGGCTCGGCAAGCCGGTCGTGCACGCGTCGGTGTTCCGCTTCGAGGGGCAGTTGACCGTCTTCCCGGCCGCCGGCGCGCCCTGCTACCGGTGCCTGTTTCCGGTGCCGCCGCCACCGGGGGCGGCGCCGTCATGTCAGGAGGCCGGGGTGCTGGGCGTCCTGCCCGGGGTGCTGGGTGTCCTGCAGGCCACCGAGGCGCTCAAGCTCTTGCTCGGCATGCCGACGATCGCCGGGCGGCTGCTGGTGTGGGACGCGGCGCGCTCCCGCTTCCGCGAGCTGATGTTGCGCGGTGATCCACGCTGCGCCACCTGCGGCGAGGGCGTCGACCGCGCCGCCATCCCGCTCGTCGACTACGTCGCCTTCTGTCGCGGAACGTAGCGAGCGGCGCGACCTGCTACACTGGGGGTCGATTGACGGTCGCCGAAGGTCAGCAGGTCGGCAACTACCGCGTCCTGTCGCGAATCGGCATGGGCGGCATGGGCGCCGTGTACCTCGCCGAGCACCCGGTGATCGGCAAGAAGGTGGCCCTCAAGGTCATCCACCGCGAGCTGGCCGGCAACCGCGAGGTGATCTCGCGCTTCTATCAGGAGGCGCGCGCGGTCACCAAGATCGGCAACCAGCACATCGTCGAGATCCACGACTTCGGGCAGTCGCCCGAAGGCGACCACTTCTTCATCATGGAGTATCTGGAGGGGCAGACCCTGGCCGGGCTCCTGACCCGCGAGCCGGTGCTCGACGTCGGGCGCGCGCTGCACATCACCGCCCAGATCGCCGACGCCCTGTGCGCCGCCCACTCGGCGGGGATCATCCACCGTGATCTCAAGCCCGACAACGTGATGCTGTGCATGCGCAACGGCGATCCGACGTTCGTGAAGCTGCTCGATTTCGGCCTCGCCAAGATGTACGACGGCGGCGCTCGCAACCTGACCGCGCAGGGCGTGGTGCTCGGCACGCCGCAGTACATGTCGCCGGAGGCCTGCGAGTCCAAGAAGGACGTCGACCACCGCACCGACATCTACGCGCTCGGGGTGCTGCTGTTCCAGATGTTGACCGGGCAGGTGCCATTCGACGGCCAGACCATGGGCGAGGTGTTGATCAAGCAGGTCATGCACGCGCCGCCGGCGCCGCGGGCGCTCAACCCGCACATCCCGCCCTCGGTCGAACAGGTGATCCTGCGCTGCCTCGCCAAGTCTCCCGACGCGCGGTTCCCGACCATGATCGCGGTGCGCGAGGCGCTGATCGATCCCGATCGCTACCTCGGCAGCTCGCCGCCGATGATGCCGGCGGCGATGCCGAGCGCCGCGGCGCAGGCGGTGACGGTGTTCGGCGCCGCGGCCAGCGTGCCGCCGGCCGCCAGCGCACCCACCCACCAGGGGCTCGCGCTCAAGCCGCCGGCCGAGCAGAAGACCGTCGTCGACGAGGTCGTCATGGGCCACGCCGCCACCGCGGCGTTCACGGTGCCGCGCCGGATGTCGGTCGCACCCGGCCACGCACCCCAGAACCAGACCATGGTGATCGCGACGCCACCCGGCTTCAGCCAACATCCGCCCCGCCGCGGCCTGGCCTGGGTGGCGGTGGTCGTCGCGATCCTCGCCGTGACGGTCGGAGTCATCCTCGTCCTGACCATGGGCGGCGACAAGCCGGCCGGATCGGCATCGGGCACGGCCACGCCTTCGGGGTCGGGGTCGGTATCGGGGTCGGCATCGGGGTCGGCATCGGGGTCGGTATCGGGGTCGGCGTCGGGGTCGGTATCGGGGTCGGGATCGGCATCGGGATCGGGATCGGCATCGGGATCGGCATCGGCATCGGGCTCGGGCTCGCCAGGTACCGGTACCGGTACCGGTACCGGTACCCGTACCGATCCGGGCACCGCGGTGCCGACCCGCCTCGCCCGCATCACCATCACCAGCGACCCGGTCGGCGCCGACGTGTTCGACGCCGCCGGTTCACGCCTCGGCATCACGCCCACCGAGGTTGGCCTCCCGGCCGACGGCACCGAGCACACCTTCACGTTGCGCCACCCGCGTGCCAAGGAGCGCACCAAGACGATCGCGGCGACCGGCGACACCACCATCGAGGTGATCCTGGAGAAGCTGCCCCGCGGCAGCGGCGGCGCGAGCGGCTCGGGCAAGGGCTCGGGCAAAGGCTCCGGCAAGGGTTCCGGCAAGGGCTCGGGCAGGAGCTCCGACATGATGGAGCCCGGCTTCATCGAGAAGATCGACATGTGATGACGGCCGCGATGTGAGCTACGCTGTGCCGCGGTGCTCATCCTCGCCATCGTCCTCGGCCTGCTGGCTGCTGCGACCGCCTTCGTGGTCGGCCGATCGCGAACCCAGCGCGAGGCGTCGGCGATCCGTGCGGCTGCCGCCGCCGAACGCGAGGCGCTCCTGGCCGGCGCTCGTCTCGATGCCGCCGCGGTGCGCTCCGCCGCCGACACCGCGGTGCGCCAGGACAGCCTGGCGCTGCGCGAGGTCGCGCTGGTCGAGCTCGAGCAGGCCGCGACCTCGACCGAGGCGCGCGTTCAGGCCACCGCGCAGGCGCGCGCCGACGTGACCGCGCAGCTCGACGGGCTGGCGCAGCGCGAAGCGGTCCTCGACAGCGACGAACGCGATCGCCGCTCGCGTCAGGATCGCTCCGGAGGGCTGGTCCAGGATGCGGAACGCCGCCGCCGCGAGCTGCGCGCGCTGCTCGAAGAGCGCGCCGAGACCACCGGTGACGCGCTGGTCACCGCGCTCGGGAGCGCGTGGACCGAGAGCGCCCGCGCCGAGGCCAGCGCGCAGATCCGCAGCATCGAACAGATGGCTGCCGATCCGGCGACCGATCGCGAGGCCAAGCGCGTCCTGGAGATCGCCTCGGCGCGCTACCAGAACCACTTCCTCACCGAGCGCAACCAGTCGACGTTCCGGCTCGAGGCGCCGGTGATGGCGGCGCTGACCCGCGACGATGGCGCGCTCCACGCCGCGCTCGAGGAGGTCGCCAACGTCAAGCTGCTGATGACCGAGAGCGAGAACATGGTCCGCCTCGACGGCCTCGATTCGCTGGGCCGCGAGGTCGCGCGGCGGGCGCTGGGCAAGCTGGCGAAGAAGCCTGAAGCGGCCACCGAGGCCGCCGCCGCCCCGCGCGAATGGGCGCAGAAGATCAAGGACCACCTCGACGGTGAGGTGCGGACGCTGGGCAAGAAGGCGTTTCAGGTGCTGGACGTCGCGCGCGCCCACCCCGAGATCGTCTGGCTGGTCGGCGCCCTCAACTGGCGGACCAGCTACACGCAGAACCAGTGGCTGCACGCCGTCGAGTCGTCGTTCCTCGCCGGCCTGATGGCGGCCGAGCTGGGGCTCGACGAGAAGCTGGCCCGCCGCGCCACGCTGATGCACGACATCGGCAAGGCGCTGACCCACAAGATCGAGGGCTCGCACGCGGTCATCGGCGCCGACATCGCGCGTCGCCTCGGCGAGGACGAGCTGATCGCCAACGCCATCGGGGCTCATCACGCCGACGAGCCGTGCAACTCGCCGTACGCCCATCTGGTCGCGGCCGCCGACGCCATGAGCGGTGCCCGCCCCGGCGCGCGCCGCGAGGCGGTGGATGGCTTCTCGGGTCGGGTCGAGGATCTCGAACGCATCGGCGCCTCGTACCGCGGCGTCGAGTACGCCCACGCCGTGCATGGCGGCCGCGAGCTGCGGGTCTACGTCCGCGAGCGCGACGTCGACGATCTCGCGGTGGTCGATCTCTCGGCCGAGATCGCGGCGCGGATCGCGGATGAGATGACCTTCCCGGGTCAGATCAAGGTCACGGTGATCCGCTCGTTCGCCGCGATTGCCACCGCGAGCTGAGGTCGGACTGACCCTCACGTTAAGGTCAGCTTTCTGGCTTGACTCGGAGCAGATCCGTCGCCATAGTCCGCCTAGTTACTCGTAACCTCACCTTAACGTGAGGGTAAGTGACAAGGCGCTAACCGATGGAAAAGGCTCAGATCAAGCTGCTTCGCGTTGGAGAGCTCGCAAAGGCGGTCGGCAAGACCGTCCGGGCGATGCACCTGTACGAGGAGCTCGGGTTGCTCGAGCCGGCGTCGCGATCCGATGGCGGTTTCCGCCTGTACGGACTCGACGCCATCGACCGGATCCACTGGATCGTCAAGCTCCAGGCGATCGGGTTCACGCTGCCCGAGATCCAGGGCTTCGTCGCCGACTTCCGCGATGCCGGATCAGGGCGTCAGGCCACCGACCGCGTCCGCTCGGTGTTCAGCGACAAGCTCGCCCAGACCCGCGCCCAGATGACCCAGCTCCAGGTCATCGAGAACGACCTCCACGAGGCGATCGAATATCTCGACTCGTGTCAGACCTGCTCCGACTACACGCCGAACGAGTGCGGGGTGTGCGACCACCACGGCCACGTGCCGGCCAGCGCGCCCCGGCTGTTCGCCGGGCTGTCGCGGACCGACGCGCCCCGGCGCGACTTCGATGTCGCCGTCACCGACCTGGTGATCGGCACTGTTGTCCGGAAGGATAATTGAGATGGCCACGACCGTCACCGCCGCCCCATCGTCGACCGCCACCCGTCTGGTCGCCGTCCCCGCCGGCGTCACCTTGCCCATCTTCATGGACAACCACTCGACCACGCCGGTCGATCCGCGCGTCCTCGAGGCGATGCTGCCGTACTTCACGCAGCATTTCGGCAATGCCGCCAGCCGCAACCACTCGTTCGGCTGGGCCGCCGAGGCCGCGGTCGACAACGCGCGCGCCCAGGTCGCGGCGCTGATCGGCGGCGACGCCAAGGAGATCGTCTTCACCTCGGGCGCCACCGAGGCGATCAACCTCGCGATCAAGGGCGCGGTCTCGTACTACAAGAAGCAGGGCAACCACGTCGTCACCGTCGAGACCGAGCACAAGGCGACGCTCGACACCTGCAAGCGCCTGCAGCGCGACGGCATCGAGGTCACCGTGCTGCGCCCGGGCAGCGACGGGCTGGTCACGCCGCAGCAGGTCGCCGACGCGGTCACCGACAAGACGGTCGTGGTCAGCATCATGCTGGCCAACAACGAGATCGGCGTCATCCAGCCGCTCGCCGAGATCGTCGCCGCGGTGAAGACCAAGAACGGCAAGACGCTGGTGCATTCGGACATCGTCCAGGCCGCCGGCAAGATCCCCGTCGACGTCGAGGCGCTCAAGCTCGATCTGGCGTCGCTGTCGGCCCACAAGATGTACGGCCCCAAGGGCATCGGTGCGCTGTGGGTGCGTCGCAAGCCGCGCATCCGCATCGATCCGCTCATCGATGGCGGCGGCCACGAGCGCGGCATGCGCTCGGGCACGCTGCCGGTGCCGCTCATCGTCGGCTTCGGCAAGGCCGCCGAGGTCGCGGCCGCCGATCTGGCGACCGAGGGACCGCGGATGCTGGCCCTGCGCGAGCGGCTGCACCGAGGCATCAACGCCCGCCTGGTCGAGACCTACGTGAACGGTTCGCTCGAGCACCGGCTGCCCGGCAACCTCAACATCTCGTTCGCGTTCGTCGAGGGCGAGAGCTTGCTCATGGCGCTCAAGGACGTGGCGGTGTCATCGGGGTCGGCGTGTACGTCGGCGTCGCTCGAGCCGAGCTACGTGCTGCGCGCGCTCGGCGTCGGTGAGGAGCTCGCCCACACCTCGATCCGCTTCGGGCTCGGCCGCTTCAACACCGAGGCCGAGGTCGACTACACGATCGACCTGGTCGCGACCTCGGTCGAGCGGCTGCGCGAGCTGTCCCCGCTGTGGGAGATGCACCAGGACGGCATCGACATCAAGTCCATCCAGTGGACCCCGCACTGAATCTCCACGCTGCTGAATCTCCACGCTGATCGATCTCCAGGAATCCAGGAAGCAGGCTGCCATGGCGTATTCAGACAAGGTCATCGACCACTACGAGAACCCGCGCAACGTTGGCTCGCTCGGCAAGGACGAGGACGACGTCGGCACCGGGCTGGTCGGCGCGCCGGCGTGCGGCGACGTCATGAAGCTGCAGATCCGGGTCAAGGACGGCGTCATCTCCGACGCCAAGTTCAAGACCTTTGGCTGCGGCTCGGCGATCGCATCGTCGTCGCTCGCCACCGAGATGATCAAGGGCATGACCCTCGATCAGGCGGCGTCGATCCGGAACACCGAGATCGTCCAGGAGCTCAACCTGCCGCCGGTCAAGATCCACTGCTCGGTCCTGGCCGAGGACGCCATCAAGGCCGCGGTCGACGACTACAAGAAGAAGCAGGCCGCCCGCGACGCGCAGGCCTAGCCCCATCAGAGGTCCACCAGATGATGTCGACGAACCCTGTCACCGCCCCGACCGAGATCGCTCCACCGGTGATCACCGGCATCGAGATCACCGCGGCTGCGGCTGAAGAGATCGCCAAGCAGCGTGCCAAGCGCGGCACGCCGGGCGCGGCCATCCGGGTCGGCATCCGCGGCGGCGGCTGCACCGGCTTCACCTACGTGTTCGAGTGGACCGACGAGCCCCGCCCGACCGACAAGGTGTTCAACGCCCACGGGGTCACGGTGGTGACCGATCCCAAGAGCTTCGTCTACCTGCGCGGCCTGCAGCTCGACTTCGTGCGCGGCATGATGGGGCACGGGTTCAAGTTCAATAACCCCAACGCCAAGGGCAACTGCGGCTGCGGCGAGTCGGTGCAGTTCTAGACCCCTGATCCAGCGATGCAACCCGAGACGATGATCCCCGCGTCGGCCCCCGACCCCTTCGCCATGCTGGGGCTGCCGCCGCGCTTCGATCTCGACACCGCGTCGATCGAGGCCCGGTTTCGCGAGCGCAGCCGCGAGCTGCACCCCGACCGCTTCATCGGGGCACCGGCGGCCGAACGCGCCCAGGCGATGGTGCGCGCGCGGGCCCTCAACGACGCCTACCAGGTGGTGCGGCGGCCGCAGCGGCGGGCCGAGGCGCTGCTGGTGCGCGCCGGGCTGGCGATCGGGGACCACGAGCGGCTCGATCCGGCGTTCCTCAACGAGATCCTCGAGCTGCGCGAGGAGCTTGCCGAGGCCCGGGTGGCCGCGCGCACCGACGACGTCACCCGCCTGCAGGCCACCATGCAGGTCCGGCAGCGCACGATCGAACACGGGCTGGCGCCGCTGTTCGCGGCCGGCGATCCGGCCTCGCTGGCGCATGCCAAGCGCGATCTCATCACCCTGCGTTACGTGATGCGGTACCTCGAAGAGTGCGGCGCCGCCCTCGACGAGCACGAGTAGCCATGCTGTTCCAGATCTCCGAGCCGGGCGAGTCGCCAACCAAGGTGGCCTGCAAGAAGCGCGTGGTCGGCATCGACCTCGGGACCACCAACTCGCTGGTCGCCCACGTCGACGACGCGACCGCGGCGGTGCTCGACGGCGACGGCGGCGCCATGGTGCCGTCGGTGGTCGCCTACTCGTCGGCCGGCGTCGATCCGGTGGTCGGCCGCGCGGCGGCGGCCCGTGGCCTCGACGCCCCGGCCGACACCATCGCCAGCGTCAAGCGCCTGATGGGCCGCTCGCTGGCCGACGTCGCCGCGATCCAGGGCCTGTTGCCCTATCAGCTCGTCGACGACGCCGGTCGCATGGTCAAGGTCCGGCTCGGCGACGGCCGCGAGCTGTCGCCGGTGCAGGTGTCGGCCGCGATCCTGGGCGAGCTGCGCGCCCGCGCCGAGGCCGCGCTCGGCGGCCCGCTCGACGGCGCCGTCATCACGGTGCCGGCGTACTTCGACGACGCCCAGCGCCAGGCCACCCGCGACGCCGGGCGGCTCGCCGGCCTCGAGGTGCTGCGCCTGGTCGCCGAGCCGACCGCGGCGGCGCTGGCCTACGGACTCGATCGCGGCACCCGCGGCACCTACGCCATCTACGATCTCGGCGGCGGCACCTTCGACGTGTCGGTGCTCATCCTGGTCGACGGGGTGTTCGAAGTGCGCGCCACCGGCGGCGATTCGGGGCTCGGCGGTGATGACATCGATCGTGCGATCGTGCGCTGGGCCGCTGGTGATGGCGACGGCGCGGTGCCAGCCACCGCGCCCGCCGACGCCCGTGCTCGCCGCGACATCGCCGGCGCCATCGCCGCGGCGCGCGCCGCCAAGGAGCGCCTCACCGACGTCGAGTCGACGGCGGTGGCGTTCACGCTCGGCGGGCGCAGCGTCGAGCGCGCCATCACCCGCGCCGACCTGGCCGCCATCTGCGCGCCGCTGCTCGAGCGCAGCGCGCGGGCCTGCCGGCGCGTGCTGCGCGACGCCGAGCTTGGCGCCGCCGACCTCGATGGTGTGGTGCTGGTCGGCGGTTCGACCCGCTCGCCGGTGGTTCGCGACCACGTGCGCGCGGTCTTCGGTCGCGAGCCGCTGTGCGAGCTCGATCCCGACCACGTCGTGGCCCTGGGCGCCGCCGTGCAGGCCGATGTCCTCGCCGGCGGCAGCAGCGACGTGGTCCTGATCGACGTGGTGCCGCTGTCGCTCGGCATCGAGACCATGGGCGGGGTGGTCGAGAAGCTGATCCCCCGCAACTCGACGATCCCGTGTGGGGCGACGCAGACCTTCACGACCTACGCCGACCAGCAGACCGGTTTCGATCTGCACGTGGTGCAGGGCGAACGCGAGACCGCCGACGCCTGTCGGTCGCTGGCGCGGTTCCAGCTCCGCGGCGTGCCGCCGATGGTGGCCGGGGCGGCTCGGGTCGAGATCAGCTATCAGGTCGACACCGACGGCATCCTGCACGTCTCGGCGCGCGAGGAACACAGCGGTGTCGAGACCCACGTCGAGGTCAGGCCTTCGTACGGCCTGACCGACGAGGAGGTGGAGCGCATGTTGATGGAGTCGTTCGATCACGCCGAGGCCGACCTGGCGGAGCGCAACCTGCGCGTCGAGCGCATCGAAGCCGAACGCATCCTGGCCGCGACCCGGACCGCGATGGTGCAGGATGCCCACCTGCTGGACGCCGAGGTGGCGGTGGCGACGACCGCGGCCATGTCCGCGCTCGAACGCCTGAGCGCCGCCAGCGATCACGTCGCCATCCGCACCGCCATCGAGGCCCTGGATCGGGCCTCCAAGCCGTTCGCCGAGCGGCGCATGAACCTGGCGATCGGGGCGGCGATGAAGGGCAAGACGCTCGCCGACCTCGAGCGAGATCTGAGCGGGCGCTGATGGCGAACATCACGTTTCGGAACCCGTGCGGCCGTGGATCGGCGGCGATCACCGTCGAGATCGCGGCCGGCACCTCGATCCTCGACGCCGCCGAGCAGTGTGGTGCGCGCGTCGGTCACGCCTGTGGCGGCAACCTGGCCTGCTCGACCTGCCATGTCTACGTCGAGGACGGCCTCGACTCGCTGGGGCCGGTCTCCGACAAGGAGAACGACATCATGGACAAGGCCTTCGATGTGCGTCCCGAGTCGCGCCTGGGCTGCCAGGCCCAGGTCGCGGACCACGACATCGAGGTCGAGATCAGCGACGAGAGCCTCAAGTCGTGGCTCGACGAGCACCCCGAGCTGCGCACGGCGGCGCGCTAGGCGTGCGCCCGGCGGTCGTGGTTGCGGCAGCCGGGTTCGCCGCGGTCGCGGCCTGCGGGGGCGGCGCCCAGCCCGGCGGCGTCATCACGGTGACGGTGGCCTATCCGGGCGCTCGCGCTGCCGAGGTCGAGCAGGCGCTGCTGGCGCCGATCGAGAACGCGGTGGCCGGCGTTCGCGGTGTGTACGCGCTCCGCGGGCGGGCTCGCGACGGCGCCGCCACCATCGACGTGACGCTGGTTCGCGGCACCGCCGTGGTGGCAGCCATGGCGGCGGTGCGCCAGGCGCTGGTCGCCGTCGACCCGACGCTGCCCACCGACGCCGACCGTCCGCTGGTGGTCGAGCAGCCGGCGGCCTGGATCTACGGCCGCATCTCCGACGATCCGCGGGCGGCGTCGGCGCTGGTGGCCACGCTGGAGCGGCTGCCGGTGCTGCGGGTCGAGACCTGCGGCGTGCGCGAGGCGCGGCTGGCCGTCGAGGTCGTGTCGTCCAGGCTGGCGGAGTTCGACGTGACGGTGGCGGAGGTCGCCACGGCGATCGCGACCACCAACGTCGGGATCGCCGGCCGGTCCCGCGACGACGACGACGCCGCGGCCGTGGTCGCCGGTGTGGCGACCTACGACGATGTCGCCGACACCACCGTCGGCCCAGGTCGGGTCCGGGTCCGTGATCTCGCCGTGATCTCCGAGCGCGCCGAGGCCCACTGCCTGGTGACCGGCCCGCCGGGCGTCGGGCTGATCCGGGTCGGGGTCCAGCGCCGCGACCAGCGCGCCGCGACCGAGCTGGCGATGAAACGGGCCGGCATCACGGCGCTGCCCGGGTCGATCGCCGTCGTGACCCGCGGCGGGCGGCCGACCCACGTCGAGCTCGCGTCGGGGCCGGCCGACGCCGTGGTCGAGGCAACGCTCGCGGGCGATGATGCGGTCGCGCTGGCAGCCGCGGGCCGGGCCGCGGTCGCTGCGGTGGCCCCGGCGCTCGGTGTGACGGTGTCGTGCCTGGGCTGCGATCTGGCGATCGGGGAGCGGGTCGCGGTCGATCGCGATCGGGCCGCCCAGCTCGGCGTCCCGGTCGCCGAGATCGCACAGGCGCTGCGGACGGCGATGGCGGGCACGCTGGTCGCCGAGCGCGTCGATCGCGATCGCCGGCTGGGCATCGTGGTGGCGGTCGAGGAGGGTGGGGCCCGGTGGCGAGATCTGTTGCTGCGCGCACCGTCCGGAGCCGCGGTCCGGCTCGGCGACGTCGTGATCGTCGAGCGGGCGAGCGGGCCCGCCGAGCTGCTCCACGTCGGGCGCCGCCCGGTCATCGTGGTGCGGGTCCGGGGTCGGGCGGGCACCAGCCTCGCCGACCTGCGGCGGATCGCGGCGCAGGCCTTGCCCGGCGCCACCGTGCGGGTCCTCGACGCCGCCGCGCTCGAGGCTGACCGCTGGTAAGGGACCGGGAATGGACAGCTCGTCCGTCCTCGCGGCCGATCCATCCCCGCTAGCTTCGTTGCTCGTCGGTCACTTACCGAGGGTAAACTCCACTCCTCGCGCCTCGCCATCGGGGCGGCTCGACCGCGATCACCGATCGACTTGTCCATTCCCGGTCCCTAACTACGGCTGCGGGGCCGCGGTCTCGACCAGATCGGCGAGCAGCGCCGCGATGCGCTCGGGCACCGGCACCGCCGTGAACGTTGACAGGTCGACCACCGCGCACACCACCTTGCCGTCGGCGCTGCGGGTCCGCTCGCGATCCGGCTCGGCGGCTCGCCAGACCTGGTAACGAAACCTGATCGACGACCGACCGAGGCGCTCGACCGTGAGCTCGATCTCGGCGCTGTCACCGAACGCCAGCGGACTCAGGTAGTCGGCTTCGGCGTGGACGGCCGGAAAGCCGATCCGGTCGCGGTCGAGCAGGTCGACGTACGCGCGGGCGCCGAGCCGGACCCGGAACAGCTCCTCGAACGCGAGGTGAAAGTAGTGGAAGAAGCGCGGGTAGTACACGATCCCCGCGTGGTCGACGTCGGCGAAGCGGACCGGGATCGTGAGCACGAACGGCGGCACGGCGGGCACCGTACCACCGGATCCTACTGGTCACGCTTGGCACTGGACCTGGCCGGCGGTGACGGCTAGAACCAGCGCCATGTCCGACACCGATGGCGACGCCCAGCGGCTGGCCCGCATCCAGGAGGTCGTGACCGCACTCATCGAGCGTCGGGTCGCGCTGTCGCTCGCCGATCTCGACACCAGCCTGGTCGCGTGGCGGCAAGGCGAGATCGGAGCCCTCGAGGCGCACGACGCGGTGGTCCGCCACGCCAACCATGCCGAGGCGCTGGTGAAGCGCGTGATGGCAGCCGCCGTGCATCCCGACGGCGTGATGCGCGACGCCTTCGACGCCGGCATCATCTCGGCCGACGAGGTCCGCGAGATCACCGGTCAGGAGGCCGAGGCGATCGCCCCGGCCAACGCGCTGGCCGAACCGGAGGCGCCGCCGCCCGACAAGCTCACGGTGGTCAACGATCTGCTCAGCCGCGGCCCGCTGCTGCTCCATTTCGACGCCCGCCGCGACGACGTGCAGGTGCCGCCGCGCTTCGCGCGCGAGCCCAAGCTGGTGCTGCGCTTCGGCCATGCGTTGAGCCCGCCGATTCCGGACCTCACGGTCGACGACCACGGGGTGTCCGGCACGCTCACCTTCGGCGGCGTGCCGTTCCACTGCGTCCTGCCGTGGCCGGCGGTGTTCGCCGCGGTCCAGGACGGCGACCAACGCGGCATGGTGTGGCCCGACGACATCCCCGATGATCTGATCGACGCCGCCGGGGTCACGCCCGATCCGCGGCCTCACGATCCAACCCCGGTGCCGCCGCCGTCGCGCAGCAAACGGCCGAGTCACCTCAAGCTGGTCGAGTAGCGGTGCCCCGCGATCCCGACGACCCTACCCGAGCGATCGTTCGGCCCCGCCAGATGATCGAAGACACCGTGCCGACCTCGCCGGCCAGTCCGGCGCCGGCGCGGCCGGGCGAGATCGACCGCGGCCGCTACGAGCTGCAAGACCTGCTCGGTTCGGGCGGGATGGGCGACGTGTGGCTGGCGCTCGACAAGCGCATCGGGCGCGAGGTGGCGGTGAAGATCGCGCGGCCCGACGACGACGAGGATGTCGCCCGCTTTCTGCGTGAGGCCCGGGTCCAGGGCCAGCTCGACCACCCGGCGGTGGTGCCGGTGCACGACGTCGGGTCGCGCGACGACGGCACCGTGTTCTTCACGATGAAGCGGGTGCGGGGCGAGACCGTGACCACGATCGTCGCCCGCCTCGCTGCCGGTGACGACGAGGCCCGCCGCCGCTACGGCCAGCGCAAGCTGCTCACCGCGTTCCTGTCGGCGTGTCACGCCGTCGAGGTCGCCCACGATCGCGGGCTGGTCCATCGCGATCTCAAGCCCGGCAACATCATGATGGGCGATCACGGCGAGGTCTACGTCCTCGACTGGGGGCTGGCCAAGGTGCGGGGTGTCGCCGAGTCGCCCTCGACGCCCAACCTGCCGCCGGCGCTGGCCCGCGGGCTGACCGTCGCCGGCCAGTTCCTCGGCACGCCCGGCTACATGTCGCCCGAGCAAGCGCGCGGCGAAGCGGTCGACCTGCGCGCCGACGTCTACGCGCTGGGTTCGACGCTGTTCGAGATGTTGACCCTCGAGCCGCTCATCCCGCGCGGCACGACCAAGGAGGTGCTGGCGGCGACCGTCGCCGGGGTCGACGCCCGGGCATCGCTGCGGGCGCCCGGCATCGCGCCCGAGCTCGAGGAGATCTGCATCCGCGCCACGGCCACCCAGGCCGCCGATCGCTATCAGACCGTGGCCGCCATGCGCGAGGCGATCGAGCACTACCTCGACGGCGATCGCGATCACCAGCGCCGCACCGCGCTGGCTGATGGCTTCGCCGCCGAAGGCGCGGAGGAGGCGGCGCGCGCGGCGGGTGGAGACGAACGTGCGCGGTCGGCGGCGCTGGCCGCGGTCGGTCGGGCGCTGGCCCTCGATCCGTCGCACGCGCATGCGCAGTCGATCCTGGTCCACCTGCTGGTGCAGCCGCCGCGACGCATGCCGGCCGAGGTCGAACGCGCGGTCAGTGCTGCCGAGGACAAGACCTACACCGCGCTGGCGACCGCCGGGGCGTGGATCTACATCCTGTGGCTACCGATCGCGCTGGTGATGGTGTGGATGGGCGTCAAGCGCGCCGATCCGCTGCTGGGCTGGATCGGCTTCACGGTGGCCGCCGCGATGACGATGATGCTCGGCCGCGCCCGTGGCAAGGCCGACGCCGGGCCGTTCTTCGCCGGCCTGGTGCTGTCCAACATCGCCATCGCCATCACGTCGCAGGTCGCCGGCACGATGATCCTGACCCCGACCCTGTTCACCATGAACACGGTCGGCTTCGTGGTCGCGGCGCGCCGGGCCTGGCTGTGGCCGACGGTCGCGATCAGCGCGGCGTCCGCGGTCACGCCGGTCCTGCTCGAGACCGCCGGCGTGGTCGAGCGCACCACCATCGTCGAGGGTGGTGCCATCCACGTCCGCTCGTCGGTGGTCGAGTTCTCCGAGCCGCAGACCTCGGTGGCCGCGGTCGGCGTGACCATCATCTTCCTGATCATGGTCACGGTCGCTGCCGGCCGGATCCGGCAGCGGTTCCTCGAACAGACCCGCCGCGCCGAGCTCGCGGCCTGGCAGCTGCGCCAGCTGGTGCCGAAGATCGAGCGCTAACGCTGAACCCAGTTGATGTGATCGGGCAAGCGTGATCTTGTTCCGGGATGGCTGCTGTCCCTGTCCAAGTCCGTGCGGCGATCGTTCGCGCGGTCGAAGAACAAGAGCTCACGTACCAGGCGACGGCCGACTTACTCGGCGTCGGCTACGCCACGGTGAATCGCGTGCTGTCGCGATACCGACGGACGAAGAGTGTCGAACTCCTGCCGAAGGGTGGCGGGTGGGAGTCCCCGATCCAGGGCCGGATCGCCGACCTCTTGCACAAGATCGTGGCCGCGATGTC
>CANKMW010000118.1 GCA_947483555.1 Myxococcales bacterium
CGCGGCAAGCGCACGCGCGCCTGGCTCGCCGCGCACCCGAGGTTCCGGATGCACTTCACGCCAGTGCACTGCTCGTGGATGAACCAGATCGAGCAGTGGTTCTCGATCCTCCAGCGCAAGCGGTTCCGCCCCCAACTTCGCCGACCTCGTCGACCTCGAGGCGAAGGTGCTCTCGTTCATCGACGAGTGGAACGAGACCGTGGTCACCAACTTGCGGTGGGGTGTACTAAGGGACCGGGAATGGACAAATCGATCGGTGATCGCGGTCGAGCCGCCCCGATGGCGAGGCGCGAGGAGTGGAGTTTACCCTCGGTAAGTGACCGACGAGCAACGAAGCTAGCGGGGATGGAGCGGCCGCGAGGACGGACGAGTTGTCCATTCCCGGTCCCTAACCAGCGCCGTGGCAGCGCTTGTACTTCTTGCCGCTGCCACACGGGCACGCTTCGTTGCGACCCGGAGTCGCCGTCGCGACCACCGGCGCCGCCCGCGCGTCGCCGTCGACGTAGGCCCAGCGACCGTCGCTGCGGCGGAAGCGCGACCGTTCACGGTGCGCGAACGGCGCCCCGGCGGTCACGCCACGGGCGATGAACTCGACCACGCCGGCCTGGTCACCGTCCGCGCCGCGCTCGGTCGCCACGATCTCGAGACCGAGCCAGGTCGTGTCTTGCGACCAGCGGGTGACGGCGGCCACGTCGACGGTGCCGCGGGTCGCCGCGTCGTGGGTCGCCAGCACGTGATCGATCGCGCCGCGAACGTACGCGGTGTAGCGCGACCGCATCAACGCCAGCGCGGTCGGCGCCACGGCGCCGGCCAGGATCGGCGCGCAACAGGTGCGCTCGGCGGCGCCGGAGCCGCAGGGACACGCGTCCGGGGGAGCCAGGGGAGGATCAGCCAGCATCTGATCCGTCCAGCGTATCCCACCGCCGTCGCGATGACCGCTTCACTTGTCGCGCCCGCCGCTCGGGCGCAGCATCGGGTCATGCAGCAGCTCTGGAACCAGTTACAGGCGGCGCGCGGTGGCGACGTCGTGCTCGGCATCGCCCTCGGGTTCACGGTCTGGTTCGTGTTCCGCTACGTCATCCTCGGCTTCTACACCGTCGACCAGAACGAGCGCGCGGTGCTGACCAGCTTCGGGCGGGCGCGGCGCATCCTCGGCGCGACCACCGTCTACACGCCCGAAGGTGGCGTGATGCGCGACAGCGAGAAGGAGCGCTACGCCTACCCGCAGGTGGTGGTGATCGGTCCGGGCGGACCCTACTTCCGGTGGCCGTGGCAGCAGGTGCGCAAGGTCTCGATCGCCACCCAGACCGTCAACATGGCGTGGGACCCGGAGAACGCGGCAGCCAACCACGGCGGCACGGTGCTCGACGCCGTCACCAAGGACCAGCTCGACGTCGGACTGACCGGACAGATCCGGTTCCGGGTCTCCGAGCAGAACCTGTACGCCTACCTGTTCGGGGTCAAGCACCCGCCCGCCCACGTCATGGGCTTCTTCATCTCGGTGCTGCGCGAGCGGATCGCCAACTTCGAGGCCCCCAGCGCCAGCCAGCTCGAACGCGCCGAGCAGTCGGCGATCTCCGGCATCTCGATCAACGACCTGCGCAAGAACCTGCGCCTGCTCAACGACATGATGGATCAGGAATGCGCGGCGTCAGTGGCGCGCTACGGCGTCCACCTCGACGCCTCGCTGATCACCGAGATCGCGCCGCCCCACGACGTCGAGTCGGCGCTGGCCGCGATCAACACCGCTCACAACAGCGTGTCGTCGGACATCAGCCTGGCCCAGGCGTCGGCCGACCAGCGCATCGTGCTGTCGCGCCGCGCCGTCGAGATCGAGACGCTCAAGGCCCAGGCCGAGGTCGAGCCGCTCCGCGCGCTGGCCGCCCAGCTGGCCACGCTCAAGGGGCTGGGCCCCGACACCCTCGCGGCCTACCTGCGCAACGTCCGCCTCGGGCTCTACCCGCGCGCCGACCGCGCCTTCCTGGAGAGCCGCTGATGTCGGTCCTGCTGGTCGCCGCCTGCGGCTTCGTCGGCTTCGCCGTCGGCGTGCCGCTGGTGCTCGCCGCGCTGCGCCTGATCGGCCTCTACATCATCGTCGAGGAGCGCCACGCCCACGTCTACACCCTGTTCGGCAAGGTGGCCGCGGTCTACGACCAACCCGGCCTGGCGTCGTTGTGGCCGCGCATGGGACCGAAGGCGCTGCTGGTGCCACTGCTGGGCAAGCGCTACGTGCTCGACCTGCGCATCGACCAGAACTACCTGCGCTCGCAACCGGTCAACTCCGAGGAGGGCGCACCGATGGGCATCGGCGTCTGGTACGAGATGTACGTCTCGGACCCGGTCGCCTACCTGTTCAAGAACCAGGACCCGCGGGGCTCGTTGCGCGCCAACGTCTCGAACGCGACCGTGCGCTGCCTGTCCAACATGAAGCTGGCCCGGCTGCTCGAGAACCGCCACGAGCTGTCGCAGACGGTGCGCGAAGAGGTCTCGCCGCGATCGAACGAGTGGGGCTTCAAGGTCGGATCGATCTACATCCGCAAGGTCCACTTCCGCGACGCCGGCATGACCAAGCAGATCGAGGAGAAGGTGGTCAATCGGCTGCGCCAGGTGACCTCGGCGATCCGCCAGGACGGCGCCAACCAGGTCAGCGTGATCGCCAGCAGCGCCGAACGGATGGCCGCCGTCGAGTTCGCCCGCGCCGCGGCGATCCGCCCCGAGATCGTGGGCTCGGCGCTGCGCGACATCTCGCAGGATCCGGACATCGCCCGCGCCATGTTCGACGTCCTCGAGGTCCAGCGTCTGCTCGACAGCCAGGTCCGCATCACGCTGCTGCCGGCCGGCGGCGGCAGCCTGCTGGCGTCGCAGCTGGCGGCCTATCACGCCACCGCCCGCGCCGCCGCACCCACCACCTGATCGCGGTCGCGGGTCGGCGCCCAACTGCATCTGACGTGGTCGCTGCCACTTGCCGTGACCCCGGCCATCGCCGGGCCGTCACGGCGGCGGTACGCTCGACGTCATGATCGCTCGTCACGCCGCCACCCTCGCTGCCACGCTGGTCGCGACCGGCTGCAACCTGTACTTCGCGGAGGACCTGGTCCCGTCACCCGACGCGCCGAGCCCGGACGCGCCGGCGCCGCCGGGTGATGGCGGGTCGCCGGGTGATGCCGGCTCGGGTTTCGCGTTCACCCCGCTGGCCCTGCCCTGCATCCACGAGGTGGTCGGCGGCAACCTGCTGCCCGGCGGCCGGCACGAGCTGCTCGTCATCCGGGCCTGCGAGGGCGGACCGATCATCGCTGCGGTGATCGCCGACGGCCGCCTGGCCGAGCAGAATCCGCGCGCCGACTGGCGCCACCAGTACCGTCACGCCAGCGTGGTCGACGCCGACCGCCGCGCGGCCAACGACATCGTGACCACTGCCGACAACGGCCTCGACGCCGGGCTGTTCTGGAGCGGGGGAGCGGCGTCCTGGAACTGGCGCAGCTTGCAGTTCTACCGCCGCTTCACCGATCTCGCGGTCGGTGACCTGACGCCGATCGGGCCCCACCCCACCCTGGTCGTCGGCGGCGACAACGCGCTCCGGCTGGTGCGGCAGACCGAGTCCTACGCGCCGAGCTTCCCGTACGACATCCCGCCCAGCGCCGAGATCGAGGTGCTGTCGGGCCGCAACATCGAGCGGGTCGCGATCGCCGACCTCGGCGGCTCGGCGGCGGCCGACGTGTTCTTCATCGCGCGCTCGTCCACCGGCCTCGAGCTCGGCGCCGCCGTGCAGACCGCCGCCGCGCCGCCGACGTTCAGCGCCCGGACCCTGCTCGATCGCCCGCTCGGCCCGGTGCTGCCGCTGCTCACCGCCGACGTCGACGGCGACGGCAAGGCCGACGTCATCGGCGCCATCCCCGAGCTCTTCGTGCACGGCAGCCGCCACGGCGCCATCGTGTTCCTCGGCCAGCCGGCCGCCGAGCTCGCGGTCGGCGATGTCGACGGCGACGGCGCCGCCGACATCCTGTTCGTCACCGCCGATCGGAGCGCGGTGCGGCGCCTGGTGGCGGATGGCGGCGGCGCGGCGTTGACGCTCGCGGCGGTGCCGTGGCTGCCCTCGGGCGGCGACCGGCTCGTGATCGCCGACCTCGACGGCGACGACCACGACGACGTCGTCGTGCTGCGCGACCGCGGTCTACCGGCGTCGCGGCTGGTGCCCTACCGGTCGCCGTGATCGCACCCGCTTGATCAACCGGCCTCGGCGGCGTCGTCGTCGTGATGCTGGAGGGCGGCGTTGCTAAACAGGTACGTGGTCGCGACCCTGACCATCAGCGTGAACAGGATGGCGCCGATCCCGAAGATGCCCATCGAGACCCGCAGCTCCACCGAGCTCGGGGCGTAGGCGTAGATCTCGCCCAGCGTCGAGGGCGCGAAGCCGGGGACGACGAGCGCGACGCCCTTCTCGATGTAGACCCCGGCGTAGATCAACACGGCGCCGATGTTGAGGGTGATGAGGTTCTTGCGGGTCCTGGGGATCAGGAACAACAGGAAGGCGACGACGCTGCACCCCAGCGCGGACCATGCGTACCACTTGATCGGCGACGAGCCGTAATCCCCACTGCCGAACAGGTACTGGAAGTGGACGATCTCTCGGGTCGCCGAGTATTCGTCGCGGAAGACCTCGGCGCCGAACAGGAACAGGTTGATGAACATCGCATAGGCCATCAGCTCGGCGATCTTGAACAGCGCCTCGTCGGCGACCCGCATCCGGGTCGTGCGCCGCAGGATCTGCAGCAGGATCAGGATGATCGCGGGGCCCGAGCAGAACGCCGAGGTGAGGAAGCGTGGGGCCAGGATCGCCGCGTTCCAGTAGCTGCGCGCCGGCAGCCCGGCGAACAGGAAGGCGGTCACGGTGTGGATGCCGATCGCGGCCGGGATCGAGATCAGGATCAGCGGCACGGCGAAGCGCTTGTTGTAGTGCTGGTTGCGGTGCGACCTGAACAGGATGTGCGTGGCGATCACCAGGTTCAGCATCAGGTAGGCGCTCAGCACCACCACATCCCACGCCAGCAGCGACCGCGGAAAGTTCGGTCGACCGATGATCGGCAGCATGTGCCAGACCCGCAGCGGGTTGCCGACGTCCACCGTCACGAACAGCACGCACATGACGATCGCGGAGATGGCCAGCAGCTCGCCGATGAGCGCGATCTCCTTGATCGGTTTCCAGTCGTAGAGGTACGCCGGGATCACGAGCACCACGGCAGCGGCGGCGACGCCGACCATGAACGCGAAGTTGCCGATGTAGAACCCCCACGACACCGGGTCGCGCATGCCGGTGCGGATGAGCCCGTTGCGATACTGGTCGGCGTAGGCGTGGATCCCGATCCCCACCAGCAGCAGCAGGAACGCGAGCCACAGGTAATAGCCCCGACTCCCCTTCATCGAGACAACCAGGCTCGCTCCGACGAACTTGAGGAAGCTCCACATCGCTAGACTCCGTAGAAGTAGAAGAACTTCGGCGCGGTATCGAGCTCCTCCTTGAACACGAAGACGCGCTTGGTCTCGATGACCTTGCGGATCTCGCTCTCGGGATCGAGCAGGTTGCCGAACTTGCGTGCCCCCACCGGACAGACCTCCACGCAGGCCGGGTAGCGGCCGTTGCGGGTCCGCTGCAGGCAGAAGTGGCACTTCTCGACCACGCCCTTGGACCGGGGTCGGTTGCCCAGGATGTGGGTGTTGGTGTTGAGCTGGTCCTTGGGGATCTTGGGCGTCGTCCAGTTGAAGTGGCGGGCCCCGTACGGGCAGGCCGCCATGCAGTAGCGACACCCGATGCACCAGTCGTAGTCGATGACGACCACGCCGTCGGGTTCCTTCCAGGTCGCGCCGACCGGGCAGACCTTCTCGCACGGCGAGTGGTCGCACTGCTGGCACGCTACCGGGAAGTAGAAGTGGCCCTCGCGCGGCACCAGGTCCGGCTCGTAGTAGGCGTTGGCGTGGGTGAGGTCGACGCCGTGCCCCTTCTCCATCTCGAGCACGGTGATGTAGTGGAGCTCGGGATCGCGCGACTGGTTGTTCTCCTCGACGCAGGCGTAGACACAACGCCGGCAGCCGATGCAGCGGCTGATGTCGAGCGCGTAGGCGAAGACCACCCCATCGATCGGGGGCTCGGCTCCGACCCGGACGTCGACCCCGTACTGCTCCTTGTACTCGCGCTCGAGTCGGCGGACGAACCGGGCGAGGTCGTCCGGCGACAGCTCGCGGAAGCTGCGCTGGAAGAACCGCTCGCGGGTCTCGGCATCGCAGGCCGCGAGCGCGGTGATGCCGGCGCTCTGCGCCATCACCTTGAGGAACCCACGCCGGCTCTCGCCGGTCTGGGTGAGGGGGCTGTCGTTGATCACCGGCAGCTTGAATCCCTGGCCGCGGCGCGCGGGCGGCGCCCCGCCCGGGTCGTTGGCTTCGTCCTTCATCGCGCACCTCCTAGCTGGATCTCGTCAGGTCGCCGCGGTCGCGGCTCGGGCTGGAGCGCCTTGAACGCGGGCGAGTGCTGGTTGTGGCAGTGCACGCACAGCAGGTACTCGCGCTTGCCGTTCCAGCAGCCGGCCCGGCGACCGTGGATGCCGAGCCGCCAGTCACGCAGCTTCTCGCCGTGGCACTGGCCGCACAGCTCGTACGACTTGAGGAAGCTGACCTCCCGGCCGCCGGCGAGGCGCAGGGTGTCCCGGTTGCTCGGGCTGTGGCAGCCGTAGCACCATTGCTCGCGCGGGCCGTGGTTGAGCTTGACGTCGACGTGCTCGATCGTGAGGTTGCGAGGCGTCAGGTTGAAGTCGTTCGGCTTGTCATGACAGCGCGAGCACGGGAACACGTCCTTGGAGAACGGCGGCAACGGGACCGGGTACTGGTCGTCGCCGACGCTGTCGTCCCGCTTCACGGGCAGACACTCGAAGTCGGGGGCATCGACCGGCTCCGCGCCCTGGTTTTGCCGCATCTCGGTCCGGAGGACCGGCCGCCCCCCGCGCGCGGCGGGCACCGGGTTCGGAGCCGCGACCGGGGCCGTCACGCCGGCGTCTCGCCCCGGCACCATCGCCGGCACCGGTGGCGGCGTGGACCGTTGTCCGAGCGCCACCAGCGGAACGCTGGCCACCAGCAGGAACCCCAGCATGATGAGCCCGGCGCGCGCGGTGCGCCGCGGTGGCGGTGCGGCGAGGGGAGGAGGCACGTCGGATGGTCGACCCGAGGTCGGGGGGCTTGGCTCGGTCACGGCGTACCTCCTCCAAACGGATGGCACCCGAAGCACATCGCCGCCGTCGGCTCGTGCGTGCTGCGGTCCTTGTGGCAGGCGACGCAGGGCGCGCGCGTGCGGTTGGGTTGCTCACCGTGGGATCGGTGACAGGTCGTGCAGTCCTGGTGGGCCGGGACCTGATGCAGCAAGGGCAGCTTGGTCCGGTCGTGACACGACGTGCACGCGGGCTTCGAGGCGTGGCCGCCGGGGCCATGCGGCCGGTGGCAGCTGAGACAGCCGCCCGGCACCGGCGCATGGACGCCCGTGGCGCGATCGGCGTGGCAGTCCGCGCACGGCTTCTTGACCAGCGTGCTGTGCTGATCGTGGCAGTTCATGCACTGCTGGTGGTCGGTCGGCGCCGTGCTGGCCTGCGCGGCGTGACACTCGGCGCACGGCTTCTTGACCTGCGTGCTGTGCGGTTCGTGGCACTGGACACAGTTCTGGTGGTCCTTGCGCGCCATCCCCGCCTCGGCCTGGTGGCAAGCCCCGCACGGACGCTGCTGCCTGGTGGTGTGCGGATCGTGGCACTGGACGCAGTGCTCGTGCTCCTTGCGGACGATCGCGGCCTGCTCCTGGTGGCACGAGGTGCAGGCGGCGCGCTTGCCCCCCGGGGCGTGGGCGGCCGTGTCGCCGTGGCAGCCGACGCAGTCGTCGTGCTTGGCGAAGGTCTCGATCGTCTTCGCGTTCTTGAACGGCTTGTCGCCGTGGCATCCCAGGCAGAAGGATCGGTCGACCTCCTGCTTCGCGAAGTCGTGGGGACGGTGGCAGTCGCGACAGCCGGGGCCGCGCTGCCGTGCGCCCTGGTGGAACGCGCGATCCGATCGCGCGATGGGGTGGCAGCTCGAGCACGCGGCCGCGATCGGCGTGCCGGCGCCCCGATGCGGCTTGTGACAGCCGACGCACGCCGAGCCGCTGGCGCGGTCCTTGGGGTGTCGGGGCGCGATCCGGGGATGGCAGCCGGCGCACGCCAACTGCGGCGCGTTGCCGACGTCGTGGTTGTCGTGACAGCCGATGCAGCCGCGGTGCTTCGCGACCTTGTTCTCCGACAGCGCGACCACCTTGTCGTGACACTCGTCGCGACAGCCGATGACCTCGGACTTCTCGAACCGATGGGGGCGGTGACACGTGGTGCACTTGACGTGACCGCCGACGAACGTGGCGCTGAAGGAGACCTCCTGGTGCGACTGTCGATGGCAGTTCGTGCAGCGCGCGGACGCCGTCTCTGCCAGCTCGTGGTAGCCGTGGCAGCTCCCGCAGCCGGTGATCTGGATGCCGGGCTTGGTGTGCCCGCTCACCGGCTCCTCGTGGCAACCCTCGCAGCGGGTCGAGACCCGGGACGGCTCCTGGTGGGCCCGGTGGCACTCGCTACAATTCTCGTCGGGGTGTTTCGGGTCGTGGGGCGTGACCGCCGGCAACGGGCCGAGCGGCTGGTCGTGACACGACAGACACGCGGCCGGCTGGTTGCTGGTGGCGATGAAGTCGTGACACGAGAAGCACGCGCGCGCGTCGCTGTCGACGCTGGCGGCGGCGTGGAGCGTCAGGTCCTGGTCGGGGTGGCACTTCTCGCAGCGCCAGGACGCGGCTTGCATGTACTGACCGGCGACCACCTCGTGGCAGCCGTCGCAGGCCACGGGTTCCTTGCCGGCGGCGTGGGCCGCGTGCAAGCCGGTGGTGCGGATCCGCTCGACCGAGCCCGGTCCGCGGTCGTCGCTCGCCGATCTCGACGCCGCTCCGTGGCTGGTGTCGTCATCGCCGCACCCGACCATCAACAGCGCCGCGAGCAGCACGAGGTACGGTGCCTGCCAAGACGAGGCTACGCGAATGGGTGCGGCGCGCATGGTCGACACCTCGTGGCGACCCACGCGGGTGGCGATCACGTCACCGTGCAAGGCCCACGCCCGGGGGCGGGTGGGCGGGGCTGCAACTCGTGCGTGGGCGCTGCGTGCTTGCCTGAGACCGCGCAAGCCATGCGCACGCCAGGGTTGGCACCAGCCAGCCGCAGCGGGAAGGCGCGCGATATCATCGCGACCCACCGTGCCACCGGGAATCCCACCGCCAGCGGTCAAGCTGCTCCGCAAGCGCCTGGATCAGGCCGGGGTCGAAGCCCACTTCGCGGAGTTGCGCCGCGACGCCCAGTCCCTGGAGATCCGCATCAAGGGTGCGGCCGCGGCCTACTCCGAGGCCACCACGGCTGGTCAGCTCGACGAGGTCGCGCGCCGATTGCGTGCCGGCGAGATCATTGCGGTCCAGCTACGCTTCTTCCAGGACGACGCCTGGTGGTGCGACACGCTCGTGCGCAAGGGTGACGACTTCCGGCTGGTGCGCATGCGCCAGGAAGATCCGCCGGACCAATGACGCGCTCACGGCGCCCGACGTGCCGAATCGAGGCGCGACCGCCTCGTCGCGGTGATCACCTGCCAGCCGGGTCCGACCGCGTGAACGGCGAAGTTTAGATCCGCGCAAGGTCCGGTGCCCTACCCTCGGGCCCTGCCGTCACCTGGCCGTCACGTTCGCGACCGGAGCTCCATGCATCACGCCACCATCGCCGCGCTCGTCGCCACCGCCATGCTCGCCTGTGGCGGCGATGACGGCGATCCGATGCTCGGCGATCCGACGATCCTGGTCGGGCGCTTCAACGTCGACCTGGTGGCCCCGGTCGCGGCGACCGGGAGCGTCGGATACACGGCGCTGATCGGCGTCATCTACGACAAGCCGCAACCCGAGGCGGTCATCTGGGACCCGGTGAACAGCGACGGAGCGTGCACGCTCCTGACCCCGCGGGTGCCGTTCTGCGCCTCGCCGTGCGGCGGCTCCGCCGTGTGCGTCGCCAACGACGTCTGCGAACCCTACGCCACCAAGCAGGTGGTCGGCACCATCCACGTTCGCGGCCTCCTCGCCAGCAGCGGCGCGGCGACCGAGTTCGACCTGGCGCCGATCGCGGGTAACTACCAGGTCCCGGGCGACGTGCGGCTCGCGTATCCGGGCTTCGCCGATGGCGCGGCGATCACCTTGCAGGCCGCGGGCAGCGACTTCACCGGCCGCTTCACGCTGGCTGGCACCGGGATCGCGCCGCTCGAGTTGACCAGCGTGGATCCGGCGCTGGCCCGCGAGCAGGCGGTGGCGCTGACCTGGACCGCCGCGGCCACCGGCGCGACGTCGGAGATCGCGGTCCAGCTCGACATCAGCCATCACGGCGGTTCGAACGGGAAGATCGTGTGCCGCGCGCCGGACACCGGCGCCCTGACGCTGTCGGCGCCGCTCATGACCCAGCTGCTCGACCTCGGCGCCGCCGGGTTCCCGACCATCATCGTCGGCCGCACCGCGACCACGTCGGCGGTGATCTCGGCCGGTCGCGTCGATCTGGTGCTCAGCTCCACGATCGAGCGCCCGGTCACCGTGCCCGGCATCCAGTCATGTATCGAATCCGACGACTGCCCGCCGGGGCAGACCTGTCAGACCGATCTCACCTGCCGTTAGAGGAGCTCCCGATGCGCCGAACCCTGCGAACCCTGCGAACCCTGCGAACCCTGCGAACCGTGGCGGCCGCCGTCGGTTCGTTCGCGCTGGCCACCGCCGCGTGTGGCAGCGGCGGCGCCGACGATGACGCCCCCATCGACGCCACCGCCATCGACGCCCCGCTGCCCAACTTCAGCTTCTTCGTCACCAGCCTGCGCGCGCTGCAGGAGCTGTCCGGCAACCAGGAAGGCTTCGGCGGCGATCTGCGGTTTGGCGAGACCGGGCCCGGCGCTGGGGTCCGCGGCGCCGACAAGCTGTGCGCGACGATCGCCGAGCGCAGCATGCTCGGGGCGAGCGGCAAGCCGTGGCGCGCCTTCCTCAGCGCGACCGCCGACGAGAACGGCCAGCAGGTCAACGCCATCGATCGGATCGGCGACGGTCCCTGGTACGACCGCCTCGGTCGGGTGCTGGCGCCGAGCAAGGCCAACATGATGGGGATCCGCCCCACCGGTGGTGATCCGGCGATCGCCGACGACTTTCCCAACGAGGACGGGGTCCCCAATCACCAGCCCGATGCCACCATGGAAGAGGTCGACAACCACGACATGCTGACCGGCTCCAATCTGCAGGGCCGGCTCGAGGCCGCCAACCGCACCTGCCTCGACTGGACCGCCAGCGCCGGCAACAAGCCGGTCGAGGGTCAGCCGCGGGTCGGACACTCGTGGCCGCGCGGCAACTTCCCCGGCGGCGGCAACCAGATCAACAGCTGGATGTCGTCGCTGATCGAGTCGGGCTGCGCGCCCGGCGTCAGCCTGATCGAGATGGGCCCGCCGGATCCCAACTCGAACACCGTCGGGTCGGGCGGCGGCTACGGCGGCTTCTACTGCTTCTCGCTCATCCCGTGATCCGGACCACCCCGATGTCGTCCCGGTTCACGCTCGCCGTCGCCGCCGGCGTCGCGCTGTCGCTGGTCACCGGCTGCGGCGGCTCCGACCCGTTCCAGGTCACCGAGGGTGCCTGTGAGATCCTCGATCCGGGCGCGGCACCGGACTCGGTCGCGATCATCCCGTGCCGGGCCGACTTCGACACCCTGGCGTCGACGCCGCTCGACGCCACCCTTCCGGGCTCGCGCTCGACCAAGGTCGTGCTCGACACGTTCGACCTTGCGCTCTACTTCCAGAACACCGTCGCGTACCAGATCCACTTCGAGTTCGTGTCGACGCACCTGTCGGGCGACGGGCGGCCGGTGGTCGGCACGCTCGCCGACTTCAACGCCACCCAGTACTTCACGCCGGATCGTCGCTTCCTGCTCGGCGCGGTCACCTACTACGAGCAACCCGATCGCTGGGCGCTCGAGCTGTCGCCGTACGACACCGCGTCGGCGGAGATGATCGAGCGCCTGTTCGTGATGGTGAAACACGCCAGCTACTTCGGGCCGCGGATGGCCTTCCACCCCACCAGCGAGGCGCTGGCCGCGGTGGCCGCGATGCTGCCGTCATCGGTGCCGGTGGTGACCACCGAGGAGCTCTACGAAGGCATCGACTACCAGCCGCTGTCGCTGGGCACCGCGGTCGGCCGCCTGCACTTCACCACCGCGGCGGCGCTGACCACCGAGTACCTGTCGCACCAGGACATCGTCGTCCTCGACGAGGCGCCCAACGACATCTCGGTGATCCAGGGACTCATCACCCAGGAATTCCAGACCCCGCTGTCACACGTCAACGTGCTGTCGCGGAACCGCCACACGCCCAACATGGGGCTGCGCGAGGCGCTGACCAACCCGCAGCTCACGTCGCTCGACGGCCAGCTGGTCAAGCTGGTGGTCACCGCCGAGGCGTGGACCATCACCACGGTCACCGCCGCGGAAGCCCAGGCCTGGTGGGACAGCCACGCGCCGACGCCGGTGACGCTGCCACCGATGGACCTGACCCGGACCGCGTTCGCCAACATCGAGGACGTCACGCCCGAGCCGTTCGGCGGTCAGACCCTGCGCGACGTGATCAAGCCGGCGGTGGCGGCCTACGGCGGCAAGGCCGCGCACTACTCGCTGCTCTACCGGACCCCGGGCATGCCGATCAAGCGCGCGTTCGCGATCCCGCTCTACTACTACGACCTGTTCATGCGCCAGAACGGCTTCTACGCTCGCGTCGACGCCCTGCTCGCCGATCTCGCGTTCGTCACCGATCCGGCGGCCCGCGACGCCGCGCTGGCCCAGCTGCGCGCCGACATGCTGGTGGCGCCCTTCGATCCGGCGTTCCAGGCCTTGATCACCGCCAAGGCCGCCGAGTACCCGGTGATCAAGCTGCGCTTCCGCAGCAGCAGCAACAGCGAGGACCTCGACGGCTTCCCGTGCGCGGGCTGTTACAACTCGTACTCGGGCGCGGTCGCCGAGCTGGCGACGATGGAGCAGGCGATCCGCAAGGTCTACGCCGACGTGTGGAGCTTCCGCACCTTCGACGAGCGCACCTTCTATGGTGTCGATCATACGTCGGTCGGCATGGCGCTGCTGGTCCACGAGAACTTCGCCGACGAGGAGGCCAACGGCGTCGCCGTGACCAGCAACCCGTTCGATGCCAGCTACCTCGACCCCGCGTTCTACGTCAACGTGCAGCTCGGCGGCGACGTCGAGGTGGTGGCGCCGCCACCCGGCGTCTACAGCGACCAGCTCCTCTATTACTTCCGGCAGCCCAACCAGCCGGTCAACTACCTGACCCACTCCAACCTGATCGCTCCGAACACCAACGTGCTCACGACCACGCAGCTGTACCAGCTCGGCACCGCGCTGGCCGCGATCCACACCCGCTTCTCGCCGGCCTACGGCCCGGCCGCCGGCAACAGCGGCTGGTACGGCATGGACGTCGAGTTCAAGTTCGATGACCAGGCCAACCCGGGCCAGCCGCCGACGCTGTACGTCAAGCAGGCGCGGCCGTATCCGGATCCGTTCCCGTCGCCGTAGCGAAGCGTCGGCCGGTTCCGGACCCGCTGGCGCCAATGATCGGCATTTCACCTAGCGCAGCGCCGCGACGGCGGCGTCGAGCGCCGCGGCGGTGGTGCCGGCGCGCTTGCAGGCGTCGGCCCAGGTCGCGGCGGTCGCGGTGAACAGGTGGTCACGAACCGCGTCGAGGCCGACCTGCTCGATCGCGACGGTGACCAGCAGGCCGGCGAGCGGGTAGGTCTCGGCCTCGGGACGGCTGCGGAACACGTTCACCGGCAGCAGGGTCGCCGCGGCGGGCCGATCCCGGAGCCGCCGCTGCCAGTCCGCCAGCGCGACGCCGGCGTAGGTGCCCGACGCCCACACCGCGATGCCCTCGCCGATCAGCGCCGACGCCGCCGGGGCCCACAGCTGCCCGGTGATCGCGTGGGTGCCCTCGTGGGTCATCAGGTGCTCGAACCCGCCGCCGGCGACCGGATCGGAACCGATCACGTGCAGCACGCTGGCGAGCGCCATGGCGTGACCGTCGCCGGCGTCGCCGGTCAGCGTCTGCTTGGACCTGCGATCCGGATAGACGTAGACCGTGATCGGCGGTGGCGCGCTGATCTGCAGCCGCCCGACCGCGATGGTCAGGCCGCGGACGACCGCGTCGACCACCGCCGGCTCGTCCTCGGCGGCCGCCAGCTGGGCGGGGAACGCGACCCGGATCGTGACGCCCGCGACGCTGCGCTCGACGCGCCGCCAGGCGATCCGCCGCGCCCGCGGCCCCATCGTCGCGGTGACCTTGCCGGCGGCGTCGAGCGCCCAGGTGCCGTCACGCAGCCGGCCGTGGCCATCGCCGATCACGATCGGCTCGCCACCATGCCGCTGGCCGTTGATCTCGACGACGCCCGGGGTGCCGGTCCCGGCGTAGAGCAGGAACGCCGGGTACGTGGCGGCGGCCGGGACCACCGCGATCACGTGATCGCCGACTCCGGTGTAGCGCTCGCCGCCGACGACGATCCGCTCGGCGTCGACCTGCACCGGCAGCTGGTCGGCGAGCGCGGCGATCACCGCGTTGACGTGCGCGCCGCCGTAGAGCACCGGACGGGGCGGCCACGCCGAGCTTCCCGCCGCGACATCGATCGAGGTGTCGAGCACGACCGTCGCGTGCGGGAACCCGCTGCGGGCCAGCTCGACCTGGGTCGCGATCGCGCGGTCGGCGGCGTCGTCACCGAGCGTACCGAGGACGAACGTCGGCGAGCCGGACGCGAACAGCTGGTCAGGCGTCAGGTTGACCACCGCGGCGGCACCGGTGCCGGCGCCGCTCGCGACCGCCGGCGCCGCGCCATCCTTCGACGCCGGCGTCAGCTTCGCCGGGTCGCCGTCGCGGCCGCACGCGGTTGCCACCAGCGCCATCACGACGGCCATGCCGGTCATGGTTCGCAGCATCATGGCGAGCATCCTGGCGGGCTCAGGCCTCGACCACGATGACGAGCGCGGGATCGAGCTTCCTCAGGTCCAGCTTCCTGGGTGGCGGCACCGCCATCGCCGCCTGGCGCGCGGCCTCGAGCTCCATGACCTCGACGAAGCTGCCCGAGCCGTCCTCGCGCTCGAAGAAGACGCGCCCGTCGCGCTCGAGTGCGTCTCCGAGCACGACTCCGGGGATGATCGCCAGTGGACGCAGCACGAGCTGGTCGACCGCGAGGACGATGCTGCGCACCGCCTCGACCTCGGTCTTGACGATCAGGACCCGATCGCCGAGCACCGACGACAGCCGGCTCGGCTGGTTGACCGGGTATGTGCTGCGCAGGACCGCGCGTCCGTCCTCGATGGCGTGGAGCTCGAGCGTCGCGTCGGTGAGCAGGGCGAAGCCGCCATCGACCCAGGTCACGTCGCAGCAGGTGTCGGCGTCGTGGAGCTTGCGCCAGCTGCGCTCGACCAGATCGACCTCGACCACCGCGCCGCCGATCGTCGGGCACTGGATCGTCGCCGTGCCGTCGGCACGGTACGACCACATGAGCCGCATCCCCAGCAGCGGCGGCGCGACCGGCGCGACGGCGGACCCGGCGCCGATCCAGACCTCCCAGCGCCCGGCCTTGCTCACCTTGAGGCCGAACACGTACGGCCCGGCGCCGGGCGACGACCAGTCGAGCGACTTCAACGCCTTGGTCAGCGGCCTGGCCGCCGCGTACGGCTTCGGCAGCGGCTTCGGCACCCGGGCCACGATCGTGACGCCAGCCGGCTTCACCGGCTTCACCGGCTTCGCCGGCTTCGGTTTCTCGCCGCCATCCGGCTGGTAGCCCTTCTTGAGCTTCTCGGCCTGGCGCTTGTCGAGCTCGGCCTTCGCGGCCGCCGGGCTGGCGAAGTCCTTGATCGACGTCTGGCCGTCGGTGCCGACTTTGCCAAAGCGCACCACCAGCCGCACGCCCTGGACCTCGGCCGCCCAGAACTTGTTCGAACCACCCTCGACGCACGTCAATCGGATCGTCATCGCGTCCCCCATGGTCAGTCGTCGTCCTCGGTTGTACCGCGTTCGTGCCCCGGCCATGGATGTCGCGCGGCCGCTGTCCTATCCTGGCCGCTCGCCGCCATGCCGATCTGCTCGGTCTTCATCGCCACCAGCCTCGACGGGTTCATCGCCCGTCCCGACGGCAGCCTCGACTGGCTCGACGACGCCAACACGACCGTGCCGGCCGGCACCGAGCTCGGCTACGAGCCCTTCATGCGCACGATCGACGTGCTGGTGATCGGCCGCAACACCTACGACAAGGTGCTGACGTTCGGAGCCTGGCCATACGGCAGCAAGCGGGTGGTCGTGTTGACCCGGCGACCGATCACGATCGATCCCGCGCTCGCCGATCGGGTCTCGGCGAGCGCCGAGGATCCGGCGGCGCTGTGGGCGCGCCTGGGTGCCGAGGGCGCGCAGCGCGTCTACGTCGACGGCGGGGTGACGATCCAGCGCTTCCTCGCCGCGGGCTTGATCGACAACCTGACGATCACCGTCATCCCGGTCGTGCTCGGCGCTGGCATCCCGCTGTTCGGGCCGACCGGGCGCGACGTCGCGCTCACCCTGTTCGACGTCACCCACTACCCGTTCGGCTTCGTGCAGCTGCGCTACCGGGTCACGCGACCCGATCGGTGAGGGTGCCGCCGCGGCGCGGCTCCACCAGGACGAGCTCGTGTCGCGGCTCTGATAGCGTCGCGCCATGGTGAGACGTCTGGGGTTCGTCGTCGCGGTCGCTGCGGCATCGTGCGGTCCCGGTCCGCGTCGTCCATCGCCACCGGTCGCCGAACACCCGGATGCCGCGCCGGCTCCGGGGTTCGATCCGGCGGCGAGCGCCGCGCAGATCCGGACCCTGCTGCGCGGGCAGAAGTACGATCAGGCCCTCGCCGCCGCGCGCGCCCACGTCGAGGCAGCGCTGGACGACGACGCCGGTCCGCTGCTCGTGGCCGAGGCCCTGCTCCTCGCCGGCTCGACCGACGACGCGGTCGCCATGATCGAGGGGCTCGCCGCGGAGCGGCCCGACGACGTCGACGTGCAGACCTTGGTCGGCTGGTCGCTCGAGCGCACCGGGCGGGTCGACGAGGCCAGCGAGGCCCTGCGCGCGGTCGTCGAGAAGGACCCGACCCATCCACGGGCGCTGCGCCTGCTCGGCATGATCCGGCGCGCCCAGTTCGAGATCCCGGAGTCGGTCGCGCTCCTCGTCCGCGCCACCGCCGCCGACCCTCTCGACGCCGAGGCCTGGTTCCAGCTCGGTATCGCGCAGAACGAGCTCGGCGACAACAAGAAGCCCGAGGCGGCCCTTGTCGCCTACCTCCGCGCCGCTGAGGGCCCCACGCCCCACCCGAAGGCGGTGTCGAAACAGGCCCACGTCCTCTAGGCAAGGCGGCCACGCAGATCAAGTCACTGCGCGGCGGACGATGGTAGCCGCTTCGAGGCCGTCACCCGACTGGAGCGTCGGGGATGAGCACCCACTCGACGATCTGGTCGCCCTTGCACATCGCCACCCCGACCTTGCCCGGCGCCGCCGCCCCGCCGGTCGACTCCAGGTACGCGCGCATGCGCAGGCACAGCTCGATCGATCCGTCGTCGAGCCGTTCGAGTCGGATCCAGCGGCCGGGCCGCCGTGCCGGCCCGTCTGCCGAGACCACGCCCAGCCACCGCGCCACCGGGAGCCGTCGCAACCGGTACAGCCGCACCGCCGCGATCAAGAACGGCAACGACCACAGCGCGTACCCGGCCGTCATCGCCACGACCACGAGCGGATCGACCTCCCCGGTCGCCAGCAACACGAACGGCGCCACGAACAGCATCGGCATCAGCAGGTAGAACAGCCCGAGGACCAGCGCCGACACCGTGTAGTCGGCCGGCTCGCGCCCCATCGCCTCGACATACGCCGGGTGCTGCTTCGCTCGCTCGAGCCGCGCTTTCTCATCTTCGGTCATGACCACCTCCTACTCGAGCTTACCGCGAACTCCCGCCGGCGCGCCCGGCGGCGTAGTGCGAGCAGACCGCGGGAGCCACCTGGCAGCCGACCGCGCGAACCGGCCGTAGGACCCGCCCGCCGTCATCCGGATTCGTCAGCACTGGAAGTCCCGGGCAGCCCGGGCCTCGAGCAGCGCCATGATCAGCGTGATCGCCGACACCACCGCGACGAGCCCGCACACCATCAGCCCGATCCAGGAGATCAGCGGGACGAACCCCTGCAGAGCGATGGCCGCGTCCCCCTTCGGCTCGGGCGGCGGCTCCGACGGATGCAGCGCGAACCAGCACATCAGGGTCCCGACCGCCGCCAGGATCCCGAACACGCTTGCCACCACCATCCGCACCGGCCGCACGCGCGGTGGCTCCTCGTCTTCGAGCTCGTCGTCGTCGGATCGCTCGGGCTCGGGTTCACGCGCCATCGGTTGCAACCTCCGACACCGTATCACGGCGATCTCCGGTGCCGCGACGCCCTGCTCGGTGAGCACCACCGACTGCGGGTGCAGCGCCCGGTCGTCGCGGCGATAGCGCTTCAGGACGGCGATCACATGCCAGGTGATGCCATGAGTCGCATCATGTGTCGGTTCGAGCGGTCGCGTCGGTTCGTCATCCTGATGTTCGTGATGACCACATGCTCGAAGTCGACGCCGCCGACAGCGACAGAGTCCGCAAGCGTCCCGGCGCCATTCGTGGTCGACCTGCGACCGATCACAATCTCGTTCCGGGGTGAACCCATTGCGAGACTGTTCGCAGACGGCCGCACGGAGTCGGCTGGACCGAACGCGCCCGGCACGGGTCTATTGCCGGGCCCGACGATCCACGCGGACGGTACGATCGCGCTGACCAGGGGGGGCGTCACGGCGAGGATCGATGACAAGGGCGGCATCTACGTCGCCGGCCCCTCTGGCGCGAACCCTCGCGAGCAGCTCTTCGGTCACATCTCAGGCGATCAGTTCACGTTTGCCGGATCCGCGAGACCATGGAACGTGCGCGTCCAGGGCAACCTCATCGAGTTCGGCGAGCATGACAGCAGCCAGATCGACGGCAACGTGACGCCGAGCATCCGACACACGGCGCTGGTGATGACAGTGGCGTTCTACATCGAGGGCGCGCTGGCCACGCCGTAGTAACCCATGCGGCATGGTCTCAAACGGAAAGCGACCCCAAGGGGGCGCGACGCATATTGAACCGGGAGTTTGCGTTTGGTTTCGTAGCGTTGGATGGCGAGCAGCTCGAGATCGGCGCCGATCAGAGCGACCGGACGACTCCGAACGGATGGCAGGCGCCGCCGGCATGACGACGTCCCGCGATTTGCTCGTGAACGATTTCTCGCGAAGAACGCTGGCACCACGTGCTGGCTGGAACCGCCGGCCAGCGGCGCGACCTCGCGATCGATCTGGGAGTGCTCACGCCACCGGGGATCGACCATCGGACGCTCGCTGGGGTTCCCGATGCAGTCGATGAGCATCACCTCGATGCAGGTGGCCAACGTCGCGTCGATCTGGGAGCCGACGGTACCAGCGTCGATGAGAACGACCAGCATGTACCGCGAGGCCTGCCGCGGCGGTAGGATGGGCCATCGCGATGACAGAATCCGAGATCTTGGCGCTCCTCGCCGACACCGAGACCGATCGGGTCGAGCGCAAGGAGTCGTACAACGGTGACGTGCCCGAGCGGATTCGCCAAGCGATCTGCGCCTACGCGAACGACTACCCGGACTATCGCCTGCCGGGCGTCATCATCCTCGGCCAGCGCGATAGGGACTTCTCGTTCTCGGGCCTCGTTGTCGACGAGCAGTTGCTCAGCAAGCTTGGGCAGATCCCGAACGATACCAAGATCGTCCCGCGGCCATCAATCATCGTTTCGCGCCATGTGATCGACGGCAACCAGATCGCGGTGATCGTCGTCGAGCCGTCCTCGTCGCCACCGGTGCGCTACGACGGCCGCACCTGGATTCGTACCGGCCCAACCCGCGCGATCGCGACCTACGAGCAAGAGCAACGGCTCAGCGAGCGTCGCCGTCACAACGCATTGCCGTTCGATGCACAGCCGCTACCATTCGTCCCGGTGAGCGAGCTGGACGCGGAGTACTTCCGGTCCACGTACCTCCCCGGCGCCGTCGCCTCAGAAGTCATCGCAGCAAATCATCGAGATCTCGGCGAGCAGATGATCGGCCTGCGTCTGCGCGATCCGTCCGGGGCACCGACGGCGCTGGGCGTGCTCCTGCTCGGGATCGATTCGACGCGCTGGATCGCGGGCGCCTACGTTCAGTTCCTGCGTCTCGACGGCGTAGAGTTTACTTCGCCCATCGTCGACCAAAAGGAAGTCACTGGCCGCATCGTCGAGACGATACGCCGGACCGAGGAAATCCTCGAGAACCATATCCGGGTTCCGACCCGTTTCGTCGACGTGAAACTCGAGGAACGGACGCCGGACTACCCGATCGCCGCACTCCGCCAACTCTTCCGCAATGCGATCATGCACCGCGCCTACGACGGCACGAATGCACCGATCCGCATCCACTGGTTCACCGATCGGATAGAGATCCAGAACCCGGGGGGACCGTTCGGTCGCGTCACGCGCGAGAACTTCGGCAAGGGTGTGACCGACTACCGCAACCCCAACCTCGCTGCGGCACTACGCGACCTCAACTTCGTGCAGCGATTTGGACAGGGACTCCACGTCGCAGAAACGGAGCTGGTGAAGAACGGCAATCCGCCCCTGGAGTGGGAACTGGACACCAACACGACGCTGGTACGCGTGCGGAGGCGAACATGACCCCGGTCGTCACGTTCTTCAACAACAAGGGCGGAGTTGGCAAGACGTCACTCGTGTATCACCTGGCTTGGATGTACGCGCTTCGGGGAACGCGCGTGCTGATTGCTGACCTCGATCCGCAGGCCAACCTGACCGCGCTGCTCTTTGACGAGGACGACGTCGAACGCCTGTGGGATAGAACGAAGGTTCGAACGATCTTCGATCCGATCGCGCAGATGGTGGACCACGAAGGAGGGCTGGGTGCCCCTCACGTCGAGCCAGTGGCCAGGAACCTGTCCGCACTCATCGGGACCCCTCGACTCGCGGCGTTTGAGGGCGAACTTGCCGAGAACTGGCTGAAGTGTCTCGACGGGAAGCCTGGTCCGTTCAAGGTGATCAAAGCGTTCTGGGATCTCGTTCAGGCCGGCGCAGCGCATGTCGATGCGGAGGTAGTCCTGGTCGATGTCGGTCCGAGCCTCGGAGCGATCAATCGGGCTGCGCTGGTCGCATCGGATCATGTCGTCATGCCGCTCGGAGCCGACTTGTTCTCCCTTGCCGGGATCGAGAACCTGGGAAAGTGGCTCGCCGACACTCGCATGGAGTGGTCGACCCGAAGGAGTCGCGCGGGCGGGCTTACCGTGCCACCGGGAGACATGCGTGCGGCCGGCTATATCGTCAGCCAGCACGCTGTGCAGTCTGGGCGCCCCGTCAAGGCATACGAACGGTGGATGCGGCGGATTCCTGGCACCTACGCGGACAGTGTCTTGGGTGTCGCTCCGACGACCGACGATCCGGCCGCCGACGCGAACTGCCTCGGCATCGTGAAACACTTCCGCAGCCTGATGCCGCTTGCGCAAGAAGCGCGGAAGCCGATCTTCCAACTCAGAGCCGCCGACGGGGCGCTCGGCTCGCACGCGCAGGCGGCGCAGCAAGCCTACTCGGACTTCCGTGACCTGGCCGAGCGTGTCGCCATCGCGACGTGGCGGCCAGCACCGACAGCAGCGTCCATCGGCGGCTGATCGACCGAGGGCACGGGCACGGGCACGGACACGCCGCCAAGCTGTTTGCCGCACCTGCACGACCTCGACACGGATGGGCTGGGCTCCGCCGTGCGTGAGCGAGTCCTGATGTGACGCGACGCCGTGTTCGTGCTCGTATTCACACCAGGCGGTAGTCGACGGCGATCAGGATGTCGGTGAGCTTGTCGGCGTCGATCGCCGAGGTGTCGCCGGGCAGCGGCGCGGCCGGCGCCAGGTTGCCAGCGCTGGTCACCTCCAGTGTGTGGCTTCCGCGCAGGCTGGCGGTGAACGCCCCCGGCAGCGCCGCCGCCGGTAGGTCGCCGAGCGTGGGATCGGCGGCGAACGCGTTGACGCTGGTGCCGTCGATCGCCAGGTCGAACCCGACCGGCGCTGCGCCGCTCGCGGTGCGCACCGCAACGCTGCCGCGCTGCACCTGCAACTGGCGGCCGCGGAACAGCATCGGCAACTGGCGGTCCGAGATCTCCATGCGCACGCGCACCGTGGTTCTCGGAGTGTTCGAGCAGCGGGAGCAGTCGTAGCTGCGCGCTTCGTCCGCGCCGGCGAATGGCTCGTCGCGTAGACGCTGACGTTGTTGTCGCGCTCCCAAACGCGGTTCGCCCCGGTGCCGGGTGTCGGCACGACGCACTCGATCCAGAAGCGACCGACGCGCGGGTGCGACGCGCAGAAGTCGGGCCCCGTGCCGGGGCTGTGCTCGAGGATCGCCCCGCTGCGCGCCAGCCAGTCGGGCCTTCGCTCTTTTCGGTTACGGGGCCGCCGTCCTATCCCGCGGCCCGGATGTCACCACCGGCCAGTTTGGGTACCAGTTCCACCGGGATCACCGGGGACCAGGGACCCACCCCGTAGCGGCCTCTTCCACGGCCCGCAGGCGAGGTCGAGGGTCGCCGCAGGCGACGAGCGAAGCGAGCTTGCCCTTGACGGAGACGAGGACCGTGACACACGAGCGTTCGGGGTGGGTCCCGCCGTGCCGGTGGTGTGGTTCCCGAACGGCCGGTGGCTCCGGTGGCGTTGGTACCCTCGGACGCCGGTGGCGACACCCGGACCGGGGCCACTTCTTGGCGACGGCCACCCGGTCCAGATTTACGCGGATTCACGCGACCACCGACACTCTCTGAATCCTGATTCTGGTCGACGAGCCGAGTACCCGTCTGTCGAAAGCACCGACGGGTTGCCTCCGGGATCCAGAGCAACGACAACACGGACGCGGGCCCGGCACGAGGAATCGAGCCTTCCCAGATCCGCCGCGACGAACCCGCCGGAATCGATCGCCCCTCGCTGTCCAGAAGGATCCGTACCCATCGAACATTCAGCGTAGTCTGTTGGGATGAAACTCGTCTTGGCGGTGCTTCTCACAGGAGTCGCGACGTCGTACGCGCAGCCGAGCGTGCCGCATCCGAACACGCGCGTGCGCGCGGGGCCTCGGGTCGGGATCAACCGCACATCCTTCGTCGGTGACGGTGTCCGTGACCTCTTCTCCCCCGACACGCGCACCGGTTTCCAGGCCGGCGGGTTCGCGATGGTCGAGTTCACGGACTACGTCGGGTTCGAGGCCGGTCTCTGCTACACGCAGAAGGGTGCGCCCTTCACGGTATTCCTGCCAGAGGACGTTGCGGTCGAGTACGACTACATCCAGTTCGCGATGCTGCCGATCGGACGCGCACCGATCGGCGAGTCGGTGCGCCTACGCGGCCTGCTGGGTCCGACGGTCAGCGCCAACGTGAGGACGAAGGGGGAAGTCGTTGGAGGCGGCTCAGTCAATCTGCTCGATTTCGGGCTCATGCTCGGTGCGGGTATCGAAGTCGTCACGTCGGCGGGCGCATTCGTATTCGACGCTCGCTATGAACTCGGGCTGCGGACGGTCTACGAGTGCACAAGCGACCAATGCCATCACGACGTCCGGAACGAGGTGTTCATGATCGGCGGCGGATTCGCGTTGTGACCTTGGCCGCTTCCTCAACGATCGTGTCAGCCCTTGGTCGCTGTCTCCGCTGGCATGTGTTAGCGGTGAGCGCCTCAAGCAGGCCGTCGGCGACGGCCTGCTTGGAGGTGGGCAGCCAGAGGTCGGCGTCGGCGATCTCCTTGGAGAACGGCGGCTCCTTGAGCCCGAAGCATTCGAGGTAGGTCACGGCTTCTCCTTGCGGTGGCGAGGGGGACGGCCGGCGGTCCTGTCGAGGAGCGCGCCGGCGGGATCAAACGGGATGATCGGGGTCGGGGCTTCGCCGCGGCGGCGGCGCCGGGTGCGCGACGCCGCGACCGGATCGGCGGGACGCAACGGGTAGCGGTGGCCGTCGTGGAGCGCGACCGGATCGCCGGCGAGGCCGGCGTGGGCGGCGACGACGGTGACGACGCGGCCGGCGAGGAAGCCCTGGTCGAGCTGCCACACGCGGCCGTCGAG
>CANKMW010000119.1 GCA_947483555.1 Myxococcales bacterium
CGTCAGCAGTCGGAGCCAGGCTCAGGAACGGGCACCATCGCACCATTGAAGGCGGCGGCCTTACTGCCCTCCACGCCGCACCATCATCCACCCGCGTTCGTTCCCCGGCAATCTCGGAACCCCTTCGGTGAGAAGCTCAGGACGAGCGGGGACGTGGATCATCTCGATCAGCGGAAACGTGGATCATCTCGATCACTCGACGCTACGTGATCGGCATTGAACCTACGCCAGGGCCAGGATCGCCACGCCGCCGATGGCGAGCCCGGCGCCGACCACGCCGGCGGCGCCGACCGGTTCGCGGCGGGCGACGACCAGCGGGATGATCATGATGGGCGACAGCGACATCAGGCAGGCGGCGACGCCGGCCTTGGCGTGGGTGACGGCGTAGAGCGACAGCGCGATCCCGAAACCCGGACCGAGCAGGGCGCCGATCGCCGTGAACCCCATCGCGTGGCGGTCGCGCGCCGCGTCGCCAAACCGCCGCCACCAGCCGGCGGCGGTGACCACGATCGCAAAGCCAGCGACGCCCGCCAGCATCCGGATCTGCGTTGCCGGCACGGCGGCGTAGCCGTCCATGCCGTGCTTGGACAGCAGCAGGCCGCCGGCCTGGCCCAGCGAGCCGCCGAGACCGAGGACCACGCCGCGCACCAGCCGGATTCCCTGCTGGGTCTCCGTCCCCGGGAGCCGCGGCGATGGGCCGCGGACCGCCAGCACCACGCCGGCGACGATCACCGACATCCCCAGCAACTCGGCGACGGTCGGTTGCTCGCCGAGCGCGAGCCACGCCAGCCCGGCGGTGAAGATCGGCGTCGCGGTCGAGACCACCATGGTCCGGCGGGCGCCGATCTCGACGTAGGCGCGGAACGTGCACAGGTCGCCGAGCACGATGCCGACCACACCCGAGAGCGCGAGCCATCCCCACTGCGCGGTGCTGGCGTCGGTCGGCAACAGCTGACCGCGGGTCGCCAGCGCCAGCACCGTGAGCCAGCCAAACGCGAGCGTGACGCGCGCCAGGTTGAGCGACAGCGAGCCGACGCGGCGCGCCGCGGTCTCGAACGCCAGCGACGAGAACGTCCAGCAGATCGCGGTACCGAGGGCGGCGAGCTCGCCAGACTGCATCGATCGCCGACGGCTTACCTCATCGCGGCATGAATTGCACGGCTGCTCACCCCGCCGCGAGCCGGTCCACCATGCGCAGCCCGGCCTTGCCGAGCCGGGTCTCGAGGCGAGCGCGCGGGCTCGATGACGCCGGACGGTAGTGATGATGGGGCGCGGCGGCGACCGTGGTCAGCGAGTCGCGACGCGCGAGGCCGGCGCCCTCGAGCCAGCCGCGCACCCGGCCGTGGAGCGTCGCGTCGACGGTCATCCAGACCAGGGTCTTGTGCTGGGTCAGGCGCCAGGTCGAGCGCGGCGCGCGCACGTACGCGGCGACGTCGACGTGGCCGTTCTGCAGCAGATCGATGTCGAAGTCATCGAGGAAGCGCAGCGCTCGCCGGGTATCGCGCAGCCGTGGCGTCAGCCAGACGTCGGTGCTGCCGCCGCCGTCGTGATGATCGGCGACCTGGACCTCGACGTTGTCGACCACCGGCAGTCGCTCGACGATCTCGAGGAAGCGTTCGCGCGCGTCGTCGCCCTCCGCGACGACCTCGAGCACCAGCGCGTCCTCCGCGGTGCGCTCGGTCAACCCGGGGACGATCGGCGCCCGCACGCCGGCGCCCGGCGCGCCGAGCTCGGCCACCACGCCGGCCGGAAACCGGAAGCCGCCGATCCGCGCCGGCACCTCGAGCGCGACCACCACGCCCTTGCCGACCGACTCGCCGAGCGGCACCTCGCCCGGCGTCGCCGGCCCGGCCGCGATCGGCCACACCGCGCCGCTGCGCCCGAGCCGCGACGCCGCGACGCCGATCGCCGCGCCGAGGTGAGCGCCGGGCGCGACCACGAGGCGCTCGCCGTCGCCGCCTCCGAACGCGATGCGATACCAGGACTCCTTCACGGCGCGTCGACGCCCGCATCGACCTCGGGCCCGCTGAAGCCGGCGTCGAGCGGCGGCTGCACCACACCGGTGAGCCGCACCACCACCACCGCGACATGATCGTCGATCAGCCCACCACGCGCGCTGCCGTCACCCATCAGGCCGCCCGGCACCGAGGCCTGCCACGCCGAATCGTAGTCGGCGTTCATCGACAGGAAGTAGCCCTTGGTGTCGGTGTCGACGAAGCCGACCGTCAGCAGATCGTCGGCCGGATACACCACGGTGGCGCCCTCGGTGGTCGTGACCACGGCGTCGCGCACCGGCTGGCCGGCGGCGTCCACCACCACCCCGAGGACCATGCCGGCCTCGGGCACATCGGCCAGCGCCTGCAGATCGAGCAGCGCCCGCAGCATCACCCGACCGACCAAGAAGCCGTCGGTGCGCAGGATCTGCCCGACCACGGCGACCGGGAAGCAGGCGATGGTGGGGGCGGCCACGCCGAGCGCGTCGATGCGCAGGCACTGGGTGCCGGTCGGGGCCATCGCCAGGCTGCCCTGCCAGGTGAGCGCGCCCGAGCCGGTGTACGCCAGCGCCGGCGACAAGAGACCGGAATCGATCCGGTACGAGCCGTCGCCGTTGGCGACCGGAGCGCCGAACCGGACGTCCATGTCCTCGGCTTGCGAGCGCGGCACCGAGCTGAAGGTGCGCGGATCGCGGATCGTGGCCTCGAGTCGGATGCTACTCGCGCGGCAGGCCTCGGCGCCGAGCGAGTCCCAGCGCGCGCAGCCCAGCGTGACCGTCGCCACCGGGTCGTCGCCGACCGCGAAGTAGGCCTCGCCGCCCAGCGCTGGCACCGGCTGATCGGGCGGATCCTCGCCGGTCGGGTCCTCGCCGAGCCGCGGCAGGCCGCCGCTGGTGAACTCGGTGGTGACCGGACATCCGTCGGTCTGGCTCAGGTCGACGCCGCTACGCTGGAGCTCGTCGATCGTCCACACGATCACCTGCACCTGCACCATCTCGTTGGGCACCGCCCGCGGCGTGATCGGCAGGTCGGCGAGCAGGCAGGCGTCGCCGTCGCTCTGGATCGTGAAGCACTCGGAGTAGTACGGCTGCCCGTTCGCAGCGCCGATGATCCGGACCCGGACCCGGACGTCGCAGGTCAGCGGGATCGCGTTGCACGAGTAGCGATCGTCGGCGTTGGTCGGGCAGGACTGAGCGTCCGGGGAGCGCTGCCACTCGAGGCGGAGCCGGAAGCGCACCGAGTCCTCGCAGCCCGCCAGCCCGGCGAGCATCGCGAGCACGAGCATCAGCGTGCGCCTGGTCACTCGACCTCGACTCCGCCCTGCAGCGTGCTGGTCCCCGGATCGCGAGTGACGATCGCGGTCACCACCGCCACCGCCACCACGCCGACCAGCGTGCCGCTGCCGGCCTTGAACCACGTCTTCTGCCACCACGGCGCCGCGGGCGGCGGCGGTGGCGGCGGCCGGCCATCACCGTTCCCGGTGCCGCGCACTTTCGGACTCGCGAGCGGCCGCAAGGGCGCGACCGCGGCCGCGACGTCGTCACCGATGGGTCGCGACGGCCCGAGTCCACCGCGATCGGTGTACAGCCGCGCCGCCAGCTCGCCGCCCTCGCCGCCGACTCGCACGATCACGATGGCGTGCCGTGCCGGCGGGGTCATGCCGAGCAGCGCCGTGATCGCATCGGCGCGGGCACGATCGGTGGTGGCCGCCAGCAGGCGATCGCGCGCGCGGCCGAGCCGCATGTCGAGCGGCGCCAGCACCGGCGTGAGCTCGACCAGCACGTGGTTCTTCGCCACCGCCTCGACGCGCCGGCCGTCGGAGGTGATCGACTCGCCGCGCACCGTCACGATGTGGGGCCCGGCGGGCACCGCCAGGTTGGTGACCGGTTCGCCACCGGGCACGACCACGCCATCGACCAGCACCTCGGCGGCGCCCGAGGCTTTGATCTCCAGCCGACCCGACAGCCCGCTGACCGCGGCGGCCTCGAACGCCTGCACCATCTCGGGCCGGTAGCGGTTGGCGTCGAGCGTGCGCCCCGGGGTGAGCCGGTGGACCAGCAGGAACAGCGGGCGAGCGGCTTCGAGACCGCTGTCGCCGGCGACCGCCAGTCCCTCGACGAGCACCAGCTCGGCGAGCAGCGCGCGCGGCGCGGCGTCGCCGGCGAATCGCGCCAGCCGATCCTGGGCACCGCGGACCTTCTCGGCGGCCGCCCGATAGCCGATGGGAGTCAGGAGCTTGCGCGCCTCGGCGAGCACCGCCTCCTCGGCCTGCCAGGTCGTGTCGGTGGCTGTAGGCTGGCGCAACGGCTTGCGATACAGGTCCGCCACCGGCGCCAGCTCCGGATCGGGACCGATGTGCTTCTCGATCCGGATCACCATGGCCTGGCCGTCGTCGCTGCCGGTGGCGTCGAGCACCAGGACCGGCCGCTCGTCGGCGGCGGCCGGCGTCGCCCGGAGCGCAACCACCGACGCGATGACCGCCCCGAGGAGCGCGCGCGCGGCCCGGTTCGTGGCATGTTTCATCGCGCCTCGCGTCATCGCGCTGGCCATGCTTCTACTATAGGCCACGATCCGGATGGCGGAGGTCCCTCAGAAGAGCCTGGAACGCTACGATGTGCTCGACCGCATCGCGGTCGGGGGCATGGCCGAGGTCTTCCTGGCCAAGGCGTACGGCGCCCACGGCTTCGAGAAGACGCTCGCCATCAAGCGGATCCTGCCCGAGCTGGCGCGCGACCCCGAGTTCGAGGAGCGCTTCATCGCCGAGGCCAAGGTCGCGGTCCGGCTGTCGCACACCAACGTGGTCCAGGTGTTCGATTTCGGCCGCTTCGACGGCTCGCTGTTCATCGCGATGGAGTACGTCGACGGCCTCGACCTGGCCGCCCTGCTGCGCCGCTTCAAGGAGCGCCACGAGCGGGTGCCGCTGCCGGCGGCGTTCCAGATCGCGATCGAGCTGTCGCGCGGCCTCGACTTCGCGCACAGCCATGGCGTCGTCCACCGCGACGTGTCGCCGTCCAACATCCTGCTCAGCAAGGCCGGCGAGGTGAAGATCGCCGACTTCGGCATCGCGGTCGCCGCTCAGCCCGGCAAGGTCGCCACCACCGGGCGCCGCAAGGTGATGGGCAAGTGGCGCTACATGTCGCCCGAGCAGGCGCGCGGCGAGCCGCTCGACACCCGCAGCGACATGTTCTCGGCGGCGTCGGTGATGTACGAGCTGTTCACCGGCGAGAAGCTGTTCCCCGGCGAGGAAGCCGAGGACATCATCCGCAACATCGAGGAGATGCCGCTGCCGAGGCCGTCGCAGGTGCGGCGCGGCCTGCCCGCCCGGCTCGACGACATCTTGCACCAGGCCCTGGCCCGGCGCCCCGGCGACCGGCCGCTGCGCCCGGCGGTCATGCTGCGCGCGCTCACCGAGCTGACCTACGAGTCGAGCATCGTGACCACCGCGCTCGACGTCGCCGACGCCGTCGGCTACGTCGTCGACCTGTCGACGCCGACCGGCAACCGCCTCGACGACATCATCCGCGCCCAGCTCGCCAACCTGGCCGAACCGTCGGCGGTGCGGCAGACCGCGCTCGGCGAGCGGCGGACCGCCGCCGAGGTCGCGCATGTCGAAGGCGGGTCCGGCGATCGGCGGACCGCGGCCGGCGACCCACCGCGCAGCGGCGAGCGGACCGCGGTGACGATGGTGCAGCGCAAGAAGCGCACCGGCTCCGAGGACGCGATCGTCGACTCGGAGACCGAGCCGGTCCTGGCGCCGATCGAGGGCGTCCCGGTCTTGATCCCGCGCATCGATTCCGACGGCATCAGCCGCCTCGAGCTCGACGAGACCACGGTGTCGGTGGCGCCGTGGGAGCACGGCGACAGCCAGCCGCCGGCGATGCCGGCCAAGAAGGGGCCGGCGGCGCGGGTCGCGGCGGCGGCGGCGGTGGTGGACGTCGGCACGAGCGCCGAGCTCGCGGCGACACCGGGCGCCTCGATGACGCTCATCACCCGTCGCCCGGCGACCGCGAGCCGCCTCGGCCTCTACGCCGCGGCGATCGCGGCCGTCGTCGCCGCCGGCGTCTACGTCGTCGCGTTCCGAGGTGACCCGAACTCCGACCGTCCGGCGCCAGGCGCCGGCGGCGCCGGATCGACGGACGCCCGCGCGGCGGCGCCGCCGGTGGCCGCATCGGTGCTCATCGTCGAGACGGTCCCGCCCGGCGCCCACGGCAGCGCCGGCGGCCAGGCCTTCGGTCCGACTCCGGCGACGCTCGAGGTGCCGCCCGGTGCCGCGCCGCTGCGCCTCGAGCTGGCCGGCTTCGAGCCGTACGCCGACGATGGCGTGCGCGTCGAGCCCGGCCAGACGCTGCGGCTGCACCTGACCCTGACGGCGGCGCGGGCGCGGCTCGCGGTCGAGACCGATCCACCCGAGGTCGACGTCTGGCTCGACGGCGAGGGGCTGGGCAAGACGCCGCTGGTGCGTCGCGACCTGGCGCCGCACAAGAACGCCCGACTCCGGCTCTCGAAGACCGGGTTCCTGCCCCTGACCGTGCCGGTCGAGCTGATCGGCGGCGAGGAGGCGCGCGTGTTCCGCGTGCTGCGCCCGGCGCCGACGCCGATGGGCGCGGTCACGCTCACCGCCGAGGACGGCGGCGAGACCAGCTGGGGCGACGTGTACGCCAGCGGCAAGAAGGTGGGCGAGGCCGGCGTCGGTGCCAAGCCGATCGCGCTGCCGGCCGGCAAGCAGACCCTGCGGGTCGTCAACCCGCAGACCGGCAAGAGCGCGACCATCGAGATCGACGTGCGCGCCGATCAGACCCGCACCTACGGCGTGAAGCTGCAATGACGCCCGCTGGCGGGCGCGGGTTCAGCGCGCTGGCCGCGCTCGCCGCGGTGGCCGCCGTGACGGCCTGCCCGGCGCCGGCGCGAGTGCCGCTGGTGCAGAACCGATTCGCCGAGGACGCGACCGCCGGCCGCCCGACCGCCTACCGCAACGGGCCGATCACCAGCGAGAGCGTGGCCGCCTTCCTGTCGTGGCGGTTCGCGCACCAGCTCGCCGACGGCACCTTCGTCGCCGAGTACAACGACACCGAGGCCGACGTGCTCGACGAGCTGCGCACCATGGGCATCGACGATCTCCACGAGCTGGCGGCGATCGTCCCGCCCGACTTCGATCAGCTCGGCGCCGGCGAGTTCATCATCGAGGATGCCGCCAACATCCCGGGCCTGGTCCGTGACTTCCTGATGATCCAGGATCCGCGCCGCTACTTCCAGAAGGCGTGGAAGCAGCGCTGGCAGTCGATCTTGCCCGCCAACGTCTCGGCGCTCCGCGCCTACGTCCGCGACTTCGGTCCCTTCTACGACGCCCAGGTGCTGACGCCGCAGGAGGTGACGGAGGCGCCGCGGCCGGTGGCGCCGACGCCTATCGGGCCGCGGCCCGTCCCCGTCGCGGCGCCACGACGACCGTGACGTCGCCGCTGACGCGCGTGCGGCACGACAGCCAGGCACGGAAGCGGAGGCCCTCGTACGGCATCGCGTCGTTCCGGATCGCGGGGTGATGGGCATCGGGATCGATCTGGAACGAGAGGAAGTCACCCAGGAGTCTGTCGGGCATAGACGTCGCGGAGCGGGATCTGGTGATGCTCCCGCCCCGCCGTGCCGTGCGCCGCCGGCGCGGTGGGGCCTGCCCATCGCGACGACCCACGTGGGCCTGCGCGCCGGGTCCTCGCTTGGGATGACCGCGCCGCGCACTGCCACCGCGGAGCTCGCGGATCGATCCACCCGGGCTGCCCTCCCGTGGCGCTGCGGACGTCGCGCCGTCCACGTGGGCCGCCACTCGGGCGGGCCACCCACGAGCCGAGTAGCCTCACGTCGATCTGCTTCGCTGATCACCAGGCCCACCACCAAGGCAGACTGTCGATCAGCGGAACGGCGCCGGACGCGCTGGTGTTCGAGCGCGACGATGACGATGGCGATCGAAGGTCCCGGCCCGGCGGTGACGCCGACCAGGACGTCGTCGCGCTTGCTCAGCAGGCGCTGGTTCAGCTCGGCTTCCGGCCTCCTGAGGTCCGCGCCGCCCTCGACCGCGCCCGCCCCCACGTGGAGCCGCGAACGCTCGAAGGATGGATCCGTCGCGGGCTTCAGGAGCTGTCGCCCAACCGCCGCGGTGCCGGGTAGCCCGGTCGTGCGCCGTGTCAGCCACGGATGCGGTTGTTACGGTAAGCGGACCGCACCGCTCCGGATGATCACCAAGATCCCGAGACCCAGGTGGGTGATCGTCACGCGGAGATCCCTCCGAACGGTCGCAGCGCCCGGCGGACATCGGCGAGGTCGTTCTTCGCGACCAGTCCGCGGCGCAGGGCCTGACGCGCCTCTTGCCGCTAACCGCGGGTTAGTTTTGTGCAACTGGCCAGCGGCCTGGCTGGTCGCCGCGGGCGGCTGACGCTAGCTTCCGCCGGGCCCCCGTCCCCGGCGCGGCGCCAGGACGACCGTGACGTCGCCGCTGACGCGCGTGCGACACGACAGCCGGACCCGCGTCAGGTGATAGAGGTTGCCGAGGTGGCGCTCCTCCTCCTCGGTGTACGGCGAGAGCGACTCGGCGCCGGCGAGCACCTTGACGCGGCACAGGCCGCAGGTGCCCTTGCCGACGCACGCGGTCTCGATCGCCACGCCGGCGGCCAGGGCGCCGGCGTCGAACAGCGACGTGCCGTCGGCGCACTCGACGGTGATGCCGGCCGGCTGGAACGTGACCTTCGCCATCAGCGCCGGCCCGACACCGCGGGGTGGCCGGCGATCGTGAAGCGCAGCGGACGCGGCGCCCAGGCGCCGGCGTAGTCGACGCCGATGCGCGGCCCGCGCGCGATGGCGGCGGCGCGGGCCGATTGCCAGCCGGCCACGAACAGCTGATCGCCGTCGAGCGTGCGGCCGTGCTGGCCGCGCGACAGCCCGAGCGCGCGGGTCAGCTTGCCCGGACCGCGCCCGACCGCGGCGTCATCGGGCAGGCCGCGCAGCGGCGCGACGGCGCGAACCAGCACCGCGCCGGCCTCGGCCTCGGCCTCGGCGCGAGCCACGATGTTGAACATCTCGTGCACGCCGTAGCAAAGGTACACGTAGCTGACGCCGGCGGCCCCGAACATGACCGCGTTACGCGCGGTGCGACCGAAGCGCGCGTGCGACGCCAGGTCGGTGGGCCCGAGGTACGCCTCGGTCTCGACGATGATGCCGGCCCGCGCGCCGTGCACCAGCGCGCAACCGAGCAGCGCGCGGGCGACGACCGCGGTGTCGCGCGCGAACCACGCCAGCGGCAGCCGCGCCGCGCGCAGCTCCGCCAGCGTCGGAATGGCGTCCTTCGACTCGGCCGCCAGGCGGCCTCGCTCAGGACGAACGGGGTTGGAACGGATCCTCATGATGACCAACTCCGCTCCCCGCCTCCGCTCCGGACGGCGCGAATCACGGTTCGCACCGTAGCAAGTGACTGTGATCTTTACCCCTTGCCGCCTCGTCGGGATCGACGACAATGGTGGTTCGAATGCACCTGCGCCGCCGCCTGCTCGCCGCCACGCTCCTGACGTCGGCCGCTGCCCTGCCCGCTCCGACCGCTCGCGCCGCGGCCGGCGAGTGCCGCGTCGTCGAGACCACCTTCAAGCCCGCCGACAAGCTGCAGATCGTGGTGTGGCTCGAGGATCCGGCCGGCGGGTTCATCGGCACCGTCTACGTCACCGACGCCGTCGGACGGCGCGGCATCGGCAACCGCCCCGGCCGCTTCGACTTCAACAGCGGTCCGCGCTGGCCCTACGGCCGCCGCCAGACCGTGTTTCCGGTGTGGGCCCACCGTCACGGCGCCACCTATCCGGTGCTGGTGTTCCAGAACGTCGAGGACAGCAACCTGTCGCATCCGTTCTCGCACTCTTCGCAGGAGTCGTTCTTCTGCCGGCCGCTGCGCCCGGACGAGGCGGCGTGGGACACCGGCAGCTGTGCGTCGGCGATCTACACCGACAAGGGCAAGCTCGATTCCGGCCAGACCAGCCTGTACCCGCCGCGCGAAGACATCTCGCGCGTCGACGGCATCGACGACCTCGCGGTCGGCATGTTCGACGGCATGAATCCGCTCGACACGGTCTCCGGCGCCACGCCGGCCGCCGACCTGCCGTTCTCGGTGACGTGGGCCATCCCGACCGACCTGCCGCCCGGCCCCTACGTGGTGTGGATGGAGGTCAGCAAGGAGTTCGACCACAACGCCACCTACAACCCGACCACGTACCCCGAGCCGCCCGGGATCCCGTGGGCCGATTACGGCGAGCCGTACCGCGGCCAGCCCTCGGTGGTGTACCGGGTGCCGTTCACGATCGGCACCGACGCGACCACCGCGACGTCATCCGCGTACGTCGGCTACGGCGATCCCGACGGCCAGGACGGCAACGTCCGGTCCCCGGACGCGACCATCGACACCGCCACCCCCGGCGCCGGCGCCGCGCGCCTGCTGCTGCACACCGCCGGCGGCTCGACGTTCCGGGTCCGCGTGGTGGCCCGACCCGAGCTCGACATGGCCGACCCCGGCGCGGCGTCGGAGCTGCAAGCGGTCGAGGTCGAGCAGCGCAGCGCGCTGATGACGTTCGTGGCCCCCGGCGACGACGGCCAGCTCGGCACCGTGACCGGCTACGAGATCCGCTACCGGGCGGTGAGCCCGATCACCGACGAGAACTTCCTCGACTCGTCGCCGATCACGACGGCGATCGAGCCCGACGAACCGGGCCAGATCCAGAGCTTCGAGATCACCGGCCTGCTGCCGCAGACGACCTACCACGTCGCCGTGCGCGCCTACGACGACTGCAAGAACTACAGCCCGCTGATCACGACCCAGTTCACCACCCCCGACCGCACCACCGGCGAGGTCGACGCCTGCTTCGTCGCCACCGCCGCCTACGGCTCGCCGCTCGCCAACCAGGTCTCGATGCTGCGCTCGTTCCGCGACGGCATCCTGCGCCAGAGCGTGCTCGGCGAGCTGTTCGTCGAGACCTACTACACCGTCGGCCCCGCGTTCTCGGCGACGATCGATCAGTCCGATCTGCTGCGCCACGCCGCCCGCGACGGCCTGGCGCCGCTCGTCGACCTGGTCCGCGGCCTCAAGGTCGAGGAGTAGGCTACACTCAGCGCATGGTGGCGCCGGCGACCGCTCGCTTGACCTCGCCGGTGAAGCCGGCCCGCGAAGGCGATCACTTCGTCCACCTGCACGGGGTGTCGTGGGCCGACTACGAGCGGATCCTGGCCATCCGGGGCGACCGCAGCGCGCCCCGGATCGCGTACCTCGAGGGAGAGCTGGAACTGATGAGTCCGGGCTGGGATCACGAGGGCATCAAGAAGTGTATCGCCCGCCTGGTCGAGGCGTGGGCCGACGAACGCGACGTCGATCTGTTCGGTGTCGGTTCGTGGACCGTGAAGAAGAAACCGAAGCGGCGCGGCGCGGAACCCGACGAGTGCTACACGCTCGGCGCGCGCAAGGACCGTCCCGACCTGGCGATCGAGGTGGTGTGGAGCTCCGGCGGCATCGACAAGCTCGAGATCTACCGCGGCCTGGGTGTCCCCGAGGTCTGGATCTGGGCCGACGATCGACTGGTCGTCTATCTGTTGCGCCGCGGCCGCTACGCGGTGGTGACGAAGAGCCTGCTCTTGCCCGAGCTCGACCTGCTTCAACTGGTGCGCTTCGTCGATCCCGAGCGGCAGCCGCAGTCCGTGCGGGCATACCGGCGAGCGCTGCGCGGCGGCTGACGAGTCCGGCATCACCGGATCGGGGTGTCGATGCGGTGGTCCTTGGTCTCGCGGATGAACAGGCCGCCAACGATCACCGTGATCACGCACACCGCGATCGGGTAGATGAGGCCGCTGTAGCGGGCGTTGGCGCCGAAGCTGTTCGCGGCCCACGCAGACGTCGTCACCGCGGTGGCGATGAGCGGCAGGAAGCCGCCGAACCAGCCGTTGCCGAGGTGGTACGGCAACGACATCGAGGTGTAGCGGATCGAGGTCGGGAACAGCTCGACGAGGAAGGCCGCGATCGGGCCGTACACCATCGTCACGTAGATCATCTGCAGCCACAGCAGCGCGACGATGCCGATCATGCTCGCGGTCGACAGCGAGCTGACCCTGGCGACGTCGTCGGGGTTGGCGAGCTCCGAGATGGCCATGAAGATCGGCACGTAGGTCAGCGCCGCCAGGGCACAGCCGGTCAGCATGATGCGCTTGCGGCCGACGCGGTCCGACAGCCGGCCGAACACGACGAAGAACGGCGTGCCGAGGGCGAGCGCGATCGCGACCAGCACGTAGGCGAGTTGCCAGTCGAGGTTGAGCGGCTTCTGCAGGAACGTCAGCGCGTAGAACTGGCCGGTGTACCAGACCACGCCCTGACCGGCGGTGGCGCCGAACAGCGCCAGCAGCACGTAGCGGAGGTTGCGACGGTTGCCGAAGCTCTCCTTGAGCGGGTTCTTCGACACCTGACCGGCCTGCTTGAGGCGCGCGAACAGCGGCGACTCCTGCATGCGCAGGCGCATGTAGAGCGACACCGCGAGCAGCACGAACGAGGCCAGGAACGGGATCCGCCACCCCCAGGCCTTGAAGTCGTCGGTCCCGAGGCCGGAGCGACAGGCGCCGATCACCGCCAGCGACAGGAAGAAGCCGAGCGTCGCCGTGGTCTGGATGAAGCTGGTGTAGTAGCCGCGCTGGTCGTCGGGTACGTGCTCGGCGACGTAGGTCGCGGCGCCGCCGTACTCGCCGCCCAGCGCCAGGCCCTGGACCAGGCGCAACGTGACCAGGAGCACCGGCGCCGCCAGGCCGATCGATCCGTAGGTCGGCAAGAACCCGATCAGCGCCGTCGACAGCCCCATGGTGACGATCGTGATCAGGAACGTGTACTTGCGGCCGACGACGTCACCGATGCGACCGAAGACCAGCGCGCCGAGCGGGCGGACGCCGAAGCCGGCGCCGAACGCGGCCAGGCTGAACAGCAGCGCCGCACGATCGTTGCCGGCCGGGAAGAACAGGTCGCGGAAGAACAGGGCGAGCGCGCCGTAGAGGTAGAAGTCGTACCACTCGAACAGCGTGCCGAGGCTCGACGCCACGATGACGCGGCGGATCACCCTGGGATCGTCCGCGACCGCGGTGTCAGCCATCGGCGGCGCAGGGTAGCAGAACCAGGCGCGATCCTTGGGATTGGGCCCGATGGTCGATTCCACGGCCCGGAAGTGGCGAGCCATCGCGACCCTGCGCTACCGTCCGCGCGACGCGGGTAGGCCCGTGGCCCGCGCCACCAACCTGGGCGACAGGCACCGCCTGACGCACCGATTTTCGATAGCGAAGGAGATCTCGATGCGTACTCTGAAGATTGCCATTCTCGCCCTTGGCCTCGCCGCGTTTGCCACCGCCTGCAGCAAGAAGAAGGACGCCGCGGCCCCCGCGCCGGAGCCCGCTGCCGATGGTGCCGGCGACGCCGCCAACCCGTGCGGCGGCGGCGAAGCCACGCCCAACCCGTGCAACCCGTGCGGCGCCGCGGCCGACCCGTGCGGCGGCGGCGAGTGATCGCCGCGTCGACCGACTGACGGACGCCCGCCGGGACGTCGACGCAGCACGCCGGGTGAGTCGCGAGACTCACCCGGTTTGCGTTTCGGGCCGCCGACCGGTTCAGCTCAGCCGCACGTACTCGAAGTCTTGCGGCCGGCCGTTGATGCCCTTGGCCGGCGGCGCGATCCAGGCCGCGATCTGCCCCGGCTCACGGACCGGCTGCATCAGGCTCTTCACGTACACCTCGTCGGCGACGTCAGGCAGCCAGCGGCCGCGGCTGGCCTGCCAGGCGTCGGCCGTGAGCTGCTCACCGTCGGGGGTGAAGTGGCTGGTCATCCACATGCCGATCTGGCGGTGGAACTTGTGCGACGGCAGGCGCAGCTCGAAGCCGATGCCCTCGTCGTTGATGGTCTTGTTCCAGCGGTCGACGCCGCGCTGGCAGTCCTTGATGTACTCGGTGCGCAGCACCTCGTTGAGCGCGGTGCGCATGGCGACGTCCTTGTGCACCACCTGGCCGCCCTCGAGGACGTCCATCGCGAACACCGAGTCGACCAGCTTGTGCTCGGCGTACTTGTCTTCCTTGTAGCGACCCTTGATGCCGGCCGCGAAGGCATCGGCGGCGTTCGACGACACCTCGCCGCCGAACAGATCCAGGGACAGCGTGTACCAGAGGTTGAGGTACTTCTGGATGGTCGGGAGATCGATGCCGCCCTGGGCGCGCACGTCGCCGCCGGGCTGCTTCATCAGCTCGCAGGCGCGCTTGACGATGCGCTGGACCCCGGACTCACCGACGAACATGTGGTGGGCCTCCTCGGTGAGCATGAAGCGGCAGGTGCGCGCCAGGGGATCGAAGCCGCTCTCGGCCAGCGCGGCGAGCTGGTACTTGCCGTCGCGGTCCGTGAACATCGTGAACATGAAGAACGACAGCCAGTGGTTGTTGGGCTCGTTGAACGCACCCAGGATGCGCGGCCGGTCGCGGTCGCCCGAGCGTCGGGTGAGCAGCTCGTCGGCCTCTTCGCGGCCATCGCGGCCAAAGTAGGTGTGGAGCAGGTAGACCATCGCCCACAGGTGGCGGCCTTCCTCGACGTTGACCTGGAACAGGTTGCGCAGGTCGTAGAGCGACGGCGCGGTCTGGCCGAGCAGGCGCTGCTGCTCGACCGACGCCGGCTCGGTGTCGCCCTGGGTGACGATGAGGCGGCGGAGCAGGTTGCGGAACTCACCGGGCACCTCGTCCCACACCGGCTGGCCCTCGAGGTCGCCGAAGCCATGGACGCGTCCGTCCTGCTTGGGCTCGAGGAAGATGCCCCACCGGTAGTCCGGCATCTTGACGTAGTTGAAGTGGGCCCAGCCGTCGGCCTCGACCGAGACCGCGGTGCGCAGGTAGACCTCCTTGGCCTGGAACCCGACCGGTCCCATCTCCTGCCACCAGGCCAGGAAGCCGGGTTGCCAGGCCTCGAGGGCGCGCTGCAGCCGCCGATCCGAGGACAGGTTGACGTTGTTGGGGATCTTGTCGTCGCTGATCATCGCCATGGCGTCCTCGGGGTGGCTCGGGCGGTGGGCTAGGTGCGGGTGAAGTTGAAGGTCGGGCGCTCGGGCCGGCCGTACAGCGTCAGCGCGCCGTGCTCGCCGGTCGAGTTGGCGCGCGTGAAGATCCAGTTCTGCCACGCCGACAGCCGGCCGAAGATCTTGGTCTCCAGGGTCTCGGGCCCGACGAAGCGCAGCGAGGCCTCCATGCCGGTCAGCGCGTCGGGCGACAACGACGCCCGCTCCTCGACGGCGATGCGCAGCTCGTCGGCGAAGTCGATGTCGTCGAGCGCGATGGTGGCCAGGCCGAGCGGCTCGGCGTCCGCGCTGCCGATCGGCCCCTCGGCGCCGCGCGCCAGCACGCGGTCGACGCCGCCCGGCTCGCCATAGAAGCGGGCCTCGAGGCGCGACAGCCCGCTGGCCATCGGGTTGGGGCCGGCGTTGGCCGGCGAGGTGGCAACCGCGACCGCGCCGGCGCCATCGACCAGCATGTAGAAGCGGTCGGCGGCCAGCGCGGTCTCGAGCAGGACGCCGGCGAAGCAGCTGTCGGCGGCGTCGGCGACCGCGAACAGCGACCGCGCCGTGTTGTCGAGGCGTTTGAGGACGCGGCGCTGCAGGAGCCGGACCTCGCGGGCGAAGCCCGAACCGTCGCGGTCGAGGGCGACATCGTGGGCGAGCACGTTGGCACGCTCGCCGGCGGTGCGGACCACCACCACCGCGACCTCGGGATGGTCGAAGCGCAGCCGCAGCAGCGCATCGTCGAGCTCGCGGAAGGCGCGCAGGCTCCACAGATCGGCGCCCGCCGTGGCGGCGTCCGCGGGCGGTGGGCCGTCGGGGGCCTGGATCCGGAGCTGCGCGGTCCGCGCGGCGCGATCGACGGTGAGCGACACGTACCGGTAGGTGAGCGAGGACGCCGAGATCGACGGCGCCAGCGGCGTCAACGCGACCGCCGGGCCCCTGGTCGTGGCGACCTGACGCGCGGCCACCGCCTGGGCGCGGACGGCGACGTCGGCGTCCCACTTGCTGCGCGGCACCAGGGCGTCGACCAGCCCCCAGTCCTTGGCGCGCTTGCCCTTGATGCCCTCGGCGAGGGTGCAGAACACGTCGGCACGGTCGCGGCGGACCTTGCGCTTGTCGACCAGCCGGGTGAGGCCGCCGGTGCCGGGCAGCACCGCGAGCAGCGGCGTCTCGGGGAACGAGACCGCCGAGTTGCCATCGTCGACCAGCAGGATCTCGTCGCAGGCCAGGGCCAGCTCGTAGCCGCCGCCCGCGGTGGTGCCCTTGCACGCGGCGACGAAGCCGAGGCCGGAGTGCGCGCTGGCGTCCTCGAGGTAGAGCCGGGTCTCGTTGGTGAACTTGCAGAAGTTCACCTTGAACGAGTGGGTCGACAGCCCGAGCATGTAGATGTTGGCGCCCGAGCAGAAGACCCGATCGAGGTCGGCGCCGATGACGCAGGCGCGGACCTCGGGGTGCTCGAAGCGCAGCCGCTGGATGGCGTCGGCGAGCTCGATGTCGACCGAGAGATCGTAGCTGTTGAGCTTGAGCTCGTACCCCGGCCGGTGCGGGTGACCGGGGTCGACCTGCATCGTCAACGTGGCGACCTCGCCGGCGACGGCCAGCTTCCAGTGGTGATAGCGATCGGGATGGGTCTCGAACACGGTCGGATCCATGGCGACGATCTAGCGTGTCCAGGCTGGCTCGTGCAAGCACTTTAGTGCTGGTCACAGATCGTTCATTGCATTATAGTGCCCCCCATGGCCTCGCGAGCTCCTCGCGGCGACTCGCTGCTCGGCCTGGTCGGAGCGCGGGTGCGCGCCACCCGGGAACGGCTGGAGCTGTCGCGGCGCGCGCTGGCCGAGCGCTCCGGGGTCAGCGAGCGCTTCCTGGCTCAGCTCGAGGGCGGCGAGGGCAACATCTCGCTGGCCCGCTTCGCCGAGGTGGCGGCCGCGCTCGGCACCACGCCAGCCGAGCTGCTGGCCGGGCTGGCGCCCGATCCGCGCCGCAAGGCGGTGGCGTTGCTCGGGGTGCGCGGCGCCGGCAAGTCGACGGTGGGCGGCGAGCTGGCCCGGCGGCTCGCCGTGCCGTTCATCGAGGTCGACCAGCACATCGAGAAGCGCGCCGGCCTGAAGCTCGGCGAGATCTTCGAGCTCCACGGCGAAGCGTACTACCGCAAGGTCGAGCGCGACGTGCTGCGCGCGTTGCTGGCGCGGGCGACGCCGATGGTGCTGGCGACCGGCGGTTCGATCGTCAGCGACGCCGACAACTTCGCCTTCCTGCGCGCCCGCTGCATGACCGTGTGGCTCAAGGCGCGAACCGAGGATCACTGGAACCGCGTCATCCAGCAGGGTGATCAGCGCCCGATGGGCAAGAACCCGCACGCGTTCGCCGAGCTGGAGAGCCTGCTCGGCGCCCGCGCCGGGCTCTACGCCAGCGCTCATCACACCGTCGACACCAGCCGTCGCACGGTCGCCGCCGTGGTCGACGAGGTGGCGGCCCTGGCGGCGGCGGCGGCGCGAGCCGGCCGCTGACGGCGCGGCTGATCAGGCGTCGAACATCTCGAGCCCGGCCTCGAGCGCCTTCTTGATCTTGCCGGTGGACTTGCCGGCGGCGGTACGGACCAGCTCGAGCACGCCACCATCGGGTCCGAGCGCGGCCAGCGCGTCCGGGAGCGCGGCCAGCACGTGCTTGTCCTTGTCGTCGCGCGCCGCGGTGACGATCGCCTCCGCGGCGTCGGCGCCGAAGGTGGCGAGCGCCTCGACCAGCGAGCCACGCACGTGAAGATCGTGCTCCTCGGCCAGCCGCCCGATCAGGAACCGGAACCAGCGCGGATCGAGCGGCTGCGCCAGCGTCGGCAGCGTCCACGCGATCGCCTCGACGCGCCCCCGGCCCACTTCCTTGACCCGATCGGCGGCCGTGAACAACGGTGCCGCGCGGTCGAACGCTTCGACGGCCGGCAGCCGCCGCAGCGCCTTGACCGCCGCGCTGCGCCAGCGGGCCTCCGGCGACCACAGCCGGTCAGCCACGCCGCGAATGCGGTCCAGATCGCCGTCGGCCATCGCGATCTCCGCCGCGGCGGGAACCGTGTCGGCCAGCGGCCGGATCCGGGCCGCGAGGTCGGGTTCGCTGGCGACCTCGCCGAGCAGCTCGATGAAGCGCCCCGGATCCTTCCCGGCCAGCGCCTTGTCGACCACCGCCAGCAGCATCGGGCGGGCATCCGGATCCTGGGCCAGCAACTTGATCGCCTGCGGGACGCCCATCTCGACCTGGGCCTCGAGCAGCGCCAGGGCGCGCGGCTTGTCGTACGCTGCGACCACCGGGTACAGCCACGTGATGTGCAGGTACTCGTCGATCTCCATCGCGCGCCACAGCGACGCCGCGAGCGCCGGGTGACCCGGGAAGTGATCGCGCATCAGCTCGAGCGCGCCGTTGCGCAGGTTCGAGTAGATCCCGCCGACCTCGACGGTGTCCTCGAGCACGGCGCGCATCACGTCGAGGCAGCCTTCACCCTCGAGCTTGACCAGCGCCGTCAGGCGGCGGAAGTTGCCCTGCTCGTCGCCGCCCTCGAAGCCGTCGCGGATGGCGCGCGCGACCTCCGGTCCGGCCGCGGCGTCGAGCTGCTCGAGCACCTGGTCGCCATCTCCGGAGTCTCCGAGTGCGGCGGCGATCTGTTCCGGTCCCATGACGCTGAGCATGACCGGGCTGAGACCTGCGACGCCGATCGTGAGCCCGCGATCAGCCGATCAGGCGACGTGCTTCTGCACCCAGCGCACCACCGGCGCCGCGCGGGTGGCCTGCTCGGCGAGCCAGGTGGCCAGCGCCGGCTTGTGGATGAGGCCCTTGGGGATCGCCGGGAAGCCCAGCACGCAGCCCTTGTGGCGGAGCAACTCGGCGCGCGGATGCTCGGGGTCGAGACCGCGCGGCACCCGCACCAGCACGTCGTGGGCGTCGAGCGATAGCCCGGCCTGCGTCGCTGCCGCGATGAGCCCGGCGATCTCCTTGCCGGTGCGTTCGGCGGCGACCTTCTTGCGCCAGCGCACCAGTTGCTCGGGCGTGAAGACGTAGAACCCGGCCCCGGCGTACTCCTCGAGGCCGAGGTGGAGATAGACCGCGGCGCCGCTCTCCGTCACCGCCCCCTTCCGCGCCGTCGAGATGATGCCGGCGATCTGGGTCTTGTACGGCGACTTGTCCTTGCCGAAGCGCACGTCGCGGTGGATCCGGAACAGCTTCGGCTCGGCGAGCGCGATGCCCGGGTAGGCGCCGCCGAGCCGGGCGCCGACCTCGCCGAGCAGCGCCGTCATCGGCGCCACCCACTTGGTCTCGTAGTCGCCCTTGTTGGCGTTGAACCAGTCGCGATTCATCTCGGCGGCCAGGGCGTGGAAGAACCCCGGCGCGTCCTTGGCGAAGCCGGTGAACGACGTGGTGGCCGGCGGCTTGCGTGCGGGCATGTCGGCATCATGCACCGCCAGGTAGGCCGAGGCCGAGCCGCGGGCCCGGCCCGGTGTATCGTGCCGCCGATGTTCCGCCGTTCACTCCCGGCCATCGCCGCCACCCTGGCGCTGGTGGCGTGCGGGGTGCCGGCGGCGCGCTTTCCGTCCGACGTGCAGACCGCGCTGGCGCGACGCGACATGCGCCGGCTCGAGACCGAGCTGCTCCTGGTCTACTACCCCGACGGGCGGCGCGAGCTGGCCGAGCGTCTGGCCACCCGGGTCGAGCGCTGCGCCGTCCAGCTCCGGCGCCGCGCGCGGCTCGACAACCGACATGCGCGCGAGAAGATGGTGGTGGTCGTCCCCGAGGCGCCGTTCAACAACGCCTACGTGCTGCCGCCGGTGGCGGGACTCGAGGACGTCGCCGTGGTGCCGACCGGCAACACGCTCGACTTCACGACCAACTTCGGCCTGCCACCGGATCCCGGCCATGTCGGCTGCCACGAGATCGTGCACTACGTGCACGTCAAGCAGATCGCTGGGCTGTGGGGTACGCTGCGCACCGCGCTCGGCGAGCTGGTGTCGCCGCAGGTCGGGTTCGACGCCTGGTTCCTCGAGGGCCTGGCCACCTACTACGAGGCGCAGCTCCAGCCCGGCACCGGTCGGCCCCGCTGGCCGGTGTTCACCGGCATGTTCCACGCCGCCTACGCCGGCGGCGCCGTGGGCGGGGGTGATCTGTCGGAACAGAAACGGATGTCGCCGGTCGGCCACCACTATCTGGTCGGCACCATGTTCGTCCAGTACCTCGCCGAGACCTACGGCGACGCCTCGCTGTGGCGGGTGATCGAGCTGCAGGCGCGGTCGACCTCCGTGATCTTCTCGGTGAACGGTCGCTTCGGTGAGGTCTACGGCAAGGGCCTGCCGGCGCTGGTCGGCGAGTTCCGGCGCTGGGTGGCGCACAAGTACCCGGTCCGCGAGCGCCCCGCCACCGAGCGTGTGGTGAGGCGACTCGGCGACGACGCTCGCTGGGCCTGGGGCCCCGCCGGCGAGGTCGCGATGATCGACGCCGACGTCGACGCCCCGACGCGGCTGCGGGTGTGGCGCGCCGACGGGGCGCTGGTCGATCGCGTCAGCCTGGTCGACCTGGTGCCGCCGCGGCGGCAGGTGATCGCGGCGCCGCTGCTGGTGTCGGGCATGAGCTTCGCGGCCGACGGCTCGTTGTGGTTCACCAGCGTCGATCTGGGTGGCACGTACCAGACCACGCGCCTGTTCCGCTGGCGACCAGGCGACCGAGTCGACGAGGTGGCGCACGGGCTGGGACCAGGTGGCGCGATCGCGCCCGACGGGCGCACCTACTTTCACATGCGCGTCGACGGCGACCGCTGGAGCCTGGTGGCACGCGCGCTCGATGGCGGCGCGACCCGGGTGCTGTGGGATGCGGCGCCGGGCCAGTACGCGCTGCGGTTGTCGCCGTCGCGCGACGGCGCCCGCCTGGCGGTGAGCGTGTGGGACGGCGCCCGCTTCGCGATCTGGGTGGTCGACGCGGCGACCGGCGCGCGGCTCGAGGAGCACGTCGGCAAGGACGGCGGCCCGGTCTACGACGGTGCGTTCACCGACGACGGTCGCCTGCTGGTGCTGGAGGTCGTCGACGGACGCTTCCAGGTCGCGGTGTTCGGCGCCGGCGGCGAGCGGACGATGGTGACCGATGCGCCCTACGGTCTGATCGAGCCGCGCGTCCACGGCCAGGCGCTGCGGTTCCTGGCCCGCGATGGGTGGACCTACACCCTCGACGAGGTCCAGCTACCAGCCGCAGTCACCGAAACCGTAGCCGAAACCGTAGCCGAACCCGTAGCCGAACCCGTAGCCGAACCCGTAGCCGAACCCGTAGCCGAACCCGTAGCCGAACCCGTAGCCGAACCCGTAGCCGAAACCGTAGCCGACACCGTGACGGCCCCGGGCACGTCCTTCGTCGCCGACCGCCTCGAGGTCCTCGACGACCGCCCCTACTCTCGCTTCGATGGCCTGTTCCGCCCCTCGCTGCACAGCTTCGCGCTGATCGCCCCGGCAGTCGGCGCGACGCAGCTCGGCCTCGCGCTCTCGGGCGGCGACCGGCTAGATCTCGTGCGCTGGGCGATGGCCGGCTACATCGATCCCCAGGACAAGAAGATGTCGGGCGCCGGCGGCATCATCCTCAACGACCTCGCGCCATGGGTGGTGTTGGCGACCGGCCAGCGCCTCGAGTTCACCGAGGAGGAGCGCGACGACGACGGCATGCTGGTGGCCACCTACGACCGCGAGATCCGCGACGGGGTCGTCGCCCTCGGTCGCGAGTGGCGCGGCACTTACGCAGTCGCGGCCGGCGGCGCGTACGCCTACGACCGCGTCGACAGCGGCATCCTGCGCCTGTACGGGCCCGAGGCCTCGGTCGGCTACGCCGCCGTCGAGTCGACACGCGCCGCCGGGATCCGGCGCGGCCTGATGATGACCGGCAGCGGCGCGTGGTTTCCACGTCCCGCCGGCGCGATCCGCCAGGCCCGCGGCACCCTCGACCTGTTCGCGCCGCTCCCGTTCGTGCGCCGTCACGTGCTCCACGCCGCGCTGCGCGGACACGTGGTGCAGGACGCGCCCGCGCCGCTGATCGCCATCGGCGGCGAGGCCGCCCTGCCGCCGCTGTGGTCGAGCGCCGGCGAGACCGTCGATCTCGGGGTCGGCGACGGCGTGCTGCCCGGGCAGCGCCGCTTCGCCGAGCCGCTGCGCGGCTTCGAGGATCTGCCGCTCGCCGCCGAGCGAGTCGCGCTCGTCGACCTGTCGTGGCGCTACCCGTTCATGATCGATCGCGGCCTGCCCAGCCTCGGCTTCCTGCCCGCGACCTTCATCTCCGAGCTCGAGCTGGAGCTGTTCCTGGCCGGCGCCGCGCTCCGCCCCGAGCTGTCCGCCGACGACTACCACGCCGCCGCCGGCGCGGCGCTCACCTTGCACCTGTCGCTGTTCCGGGTGCCGCTGGCGATCCAGTACCAGGCCTCGCGCCGCCTCACCGACGACCGCGGCTTCCTCCAGCTGGTCGGCTTCGGACCCGACCTGTGAAGGCGCTGATGATCCACCGCTTCGGCGGCCCGGCGGTGATGCAGGTCGAGGACCGGCCGGCGCCGGCGATCGGCGATCGCGACCTGCTGGTCGACGTCCGCGCGGCCAGCCTCAACCCGATCGACTTCAAGATGCGCGACGGCAAGGTCAAGTTCGTGACCCGGCCGCCGATGCCGATCGGCCTCGGCTGCGACGTCGCCGGCGTGGTCGTCGCCGCCGGCAAGGACGTGTCCCGCTTCCATGCCGGCGACGAGGTCTTCGCACGACTCGAGAAGCACCGCATGGGCGGCCTGGCCGAGCAGGTCGCCGTCGACGAGAGCGTGGTCGCGACCCGGCCGCGCTCGATCTCGTTCGAGCAAGCCGCGGCGATCCCGCTCGCCGGGCTGACCGCGTTGCAGGCGTTGCGCGAGGTGGCCGCGCTGCAGTCCGGCCAGCGCGTGCTCATCCACGCCGGCGCCGGCGGCGTCGGCTCGCTGGCGATCCAGATCGCCAAGCACCTCGGGGCCACCGTGCTCGCCTCCGGCAGCACCCGGAATCTGGAGTTGATCAGGAGCCTGGGCGCCGATCAGGCCGTCGACTACACCACCGGTGAGGTCGAGCAGCTCCGCGATCTCGACGTCGTCTTCGACACCCTCGGTGGTGACTCGGAGCCGCGCTCGCTCGGCCAGGTGCGGCGCGGCGGCGTCGTGGTCGGGGTCAGCGGCCTGCCCGACCTCGCCTTCGCCCGGACCTCGATGCCGGCCTGGATCCGCCCCGTGATCTGGCTGGCCACCGGCGGCCGCCGGCGCGCCGCGCACAGGGCCGGCGCCGAGTTCCGCTACCTGTTCATGCACCCCGACGGCGTCCAGCTCGCCGAGCTCGCGGCCTGGATCGACGCCGGCACGCTGCGGCCGATCGTCCATCGCAGCTATCCGTTCGCCGACGTCCGCGAGGCGTTCGCCGAGCTGGAACGCGGCCGCGCCCGCGGCAAGATCGTCGTCACGCTGCCGTAGCGCGAGCGAGGGCGTCGACCTCGGCCTGTGCGGCAGCGTTGACGCGATCGCGGATCCACCATCCGGTCGCCCTTGAGCGAGGTCGCGAAGCGGCCGAGTCGAAGGGCGCATCTCATGATTGATCACATCGTGGCGCGCTGTGATCGCCGCCAACTGATCGCGATGCTTCAACAACCGGCCGTCCTGAGCGAGGCCGAGCTTCAGCGAGGCCGAGTCGAAGGACGCATTCCGCCGAAATGTGCCCTTCGACTCGGCCGCTTCGCGTCCTCGCTCAGGGCGACCGGATGGTGGAACTGATCGACTTGACTGCCGTTATCGCGACAACCCACCGTTGCGACGATGTGTAGGATCTTGAGGGCGC
>CANKMW010000120.1 GCA_947483555.1 Myxococcales bacterium
CGAGATGAATGAGAACTGATCACGAGCGCCTCCTGACCGGCATCGCCGGCCCTTGGTGCCCGCCCCTACGCCGCCCCGGAGAGGGCAGAGACTTGCGGAATTGTCGGCCCAGAAAGCGGCAAGACGTGGGGAGCTACGACACGTAGTACTGGAAGGCGAAGCTGATCGACCCGTCCGGATAGGTCAGGGTCAGATCGTCGAACAGCTTCTCCATCATCTTCTCGAAGTCCGGATCGTCCTGACGAAAGCGGAAGTGCTCGCTGCGCAGGAGGTCCGAGTTGTCGAGAAGCTCGCCGTTGTAGCGCTCGTCCTTCCAGCGGAAGAACGACACCAGGTTCAGGGTCCCGGTGGGCACGCCGTGCGTGCGGCTGGCGTAGTGGGCCTCGATCTGGACCGGATGGGCCTCGGGATCGTCGGTGATGCCACTGACCCGATCGAGCGAGGTCTCCATGCGCTCGCGGCGGTCGCGGGCCCATTTGCGCATGCCCGCGCTGCGGGCATCGTCGCCCGCGTAGAAGTCCTCGATCATCTCCATCTCGGCGATCTCGGCGTCGAGCCGGTCGCGCTCCTTCCACACCCCGCCGGCGGGATCCGCCGCGGTCTCCGTCGTGAGGCGGCCCTCCGCGCGCGAGCCACGGGCGTACTTGTGCGCGTTCTTGTCGAGCTCCTCGTCGGTCTGGCCGCCGAAGTCCCACGGGCCGCGGTTGTCGTCGACGCCGCGGAAGACCTTGTCCTCGCGCGACACCTCGGTGCCCCAGGTCTCCGAGCCCTGGTGCTCCATGCGCCGCAGCCGCTCCTGCTCGGTGACGACCTCGACCGGCAGCTTGAAGTGGGCGGGCTGGAACTTGGAGTGGACGACGTCGGCGTGGATCTCGTAGTTGCCGGTGTGCTCGAACTGGTGCTCGAAGCGCTTGTCGTTGGTCCAGCCGTCCTCGCGAACCTCGATGTAGTCGACGATCTCCTCCGCCTCGGGCTTGCCGATGGGCTGGCCAGCATCGTCGACCCGCAGGGCGTACCAGTGGACGTTGACCTCGGTGACGTGGAAGAAGAACGGGCTGCCGAACTGCCACTCGCGCGGGTCTTCAGTCGAGGTGTCGCGGAACTCGAACTCGGCGCGCATGCCGAGCTGCAGCTCGTTGCTCAGGTTCACCAGCTCGCCGGGGACCGGGTAGGGCAGGATGCCGCCGTCGTCGGTGGTCTCCATCGGCCGCTGCGGCTTGCCGAGCTTCTTGTCGGCATCGCGCATCTCGAGCTGCTCGCGGGCGTTGGCGATGATGTCGCGCAGGCGCGCCGAGTTCCAGGCGTCGGGATCAACCTTACCGCCGCCCAGCGCCTGCATTTCCCTGAGCATGGCGATCAGCTCATCCTTGCGCGGATCCTCGAAGAGCTCGAACAGCGCCTCGATGTCGCGGAAGTTGACCAGACGACCGTGCACGGTTTCGGCCTTGACCGGGGTGGCGTCGCCAAACAGCTCCTTGAGCAGCTCGATGACTCGCTTCTTCTCCTCATCGTCCTTGGCGAGGATGAGCAGGCCGCCGAGCCCCGGCACCTGGATGACCGAGCCTCCTTCGCCCTGGACGGCTTTGCCGAGGAACTCGGTGACCGTCGCCTCGCCGAAGTAGGTGGTGAGGACTTCGGTGTCCATCGTGGCCCGCTTGACCGAGCCCCTCTGCGTGGCAATGACGCCGTCGATGTCGAGCACGAGCCGCTGGCGCAGCGCCGGATCGATGGTCTTGCCAAGCAGTTCCTCGATGGCAGTGACCGCGTCCTTGGCGAGCTGCTTGCGTGCGCGCTCGAGCTCCTCGGGCTTGCCGTCAGGCGGGCTGCTGTACAGCGCGTCGGCGTAGATCTCGACGCCGTCGCCGGTCGGGAACGCCTGCACCGGCTTGGTGGGCGGCAGGCCCAGGGTGAGAAAGACCGAGCGCCCGGCGCCCAGCTGCTGCTCGCCGGAGGTCCACAGGTCGCTGCTGATCTCGAAGCCGAGATCGCCGATGTGCTCGAGCGGCTTGTCGGCGCGGTCCTTGACGTACGGATAGAGCGCGGCCAGGCCCTCGACCAGCGGACGTACGATCTTGGGATGGCTGTTGGCGGTGATGCTGCCGGTGAATCCGCGGGCGACCCCGTTCTTGGCCACCCAGTCGGCGCTGACGTACAGCGCCGGGTTGGAGGCGTCGCCTTCGATCAGGTAGTCCTGACCGGCGGCCAGCCGACGTGGCGTGGGCTCGGCCGGCTTCGGCTTGGCGAGGGCGCCGTCGCCGTCGTCGCGTTGCACGACGCTCGCGGCGGCGCCCTCGCCGTGGCCATCGCCGACGCTGGCGAACAGCGGCACCGCCGAGTGCCCCGCCACCACCGCGTCGGCGACCGCGTCGGCATGGACCTCGTAGGGGTCGCCGCTCGCGCCCACGCCACCGTCGAGATGAACGCCGCCGCGCTGCTGCACCACGTGGGCGGCTTCGTGGGCGGCGGTGTGCAGATCTGGCGTGGCGCCGAAGGCGACGTGATCGCCGGTGGCGAAGGCGTTGGCGCCCATGGCCTGCGCCGACGCGCCGGCGCGGTCGTCGGTATGGGCGTGGATGCCACCGACGTCGTGGGCACCGAACGACGCCTGGATCACGTCGAGGAACGGCAGCCGCTCGGCGGGACCGGCGGTGCCCTCGGCCGCCAGTGCGTGGGCCTGCGCGGCATCCGCGTCGTTGCCCGCCGCCCTGCGCTGCACCGGATACGACGCGCCCACCAGGGTGCGTTTGCCGGGGACGCCCTGAGCACCGACCCCAGGATCCCCATTGATCACCGGCGATGAGGTCGAGCGGTCCCGGGTCACATCGCATCGTACGTGATCGACGAGCCCGACCTCCCCAGTTGTGACGACTCTGCCGCCACAATGCCAGCCCTTGCCAGGACACCGCCCGTGGCTCGCCCCCGAGATCGCAGCCATCCTCCCGCCGCCAGCGCCTTGATGAGACCCGCGGCCGATCAGAGTGATGAAGTTCGCGGCGTGGGGCTCACCAGACCGCTGACGTTGATCGCCGGTGCACGCAGCCAGACAAGGCCGACGCCGCCACCCCCGCCACCGCCGCTGTACATGCTGCCGCCGGTGCCTGCGGCTGCCGCCGTGCCACCCGCTGCGCCGGATCCACCGTACCCGGATCCGCTCCCGCTCGAGCCGCCGCCGACCCCCGGGTTCGCGCACCTGAGACAGCCGGCCGCGCCCGCGGTTGCCGTGCCGCTGCCGCCGCCACCGCCACCACCGGCTCCGCCGTTGGCCGTGAGGAATCCGATTCCATCGATCCGCGTGCCTGCCTCGAGCAACACCATGCCACCGGAGCCGCCGCCGCCACCGCCGGCACCGACGCCGCCGTTCCCGCCACCGCCGCCGGTGGCGATGGTTCCATCGACGGTGAGGCTGCCCTGCACCGAGATCTGGACGGCGCCACCACCGGCGCCCTGAATCGTCCCGCTGTTCCCTGGCGAGCCCGGACAACCGCCCCACAACGGGGTGCGCGCCGGCAAGGCGAGCGCGACTCCCGCCGCGCCGGCCGTCGCGATATCGTCGTTGCCGTGCCCGCCCACTCCGCCGGCGCCACCAAGGCCACCGCCGCCACCGCCGCCACCGTTGCCGGCGCCGGTGCCGGGGCTGCCTGACCCGGCACCGCAGCCCGTTCGCCGACCTGCTGGTCCTGACGTCTGGAAGGCCGAGCCCGTCAGCGTCAACGTCCCGTCGATTGTTGCGTCACCGCGGACGAGGAACGCGAGGGGGTACTCGCCAGCGATGCTGGTCGTCGCGCTCGCTGGAACGGCCAGCGATGTCACCGCCACGACGCGAATCATGGGCCCATCCGTCTGCATGACCAGGGCGGTCGAGGGCAACGCCGCCGTCGAGCCGCCAAGCGACGTCATGGTGCCGGCGAACGTGTCGATACTGGCGACACCAGTCAGGTCCAGCGGGCCGACAGCTTCGGGAACGTCGCACGCTGCGATGTTCGAGATCGCGAAGCCATAGCGCACGCCCTCGCACTGCATCGCATCGACGGGATCGATGACGCCGTCCGATCCGCCATCCGCTGCGTCGATTTCGTCGAGAGGAGGAAGCTCGGGAAACTTGCAGGCAGTCAGCAGGATCAGGATAACGACGCGCGCGCAGGTCACTCACCGACGCTACCCGATGCCTCCTCGTCTGGCCAGGCACTCCAGTAGCGACGAGGTCGCCGGGGCAGACCGTCGCGTGATCGTGATCTGGGTCGCGCCGATCGACCTCGGCAGGCGACCAGCGGCCAGAGTATGCTTGCCGACCATGAGTCTTCGCCTATCTGCGATCGCGTTTCTCCTCGGCCTCACGATTGCCCTGCTCGGGTGCGGCGAGGTCACCACCGCCACCATCGATGCCGCCGCTGGCATCGACGCGATCCCGACGTGCGAGCCGGCGTGTGACGTCAACGCCACCTGCACTGGCACGACCTGCACGTGTGGCACCGGCTACACCGGCGATGGTGTCACCTGCGCCGACGTCAACGAGTGCGCGACCGCCAATGGAGGCTGCGACCCCAACGCGCTGTGCACCAACACCGCCGGCGCCCGCACCTGCGCCTGCCTGCTCGGCTTCGTCGGCGACGGGCTGGCCTGTCAGCAGTCGTGGCGGCTGGTTGGCACGTTCCCGGGCGTGACGATCGATCCCGACAACTTCGGCGCCATGGCGATCGGTGCCGGCAACCGGGTCTACTTCGCCAACGAGACCAACACCGCCGCCAACGAGCTGTTCCGCTACTTCGACACCACCACCAGCACGCTGTCGCCCCAGCTTACGTTGCCCCCCGCGATGCCCCCGAACACGACCGACTTCTGCGCCTGCGGCTACACCCAGGTCTTCATCTCCGACGGAACGTCGATCTTCATGCTCGGCAACTTCGGCCAGCGCTACAGCGTCACGGGCAACTCGTGGTCGGCCGTGAGCACGTACACCGGCACCGCGCAGCGTGGCGAGTCAGCGGGCGTCTACGAGCCGACCACCGGCAAGCTGTTGCTCGCCGGCGGTCGCGGGCCGCTCAACAACGCCGGGGTGTTCACGGTGAGCACGAGCGTGTTCGGCGATGAGCCGGGGGTGATGCCGTTCGCCGTCGATAGCGCCAAGGCCTGGGCGCTGCCCGGCAGCGCGAGCGTGTACGTCGCTGGCGGCTACTCCAGCGACAACAGCCGAAAGCACCTGGTCCGGCACACGGTCGGCGCGACGGCCTGGGAGTCGCTACCCGACGCCCCGATGGACATCGGCAGGCCGCTCGGCGTCGGTCACTTCGGGACCCGGCTGTGGGTCGCGAACGACAGCATGTTCATGTTCTTCAACCCGGCCACCAACGCGTGGGATCGGAACATCGGCGCTCCGCCCAACCTCAAGGCCGCCGCGTTCGCGGCGGGCACCGCGTGGGCCCTGTCCCAGGGCTTGACCGGCCTGCAGGTCTACAAGCTCGAGGCCATCGAGTAGCAGGTCGAGTCCAAGACCCGGTCGTCCGTCGAAAAGCGCCCTTCGACTCGGCCGCTTCGCGTCCTCGCTCAGGGCAACCGGATGAGCGTGTCGTACGGGTTGTAGGCGGCGTCGAGAACGAACGGATGGTCGAGGCCCAGGTAGTCGTGTCACGTCAGGACCGGGGTGAACGAGCGTTGTCCGTAACAACGGATGAACTTCTGTTAGGCTTCGGCCAATGGCGAACTGGTTCGAGGACAACTCGCGCAGCATCGGGCGCACCCCGCTGGTCAAGATCAACCGCATCACCGATGGCGGCGGGGCCACCGTGCTGGCCAAGATCGAGGGCCGCAACCCGGCCTACTCGGTGAAGTGTCGGATCGGCGCCGGGATGGTGTGGGACGCCGAGCAGAAGGGACTGCTCGGCCCCGGCAAGGCGATCGTCGAGGCCACCAGCGGCAACACCGGCATCGCGCTCGCCTTTGCGGCGGCGTCGCGCGGCATCGAGTGCATCCTGACCATGCCCGAGACGATGAGCATGGAGCGGCGCAAGGTGCTGGCGGCGTTCGGCTGCAAGCTGGTGCTGACGCCCGGCCCGCAGGGCATGAAGGGCGCGGTCGCCAAGGCCGAGGAGATCGCGGCCGGCGATCCGTCGCGCTACGTGGTGATGCGCCAGTTCGAGAACCCGGCCAACCCGGCGATCCACGAGGCCACCACCGGCCCCGAGATCTGGGATGACACCGGCGGCAAGGTCGACATCCTGGTCAGCGGCGTCGGCACCGGTGGCACCATCACCGGGGTGTCGCGGTACTGGGAACGCGTCCGCGGCACGCCGCTGCACTCGGTGGCGGTCGAGCCCATCCACTCGCCGGTGATCTCGCAGCGGCTCAAGGGTGAGGAGCTGAAGCCAGCGCCCCACAAGATCCAGGGCATCGGGGCCGGCTTCATCCCCCACAACCTCGACCTCGAGATCGTCGATCAGGTCGAGCACGTGTCGAACGACGAGGCGGTGGCGATGGCTCGCCGCCTGGCCCGCGAGGAGGGCATCCTGAGCGGCATCTCGTGCGGCGCGGCGGTGCACGTCGCCGATCGGCTCGCGCGTCAGCCCGAGCACGCCGGCAAGACCATCGTGGTGATCTTGCCCGACGCCGCCGAGCGCTACTTCACGGGCATCCTGTTCGAGGGCATGTTCGACGAGGTGATGAACCTGGTGGCGATTTGACCCGCCCGCATGCGGCGGGCACACTGCGCAGGCCGTGACGTCGACCGCACCCGAGACGCTGATCCGCACCACGACGTCGATCCCGAAGGCGTTCCTGGATCGGGTCGCCAGGTCGCCCGAGCGTGAGGCGTATCGCTATCCGGTCGGCGACGAGTGGCGCTCGCTGACCTGGAAACAGGCCGGCGAGCGGACCCGGGCCATCGCCGCCGGACTCCTGGCGCTGGGCATCGGCCGCGAGGATCGCGTCGCGATCCTGTGCGCCACCCGCTACGAGTGGGTGCTGATCGACCTCGGCATCCTGTGCGCCGGTGGCGCCACCACGACCGTGTACCCGTCGTCGACCGCCGACGAGTGCACGTACATCCTGCGCGACGCCGGGGCCCGGGTCGTGTTCGCCGAGGACCCCGGCCAGCTGGCCAAGCTGCGCGCCCGCAAGGCCGAGCTCACGGCGCTCGAAAAGGTCGTGCTCGTCGATGGCGCGCCGGGCGCAGCCGACGGCTGGGTCATCACGCTCGCCGATCTCGAGGCCCGCGGGCAGGAGCACCTGGCCGCCAACCCCGACGCGGTCAGCGACGCGGTCGCCGGCATCAACGGCGAGGACCTGGCGACGTTGATCTACACCTCGGGCACCACCGGCAAGCCCAAGGGCGTGCGCCTGGTCCACGAGTGCTGGGCGTACTCGGCCGACGCCATCGCGGCGACCGGCATGATCGTCGAGGACGATCTCGAGTACCTGTGGCTGCCGCTGTCGCACAGCTTCGGCAAGGTGCTGTCCGGAGGCCACGTCCGCATCGGTCACACCCTGGCGATCGACGGCCGCATCCCCAAGCTGGTCGACAACCTGGCGGTGGTGAAGCCGACGTTGATGGCGGCGGCGCCGCGGATCTTCGAGAAGGTCTACAACAAGGTGGTGCAGGGCGCGAAGGACGGCGGCGGTGCGAAGTGGAAGATCTTCCAGTGGGCGATCGGGGTCGGCAAGCAGGTGTCGGCGCTGCGCCAGGCCGGCCGGCAGCCGTCGGGGCTGCTGGCGATCAAGGCCAGGCTGGCCCACAAGCTGGTGTTCTCGAAGCTGCAGGCTCGCTTCGGCGGCCGCCTCGGGCTGTTCGTCTCGGGCTCGGCGCCGCTGTCGCGCGAGATCGCCGAGTTCTTCCACGCCTGCGGCATCCTGATCGTCGAGGGCTACGGCCTCACCGAGTCGAGCGCGGCCAGCTTCGTCAATCGCTCCACCAAGTTCCGCTTCGGCACCGTCGGGGTGCCGCTGCCGGGCACCGAGGTCAAGCTGGCGCCCGAGGACAGCGAGATCTTTCTGCGCAGCCCGGGCATCATGCGCGGCTACCACAACCTGCCCGACGACACCGCGGCGACGCTCACCGCCGACGGCTGGCTGCGCACCGGCGACATCGGCGAGATCGACGACGACGGCTTCCTGCGCATCACCGATCGCAAGAAGGATCTGATCAAGACCTCGGGCGGCAAGTACATCGCGCCCCAGCACATCGAGGGCAAGATCAAGGCGACCTGTCCGTACGTCAGCCAGGCCATCGTGCACGGCGACCGCCGCAACTTCGTCACCGTGCTGCTCACGCTCGACGAGGAGGCCATCAAGAAGTGGGCGGAGGGCGCCGGGCTCGGCGGCAAGAGCTACGCTGATCTGACCCGCGCCACCGAGAGCAAGGCGATGATCCAGACCTTCATCGACGAGGTCAACCAGGGCCTGGCCAAGTACGAGACCATCAAGAAGTTCGAGATCTTGCCGGCCGACCTCACGGTCGAAGCCGGCGAGCTGACGCCGAGCCTGAAGGTGAAGCGGAAGGCGGTCGAAGTGAAATACGTCGACCTGCTCGACGGTATGTACAAGGGTGCCCTCGCCGATGCGTGACCGAGTGACCGCGGCCAGAGCGTTGGCGGCGTTGGCGGCGTTGGCGGCGTGGGGGGCGGTCGCCTGTGGCAAGGGCGGCAGCGGGCCGGGCGGCAAGGCCGAGCCGTCGGCCGCGGCCAGCGCGGCCGAGCCGGCCGTGGCGGCGGCCAGCGACGCGGGTGTCGTCGCGCCCTCGGTGGCCGTGGCAGCGGTCGTCGAACCGGCCCCGGCCCCGCCACCGGCGGCGCGCGCCGGCGCCGACTTCACCGCCGAGGCGCGGATGCTGTTCCAGATCGTGGCCTGCCAGGACCGCGAGAAGTTCGCTGACGACGCCCGGGGCCGGGTCGCCGATCGCCACTGCGCGTGGGTCGACGAGCAGCTGGTCGAGTACCGCGAGCGCTACATCGTCGGCGGCCGCGCGTTCTTCGACGCGATCGAGCCCGACGATCTGCCGCGCACCGTGGTCTATCCGTTCGGCGGCGGCGATCTGATCTCGGCCCTGGCGGCGTTCCCCGACGCCGACGAGACCACCACGATCTCGCTCGAGCTGGCCGGCGATCCGCGGCGGGTCGGCGCGCTGTCGGCGCGCGAGCTCGACGCCAGCCTGTCGCGGTTGCGCGGCGATCTCGGCGGCACGCTGTCGGTGGGCTCGAACACCAGCGTCAACCTGTCGTCGTCGCAGCGCAACGACCTGCCGGCCCAGGTGTCGTCGTTCCTGCTCGGCCTCGCCGCCGCCGGCTTCGAGCCGGTCGGCATGCGCTACATCCGGCTCGAAGACGACGGCGCGATCCACTACCTCACCGCCGAGGACATCGCGGCCGCCGCCGGCCGCACCGCCGACGATCGCGGCGGCGAGCAGGGCAAGGGGGCGCGGGCGCGCAAGGGCGACTGGCGCGACCCCAACTTCAGCGAGGCGTTCGCGCACGTCGAGATCGAGTACCGCACGGCCGGTGACCCCACCGATCGGGTCCGCGTCCACCGCCACTTCGGCTGGAACCTGCACGACACCGAGCTGGCCGCGGCGCCGCAGCTGCTGCGCCACCTCGAGCAGAAGGGCAAGGTCACGGTGCTGGTCAAGGGCGCCAGCTACCTGCTGTGGCGTGGCGACTTCGCGCTCATCCGCGACTACCTCCTCGACCACCTGGCGTGGATGCTGTCGGACTCGACCGGCATCCCGCCGCTGTATGCGCGCCAGGCCGGCATGGTGCAAGACACCTATGGTCGCTTCAGCGGCGCGTTCCTCGGCGGTGCCGAGGCGCACGGCAAGCGCCACTCCGACGACTTCCGCGCCCTGTGGGCGAAGAACAAGAAGCAGCGGCTGCCGTTCCGCTTCGGCTACGTCGACGCCGGCAAGAACGCGCACCTCGTGGTCACGCGCCCGGCACCCCGCCCCGCACCGTGAGCGGCACCGCGATCACAGGATCGGGCCGGCCACGCAGGACGCGATGTCGAAGAACATGAAGGCGAGCGCCTTCTCCTGCGGGGTGAGCGGGTTGGCCGAGCAGTCGCCCGGGAACGGCGTCCCCGGGTCCGAGCCGGAGTCGCCGGAGACGTGCATGTCGGAGAACACGACCTTGCCGCAGCGGTCGTTGGGGTTCACCTCGTTCGGGGTCGTGAACTGGAACATCTGCGGGTACTCGGTGTTGTTGTTGGGCCAGTAGACCCAGCGCTCGGTCTTGTTGGGATCGACGGCGGTGCAGGTCTGCTTGCCGGTTCCCGCCTCGATCGGAATCACGTCGCGCATGCCGGCGGGCGAGCCCATGACGTTGAGCATCCAGAGCGCGAACGAGCCGCCCTTGGGGTTGCTCACCTCGTCGATGCGGTCGGGCGGGGTCTCGAACGTGGTGCCGCTGTTGTTCCAGGTCGCGACGCCGTTGGCGCCCGACCACACCGCCGGGGCCTGGTTGCCGCCACCCTCGGTGCTGCCCTCGATCCACACGTTGTGCCAGTGCGACATGAAGACGCGGCCGCCGAAGTCGGCGTACGCCTTCACCGCATCCATCGCCGCCTGCGACTTGGTCTCGGGGTGCTGGCCACCTTCACACGACAGGATCACGATGTCGTAGGTCTTCAGCTTGTCGACGCTGTTCCACAACATCGTCGAGTCGGTGAAGTTGCCGGTGCCACCCGGAAAGCCGGCCCGGAAGCTGTCGGCGCCCGTGCCGTTGCCGGCACCGTTGTCGGAATAGAGGTGGATGTTGCCGGCGCCGCCATTGGTGGCGAGCTCGGCGTCGTCGATCCCGAGCTTGCGGACCAGGCACTCGAGCGCGTCGGCGCTGCCGGTCGAGATCGCGATCTTGGGCATGTAGCCCTCGCCCTTGTTCTTCGGCAGGTGGGTGTCGGCGGCGGTCAGGGCGGTGTCGGCGCACGGGGCGACGGTCGAGATCGTGATGGTCCGGCGCCACTTGCCGGTCGAGATGATCACCGGGACGTTGGTGCCCGACGGGACATTGTTCAGCACGAAGCGACCGGCCTCGTCGGTCTGGGTCAGCGACAGCGGATAGCCGGACAGCAGGTCGGTGCAGCGATCGCAGACCGCGCCCACCGCCGGCGGACCGAGCGGGACGTTGGGGACGTAGACGTCGATGCCGTACAGCGGCAGGGTGCCGTTGGGTGCGAACACGGTGCCGGAGATCGTCGTCACCGGCATGCCCATCTGCTGGCAGGCGACGATGTCGCACTCGAGGCCGATGCAGTCGCCGCTCGCGACGCAGCGGCCGTCGGGGGTGCAGCGGTAGCCGTCCCCGCAATCGTCGCTGCCCTGGGCGCAGACCGAGTCGCAGGTGCCCTCGGGCGTGCAGTGGTATCCACCCGGGCAGGTCGCCGGCGCCTCGGGCGCGGGATTGCATTCGGTCAAACACGCCGGTGGTGGCGGCATCTGGTCGCAGGAGCTCTGACCTCTGGGCGCGTCGCTTCCACAGGCGACCAGGAGCACGACCATGACCAGCGGGAGGGCTACTCGCATGACGCGATGCTAAACCCGCTCGGTCGCGGCCAGCTACCTATATGATCGGCGCGCCATGCAGACCGCCCCGCTGGTCGAGGCGCTGTACGCGATCGGGATCGGCCTCGTGGTCGGGCTCGAGCGCGAGCACAGCGAGGTCGCGCTCGGCCTCGATGACGGCGCCGTGCCCGCGGAGGCGCGCGAGCGAGCGGAGGCGCCGGCGCGCCACACCGCGATGGGGGCGCGGACGCTGGCGCTGCTCGGCCTGTGCGGCTGGCTGCTCGCCTTCCTCGGTGATCGCGAGCCGTGGCTCTTGCCGATCGGGCTGGTCGCGATCGTGGCGCTGATCGGCGCCCAGATGTGGGTCGGCCGCGAGGTCGGCATGACGACCGAGGTCGCGGCGGTGGTGGTCGTGCTGCTGGGCGCGCTGGTCCACCGCGACAAGGCGCTGGCGGTCGCCGTGTGTCTGGGCACGACGCTGCTGCTGGTCGCCAAGCCGTGGATGCGCAGCTTCGTCGGTCAGCTGCGCCGCATCGAGATCCTGGCCACGTTGCAGCTGCTGCTCCTGGTCGCGATCGTCCTGCCGCTGGTGCCGGCGCAGGCCCAGGATCCGTGGGGCGCGCTGCCGCCGCGCAAGGTCGGCACGTTCATCGTGCTCATCGCCGGGGTGCAGTACGTCGGCTATGTGCTGACCCGGTTGCTCGGCGCCACTCGCGGCACCGGCCTGGCCGGGCTGGTCGGCGGGCTGACCAGCTCGACCGCGGTCACCGTCTCGATGGCGCGAGCGGCGCGGGTCACGCCGGAGCTGATCCGGCCCGGACAGCTGGCCACGTTCCTGGCCAACACCGTCATGCCGGTGCGGGTGGCGATCATCGCCGGCGCCATCAGCCCGGCGGTGGGCTGGCGGATCGCGACCGCGATGGGCTCGATGGCCGTGGTGCTGCTGGCCGCGGCGCTGATCACCTGGTACCGGCTGCGCAGCGCGCCGGCGCTGGCGCGATCCGCGATCCCGCTCAAGAACCCGTTCGAGCTGTGGGGCGCGCTGGTGTGGGGCGCCGTCCTGTGCGCCGTGCTCCTGGTCGCCAAGCTGGCGACCCGCTGGTTCGGCGACGAAGGATTCTTGATCGCCGCCGCGGTCAGCGGCCTCACCGACGTCGACGCCATCACGCTGGCGGCCGCCGAGCAGAGCCGGGCCGGGACGCTGGCCGCCGACGTCGCCGCGCTCGCCATCGCCATCGCGGTGTGCGCCAACACGATCGTCAAGGCCGCGATGGCCTGGTTCGGTGGTGGCCGCGCCTTCGGCCGGGCGGTCGCGCTGGTGTTCGCGCTCGCCATCGCCGTGACGGTGGCGACGGCGGTGGTCGGCGTCGTGATCGCGGGGTGACCGAGCGACCGCAGCGCGTCAGACGACCAGACGGACGTCGAGCGCGACGCCGGCGCCCTTCGCTACTGACTCGAGCGTGGAGAGCGTCGGATTCGCCTCCGGGTTCTCGAGCTTGGCGACCTGCTGCTGCGACACTCCGACGCGCCGGGCGAGTTGGGCCTGCGTCAGGCCGAGGTCTTCCCGCAGCCACCGAATCTGCAGCGCCACCGAGAGCCGCGACCCGATCACGATCGCCACGCCCTGCCGCCGGCGAGGCCGAGCCGGCGCCCTTCCGTCCACGAGATGGACCTCCAGCCAGCCCTCGAGTGCTTCTCGCGCCATCGCGATCGCCTCGGCGCGGCTGTGCCCGAACGTCTGGCAGCCCGGGCAGTCAGGAAACTCGACGAGCCAGTGCTTTCCCTCACGTGTGAGCTTGGCGACGTACTGCATGGGTTGATCTCTCTGGTGGCTCACGTCAGCTTCACCCCGGACTGCCGCTCGATCGACTTGAGCGTGCCAGCCGGGATGTCCTTGCGTGGATGGGGAACTGTCACGAGGCCAGGCTTGATCGGGTGACGGTAGTGGTGGTGCGATCCCTTCGACCGGGCCAGGGTCCAACCGTGTGCCCGCAGCGCCCTGATGACATCCGTCGAGGACACCCCAGGGACCATACAACCTTCAGGTTGTAATATCCACTGCGAACGCTCGGTCAGTGAACGACGATGCCGCGCGGCAGCGAGAGGTCGTCGCGGTCCTTGCGCTCCTCGCGCTCCTTGACCTGCAGCGCCACCAGGTGGGGCAGGGCGTCGTCATCGATCAACGTGCCGCGCTCGGGGACGTCGATCACGCCGCCGCTCAGCTCGGGCACGAACAGGAGCGCCCGCCCGGCGCCGTTGTAGCCGAGCTGCACGAAGGCCTCGGGCTTGTACTCGACGCACTTCTTGGCGCAGCAGAAGAACTCCTTCGCGACCCGGTAGAAGCCCTCGCGCGGCAGCGGCAGGAGCCAGCGCGGATCGAACGGCGTCGGCAGGGTCATGCCGCTGGGCGAGAACTGGGTGCGGTTCTTGGTCCAGCGCTCGGGCAGGTACACGCCGGGGCCGGGGTTGCCGTGGTTATGGAAGTAGACCAGCCGGCCGGCTTCCAGTTCGCCGATCGGCAACCGGGTCCGGTACAGGCCACAAGGAGGCAGGGCGGATGTGGTCACGACCCGCATGATAGCGGAATCGGGGCCGGGCTCGGGCTCGGGCTCGGGCTCGGGCTCGGGCTCGGGCTCAACAAATCGGCGCCCGAGATTCCGCTCGCCCTGAGCGAGGCCGCAGCGGCCGAGTCGAAGGGCACAGCCTCGACGACGTGCGTCCTTCTGCTAACGCCCGAACCACCAGGCCAGCTTGACGGCGACGGTGTGGGCGCCGGGCGCGGCGACGGCGTCGAGCAGGCCGGGACCCAGCGCTCGCGCCCGCCGGTCGCCGCTGGTGCGCTCCTGCTGCCAGACCGCGTACAGCGTGCTGCCCGGGCGCGGCTCCCAGCGCAGCACCGCCGTCGAGCGCAGCGAGCGAGCCGTGAAGTCCGGCTCGGGCAGCGTGAAGCCCAGGCCGTCGTTGATCTGCACCGTGGTGCCGGCGCGGACGACGTCGTCGTAGCGGCGCAGGTCGTTGCCGCCCGCCACTCGCAGCTCGCCAAGATCGCGGTACGCGCCGGTGGAGATGAACGGCTCGAGGTACAGATCGATCGCCAGGTCGGGGCCGAGGGTGACCTCGAGGCGCGTGACCACCACCAGCTCGCGCTGGTCGAGGGTGGCGAACAGGTAGCGATCGCCATAGGTCTCGGCCGGACCACCGGGCTGGGTCGCCAGGTACTCCAGGCGATCTCGCGACCGGCGCAGGCGCGGCGACAGCTCGACGCGCACCCGGTCGTCCGGGCGCAGGCTGACGCTGCCGCCGGCCGAGCCGCCGGTGGTCCCGCGCTCGCTGTGTTGCAGGTCGGCGCTCGCCGACCACGTCACGGTGCTCGAAGCCCGCGAGGCCGCGCTGGTGAAGATCCAGCCGCCGGCACCGGCGGCGACCAGCGGGCCGCCGCGGGTGAGCGAATCCGAGACCGCGGGCAGGCTGCCGCCCACGCCGAGCGCGAGCTCGATGAACTCGGTGGTGGTGCCGCCCAGCTCGAGCTCGACGAAGCTGCCGCGGCGCTCGCCGCCGAACGTCGACGTCGACGACGAGCTGAGCTCGAGCTGCCAGCCCTGCCAGCGCGCGCTCGGCGTGGTGTCGAACCAGCCGGCGCCGGCGCGGGTCGTGATCTCGTCGGCGCTCTGCAAGAGACCGGTGCCGTTGGTGTCGTACTCGGGCGACTCGACGTTGAGCGCGACCTCGGCGCGGGCGCGTCCGGCGCGCTTGGCCAGGTTGCCACCGCCATGCCAGCCGCCCAGCGACGTGCGCGTCGCGTCGAGCTCGACGTGGGTGGCGTCGGGGCGCTGGAAGTAGTGGGCGCTCGAACGCTGCACGCGCTCGACGGCGGCGGCCTCGCCCCACAGGCCGCTGGCGCCGGCGAACCCGCCGAGCTCCCAGCTGCCACCGGCCCAGCGGTGGATGCCGTCGAGGCCGCCGACCATGCTGGCGCGCGGCGCCAGCGTCGCGGCGAGGTCGTCGATCGATCGCCCGACCGCGGCGATGGTGGCGCCGACCCGCGATGGGCCCAGCTCGCGCACCACGCGGGCCGCGCTCCACGCGCTGACGTCGCCGTCGGCGTCGCGGTCGTCGGTGACCGCGACCAGGGTGCCCAGCGTGGTGCGGCCGCCGATGCGCCCCGACAGCTTGGCCGCGCCCAGGAGGCGATCGGAGGCGGCGCCGATGCGCCGGCTGTAGAAGTAGGTGCCCGGCGCCCCCGCGAAGCTCTCGTTGCCAGCGACGAAGAACGGCCGTCGTTCGGGCAACGAGACCTCGAACGCCGACAGGTTGACGATCGCCGGATCGGCCTCGACCTGCCCGAAGTCGGGGTTGATCGCCGCGTCGAGGGTCAGGCCGGCGCCGAGGCCGATCTTGGCGTCCAGCCCCAGGTTGCCGCCGACATCGGCATCGCCACCGTCTTCGGCCGCCGCCACCGACCCCACGGCGTAGGGCAGCAACTCGACGCCGACCCGACGTGGCAGCCCGGACAGCCCGCGCAGCTCGCCCATGTACGACGCCCAGGCGGTGTGCTCGCGCGGCACCGCGATCCAGAAGCTGTCCTCGTTGCGATCGGGGATGTAGCGATTGACGTTGACGCCCCACGCCGCGGCGCCGTGCTCGGGATAGCGCAGCTGCGACCACGGCACCCGCAGCTCCGCCGACCAGCCGTCGGCGAGCACCTGGGTGGCCGCCGACCACACCGGGTTCCACGAGCTGTCGCGGGCGCGCTCGTCGTCGTCGGTGTGGATCCAGTCGGCGCGCACGCCGGCGACGGTGACCGCGAAGCTGTAGGCCAGCCGACCGCTGCGGTACGGATCGAACGACACGATGAAGCGTTCGGCGTCGCGGGTCTGGTCGCGGCGGGTGACCACGGTGCGCGTCGCGCCCGGGGCGTCCCACATGCGGGCGCCGACGTAGAGCGCGTCGCCGTCGAACAGCACCCGGACCTCGGTCGGGTAGCGCGGCGCGACACCGTAGGCCGGGTGCTTCTGCACCAGATCGACGACCGGCGTGGCGGTGATCCAGGCCGCGTCGTCGAGGGTGCCGTCGAGGGTGATCGGCGACGGCGCTCGGGTCGCGGTCATCGCCTTGGCGGGCGGCTGGGCGCTGGCCGGAGGCGCGACCGCGAGCACCAGCGCCACGCCGGCGGCGCGGGCGGCGGTCCGGCGCGGCATGAGCTACTTCAGGCTCGCGCGGATCGTTCCCAGGGTGTCCTTCCGCTTGCGCAGCCCGGCCTTGGGCACGGTCTCGCAGACCAGGCCCGGGGAACACGACCCGGTGTAGTCCTCGACCTCGAATTCGTCGGGCCCGAAGCCCTTGGCGGCCAGCGCCGCCTGGGCGGCGACCAGCGACATGCTGGTGACCTCGGGCATGCGACGCCATTCACTGGTCGACAGCCCGCCGTGCTCGAAGGTGTCGTGCTCGAGGACGACCCGGATCGCGAACCGTTCGGCCCGCACCCGTCCACCCGGGTCGGGATCCTGGTCGCAGATCGCGCCTTGCGCGACCACCTGGGTCGGGTCGAAGTTGTCCTCGTACTCGCAGACGAAGCGCGCCTCCAGGACCTCGACCGTGGCGTCGGCGAAGCCAGCCTCGCGCAGGACCGTGGCGGCGTCGGCCTCGCTCTTGCCACGCAGGTTGGGGACGGTGGCCCACTTCGGATCGGGCCGCTTCGCGGACTCGACCTTGTCGGCCGCCTTCGCGGCGTCCACCGCCCGATCGGCGGTGCGGGCCTTGGCGTCCTGCTTCTTCTGGTACTCGTCGTAGACGAGGAAGCCGCCGACCCCGAGCAGGATCACGACTCCAGCGCCCACTGCCTTGGCGTTCATCGCGACCGACGCTATCACGGCGCCAGCCCGGCCCGGAAAATTGCCCGAGGGATCCCGCCGTGTTACCCGAGGAGAGCCGTCCCGTGAGCCCGTCCGAGCCCCAGCCACCACCCGAGCCCGCCGCCGCGCCGCCCGCCGCGCCGCCCGCCGCGCCCACCGGCGCCGGCCGCGGCGTCCTCTACATCGCGTTCGCGAAGCTGTACTTCATGGTCGCCGGTGCGGTGATCGAGTTCCGGCTGCCGGCGGTGCTGGCCCGCTCCGTGTTCGGCGCCTACGCCGTGGTGTCGTCGGTGGTATCGCCGATCAACAACGTCCTGGTCACCGGATCGATCCAGGCGGTGTCGCGGTTCACGGCCCAGCGACCGGAGGCCGCGCGCGCCGTCGAGGCCGCCGGCCTGCGCATGCACCTGTTCATCGGCCTGCCGGTCGCGATCCTGTTCATCGCGCTGTCGCCGCTGTGGGCCTGGCTGCTCCATGACATGGCGAAGACCGGGCCGCTGATGCTCGCCGGTGCCATCGTCGCGGGTTATTCGTTCTACGCGGTGCTGGTCGGCACCGCCAACGGGCGGCGCGAGTTCGGCAAGCAGGCCGGCCTCGACGTCACGTTCGCGACCCTGCGGGCGCTCGGCATCCTCGGGCTGGCGGCTGCCGGGCTCGGTCTCTACGGCGCGATCGCCGGCTGGGTCGCCGCGGTCGCCATCATCTTGACCATCGCGACCATCGTCATCGGGCTGCCCGGACGCATCGCGCCTGCCGACGTCGTGCCGGTGCGACCGATGCTGCGCTTCTTCGCCGGCGTGGCCGTGTACTTGATCCTGCTCAACTTGATCATGTTCGTCGATCAGTTGCTGCTCAAGCGGCTGGCCACCGAGTGGTACCGCGAGCATGGCCAGACGCTGGCCACCGACCTCGATCGGATGTTGCCGTGGGCGCGCGACGCGACCGGGTTCTCCCTCGATCCCTCGGCGCTCGCCGACGTCCAGGTCGCCTATTACCGGGCGGTCCAGAACCTGGCGCGGTTGTCGTACCAGGCGATCCTGGCCGCGACCTTCGTCATCTTCCCGCTGGTGTCGCGTTCGACCTTCGACGCCGATCAGGACACCACGCGGCGCTACGTCAACATCACGCTGCGCTACTCGCTGGTGTTCGCGACCGCGCTCGCGGTGGTGATGGCGGCCAACCCCGAGCCGCTGCTCGACATTCCCTACGCCGCCGACTACGCGCGGCTGGGCGCGCCAGCCCTGACCACGCTGGCGCTCGGCAACGTCGCGTTCTCCATCTTCGCCATCGCCGGCACCATCCTCAACGGCGCCGGCCTGAGCCGCGACGCGATCATCAGCGCCGCCGTGACGCTGGCGGTGGCCGCGGTCGGCAACGCGATCGTGATCCCGATGTGCGATCCGGGCAGCGAGGTGCTGGTGGCCGCCGCCACCACGACCGGGTGCGCGATGGTGCTGGGCGCCGCGCTGTCGGGTTGGTTCCTGTGGCTGCGCCTCGGTGCCTTCCTGCCCGTGAAGAGCCTGGCCCGGGTCGCCGCCGCGGTGGTGGCCGCGATCGCGGTCGGGCGTCTCATTCCGTTCCGGACCCCGCTCATGACGCTGGTCGAGGCCGCCATCGTCGGCCTGGTCTACTTGACCGTGCTGGTCGTCACCGGCGAGCTCGGCAAGGCCGACCTGAGGGCCATCGCCCAGGTTCGTGCCAAACGCGGCCAAGGAGGAGACTCATGATCGCCCGCATCGTCTGCGTCGTCGTCTGCGTCGTCGTCGCCACCGCCTGCGCACACGCGCCGCGCGGCCAGAGCCTGATGGACTCGGTCCGCACCTACAACGACGGCGTGCGCTGGGAGCGCTTCGCCGCCGCCGCCGCCGCCGTGCCAGCGCGCGAGCGCGACGCGTTCCTCGACGATCGTGAGGAGCTGGCCGAGGACCTCCGGATCTCGGACTACGAGGTGGTCCGGGTCAAGGAGAAGGGCGACGCCGCCGAGGTCCAGGTCAAGCTGACCTGGTACAAGGACTCCGAGGGCACGGTGCGCGAGACCTGGTCGTCGCAGGCCTGGGAACATCAGGGCCAGGCGTGGCGCATCGTTGGCGAGCGCCGGGTCCGCGGCTTCGACATGCCTGGCCTCGATCATGCCGAGGATCCGGCGGTCGACGAGCTGGCCGGCGACGCGGTCGTGGGTGATGCGGCGGCCGGCGAGGAGCCAGCAGCGCGCCACGGCGGGGAATAGCGTAGAATTCCTCCTGACGTGGCCCAGCCCGACTTCGTCAGCCGGGGACAGGATCTGCTCCTCGCCGGTCAGTACCAGGAGGCGGTCAAGATCTGCCGCCTCGGCCTCCTGGCGCGCCCGACCGACGTCGGCGGCCGCCTGGTGCTGGGCCAGGCGTTGCTCGCGCTGCGCCGCCACGACGAGGTGCTCGCCGAGATGCGAGTCGCGATCGAGATCGACGCCCGCAACGCCGGCGCCCACCAGCTCAAGGGCGAGGCGCTGCTGCGCAAGGGCGACGCCTTTGCGGCCGTCGATGTCCTCGAGCGAGCGCGCGAGCTGGCGCCCAGCGATCCCGCGATCGCCGGGCTGCTCGCCGAGGGCCGGCTGGCGATCGCCGCCGACGGCGCGCGTTCGACCGGGCCATCGGTGGGCGACTACGGCGACAGCCTGACCAAGCACTACCCGGCCCACCGCGGCGGTGACGCCACCGGCAGTGGCAGCTCCGGCAGCCTGACCCGCCCCATCACCGGGCCGGCGCTTCACGGTCGAACGCCACGGCCCGAGGAGCTGGCGGTCGGCGACCGCTCGGGGACGGTGGAGCTCGCCGACGTCGACCTCGAAGTCGATGACGACGACGAGGTCGCCGAACCACCGCGGTCGACCGGGGAGGTCGATGACGACGATCTCGTCGAGGTCGACGACGACGACGTCGAGGGAGCCGAGGGCGATTTCGAGCCGCTGTCGACGGCCGCGCAGCGACCCGCGGCCCGGCGGGGCGGCCCGGCCCGGCAGCCCGAGCCGGTCGCGCGCCGGCCCGAACCGGCGCGGACCCCGGCCCGCACCTCGGCGCCGCCGGCGGTGTGGGCCCACGACGAGAGCTCGGAGGGCGACACCAACGCCAAGCGGCTGCCGGTGCCGGCGCCGCCGCGCACCGGCGAGCAGCCGACGGTGCCGCGGCCGCTGGTGGTGCCGGGAGCGCGGGCCGCCCCCCGGCCCTCGGAGGCACCGCCGCACCCGCCCAACCCGAATCCGATCGATCTGCTGTTTCCCGACGAGGAGCCGGCGGCGAGGCCCTCGAACCCGCGGCTCCGCGAGATGGCGCCCGGGCCGCTCGGCGACGCCGCGCCAGCGCGCGGGCCAGCCGGGCTGCCGGCGATGCCGCCGGGGGCGAGCGTGGGGCCGGCGGGCTCGCCGCTGCTGGTGCCGCGGGCCGCGCCGCAAGCGCAGACCATGGTCCCGCTCAACCTGGCGGCCGCGCGCCCGACGATGACGATGCCGGCCGCCGCGCCACCGAGCACCGATCTCGATCTCATCCGCGCCGGCGTCGCCGCCGGACCGCCGCATCGCCCGCCCGGACCGTCCGATTCGACCGGCATCGTGGTCGCGCCGCCGGGGTCGGTCGGGCCCGGCGAGGGTGGCTTCGATCGGCCGAGCCATGGCGAGCGTCCCGGAACCGATCTGGTCCGGCCCGGCAGTCACGCGTTGCCGCCGACGTCGCAGCGGCGGCGGCCGTGGACGATGGTGCTGTGGTCCGCGATCACCGTCGTGATCATCGGCGGCGGCGTGGTCGCCGGGTTCTGGATCCGCGATCTGCGCCTCGACAAGCGCATCGACGAGGCGCGGACCCAGGCCCGCAACGACGCCCGCGCCGACACCTGGCAGGGCTGGCGGGCGGCGCGTGATCGGCTGGCCGGCGTCAACCGGGTTCGTCCGAGCACCGGACATCGCGCCGCGCTGGCCCGCGCCCAGGCGGTGCTGGCCGCCGACTTCCACGACGACCTCGAAGCCGCCGGCCCGGCGGTCACCGCGCTCGGTGAGCTGGGCGGCAAGGACGCCGCGCTGGCGCGGGCCTGGCTGGCGATCGCCGGCGGCGATCCGGTGCAAGCCCGCACCGCCGCCACCGCCGCCGGCGCCGCCGATGATGTCGACGTCGCGCTGGTGATGGCGCGGGCGGCGCTGCTCGACGCCCGCTGGGACGACGCCGCCGCCGAGGCGCGGTCGGTCGCCGATCGCGATCCGCGCCCGGCGGTCTGGCTCGCACTCTGTGAAGCCGAGACCGCGCGCAAGCTGTGGGCCGAGGCCGAGAAGGCGTGTGCCCAGGTCGATGCGGCGTGCAGCAAGGAGCTCGCTCGCACCGTCGTCCACCCCGGCGCCTCGATCGCGCGGGCCCGGATCCGGGCCGGCAGCGGTGCCGCGCGCCAGGAGACCGCGGCGCTGATCGCCGAGCTCGAGGCGCTGGTCACCGAGGCCGGCCGTCCGGTCACCGATCAGGCCCTGGGCGTGTCGGCGGGCCAGGCCGCGTGGGCGCGGCTCGCCATCGCCGAGATCCAGCTCGCGGTCGGTGACACGATCGCGGCCCGGCGCGCGCTCGAGCGTGCCCAGGTCGCCCGCATCGACAGCCGCGGCTTCGTCGAGGCCGAGGCCGCGGTGCTGCTCGCGCTCGGCGACATCGCGGCGGCGCGCGCCGCCGCCGAGCGCGGCCTGACCCGGTGGGCCACCAGCGCGCCGCTGGTGATCGTGGCGGCGCGGGCCCGGCTCGCCGCCGGCGACGTCGCCGGGGCGAGCCAGGTGCTGTCCGAGTTGCGGGGCGCCGCGAGCGCGACGATGGACGCCCTGGTGGCGCGCGCCGCGCTGGCGGCCGCGATGGGCGACCTCGACGCCGCCGAGCGCGAGCTCGACGCCGCGCTCACGCGCAGCGCCGACTTCGAGGAGGCGCTGGTGGCGCGGGCCGAGCTCGACCTCGATCGCGGCGACGCCCGCGCGGCGCTGGCCCGCATCGAGCCCCGCTTCGGCCCTCAGGCCTCGGCGCAGGTCGCGATCGTCTACGCCGCGGCCAAGCGGGTCAGTCGTCAGTTCGACGTCGCACGGGCGGCGCTGGTCAAGTTCAAGGACGGCCCGGTCGGGCCGCTGGCCGGCCGCGCCTGGCTCGAGCTGGCGCGCGTCGAGCGTGACGCCGGCGAGCTGGCTCCGGCGCGGGCCGCATATGGCAAGGCCGCCGAGATGCTGCCGGCATCACGCGCGGTCCGCCTCGAGTCGGCGGTGCTGCTGGTCGACGACGGCGACGCCGCCGGCGGTCGCGATGCCCTGGTGCGGCTGGCCGCCGACGCCCGCGATGACGGCGCGGTCCAGGTCGAGGTCGCGCGGGCGCAGATCCTCACCGGCGAGCTCGACGCAGCCAAGGCCTCGCTCGACCTCGCCGATCACGCCGGTGCCGCCAAGATCGCGGTGGCGCGCGAGCGCGGACGGCTCGCGTTGCGGCGGCGCGACGTCGCCGCCGCGGTGTCGGGGCTCGAGGCCGCCGCCAAGGGAGCGCCCGACGATCTGGAGACCCGGCTGTTGCTGATGGACGCCTACCTGTTCGGTGGCAACACCACCGCCGCCCAGCAGCTCGCCGACGAGCTGACCCGCACCTTCCCGGGCCGTCCCGAGACCCACCTGGCGCGCGGCCGGCTCGAGCTGTTCGGCGATCGTGCGCTCGAGGCGCAGAAGCAGTTCGCCAAGGCGCGCGACCTGCTGTCACGGGCGCCGCGGCGCCAGCGCGCCGACGCCGGCTACTGGCTGGCGTCGGCGGCCTATGGCGCCGGCGACCTGGCCCGCGCCAAGAGCGTCCTGCTCGAGACCACGACCACCGATCCGTTTCACGCCGACGCCTGGTCGGTGTTCGCCACCGTGCTGTCCGAGCTCGAGGATTTCGGCGGCGCGGCCCAGGCCGCCGAGAAGACCCTCAAGCTCGACCCCGACAACACCAACGCCTACTTCGTCCTCGGCGAGGCCCTGGTGTTCACGCGCCGGGTCCGCGAGTCGAAGAAGCCGCTCGAGGAGTACCTCAAGCGCGCCGGTCCCGATGGTGCGCGGGTCGAGGACGCCCGCCTGCTGCTCAAGAAGCGCTAGAACAACGATCGGTTTGAAACCACTGCAAGTCCGATCGCTTGCGCTGCCCCTACCGGTCGTCCTGAGCTTCTCACCGAAGGGGTTCCGAGATTGCCGGGGAACGAACGCGGGTGGATGATGGTGCGGCGTGGAGGGCAGTAAGGCCGCCGCCTTCAATGGTGCGA
>CANKMW010000121.1 GCA_947483555.1 Myxococcales bacterium
ACGTTCGCGACCGGCGCGGTGGTGAGCGCCGAGGGCGCACATACGCTGATTGTCACGGCGATCGACCTGGCCGGCAACACGACGAGCGCGACGCGCACGTTCACCATCGACGGTACGGCGCCCGTGATCACGATCAGCGGCGTGACGTCCGGCGGCTATCACCAGCCGCCGCGGACCATCAACTTCGGCGCGACGGATACGAACATCATGAGCGTATCCGCCACCCTCGATGGAGCGGCGTTCCTGTCGGGAACGCAGGTCACCGCCGAGGGCAGCCACACGCTGGTGGTGACCGCGACGGACTCGGCCGGCAACGCGACGAGCGCGACGCGGACGTTCACCATCGACGGCACACCGCCGGTGGTCACCGTCACAGGCGTGCTGAGCGGCGGGTTCTACCAGCCGCCGCGGCCGATCACGTACGGAGCGACCGACGTCAACCTGGTGGGTGTCTCGGCGACCATGGACGGCAACGCCTTCGCCACTGGCGCGGTGGTGAGCGCCGAGGGCGCGCACACCCTGACGGTCACGGCCACCGACCTGGCCGGCAACACCACGGTGGTGACGCGCACGTTCACGATCGACGGTACGGCGCCGGTGATCACGATCAGCGGCGTGACCGCCGGTGGCTATCACCAGCCGCCGCGTACCCCCACATACGTTGCGACCGATACGAACCTCATGAACGTGACCGCCACCCTCGACGGAGCGGCATTCCTCTCGGGGACGCAGGTCACGACCGAGGGCAGTCACACGCTGGTGGTGACCGCACTCGATCTGGCCGGGAACACGGCGTCGCTGAGCCGGTCGTTCACGATCGATGGGACGGCGCCGGTGATCACCATCAATGGCGTCGCCCCTGGCGCGTTCTCCCAGGTCCCGGTCACCATCACGTTCTCGCAGGCTGATGCCAACCCGGGGACGCTGAGCGCGACGCTTGATGGCGCGTCGTTCACATCGGGGGCGAGCGTGTCGCTCGATGGCCTGCATACCCTGGTGGTGTCGACCGTCGACCTCGCCGGCAACCCGGCGTCGCTGACCCGAACGTTCACGGTCGATCAGCTGCCGCCGGACGTCACCTTCGGCGGCGCCACCCCGGCCGATGGCGCCCACGTGCGGCAGACCATCAGCATCTCGGCCACGGCCACCGACGCGGTCGACACGGTGCCGGTCGTGAGCTTCACGGCGCCAACAGGGCTGGTCGACAGCGATGGCAATACGGCGAACGCCAGCGCGACCGGATCGATCGTCACGACGACCGATGGTCTGCTGACCGTCCGGGCCCAGGCGGTCGACGACTCCGGCCGCATCGGCTTGGAGCAGCGGACGTACACTGTCGACAACACGTTCCCGGTGATCACCATCGGCGGAGTCGCCGTCCCCAACGGCCTGTGGTACGGCACGAACCGGGTGATCACCTTCTCAAGCAACGACACCGGGACGATCACGGCCACGGTTGATGGCGCCGCGTTCGCAACCGGGAACACGGTGAGCACCGAGGGGCCGCACACGCTGGTGGTGACCGCGACCGACCAAGCCGGCAACAGCTCCATGCAGAGCATCGGCTTCACGATCGACAAGACCGCGCCGACGATGACGTTGGTCTCGACGCCGAGCGCAATGTACGTCAACGGCGCGCTTCAGATCACGGCCGATGCGAGCGACAACTACATGGCCATGGGCTCGTTCACCGCCGACATCACCGCCAGCGCAGTGGGCGCCAACGGGGTGATCCCGCCGACCATGTCGATGGCGTCAGAGCTCGGGGGTGGTGCCCGCCGGCTGGTCGTGTCGTACTCGCCGCTCGCGGCCGGCGACGGCCCGCTGACGGTGACCTTCGCCATCTCCGACCGCGCCGGCAACCCGGCGACGACGATGACGCAGGTCGTGAAGACGATCGATGTGACGCCGCCGACGCTGACGTGGGCCACGCCCGCTGGGCTGGTGCCGGTCTCGGGCGTGTACTGGACGCAGGACAGTGGCCCTGTGCTGAGCGGGACCGTCGCCGATGCGAACCTGCCGGCATTCCCGATGGACGACGTCACCGTGCAGATCGGCGTGGTCACGTACGACGCCGCGGTCAGCGGCGGAAACTGGACGGTGGATCTTCCCACCGGCACACTCGCCGGCCAGGTGACGACCTCGGTGACGGTGCGCGCGATCGACCTCGCCGGGAATCCGACGACGAGCGTCCGCAACCTTGCGTACGACGACCAGGGGCCGATCCTGACCCAGACGGCGACGACCGTGGCGGACGAGCGCTCGGACGTGGTGACGTTCGTCGCGAGCTCGGTGCCGTCACACACGCGCGGCGCGGCGACGACGGCGCTCAACTCGACGACGACCGCGAGCGGGGCCTGCACGGCGGACGTCTACAAGTATGCGTACCTCATGGTCCCGACCCCGCCGGTGGCGCAAACGCCAGGCCCGGACCGGTTGCTGTGGTCCTTCCAGGCCAGTGACGTCGGCGTCGGCATCGACCCGAGCAACGCCGAGTGGCGCGTGCGGCAGCAGGCGACCGGCGTGTGGAGCGCCTGGTTGTTGACCGGTGCCGGCGTCGCGTCGGGCGCCAACGTCGACTTCACCGTGAACATGATGCGCACCGATGTGGCCGACCTGGGGATGCTCGACGGGACGTGGGATCTGGAGGTCCGCGCGCACGATCGCTTCGGACAGCTGGTCCCTGTTGCACGGTGCTGGAAGCACCATCCGCTGGGCGCGCCGACGGACGTGTTCACGATGCCCACGATCCTGGGCACCTCGACAGCGGATGAAGGCTTCGAGTCGTTGCAGACGTTGCAGCTCGCTCACACCGCCCCGGTCGATCCGATCGGCCAGCTCGTTGGCGTCTCGCACCCGGGCGCCGGACTGATGAGCTTCGAGGTCCGCAACGGGACCGACGAGGTCGTCTACATGACGTTCAAGGCGGCGGGCGCGGCCGGCGCCACGATGACGCGACGCTGGTCGACGACCCACGTCAAGCGGTCGGAGACGGTGCAGTTCATCAACTGCGATCCAGATGATCCAAATCCACCGTCGAACTGCCAGGTCGGCCCATCGAACACGACGTTCGAGTCGGTCGCCGATCCCACCTTGCTGACCCTCGGCGTCCGGGTCTGGGATGTCACGGGCTCGGCGATGCCACTGGTCCCGCAGGCGTGTGCCGCCTGTGCACCCGACGAAGTTCTCTTCCGGCTGGATGGGCGCCTGGGCGCTGGCCAGCCGCGTACTTTCCGCGTGGTCGGCACGACGCGGGGCTGGAGCGGCTTTCTGCCGACCGGCGTCTCCAACGGCCCCGCGGAGCTGACCACGGGGTCGTTCGATTCCGGGACGATCAATTACACCGGATACGAGCTCGTCTCGTCGATCACGTACTGCATGACGCTCAACGGACTCGGGGACTGCACGAAGACGGCGAACTACCGCCAGATCCGCGCGCTGGGGTATGCCGTGATGGGGTTCTCCGGGCCCTTGAGCATCCAGGGTCGCTCGTCTCCGGCGACGCCGACGACGGTGGACACCGCCGTGGAGGTCGGAGAGTGGGCGCTTCTTGATCCGCAGATCGACAACTACGGCGGCGGCTGGTCATCGATCGAGACCGATTTCGTCTGCCACCGCACCGACAATCCTCCTACCTGTCCCTGATCTGGAGCCTGTTCATGAAGACCGTCTGTGCGTCATTGTTCGCATTCGTGCTCGGCCTCGCGCTCGTCCTGTCGTGCAGCGACGACAGCCCCGGCGACGCAGACGCGGCCGTGTGCGACTGCCCCGCCGCGGAGCCCCCCATCACCGCTCAGCGCCTGGTACGCGAGACGACCATGCTTGCCATCGCCGCGGGGCAGGGAGCGGCTCCCACGACAACATGTACGCGCGGGATCGCGATCTCGGGGCTCTGCGAGCTCGAGTTCGGCGCACTCGACAATCAGATCCCCCTGATCGAAGTCGGTCTACGCGATTCCAACGGCTGGCGTTGCCAGTGGTTCAACGGCAGCATCCAGGCCACCACCGGCTCGGCGACCGTCGTCTGCTTGGTCCCGGCTGAGTAGCCTCGCCCAGCTGTGCCGAGAGGCCCGTGCATGCTCCGTCGCTCTCTCGGACGTCCTGACTCGTCGGAGCGCGTCCCCTTGACTTGACGCACCGCGGCCGCAACCCGAACCGCGTTCTCGCCACGCTGGGTTGCACTTGAGGAAGGAACTGCGCCGGCAGCCGTAGGATGCAGCGAGAACGACGCCCGACACCGCCAACGACAGATCTTCCTTGAGTCCCGAGCAGTTGCACGATTTCCGCTCGGGACCAGCAACCGCCGGCCTCGGGCTTCGATAACGTAGTCATGATCAGGCCGCACTCCGCCCGCCCACACGGCGACGTCTCATCAGGCGGCGACGATCTGGCCGCGGGCACACCGGGCACACGCACGGCGATCGGAACGCATCGCGCTCGACGAGGCCGCCGATGACGCTCGACTGGCGAACGCTAGGCCTCGAGGACCAGGAGCCAGAGGGCGAGGAGTCGCAGCGCCCTGCCCCGGGCAAGGTGACGCTCACGTCGCGCCTTCAGCCGGTGCAGCGTCGCGCCGCGTCCGGGTCCGCCGCACCGCTGGACGGCATCGACTACCTCGCGCAGCCCGTCCAGCGCCAGGCCGCGCCGACGCAGTTCGAGGACCCGTTCGCGATGCATTTGATCGGCACGGTCCAGCGCGCCGGCGATGGTGCCAAGGCGGAGTACGTGCACACCGCCGCTGCCCGCGGCCTCGACGCACCGGCGAGCTCGCTGCCGCACCTGGACACGATCCAGCGGTCGTTCGGCCACCACGACGTCGCGCACGTCCAGGCACACGTCGGCGGCGCAGCGTCTGACGCCAGTACCGCGATGGGCGCCACCGCCTACGCCAGCGGCAACCACGTCGGCTTCGCCAGCGCGCCCGATCTGCACACCGCCGCGCACGAGGCGGCGCACACGGTCCAGCAGAAGGGCGGCGTTCAGCTCAAGGGAGGCGTTGGCGACGAGGGCGATTCCTACGAGCGGCACGCGGACGCCGTAGCCGACAAGGTGGTCGCAGGCGAGTCGGCCGAGGCGCTGCTTGATCAGATGGCTGGCGACCCGGCGAGCGGGGCAACACGCGCGGTCATCCAGCATAAGAAGCGTGGCAGCGGAGGAAACGAGCGGCGGCCATCCGGATCCAATGCGGTGGTTGCGGCGGCGTTTGCCGACGCGCTGGACACGCTCGAGCTCGGCATCCAGGCTCGTGACTACTTCTCGGCAAACCAAGCCATGAACGACGTGCTCGTGCTTCTGCCGGGCGTCGACAGCATTCTTCAGCCGGGGCCGGCGCAATCGGCGGAGGAGCAGACGGCAAGAGACCGGCTGCGGTCGGAGCGGGAACGATTCACCGCGCTCGTGCCGAAGGCGCCAACCGGCGGCCCGCCGTCGGACGAGGAGCGTCAAGCCTGGGTCGCGAGGACACCGGCACCACTTGCGCCGGTCCCGGAGCTGTCCCGCCCTCGCCCGCAACCTGCGTCGCCTCCCAAACGATCGACCGAACACGCGCCGGTCACCAGCGACGTGCCCCTGCGTCCGGACGACAAGGCGGATCGCGCGCACGAGGAGTACCTCGGTCGGCATTGGGATCAGATCCGCGGGGCAGCGCGACGCCACTTCGCGACGCATCTCGACAAGTGGAAGGTTCCGCGGCTCGCTTGGGCAGGCGGGGTCGATGCCGAACGCCGGGCGGCGGCGATCGTTGATGCGATCTTCCCGCCGCTGCACATCTCGGGACAGCTCGAGAACCTGGTCGCGCCGGACACTCTCGGACCGGCAATCGATCGGGGCCTGAACACGATGCAGCGGCCGGGCGAAGGCGATGGCGATGCTTCGTGGAACGCTCCCGTGGGGACGGCAATCGCGAGTCTGCTCGAGCTACGCCTCGCGCAATCGATGGAGGGCATGGGCGGACGCTACGTGGCCGCGTACGACGCACACGGCGGCGCTGTGAACGCCGCCGATCTCCCACGAAGCGGTGCGATGGATGGTGTGGTTGCCCGGCTCCTGACCCAGGAGCTCGTCCGCGTCATGGGTCCGCTTCCGAAGCCGGAGCGTACGCACGGAGTTCGCAAGCCCAGGAAATGGCACTGGCTCGGCAAACGAGATGCCGGACTGTGGAACTGGATCGAGGTCACCGAGCCGGGCGATGCGACCGCCGAGGACGTCGTGCTGCTCCTGCCTCCCGACGTTCCGCCACACGTCGAGGGCGACGGCCGCTTCTTCCGCATGCCCGAGGACTGGGCGCGCACGCAGCCAGGAGCCGCCGAGTTCGCACCGTCGTCGGCGACCGTCGAGACCGGGACCGAGCTGGCTTCGTCGGTGTTCGCGATGGATGCCGCGATCGTTCAGGCCGATGGCGTCCCCCGGACCAAGAGCGCCCCCCTGTCCGTGGACGCCCGCGTCGAGAAGATCGCTGGGGATCTGCAACAGGTGATCGGCCTGCTCGGCGATGTGTACGCGGAGCGCGTGGTGCCGGCGTACGTCGCGCTGGGCGCGGCTCGCAGCCGGGCGGGAGACCGCCGACATGGCAAGGATATCGAGCGGGTCCTCATTGGGCAGGACGAACTCCTCTCCGAGGTCTTGATCGAGATCGAGAAGTTCTTCCAGTCCTCCTACGCGCACGGTCGGAACCGGAGCGCCGGCCCGGTGCAAGCGGTCCTCGTCGAGTTCGCGCTCGCCGCGGGTAACTCGCACCTGTACGATGTTGGGCGGCGGCATCTGAAGAGGGCACGCACCCTGGCCGCCGACGTCGGGCGACGCCTGGCCGAGGAGGCGGTAACGGCGAACGGCGCCGGCGCGGACAAGCTGGCCGTCAGCGGCGGCGCGGGCGCCGACGACGCACGCGCGCGGCAACGCGATCGATTCGATCAGCTCGACTCGAACGCACCTGATCCGGGGTCGATGAACGTGGAGGCGTCGATCGACGCGTTCCTCCTGCACACGCAGTCGGTCGAAGAGCAGCTCGACGCCATGGCGAACGCGCTGTTCGCGACCAACAAGCGCATGGCCACCATCGTCGGGATGCCGTGGGTCACGCACGCGGAGGAGCTTGGCGGCGCGGTCAGCTCGGTGCGCGACAAGGCGCAGGGCGTCCGGCTCTGGATGATCGAGCGGCTGGCGCAGACCCCCAGCGCGCCGGCGCGCCAGGCCTTGCTCGAGCGGGCGCAGAACGCGCTGGCCGAGCGAATCAGCGCGACCCAGATCGTGGACCTCTCGCGGCGCGTGGTCGCGATGCTGGAGAAGATCGACCGGGCCGACCGGGTCATCCAGATCGTCAGCTCAGCGCTGCTAGCACTCAGCATCTCGCTCATCGCCGCCGGCGCCGGCATGGCGGTCCAGGCGGCGCTGACACCGCCGGCAGCGACAGCCGCCGCGCAGGCGGGCGTCATGACGCTGGGCCGGATCGGAGCCGCCGCTGGCGGGCTGGTCACCGAGGCATTCGTCGGCGGGTGGCTCCAGTCAGAGCTCCTCGGCGACAAGCCTGGCGAGGCGATCGCCGAGAACTTCCTCGCCGGGTTGATGGCGCTCGGTGCCCTGCGCGCGTTCGACAAAGTGACGCAGCGCTTCGGACCCTTCACTGCCGAGAACGTCACCCTGTGGGAGCGTCTTGGGGGCAGGAGCGCGAAAATCGCGCTCAACACCACACACGTAACGCTGCAGATGGCCTTGGGTGCTGGCGCCGGCTACGCCGCGCAGAGCATCGTACGCAGTCCGGTGCAACCAACCGAGGACGAAGCGCTGCAATGGGCGATGCAGGGGGCATCGATCGTTGCCAGTCACTGGATCATGTCCAGGCTGACGGCGTCTCGGACACGTCTCCAGGAGGCGCGCGCTCGGGTTCCCGCCGATGCTGTGGCTCGTATCGACGCCACGCTGCAGGACATCGACAACCTCCACCAGCGTGCCGCCGATCTCGCTGACAACCCCGTTGACCAGCCTCAGATCCTCGAGCTGTTCGGAGAGCACCATCGGTTGGTCGGTGCCGAGGCGGCCGTGTCGGGTGCCAAGGACGATGGCGCGGACGGTGCACCGGCGGCGCACAACCAGGACGGCCAGAAAACCCGCAGTGGTGGCGAGCCGGAGGCCGGCTACGTGATGACGGTGCTCACGCTGGCCAAACTGGAACAAGTCGCTCCGGGGCGGTGGCAGGGCGACGAAGCCTCCGTGCACCGCTTGGTAGCGAACAAGCGAGCCCTGGCGCTTGTCGAGGACACCGGTGCGGACGGGGAGGTGCAGTGGTCGGTGACGACGGGTGGCAAGAAGCACACGATCAAGATCGCCAACGAGGAGTCGGCGTCACGAACGCGATCTGATCGGAACCCACGCTCGGAGGAAGGTCTTCGAGAGAACCGGAAAGTGCTCGCGGCTGGAGAGCCGGGCTACAACGCGGTCGTCGGTTACGTCGACAAGGAATCGGCCGGCATCGCGATCCTGCAGCGTCTCATGCGCGGCGACGTGACCGCGCTTTCGGAGATCGGCTACGAGGTGACCGGCAACTTCGACCCCTCGACGCGAGAGTGGGGGCTCGGCCGGTTTGGCGCGAAGAAGTACGTCATCGTCGCCGGAGAGCACGGGGCGGTCGACTGGAGCGTCGTGCAGGGCGTCACGCCCGTCGGGCATTCGCATCCCATTGACCCCGACCGGGTGATCTTGCAGGAAGGGAAGCGTCTCGACGTACGACATCTAATCGCGAACCCGGACACCGACACGGACCTCGTTTTCTCGTCGCCGAGCGACATCCGGCTCCTGGCCAATCGCAAGGTCGCGTCTCACACACTCGCACTTCCTTACGAACACCTGGGTGGCACGGAAATCACCCTGGCGTCTCAGGCTCCTTCCGGTCGTCCGCCCATCGTGCTGGTACTCGAGAATGCGCGAGCGCTCGGCCCGACTCCTGACGGAGCAACGCGGTTCCGCGCGACAGCATCAGTACGAACCGGCAACGAAGAACTCTGGCACGGCACTATCGATGCGGTCTACCCGCCAGGGAAGAAGCCGTCCCTGGAGTTCAACGCGTCGGTGGAAGGAGGAGCCCCGACTGCGCTTGGGCAGCGTGCCCCCGGTGGATCGAAAACCAAGAGCGGGAGGATGGTTGACGATGACGACATCGATCCGCTGACGAACTACCTTGGCGAAGGTCCAGAGTCCGATGTGCAGATCATCGAGCCCCTCGGCAAGGAGCCGCACCAACAGCGGCTCCCTGTCTCGAAGGACGTGGACCCGACAGTGCCACCCGACCGCGCGAGTTCCGGCTTCTGGGCCGACGAGAATGCGAAGGGGAACACCCTCTGGTTCTCCGACAACCAGAAGGTGAACGAGATCACGAGCAACAAGCCGATCCGATTCAAGGACGGCTACCCGGTCCTCGACACGTACGCGTGGGAGACCGTGTATCTCGAACGCATGGTCGGAAGCGACGCAGACTTCGGACCCGCCGACATCGAACTCGCGCGACGCCACAGGCAGTTCAAGCGGAACGGACAACCGAATCAGCAGTGGGCAAAGGACTTCCGAAAAGCGAACCTGCTGACCTGGCACCACCACCAGGACGGAGTTCGGATGCAACTCGTGCCCTTTGACCTCCACAGCAACATCCCGCATGCGGGCGGTGCCTCGGCTGCACGTGGAGACGCCCCATGACCACCCACACTTGGATCGACGACCTCCTCTCGACCCTCGGCACGCGTCGCATCCGCGCGTGGTCGCCACCGTCTGACACTGACCTTGCCTGCCTCGCGACGATTCTCGGCGGCGAGTTGCCCGACGAGTATCGCTACTTTCTCCAGCGATACGGTGGCGTGATGCTCGGGGACGAGGACTCTCTCGTGAAGGCTCCGCTTGGGGAGCCTTGCCCGTGGGGCAGCCTTGTCAGCCCAGAGATGTTCTATCCGCTCCTGCGGATCGACCCCTACAGCATCGAGGAACAGCAACGGACGTATCTCGCGCGTCTGCCGCGAGGAGTGCTTCCCATCGCGGACGATCCAGGCGGCAACCAGGTCTGTCTCGACGTTGCTGGCGCCTTTCCTGGAACGGTCTGGTTCTGGGATCACGAGCAGCGCTGGTTCCGCGACCACTTCACTGGGAGCTTCGAGGAGGCGAGTTCCAAGCTGGAAGCCGCGGGCATCGACGCGCGGCGCTTCTCGGTGCACGACATTATCCGAGCGTGGGCGCGCCTGCACGCAAACGAGTTCGATCGGCCGTCCGACTACATGGGCATGTATCGCTTGGCGCCAACGTTCGGGGACTTCCTACGGTCCCTCCAGAAGGTTCCGACCTGACATGACAACCACCGTACGCTTCTTCACGAGCGCTGCGCTGCGCCCATATGAGGAGGTCACTGGGGAGATCATCCATTGGCTCCCTCGCTGGGCAACCGTGGAGTTCGAGGGCTCGCGTCCCGTCACTGGAGTATGGCACTCGGTACGCGGCCGGCGACGCATCTGCTGGTACACCGCCGAGCACACCGCAGCTTTGGTCGGCGAGCACCTCGAACGCTACGGAGACGAACCCTTCTGGATCGTCGATCTGTCCGACGGCCATGCGCGCGTCCGTGTGATCGAGTGTGGTGGCGACGGGCGACCCCAAGCTTCGCGCGTATGGGAGTTCGATGACTGGAACATGCCGACTCGCGAGGAAGAACACTCTCCCGACGGCGCGTCGCGCTTGATCCGAACCTACAAGTGCGTCATGTCCGGGGTCGTCGTCGGGGCGACGGAGCGTCGTCCGGGGCGCACCGACATCAAGTTCGAACGGCCCATCTCGTATCCGATCCCCGAACTCGGCGGCGAGCCATTCCCGTGCGGGCGAACAATCACTGCCACCGGCGCCCGGTTGATTGCCTCTATCGCGCAGAACTCCTTTCAAGGCCGCTTCTATGCCGCATACCGAGAGGCTTCGACCTGGAAGCGGGGCATCGCGACGATCTCGACGAGCCGGTACTGCTGGCCCGATGAGATAGACCCGATCGTCAACTTCAATGCCGAGGACCTGGCACCGCTGGTGCAAACCGGGGAGCTCCAGCCCCGATGGCGTGGCAACTACCCATTCTTTGGCGTCGTCGAGGTCCCGCCTGAGGGCCGGTCCATGGACGAGGTCGTTGCCGAGAGCCCGCTCCCGTTGGACGATGCCCTGAGCGTCGCGATCCGAGTTGCAGCGGTTGCGCAGAGGGCCCACGCGGCGGGTCACGAACTTGGCGGTATTCGTCCTGAGCTTGTCTACGTTCGTGGTGACACGAACTCGCGGTGGTCACTTTCCGGGATCATGCATCGGGGCCAGGCCGTGATCGACGCGACCCACTGCGGTGAGGGCATCTGCGTCCCGCCCGTCTTTCCCTTCGACTTTTCGAGCCGAAACGATGCCCACGGGCTTGCGCAGCTCCTCTGGTACGCGCTGACCGGAGGCCACCCGCACGTAGCCCCGGAAGACTTTCGGCAAAGGCAGGCATGGCGCGACCATGAGTGCGGGAAAGCACGGCGACAGCCCTGGACCGGCCCCGCGGCGATCGGCCGGCTGCTCGAGAGTGTGCTGTTCGAGTCGGGTTCCTTACCGCGCTTCGAACCCTTCGCTGCGGAGCTCGTCCAGCTGCAGGCCGCGATCTCGGAGAAGGCGTGAGGGACGTAGGAAACCAATCGGCGGCTCTCGAGGCCGCCCGTGAAGCTCGCCGCGTTCGTCGCGCCGAGGTCCACGAGGAGGCGGCATGATCTACCACCGCGACACTCAGACCCTCATCCTGTTTTCGCCAGCAGACGACGTGGCGAACCAGACCGTGCTGGAATCCGACGGCTCGGGTTCGGAGGTTCACGTGTACCGCCAGGGCGCAAGCAGCATCCAGCCCACGATGACCGCGGTCTTCAAGGAGCGCTGGGCCGACTGCTTCGCCTACAACATCACCACGAACAACTGCACGGACATGCACGCGCGCCGCAAGCTGCGGGCGACGGTGCAGGCATCGATGAACGTGCCCGGGGCGACCCTGCGACCGAACGTGCGCACTCGCGCCGTCGCTTCAACGACTGCAATGCCGGAGGGAATCCCTGACAACGGCGTGCGCGACACGTTTCTCGGTGACAGCTCGTTGCCGGTGTCGTGGTCGAGTTGCGAGACCGGTGGGCCGTTCCCCTGTCCGACCATCCCTGACTATGCGTTCGGTGTCGCCTTCTAATAGATCTCGCCCGGAGAACACATGCTGAAGAACCTTGCTCTTCTCTTCGCCGGTATTGCCGGCGCGACCACGTTCGTCATCGCGTGCAGCGATGACTCGCCCGGCGACGCCGATGCGGCAGTGTGCGACTGCGATCCGGCCGAGCCCCCGCTCGCTGGGCGGATCGTCAGGGTGGAGAACCGCATGACCGGATCGACACTCGGGCTGAGCGTGGGTGCCACGTGTGCCGACGGAGCAATCCTGCTCGGTGGCGGCTGCTTCGCCGAAGGGAACAACAGCCGCGACCCGCGCCTGATCTGGAGCGGCGGCACGACGATCCCTGCCGATCCCCTGGTGTTCTCGTGCGTGTGGGACAACCCGCAGATGAACTCGGTCACGGTGGTGGCCTGGGCCACCTGCCTCAATCCGGTCCAATGACCATGGCGACATCCACACACCAGCCCGGGCAGGCACGAGCCTGGTCCGCGGTGCTCCTCGCATGCGCTACCGCAGCATCAGCGTGCGGTGCCGAGGACGACGCGGACTGCGTCCTGACCGTCGTCGATGGTCTCACCATCCTTACCTGCCCCGACGGCACCACGACGGTGCTCGAGTGCCCGGACTTCGATGTCGATGGCGACGGCGAAGTCGGCGCGGCGGACTGTCCGAGTGCCGGCGTCTGCGGGTGGAACTCGGTCAACTTCCTCGCGCGCGTCAACCAAGGCTCGCAGCCGTACAACTGCAACACCGCGGGCAACTGCACCTGCAATGGCGCGGGTTGGACGCGCACGACCGATGTCGAGAGCGTCAACGTCTCCCCGACCGCGATCGGTTCGGGCCCGATGGACCACCCGTTCACCGTGTTGGCCTGGGACGCCGCGACGGCACCGGACTCGCTCCTCGGCGCGAGTGGTACGACCTACATGGATCCGTCCTCTGGCAGCACGTATCGCTACGTCGAGGTCGTCGTCCCGGCGATGATCCCGGCGAATCCGCCCACCCAGCCTCAGCCCCAGGCACGTGAGGTCCGCGTCCAGGTGGCCCTGTCGAACCTCGACCTCTGGAATCCCTCGCCCGACCCGGCAAATATCCCCGTGCTTGAGTCGGATGGTCCGGGCTCCGAGGTGCTGAAGCTCGTTGGCGCGAGCCAGGGCACCACGATGACGGCAGCGTTCTACGAGAAGATCGCGCAGGGCTACGGCTGCTCGGGCACGTGCGTCACCGCGCGCGTGCGGCGCAGGTACAAGGCGCTCGTCGAGGCCCGGCTGGCAGTGCCGGCAAGTACGCTCTCGCTGAACGCGCGCAGCCGCGCGACGGCGGTCACGACCGCGACCCCAGAACCGATCCAGGGCGTGGATGACGACGCGTTGGCAAGGAAACCTAGCGATCCATTCAACTGGGACACCTGCGAGAACCTGGGTTGGTCGAGCGGGACCTGCTCGCCGCAGGTCCCCACCACTGCGATGTTCGGCAACATCTAGCCTCGAACGAAGACCGAGCCCGAAGGAGCCACGATGATCATGAAGAACCTGGTGCTGATCGCGGCGGGTGCCCTCGCCGCCGCCTCATTTATCCTCGCGTGCAGTGACGACTCGCCAGGCGATGCGGACGCGGCGGTGTGTGACTGCCCGACGGTTCAGACCGTCCGGCAGACGGTCCCAGCCCAACCGATCGTCGCCGGAGGCTTGGCCAACGCGCAGGCCTCGTGTCCCGCGGGCTCGATCCTGCTGGGCGGCGGATGTGACATCAACAGCTCTGACTTCCGCCTCATCTTGGCTGGCTTCCGCGAGCCTGAGGGCAACAACACGCCCTTCTACGCCTGCGAATGGAAGAACGACGCAGTCGGCACGATCACCGTCGACATGAAGGTCTGGGCTGCGTGCCAGGTGCCTTGAACCCTGCGCCCCTGCGCCCCTGCGCCCCTGCGCCCCTACATCCACAACGCGAATACCCGCCTGGGCTTTTGACGTCATTGGCAACTGAACCCGGTCCTGGCCGACCAGGGTTGCACACAGCGACGCGCTACCGAAACCGCAGGGAACCGTCGCAGGAACGGACGCTGGCTATGCACACCCAAGCAGACAAGCGATTGGCGATCTTCTTCATCTCTGCAGTAGGTGCGGTTGGTTGTGACGAGCAGTCCGCAGACCTGCGGATCGCACACCTCGAATCGGATATAGAGGCACTTCAGATGAGGCTCGCTGAGATCGAGTCTACCGGCGGGATTCCGGGTCCCCAGGGTCCAGAAGGTCCCGAAGGCCCAGTTGGGGCGCAAGGGCCGCAGGGCACCCCGGGAGCCTCGGGCGAAACTGGGCCGAGTGGCGCGCAAGGGCCACCAGGTGTTCAGGGCCAACCGGGGATGCAAGGGCCGCCGGGGCTTGTTTCCTATTCGCTGTTGTACAGTCGGGTCTCGACGAATCCAACGGCGCTAAACCCGACGAACCTACCGTCGCTCACCTGGGCCGCCTACTGCGACGCAAACGACTTTCCGATTGATTGTGGCTGTTACACCGTTCAAGACCCCGGGGATGTAGTGGCGAGTCTTGGTAAGGCTTCGATTTCCTTCCTTGGGAACGTCGTGGGTTCCTGCAGTTGCGGAATGACCCTGACCAGTTCGGAGCCTCAGTATCTGAGAGTGAGCGCGACCTGCGTTGATACCTCGCCGTAGCTTGGAGGTTGCTCGGATCCAGGGCAATGACGCACCGCGGCCGCAACCTGAACCGCGTTCCAAGCGCGCGAGGTTGCGGTTCGGGGAGGAGCGAGCGCCATCGGCCGTAGGATGCAGCGAGAACCGAGAACCGAGACGCAACGCTGACAGATCCTCCTTGAGTCCCGAGCACATCCACGATTTTCGCTCGTGACCAGCAACCGCCAGCCTCGGGCCTCGATAACGCAGTCATGATCAGGCCGCACTCCACCCGCGTTCGCTACGCCGCCTCCCCTGGCGGCGGCCCGATCACGAGCACGCGTCCCTCGTCGGTCGAGGTTGTGTCGTGACCTGGGACTTCCGCCGTGGCTTGCACGACGAGGAAGATCTCGACGGCGAGGAGCCGCGGCGGCGCCCAGCACCAGGCAAGGTGACCCTCACCTCGCACCTCCCTGCGGTGCAGCGACGCGCGGCGGCACCGCCAGCGGCTCTGGACGGCGTCGACTACCTCGCGCAGCCTGTGCAGCGCCGAGCTCCGCCGACACAACACGAGGACCCGTTCTCGATGCACTTGATCAGCACGCCGGTCCAGCGCTCCGGCGATGGTGCCAAGGCGGAGGACGTGCACACCGCCGCTGCCCGCGGCCTCGACGCACCGGCGAGTTCGCTGCCGCACCTGGACACGATCCAGAAGTCCTTCGGCCACCACGACGTCTCGCATGTGCAAGCACACGTCGGCGGGGCCGCGGCCGAGGCCAGCGCCGCGATGGGAGCCTCCGCCTACGCCAGCGGCGCCCACGTCGCGTTCGCAGGCGCGCCCGATCTGCACACCGCCGCGCACGAGGCCGCGCACACGGTCCAGCAGAAGGGCGGCGTCCAGCTCAAGGGTGGCGTCGGCGAGGAGGGCGATGCGTACGAGCAGCATGCCGACACCGTCGCCGACAAGGTCGTGGCCGGCGAGTCGGCGGAGGCGTTGCTGGATCAGATGGCTGGGATTGCGGGCACACACGGCGGCGACGCAGCTGATGCGGTGGTGCAGCAGAAGAAGGGTGGCGGGGCCGGAGGACCGGGCGATCCTCCCAGGCCGGCCGGGTCGTCCCGGTCCAGCGAGGTTGCTACCGCCGCCGCCGCCGTTTCTGATGCCGCTGACTTCGCCCAGCTCGAGCTCGCCAGCAACAGGGCTCCGGACGCGAAGCTGGTGGCGTTGAACGAGAAGCTCCGAGCCCTTGCCGACGCACTTCATGTGCAGGCCGGTGACCGTCCCGCGGCCGACGACGAGGCGGTGCGCAAGGCACTCCGGGATGCCCAGGGAGTCGCCAACAAGCTGCACAGCGGCCACACCGGCCGCAGTCCGTCGGAAGACGAGCTTCGCGCGCAGGTGCAGAAGGTCACGCGCGTGCTGACCGAGAACACGGCGCGCGAGGCCACGCTCGAGTCCCCAGGTGCACTCGCGGGGATGGTCGAACAGAGTCTCGCGGTCCTCAACGAGTGGAAGGCGTTCGGCGAGAACAACGACAACATCGATGCGCTTCCGGGCCTCTCTGCCCGGGCGCTCGAGGAGGTGATCGCGACGACCAAGAGCTGGGCGGCGCAGCTCGCCTCCGATCCGGGTGCAGCCGCAAGTCTGTCACGCGCCATCGTCGATCAGCACGAGATCGTCACGATGGCCGGCGCCGAGCTGCGCCAGATCCTGAAGCAGCCGATCAGCGCCACGACCAAGGACACCATCCACGCGTACTTTGCTGTGCTGGCGCTGTCGACGGAACGGCGCCAGCGGAGCGACAAGGCACTCGACCTGGCCCGCGCCAAGCGCCGCCGGCTGCCGCTCGATCGTGCCGAGTCGGCGCTGGAGGCGGGCATGGTGTCGATGCTCGAGCTGGAGCAGCGGGACCCCGAGGCCGGAGGCAAGGCACGAGCCGCGCACACCTCGTTGGCTCGCCGCCATTCGCGGATGGAGGCGCAGATCGGGGCCGACAAGGCGCCGACGCGCGGTGAGGTCGACGACCTTGTCCTCGAAACGCGCGATTACGAGTTCCTCCATCGCGTCGATCTGCTCGCGCTGCAGGCGAAGCAAGCCCTGGACGCGATCAACCAGGTTCGCAGTCCCCGCACCGCCGAGAAGGTGAAGATCCAGCGCAAGCTCGACGAGCTGGTTGCGAGCCTCGCTGGTGTGCGGCGGCGCTACAAGGAGTTCTCCGAACCGGATTTCTACGCCAGCCCCGGCGAGGCGCGAGCGACGAAGCAGGAAGCCCTGCGCGTCATGGAGGCGCAGCTCCAACATCAGCTCACCGAGGATCGTTACGACGCCGCGCTCGACGAGGCCAAGGCCGTGCTGGACGACCAGATCGTCGACCAGTTCCTCAGCCAGCTCCTCTGGACCGTCGCGCTCACGATCTCGGGGAACTTCGTGGCCGCGGCCGCGCGTGGCGGGGCCGGCGCCATGGCCGCACGCATGGGCGCATCGCTGACCACCGGCGCGCGCGTCGCAAACGTCGCGGCCATCGCGGCGGAAGGTACCTACGGCGCCGTCACGCAGAAGTACCTGCAGGGAGATCCTGGTTCGCTGACCACGTTGCTCGCGGTCAACATACTCACGCCGTTCGCCATCGATCGCGTGATGGGGCTGGCGAGGACGGCCGAGCGCGTGACCGAGGGCGCCGCGGATGCGGCCGCCAAGTCGGAGCGCCTGCTCGACGACGCAGCCAAGGTCACCAAGGTCGACGACGTTGCCCTCGACGCTGACGAAGTCGTCAGCCTGGCCGCCCGCATCGATCGGGCGGCGAAAAAGTCCGTGTGGGTCAAGCACGCTCGCACCGGCGCCCTCGGGCTGCGAGGCGGCGTGAACCTGACCGCGGAGATGATCATGGGCGCCGCCGTCGACTATGCGACGCGTCGGGCCATGAACGAGGGGGGCCGCCCACCGACCGACCAGACTGCGGCCGAGTGGCTCATGCAGGGCGCTTCGATGGCGATCGGTCGCCACATGTCCGTCAACGTGCGGGCGATCCGGAACCGGCTCCATGCCGTGGAGGGCGGCGCGGCGGGCGCCGTCGCGCGCATCCTCAAGGTAGCCGACACCGTCGGCACCGATGCCCAGAAGCTGGAGGCCGGTGGCCCAGCTGACGCCGCCCCTGATGTCGTCAATCGCTACGCCAGGCTCATGACGGAGGAGCAAGCCTTCCTCGAGAAAGAGCTCGCGGACACGATCGACGGTCGCGGCCATCACAGTCGCAAGAAGCTCCTTGCACTCCTCGCCGGAAACCGCCGCGCCACGAGCGAACTCGGCAAGCTCGCCTCCGGTGAGCTCGCCACCGATGGCGGGCCCGTGGCCGCGGGACGCAGGCGCAAGGACGACGGAGCGAGTCCGGGCCGCAGGCCCGCGCGTGGCGCTGATCGATCGACACCGGCTGCGACTGACCGCGGCCGCGAGCCGATCATGCTCGTGGGCGACGACCACCGCCTGCGCGACATTGCACGGGGCGTCAAGCCCCTGGCCGGCTACCTTGACGTCGTCGTGCACGGCGACGCCGCCAGCTTCACCATGATGCGCACGAGCGAGGACGTCACGGTAGACCAGCGTGCCTTCGCGTCCTACGTGAAGCGCCACGGGTGGACCGGACAGAAGATCCGTCTGATCTCGTGCGAGACCGGGAAGCACGCGCAGGCGATCGCCGTGCACCTGGCCAACAAGCTCGACACGGAGGTGCTTGCCCCGAGCGACATCGCGTGGATCCACGGCGATGGAACCATGACGGTCGGGCACAAGGACCGAGACACGGGCGAGTGGGTCCCGTTCAAGCCCGACAAGAACGCGCGGGTCAAGCGCCCCGAGTCGCTGCTCGACATGGAGCGCCGCCAGCCGTCCGATCCGGAGCCCGACTACGACCGGGACTGGCCGACCCACGTCGCACCCGGTCGAAACGACGAGCGCGCCCGCGCGACGAGCGCAACGGAGGCCGAGTTGTCGCGGCTCTTGGGCGCGCAGGCCATGTTCGACGACACGCTGGACATCGGCGTCGAGGTCCATGCGCGCAAGCGCCAGGCGCTCCTCCGCTTTGGCTATGACGTCCACGTGCGCGTCGGGCGCAACGCCCTCCTCACCGACGTCCTCGTCCACCGGCGCACGGTGGAGAAGGTCGAGCGCTACAACGGCATCGTTGGCGGGCTGCGCAAGCTCGCCGACCGCTTCGAGGCGTGGTTCGCGAAGCGGGCTGGCAAGCCGGTCGAGTTCCCGCCGCACAGCATCGGATGGGTCGCCAAGGAAGAACTGCTGAAGCTCGACGTCCTCCTGGCGTCACGCGGGGTGGAGGTCGGCAAGGGCAAGGTCAACGACCACATCCTCGACGAGGAGATCGCGTTCCTCCAGGGGCGGAGAGACTTCCACGAGTCGGCCATCGAGTCCCTCCAGGACGCCGACGCCGAGGCTGACGACTTCATCATCGGTGGGCCCGGCGAAGGTAAGGTCACGGCGCAGGCGCTCGCCGCGGGCTACAAGCTTCCCGACGTCGACCACGGCGTCCTCCCCGAGTGGTACTATTACCGCCACAAGCGCAACGTCCCCGACGAGTTCGAGCTCGTCAAGAAGTTGTCGGCGCCATCCGACGCACCGTCGCTCCAGGTCCGCGTCGTCGGCGGCAAGTTCGTTGGTATCGAGAAGCCGACGAAGCGCGAGGCCGCCGAGATTCCGGACGACATGTCACCGGGGGACGCCGTCAAGCACATGCGCGAGCACCACGGGATCGAGGAGTTCGGCAACATGCTCGAGGTGGAGGGCCTCGCGACGCGCGACGTCATGGACGGCGTCATCGGACACGTGCGCCGTCAGCTTCAGGCGAAGGGGAAGGGTGTCCAGACGGACAAGCTGCGCCATCTCGCAAAGGACCAGTTCCGGGAGCGGATCCGCCAGCGCCTCCTCGACCCCACGCTCACCGATCAGCAGAGCTGGAAGCGGATGCGCGAGATGCTCGACATGTTGACGTCGTCGGACCGCGGCAACCTTGCCGAGGAGTGGTTCATCGACGGGCACGCTCCCGACGCCGAGCGGCACGTGGGTGTCGGCGTCACCCGCTCGGGTGGCCCCAACGCCAGCAAGATCGAGGGCCGGGTGATCGACGCCGTCGACGGTGACACGGCGATCGAGATCAAGGATGTCACCGGCAAGATCGACACCGATCAGCTCAACGCCTACCTCGACATGCTCGAGGCCAAGCTGCACCAGAACGCAGCGGGGGCGACGCCACCAAAGATCAAGCGGGTCAAGTACGTGTTCACGAAACCCGAGGGAGCGATCGCCAACCTGGAGTCATTTGCGGCCCTGCTGTCGAGGCCTGATTTCCAAGGGAAGCTCACTGTCGATGTGTTCGACTTCGACGGCAGGCGCCACGTCGTGACCTCGCCTGATCAGGCTCGGGCACTTCACAGCCAACTGTTGCGACAGAAAGGAGCCTCGCCATGAGGTGGCTTACTTCGACGTTGTCAGGCGAGCACGGGGCCGACGTACTGCAGCAGCTTGCTCGGACCGATCCGTTCCGCACGAATCCGCCGGTGAAGATCGTCCGCGACTTTCATGACCGGGTTGCAGTGAAAGCAGATTGGACAAGCACCCTCCTTTCTGCCACCGGGGATGCGTGTGCGTGGTGGGAGGACGCGAAGGTACAGCTCGCGTACCGGCCGAAAAGCGGCCCCCTGGTGAGCGTGGCCATCCCAGTCGAGGAGATCACGCTCGAACGTGGGCTTGCCGTGGTTGATGACCTCCCCTTCGAGGTCTGTGCGTTCGGAGCCGTCTTCTTCGACGAGTGGATCGCCGCCAACTATGAGCGCACCAGCTTCTCGCGCAGCCACATCCACCACGGGTGGGCCTGCGCCTTCCGCGGCAAGGGGCACGATCGGCTGGTCTCGCGGCGCTGGCTCGACTTCGGCCCTTGGCGCGTCATCCGCCGCCCTGACGACACCACGTTCATCCAGTTCCACGACCTGGCGATCACGGACCCAGCCGAGGCGTACGCGCAGGCCTGGGTCGGCCACCAGCGGATGGGGATCTCGGACACGGGTGGCTTCATCCAGCACATCATGGAGCCGCTGGTCGAGCACGTTCGCTACCTCTACGTCCCCGGGAAACGCCGTGCGGAGATCGTGGTGGGGCCGCACATCGAGGTCAAGCAGTGGGACATGACGTGCGCGCGTGCCCTTCGGCTCTACCACCAGCTCAACCCGGGCACGCCCAGCCCGATCGACCAGATCGCCTACATGTTCGTCGACGAAGATGACGCTCGCGCCCACCTTCATGAGCTCTGGCTGCGCGAGCTCGAGTGCTGGGTCGTCGACGACAAGGGCAAGCGCCGCCTCGATCGCGACTACCACCCCGAGCCGGACCCACCCGCCTGGGTCAAGCGGCTCGAGGGCCGATGAGACCGTGCCATATGCGCGTTCAAGAACCTTCTCAGCTTGAGCCTCCTCCTCTTCGGCCTCGCCGTGATGATCGGCTGCACTGCGGTCGCGTTCTCGGACTGCTGCGAGTGCCGAGTTCGACTCTCCTCTGCTCTCTCGCACTTGTCGTCGCCTGCTCGGCCGAGAAATCCGCCGAACGACCGTCTCCGCCTGGGCCACGGCCGGCCGCGGGCGAGTTTGCGGCCCAAACGGATGCCGCACCCACGGCCCGCGCACCAAGAGAAGCGTTGGCCCCACCCCGAACCGGCGAGCAAGTCGTCCTTCGTACGGACACGGGCCGCGTTCGCGCGACGAAGTTGGGGCCCCCGCTCGACCCCTCGTCAGGCATCTATAGCAGGACCTCGCCCCTGGTCGTGGTGGCGGTTGAGTCCGACGCGATCCGCGTGGTGGTCGATGCCGAGGACATTCGCCTGTGGCTCTGGGTGGACTCGACCGCTGTTGCCCCCATGGTTGTTCAGTCCACCGAGGTGTCACTCGACCCAGCGCGTGCGTCGTGGAATGTTACCGGCATCTGGGTGACGAGGGCGACGCCCGTACGCGTTGTCGAGTTCGGGGTACCAGCCGGGTGGGCTCGCATCGCCGTTCCATTGATCGAGGATGGTTGGGCGAGTCAGTTGGCCTTCGTGGGCTTCGTTCCCTCGCACCTGGTTGTTCGCTCGTTCGTCGAGGGAACCCTCGGAGCGCGCGCACCCGAACCGGGTCCGCCCTGGCTCGATGCGACACCGACGGCCTCGATCCGGCGTCGCTCCGAGATCCTGGAGACCCCTGGCGGCCGCGTGCTGGCAACCGTTGGAGCGACCATGGACACCGACCATTCGGTGCCGATGTTCGAGGAGAAGGACGGCTACGTGCTCACGTCCATTAGACGTGACGGGGTTTCGACTGTCGGCTGGATTGCGGCGAAGGCGCTGGTTCAAGGACGACCGCACGGGTCGGGCTATGGAGCCGCTGGCAGCCCACGGCCGCGAGCGGTCGTCGCTGGCGCGTGCGTCTTTGACACCATGGGCGACCCGGTCGGATTGGTGGCGCGGGACACGCTACTACCACTGGATGCCGACGGTGGCTTCGGGCTGGCGACCCCGTGGGGATATGCGAAGGTCCGGCTCCGTCGCGGGACCGATGGCTGGGAGGGATGCGCTTCTCCGCCGCCATGAGAACGAGCCGTGATCAGCACCAATCCAGACGACGGCCTCGATGATGGCGAGACGTGCATGAGGGCCGCAACGATGATGCGCTGGCTGTGCCCGTGCCCGTTCTTCGCCGCGACGCTCGTTGCCTGCTACGGCGGCCCCTTCGAGCCTGTTCTCGTCGACGTCTGCGATGGGCACTTGGAGCTGGGCAAGGTCCAGACGGCCGACCTGGGCAACAGCGGAAGTGATGTGCTCGAGGTGGTCGCGTTCGATGACGTGCTGGTCGTCGACCTGGACGAGGTTCCATCGGACTTTGTAGCGGCGTCGCGCACATTGGAGGGGGACCTGACGTTGGACGCGCGAGCGGTCGGCGTCGGCTACTTGAAGGTCCACATCGAGGCCCCGGAAGGTGACCCAGCGTGGGCTTGGTTCCTCCTCGATGTGCGCGATCGGCCGATCGACATGCGCTACTGCTCCTGGACCTCGGCGTGCCGGCGAACCTACGCGGAGTCACCATCACGATGACGACTCGGAAGCGGGAGAACGCTGACGTCACGAGTGGGCCCACGGTCACGTGCATGGGCTGCTACCGGGTGTTGCCCCTCGCGCAAGCTGACATCGCCGGCATGGGCTACCTTTGTTCTGTTTGCTCGCAGCTTGGTAGGCACGCTACGGTTTCCGGCGGCCGCCCCCTCCTGCCCGCGCAGCCGCGCATGATGCTCGAGTGTCCGCGGACTTGGGGCTCGCTGGCCCAGACGACCGACGCGAACGTGCGCCACTGCGGCTCGTGCGGCCACCTCGTCCATCGGGCCGAGAGCGACGCCGAGCTCCGGGAGCACGCCCGCCGCGGTCACTGCGTAACGGTGATGCTCCCAGCCACGGGCCTGTATGGGATCGCCAGCCACAAGACCG
>CANKMW010000122.1 GCA_947483555.1 Myxococcales bacterium
GCGAGCGCGAATAGTCGAGTGCGACAGCCCGACACCTACCTTCCTGGACAGCCCGCCCCTGGGACGATCGACGAGGCGACTCCGAAGACGGAACCGCCCACGGGCGAAGATCTGCGCTTGACACCACCGCCACTACATAGTCGTGGGGCTCGGCTCATCCCACCAACACCATCTCCCTCCGCTCCGCCAACCCGCTCACCATCTTGTTGAGCAGGAGCCCGATCCGATCATCGGCCGGGGCGGCAGCACCTTCACCATCCCGCACGAGCCGGCGCGCCTGCGCACGCCGCCCTTGCCGCGCTTCGTGATCCCGCGCGGCGGCGGCTACTTCTTCGTGCCCTCGCGCGCGACGGTCGAGCTGCTGGTCACGGGTCCGTCGACCTGACCGGCGCGGCTTCTGACCACGTCCGCGTTGCTCACCGCCTGCGCTGTTGTCGAGGATCCCGATCCGGCACCCGACCCGTGGCCCTGCGAGTCGACCCGCGGCGACGCCCGCACCACGTACGAGTACGACGAGCTCCACAACATCACGTTCTGGGAGCGGTTCGAGGCGGGTGTCGCGCGCGCCCAGGAGCTGTCGCGGTACGCAGGAAACACGCTGATGCACCAAGAGCACGTCGGCGGCGAGGGCTCCTACCCGCTCGATCGACAGCTGGTCGGCAGCCGCGTGATCGCAGAGACCTTCGATGCCGGCTTATTCTGGCTCGACTATCGCGAGACCTGGAACTACGAAGGCGGCGCGCTGACCAGTCGCGATCGAACCTGGGGTGATGGCCACACCTCGTCGATCGAGATCGTGCATCCCGACGCTGCGACCGAGATCACGTACGCGCTCGACAGGAGCCGGTGCACCAAGCGGACGACGACGCGGGGCGACGGCTGGATCAACGTGATCGAGGACGAGAGATGCGACTTCACCCCCGAGACGCAGTGGAACCACGTCCTCGACGCGACCGGGCGCCCGCTGCGCGTGGAGACGTGGCAACTGCCGCAGGAGATCCTCGTCGAGCCGGTCCTGATGCGGCGGGTGACCACCGAGCGGCTCGACAACGGCGCGCCGCTGAGCGAGCGCGACGAGGTGTTCGGCGAAGGCGGCGGCGTGGTCGAGACGGTCTATCGCTTCGCCTGCGAGCTCTGAGCCGTCGCGCCGCTCCGGCTCGCCCGGTACGCGCTCGGCGTGGCGCCGGTGACGCGGCGGAAGAGCGCGCTGAAGTGCTGCGGCGAGGCGCGGGGTGCCTCGAGGGCCGGACCGGCCTGCGCCGGCGTCGTGGCCGGCATCACCAGTGGAGCGAATCACCGGATCTACGCCTCTGCTTCCGCTGTCGTGCCGATCGCCCGCTGGGGTGGGGAGTTCCTCCCCGGAGATGGTCCGCGGACCTCAGGCGACGGGGTCGATCGACCCCGGATCCGCGGCCCCAGCGCTGGATCGGTCGTTGCAATGACGACAGTCCAACGCCATGACTCGCCTATCGATCGCCTCGTTGTTCACGTTCGTGGTCGCTGCGTGTGGAGGCCCCAGCACGCCGGGAGTCGGCCCATGCGAGGGCGGGATTCCGGATCCCGCCTGTGGCCTGCCCTGCCTGACCGACTCCAGCTGCCCCACCGGGTTCTACTGCGGCGCCGACGGGACCTGCACCGCGGACTGCGGGCCGGGTGGCTCCGGTTGCGAGGCCGGCCAGAGCTGCGACAGCAGCGGCCATTGCTTCGCCGACACCTCGGGCACCGACGGTAACGAGTGCCCCTCGGTGACGGTGTCCCCGATGCCGCGCATCCCCACCGTGCAGTTGCTGATCGATCAGAGCGGCTCGATGACGCAGAACTTCGGCGGCACCGATCGCTGGAGCGCGGTGAAGACCGCCCTCATCGGCGGCAGCGGCGTGATCACCACGCTGCAGGATCAGGTGGTCTTCGGCGCCAGCCTGTACACGTACGCCCAGGGCACCGACGCGGTGTGCCCGCGCATCACCCGGACGCCGAATCGCGCCATCAACAACGGTCCGGCGATCACGTCGCTGCTCAACGCCAACAATCCGGCCAGCGACACCCCGACCGGCGAGTCGATCCGCAAGGTCATCGAGGACTTCCAGCAGAACCCGCCATCGGCGAGCTCGGTGCCGGTGATCCTGCTCGCCACTGACGGCGAACCCGACCGCTGCGCCGATCCGGACGCCCACGACGCCCAGTCGCGGCAGATGTCGGTCGACGCCGCGGCGGCGGCGTACACCGCCGGCATCCGCACCATCGTGCTGTCGGTCGGCAACGACACCGGCGACGATCACCTGCAGGCGGTCGCCAACGCCGGCGCCGGCCTGCCACCGGCCACCGGCATGGCGCCGTTCTACAAGGCCAACAACCCGGCCGAGCTGTCAGCGGCGCTGTCGTCGATCATCACCGGCATCCTGTCGTGCGAGTTCGATCTGTCGGGCACCGTCGACGTCAACCGCGCCAGCGAAGGCTTCGTGATCCTGTCCAGCAGCGGCGGCACCTGCAGCGCCGCCGGCAACCTCGACTTCGGCACCGACTGGGAGATGGTCGACAGCAACACCATCCGGGTGCTCGGCGCCGCCTGCGACGCGCTCAAGGCCGGCTCGTGCACGATGCAGGCGACCTTCGCCTGCGGCACGGTCGTCCTCTGACGACACTGCACGGCGACGTGGTCGAGCGGCTGTACGGCGATGAATCCGCAGCGTGATACCGTCGTGGGATGGGACCGATCGACGAGGCGCTACTCGACGAGCCGCTGTCCCGGCGCGCGGCGCGGGTGCCTCGGCGTGCGATCGCGATCGTGGTCCTGGTCGCCGCGTGCGGCAACGGCGGTGGCGGAGGCCAGAGTCTCCGTGTCGGCATGGAGATTCTGTGCGCCTCCGACGAGGAGGCGGGGGTCGAGAACGTCGCCCCGGCCGAGCGCCATGCCGCGAAGTCGAAGTGGATCGACGCACGCCTGAAGAATCGCGAAGTCCGCGATGTGTTCGCGCGCATCGGCGACCTGCCGCCTGCGGCGCGAGCGCAGGTACTCGTCACGCTGGTCGCCAGGGCGAAGCTCGATCGTTGCGACGGGCTCACGCCGGGCGGCGGCGCCTTGCCACCGGGGCTGAAGCTGCCCGAACTCGGCGCCGCGGCGTCGGGGGCCGTACCACTCGATGACGGCGCTCCGATGTACACGATCGTGGTGTCGGACACGGCCGTCGTGATCGAGGGCAATGCCGTCGTCGCGCTGGAGAACGGGGACGTGCCGGCGTTCGAGCGCGAGGGCGGCGCACGCGGCCTGATGATCCCGAAGGTGCGCGAGATGGCCAGGGCGCTCGTGGCCGCAACGCCGCCAGCGGGCCGCCCGCTCGTCGGCGCGCGCCTCTTGGTCCGCCCCGACGCGCCGTATGAGCTGTTCATGCAGCTCATCATGTCCGTCAAGGCCGCCGGCCTGAAGCGCTACGACATCGTCGCGCGCCGCGATGGCGCGGCGGTCGCGGTGCCCATCGAGCTCCCCGACATGCCCAGCAGGGTCTCGGCCAACGATCTCGGCAGGGCGCCGGAGCTCGGCATGATCGTCGCGGTGACCAGGGACAAGATGCTCGTGTTCTCGATGTCTGGTGTCGAAGGCACCATCCAGTCGCCCAAGCTGACCACCGCCGGCGTCGCGGCGGCCGACATCGCCCGCGTCCAGGAGACGCTGGCGGAGATCCACGCCCGCCATGGCGACGAGCGCCGCATCGTCGTCATGTTCGACGCCGCCATCCCGATGCAGCTGGTCACCGAGACGCTCGCCGCCGTCCGCGCCAAGCCCGACGGCGGCCCGCTCTTCACCGACGTGATGCTGGGCGCCGGCTTCGAGTGACCCCGGTCGGAGGCGATCCGAGCCGAGCTGCTCGTCAGTGAACCGCGGCCGCCGAGCTGGTGGCCGCCATCGGGTCGCCGGCCGGCGGCGGGCCGCCGATCGTGATCGGCGCGCAGGTCGAGACGCCGGCGCCGACCACGACGTACTGCTGGCTCTGGAGCGGGATGGTGTGGGCCCCGGTGGCGCGGTTGATGGCGTGCACGGACGCGTTCTCGTTGAGGCCGAGGGCGTCGACGGTGGTGACGAAGACGTAGAACGTGCCACCCCACTGCGCGAAGGCCCAGGCCGCGACCGAGCGTCCGGCGGCGGCGAGATCGAACATCAGGCGGGTGCCGGTGCCGGCGCCGGTGACCTTGTCGATCTGCTGGACGAAGGCGTTGGCCACGGTATCGGGGAAGAACGCCCACAACGTGGCGTCGCCGAGGCCCGTGAACTCGGCGCTGTACTGGGCGGTCGGTCCGACCGCGGCGACCCGGTTGACGGCGTAGCTGGTGCCGTCGATCCAGCCCAGCGACCCCGAGGTCATGGCGTCGATGTTACCGCCGCCGATCCACAGCTTCTCGATGTCGCCGCCGGCGGTATCGGTGACGTAGCCCATCCCGAACAGGTTCCACTGCTGTCCACCGACGTTCTGCTGGGCCACGAACGGCGTCGCCGTGCAGGCGGCGTTGGTGGTCGAGGCCGTGAAGAGCTTGCCGCTCGAGTACAGCACCCAGGCCACGGCGTTGCGATCGACCGCCATCGAGAACGGGGTCGCGGCGCCGCCGCCGACGTCGAGAGACGTGCCGGGGTTCGGACACGCGAGCTGGCCGATCACGCGGTACGGACCGCCGGTCTGCCCGATGAGCCGGGGGTCGAAGCTGAGCAAGCGATACGTGCGGTCGACGACGTAGATGAGGTCGACGCCGTCGGCCGTGCAGGCGCGCGTGCACAAGCCGCCCGAGCATTCGGTGCCGGCGGCGCAGGTCTCGACCGTGGTGCCGAACGTGCCGTCGGGGTCGCAGGTCATGACCGTGTTGCCGTTGCACGCGTTGCCGCCCGGCACGCACTCGACGCAGCCGTTGCGGCTGGCGTCGCACGCGAACGGACAGCTCTGCGCGATCTGGAAGGTGTCGCCATCGCAGACCTGGTACTGCGTGCCGACGCAGCGGGTCTCGCTGCCGTTGCACGTGATGCCGGTGTCACCGCCATCGACGACGTCGTCACCGCCACCGGCGCTGGGGCCGCAGGCGGTGGCGAGCACGACAGAGCACAGGAGGGTGAAACGAACGACAGTGCGGGACATCGACATGGGAGACCTCCACGCGGCGTCCCCGGGCAGAGACGTCGCCCCCGACTTGTACCGCGCCGGGCCCGTGGCTTGGAAGCCCCACCACGAATACTCGTGAGTCGGCGCTATGTTGCAGGCCGCCTCCGGCGTGCGGCCGGACACATCCACGACGAGCGCGGAGCCGCCGTGGACGGCAATTCGCCGCCGGGTTAGGTTGAGGGCGTGATCACCCGGCTGGAGATCGAAAATTTCAAGGCGATCCGCAAGGTTGCCATCGACCTCACCCCGCTCACGGTGTTCGTCGGTCCCAACGACTCGGGAAAGACGACGATCTTGCAGGCCCTCCATCTGCTGGGTGAGTCGTTCTCCGGCCGCCCGTGGTCGAGCGAGGCCCACTCGGTGTTCGGCCTCGAGCCCGAGTCCTACTTCTTCGATCGAACTCTCCCCATCCGGATCTCCGTCGAGCTGGCAGCCGGGGCTCCGCTCGAGGGGACGATCCGATACACGCTCGGATTCCAGCTCGTTGATGGATCGTTCAAGGCGGTGGAGGAACGGTTGTCTGTGGGGGCCGATGAGTTTCTCGATGGAGCCGGGGAGCAGAAACGGACGCCTTCGAAGAAGGGGCATTGGACTGGTGACGTGTCGCTCCTGCGAGAACAGCAGCATCTCGCCGACCAGGAACCCTACCGGACGCTGCGGGCATCGCTGCGTTCGTTCTATGCCGCGTTCGAGCCGCCCAAGATGGTCACGCCTTCGGAGGCGGACGCACAACTGGTCAGCAGCGGCGCCGGGCTCGCAGGAGTTCTAGATCGCCTGCTCACGTCGCCTGAGCGCGACGTCGTCATGGAGAAATTCAACAAGGCGCTGCGGCGGCTCAGCGCCAACGTGCATTCGATCGCGATGCGCCCGGCGCAGGCGGGAAACGCAAAGGGCAAGGAACTCCTGTTCACCTTGCCGGATCGCACGACCGCGGTTCCCGCTCGCGAGGCGTCGACCGGTCTCGTCCTCGTCGCCGGCTACCTCGCACTGATGTACGGAACCCGTCATCGAATGTTCCTCATCGAGGAACCCGAGAACGGCGTCCATCCCCTCGCGATCTTGACGGTTGTCGATCTCTTGCGCGAACTCGCCAGCAGCGGCAGGCAGGTCATCGCAACGACGCACAGCCCGGTACTGCTGGACTACATGGAGCCGGAAGACGTCCAGATCGTGACCCGCCGGGGCAGCGAAGGCGTCCAGGTCACGCCGATGTTCAAGAGCCGTTTCTTCAAGGAGGGCACACAGCGACCGGACCTCGGCGAGCTATGGTACTCGGTCGGTGACGACGCGATCATCTCGACGGCGTCATGAAGCTGGCGATCGTCGCGGAGGGCGAGACCGAGATCGGTAGCCGCGGACCGGAGCCCGATGGCAACGGGGTCTCGCGGGTGCTGATCGAACGCCTCCTCCGCGTCACATCGACGACCCGGCTCGAGGTCGTGACAATCAAGCTGGCACGAGAGCTACGCCGCGGCGAGGTCGTCAAGCACGGCGAAGCGGAGACGGCGGCGCTGGCAGTCGAACGTGCCGATGCCCTCGGATGCGATGGCCTGGTGCTCGTGCGGGACGCCGACAAGCACGAGCAGCAACGACGGCAGCTCAACAGCGACGGGCTCGAGGCGGGACGCCGGAAGCTCACGCGGCCGTTCCCGACCGTCCTCGCACTGCAGGTCAGGATGGTAGAAGCCTGGCTGCTCGCTGACGCCGGCGCCTTTGCGCGCGCTTTCGGTCAGCAACGGCCCCCGCTACCAAGGCCAGTCGAAGAACTGTGGGGACAGAAGCACGACCAGTCATCGAACCATCCCAAACAGGTCTACAGGCGCGCACTCGCAGCCGTCCGCGTCCCCCACGATCGCGACGCAGCGATCAGACTCGCCGAGCACGCGGACCTCGACACGCTTGCGAGGGAGTGCCCGGAGGGATTCGGTCGGTTCAAGACCGACTTCGAGCGCGCCTTCCGTCCGTTCGCATGTGTCGTCGCCGCAGACGCCGCCAATGGCATCGGTAAGAACAACAATCTGCCGTGGCCGCGGTTGAAGGCCGACCTGAAACACTTTCGCGAGGTCACCAGCTCGGCGCCAGCGGGAACCCGCAACGCCGTGATCATGGGACGGAGGACGTGGGATTCGGTCCCCGAGAAGTACCGCCCGCTGCCAGACCGGCTCAACGTGGTGATCACCCGCGGCCAGCTCGACGTTCCGGCCGGAGTGCTGTTGGCGAGCTCCCTGGACGACGCGCTGAACCGAGCCAGTCTGACGCCGGATGTCGACAGACTCTTCATCATCGGCGGCGGCGAGGTGTACCGGCAGGCGTTCGACCACGTACGCTGCCGCGAGATCTACCTGACGCGGATCGAGGCGACCCTGGACTGCGACACCTACATCCCAGATGTGCGTGGGCGTTTCAGGCTTGCCGAGAGCCAGCCTACGCACCACGACGCCGGCTTCGACTACCGCATCGAGCGTTGGTCTAGACTGCCACCGAGTACTTGATGAACGGGTGGTGCTGGTAGCCTTCGAGGGCGACGTCCTCGAAGCGCTGCTCGAGCACCGGCCGGGCGGCCAGGCGCAAGGTCGGCAGCGGCAACGGCTCGCGCTCGAGCTGCTGCTTCACACCCTCGACGTGGTTGAGGTAGATGTGGGCATCGCCGAGGGTGTGGACGAGAAACCGCGGCTGCTTGCCGGTCTCCTGGGCGACCATCGCGAGCAAGAGCGCGTAGCTGGCGATGTTGAACGGCACGCCGAGCGCCAGATCCGCCGAGCGCTGGTACAGCTGAACGTCGAGGAAGTCGCCGGCGACGTAGAACTGAAAGAACGCGTGGCACGGTGGCAGCTTCATGCGCGGCAGGTCGGCCACGTTCCAGGCGCTCACGATGATGCGGCGCGAGGTCGGATCCCGCTTGATGGTCTCGATGGCGTCGGTGATCTGATCGACGCCGGTGCCCGGCGGTGAACCGAGCGCGGCGCCCCAGTTGCGCCACTGGAAGCCGTAGATCGGTCCCAGCTCGCCGGCCGGATCCGCCCACGCGTCCCAGATCGGCGTGTGAGCGTGGAGATCGTCGTGGATGTTGGTCGAGCCGCGCAGGAACCACAGCAACTCGCGGACCACGGCCGGGAACAGCACCTTCTTGGTGGTGACCAGCGGGAAGCCGGCGCGCAGGTCGTACCGGGTCTGGGCACCGAACATCGACAGCGTGCCGGTGCCGGTACGGTCGGTGCGGCGCTCGCCATCCGTGAGCACCATGCGGAGGAGGTCGAGGTAGGGCCGCATCCTCGTGATGTAGCACCCGGGGCTGATGACCGGAATAACCCGCGACCAGCGGGCGTCGACGATGGCGGTGTCCGGTCGGCGCTCGATGGTGATCCTGGCCGCGGCCGCGCTGGTGGTTGGCGCAACCTCGTGGCTGTGGGGCGCGCTCGATCTGCCCGCGCGATGGCTGATCCGCGGTCACGTCGGCGACGTGGCCGCGGTGGCGCTGGTCCATGCCGTGCTCGGCCTGGCCTGGCGTGGCCCGCTGATGGCGCGCGCCGTCGTGACCGCGACCATCGCGCTGGCGATCGAGCTGGCCCAGCGCCGCGGAGATCCGGGCGCGGGCGCGGTCGGCGAGCTGGTGCTCGGCAACCGCTTCGATCCGTGGGACCTGCTGGCCTACGCGATCGGCGTCGTGGCATCGGTGGCGTGGGAGCGAGGGTCCGTCGCGCGGTCAGGCTCACGGCCCCGGGCGCGGCGGTAGCTGACAGCCCATCGCGTCACTGGCCTGGCGCATGGCGTCGGTGGCCTGGCGGCAGCCGTCCTCGGCGGCCCGGCGGGCGTCGACGGGCATGTTGCCCATGTCGGCCCACGCCGACCTCATCTGATCGACCGCCTGCCGGGTCGCGTCCTGAGCCGCTGGTGGGATCTTGTCGCAGCGCGCGTAGAGCTCCATCATCGCAACGTACTCGTCGCAGGCCGGCAACCCGGTGAGCGGCGGCGCGGCGGGGCCGGCGTCGACCCCCGGCTCGGTGCGCGCCGCGGTGGCCAGGCACGAGGACAGCTCGTCGACCAGCGCGACGCCGGCGCGGGTGTCGCGCAGATCGGGATCCTGGTCGCTGTACCGGACCAGCTCGGCCACCACCCGGTAGGCGCACGCGGGGTCGCGGCATGCGCACGCGTGCTCGCGCAGCTCGCGGAGGCCGGTCAGGGTCGCCGGATCACCGGCCGGCAGCGGCCGCGGGTCCACGCCACACGCGGCGAGCGTGAGCGCGGCGAGCACGCACCACGCAAGGAACCGAGCCATCGTGCTCCAGCTTCCCACACGTGCTAGCTGTGGTCACGCATGGTGCCTGCCCCGGCGCGATTCAGCGAGCTCGTCGAGCGCTACGACGGCTTCCTGTTCGACGCCTACGGCGTGCTGGTCGATGCCGCCGGCGTGTGTCCGGGCGCCATCGCCGCGATCGACGCCGTGCGGGCGGCCGGCAAGCCGCTGCGGGTGGTGACCAACGATGCCTCCCGCCTGCCGGCCGCCGCCGCGGCGCGCTTCGCCGGCGTCGGGCTGGCCATCGACGCCCGCGAGATCGTGACCTCGGGCCAGCTGCTGGGCGCGCACGTGGCCGCCGCCGGCCTCGCCGGCGCCCGGGCCCTGGTCCTCGGCACCGACGACGCTCGGGCCTACGCGAGCCAGGCTGGCCTGGCGGCGTTCGCGCCCGCCGCGCTCGGCGGCGGCGAGGTCGACGCCGTCGTGGTCTGCGACGATGCGGGCTTCGCGTTGCTCGACGGCATCAACGCCGCGCTCACCGCCGCCGTGCGCGCGCTCGATCAGGGCCGACGGCTGGCGCTGGTGTGCCCCAACCCGGATCTGGTCTACCCGCGCGGCGGCGGCGCGCTCGGCTTCACCGCCGGCGCGCTGGCGATGATCCTCGAGGCCGGTCTGCGACGCAGCCATCCCGACGCGCCCGGCTTCGTGTACCTGGGCAAGCCGGCGCCCGCGATCTTCGCGCTGGCCCGGGCCGGGCTACCCGACGCGCCACGCCTGCTCATGATCGGCGACCAGCTCGAGACCGACATCGCCGGCGCCCGCGCCGCCGGCCTCGACGCCGCGCTGGTGACCGGCGTGTCGCGGTGGCGCGATCGGGCGGCGGCGCCGGCGCTCGCACCGCACTGGTTGCTCGACTCGCTCGCCTGATCGACGGCTCACGCGTCGACGACGGCGAAGTTCCAGGTCTTGATCACCACCGCGCGGGCCGGCAGCCAGTCGTCGAACACCGCGGTCCACGCCGGATCGGCGGTGGCGGCGGCGAGCGCCGCGGGCGACGAGAACCGGGCCACGATCGAGAGGTCCCATCGCGCGGCGCTGTCGTCGGCGGGGGTGCCGGTGCCGAGGCGAACCAGGCCGGCAAGGTCACGCAAGCCGGCGCGCACCGTGGCCAGCGCGGTGGCGCGGCCCGCGGGCGTCGCGTGCTCGCCGGCCAGCCGCACGAAACAATAGCGGTCGATCATGGTGGGCCAGCCCCGGGAAGCGAGCGTAGCGCATCCAGCCAGGTCGCGAGCTCCTCGGGCACCGGACTCTCCCAGCGCACCCGTTCTCCCGACCCCGGATGCACGAAGCCGAGCACGGCCGCGTGCAACGCGAGCCGCGGCGGGCGGGGCGTGAAGCGGCGCACGGCGTCGAGGCCGTGCTGGGTATCGCCGAGGACCGGGTGGCCAACCTGCTCGAAGTGGATGCGGATCTGGTGGCTGCGACCGGTCTCCAGTCCGACCCGGACCACGGTCGCAGCGCCGGCGGCCACCACCTCGCTCGCCAGCACGTGCGTGACCGCGCGCCGACCCTCGATCGGCCGATCGATCGTGCGCACCGCCTCGGGCAGCGCGCCGATGAGGACCGCCAGGTAGGAGCGCTCGACGTCGTGGGCGGCGAAGCGCGCGCCCAGCGCACGGTTGGCGTCCAGGGTGCGCGCGAACACCAGCAGGCCGCTGGTCGGAAGGTCGATCCGGTGGATCAGGTACACCGGTCCGGCGTCGGGGCGACGGGCCAGCAGATCGAGCAGGTTGCCGCGATCGCTCTCGGGCGTGGGCGCGGTGACCAGGCCGGCGGGTTTGTCGACGATGATGAGGTCGTCGTCCTGGTGCACGATCCGGTAGGGTGGCAGCGCGGCGTCGGTGCGCGCGCGCGCCGCGGCCCCGGCGCCCTCGGCGGCGGCACGGTCGAGCGCACCGCCGAGGCTGGCCTCGACGACCTGGCCGGTATGCACCGCTCGTCCGGCCATCTTGACCCGGGTCTTGTCGACGAACACCCCGCCGATGTCCAGCAACACCCGCGCCCGCCGCCGCGACAGCCCCGGCACGTGGCGGGCGAGCGCCTGGTCGAGACGCAGCCCGTCGTCGGCGGCCGGGATCACGAAGCGCACGGTCTGCGACATCCGCCGCATCATGGAAGCAGCTCGCTGGGCTTGCAACTTGAGCCCGGGGCGAACCGTCGTATGATCCCGGCGTGCGACTCCTCCTCATCGTTGCGGCCGTCGGGGCGACCGCACGCAGCGCGGCCGCGGACCCCGATCCGCCAGCGCCGCAACCCGCGCCACCCGACTCGGCCGCGACGCTGCATCAGCGCGGTCGCGATCTGGCGCGGGCGTGGCGACACGACCACGATCGCGCCAAGCTCGACGAGGCGACCCGGCTCTTCAAACAAGCGCTGGCGCTCGGTGACTCGCCGCTGATCGAGTGCGACCTCGGCCTGGCGCTGCACTACCTCGGCGAGGACGCGCGCGCCCACGCCCGCCTGACCCGCTGCATGACTCGCCTGGCCGCGGTCAGCCCGGATCAGGTCGCGGGCTACCGCGGCGTCGAGGACGAGGTCGGCGCGGCGGTGAGCCGCGGCCACGTCGCCGTCGACATCGCGACCTCGCCGCCGGGTGCGATCGTCACCATCTCGACGTTCCCGGCCGACGAGACGGTGCTGGCCCCGACGCTGGTCTGGATGCGGCCCGGCGCGCACACCTTCACCGCCCACGTCGACGGCCACCTCGATGCTTCGTGGACCGCCGAGATCAGCGACGCCGACGCCGCGACGCGCGCGCGCAAGGAGTGGCGCGTCAAGCTCGACCCCAGGCCGGCGGTGACCGGCGCTGGCATCGGTCCCGGTGTCGACGGTGAGCTGCCGGGCGGCTTCGTCGACCCGCCGCGCCCGCGCCCGCGCCGCGCCGCGTACCTCGCGCTGGCGACCGGTGGCGCGCTGCTCGCCGGCGGCGGCGTCGTGCACGTGCTCGGCCGTGAGGTGCGCGCCGATCTGGCCACGCTGTCGGGCGATGCCTATGAGGCCAAGCTGTCGACGTGGCAGGCGTACCAGCGCGCCACGATCGGCCTCTACGCCGCCGGCACGATCGCCGCCGGGCTCGGTGTCTACCTGTACCTGCGCGCGCGGACACCGGCACCGCTGACCGTGTCGCCAACCCCCGAGGGCGATGGCGCCATGATCTGGCTGTTCTCGACCACGCCGTGACGGCGAGCCCTTCGACAGGCTCAGGACAGGCCCATGAGCGGTAGCGAACCCACCCCCAGCGCCGATCCGCAGGAGTGGTACTGCGCCACCTGCGATCGGTCGTTCGGCGCCGGCACCGCGTTCTGCCCGGAGGATGGCACCCGGCTGGTGCAGCTGAGCGATCGCGATCCGCTGATCGGCCGCGAGATCGACGGCCGTTTCGTGATCCGCGAGCGGCTCGGTCAGGGCGGCATGGGCGTGGTGTACCGAGCCTGGCAGGCGTCGGTCGGGCGCGAGGTCGCGATCAAGGTGATCCGTCCCCGCCCCGGCCACGACGCCACCACCACCAAGCGCTTCCTGCGCGAGGCCAAGCTGGCCAGCCAGCTGTCGCAGCCGTCGACGGTGAGCGTGATCGACTTCGGCCAGGGCGACGACAACATCCTCTACCTGGTGATGGAGCTGATCCGCGGCCGCACGCTGGCCGACGTGCTGCGCGACCACGGGCGGATGAGCCCCGAGCGGGTGGTGCGGATCGGGACCCAGATCTGCGACGCGCTCGAAGCCGCCCACCGGCTGGGGATCATCCACCGCGATCTCAAACCCGCCAACGTGATGATCCTCGACGATCCACCGGGCCGCGATCTGATCAAGGTGCTCGATTTCGGCCTGGCCAAGGTGATCAACTCCGACGAGTCGACGGTGACCCAGTCGGGTCGGCTGGTCGGCACGCCCTCGCACCTGCCGCCCGAGGTGGCGATGGGCTCGGCGGCGTCGCCGAAGAGCGATCTCTACGCCGTCGGCGTGATGCTGTTCGAGATGCTCGACGGGCGGCAGCCGTTCACGGCCGACAACGTCAACATGATGGTGGCGCTGCACGCCTACCAGCCGGCACCCGAGCTGGGGCCGCACGTCCCGGCCGCGATGGCGCAGCTGGTGGCGCGCACGCTGGCCAAGAACCCCGACGCGCGACCCAGCAGTGCCGCCTCGCTGCGCGCGTTGCTCGACGCCGCCATGCGCGGCGAACTCCCGAGCGGTAGCGGCCCCATCATGGTCACGGCCGATTCGGATGAGCAGAGACGCCTGCCGATCAGCCACACGATCGCCAATCGTTCGCCGGCGGCGCTGGCCGAGACGCTGCGCAAGCCCAAGACCCGGCCCCCGCTGCCCAAGGACGGCGTCGTCTTCAGTGCGACGGCCGCGGCCGCCGACAGCACCGCCGTCCCGGCGCCCGTCACCACCGCCGAGGCGGTGGGTGCGCTGCGCCGCCGACGCTGGCCGCTGCTGGTGCTCCTGTTCGCGCTCACCGGCGGTGCGCTGGCGATCGCCGTCGCCAAGCTCGGCGCCGGCCCGCGGACGCCGACCGCCGGGGCGCCCGCCCTCGGCGCGCCGCTCGACGCCGCGGCCGCTGCGCGCGGGCCCGCCGACGCGGCCGTCGAATCCGTCGGCGCGCCGCTCGACGCCCCGGTCGACGCCGCCGCCGCCGCCGCGCCGCCCGACGCCCGGCTGCCGCCGCTCGACGCCGGACGTCGCCACGCCACCGATGACCGCCGCCCCCGCGTCGACGCCGCCGCCGGCAGCGCACCGCCGCCGCCGCCGCCGCCGCCGCCGCCGCGGATCGATGCCGGGCCGGCCCACCCGTGGGACGATCCGTGACCGTCGCCCTGACCGCGCGTCGCGTCGCGCGTCAATTGAGACGCGTGCTGGCGACGTCACGAATCGCATCGGCGATCGGCGTGGGCTCTTCTTCCGGCAGGAAGTGACCGGCGTCGGTGCGGGTCACGCGCGCGTCGGGGCGCAGGCGCTCGAGGTGCGTGAGCACGGTACCGAGGATCGGATCGCGGGTGCCCCAGACCAGCGACACCGGCGCGCGCAGCGACGTGAACACCTCCTGGCAGCGCTCGAGCGCCGGGATCGACGGATGGTCCATCGAATCGGGCACCATGCGGGCCAGCGCCAGCGGACCGGTGCGGTCGCGCAGCCGCCGCAGTGGCCACCGGTACGCGCGCGCGGTCTGACCGAGGATGCTGGTCTTGTTCCCCTGCACCATCGTCATGATGTTCTGCGGGAAGCCGCCGAGCCGGAACACGGCGTCGCTGACCAGCGGTAGCCGCGCGAAGCGATGGAAGGCGGTGGCCTTGAAGCCAGGTCGAGGCGGCCCGACGACGGTGTTGCCGAGCACCAGGCCGCGCACGCGCGGCAGCCGATCGGCGGCGGCCCACAACGCGATGGGGCCACCCCAGTCCTGCCCGACCAGGGTGACCTCGCCGGGCGCGATCTCGTCGAGCAGCCGGCCGAACCACGTCCCGTGTGATGCGATCGAGTGGGCCTCGGCATCCCGCGGCTTGTCGGACAGCCCGAGCCCGATCAGATCGGGGACGATCAGCCGCAGCCCCTCGTCGGCGAGCTCGGCCACGACCTTGCGCCACAGGAAGCCCCACGACGGGTTGCCATGCAACATCACCACCGCCGGCCCGGATCCCCACTCGGCGACGTGCATGCGCACGCCACCGACGTCGACGAGCGAACGACGCATGCCGGCGGGGAACATCGCCTCGAGCCACGGCGGCATCTCGGGCACGGCCATCGGCGCCGACCATACCGCCATCCCCATACCCGTGCCCTCGTCCGGTGCCTTTCTGGGCTACGCTCGATCGATTGCGCCGCACCGCGCTCGCCGCTGGCCTGCTGTTCGCCTCCGGCGCCGCCGGCCTTGTCTACGAGATCGCGTGGGCGCGCCAGCTCGGCCCGCTGCTCGGCCATACCGCCGATGCCGCCGCGGTCGTGGTCGCCGCCTACTTCGCGGGACTCGCGATCGGTGGCGTCGCGGGTGCGCGCCTGGCCACGCGCATGCGCCAGCCGCTGCTGGGGTACGCCATCGCCGAGGCCATCGCCGCGCTGTGGGCGCTGGCGCTGGCGCCAGTCCTCGACCTCGCCGGCGCCCCGTCCCTGGCGCGCGTCCTTCACGATGCATCACCGCTGACCACCGGCCTGGTGCGGGCCGCCGTGGCGCTGGTGGCGCTGCTGCCGGCGACCATCGCGCTCGGCGCCACGATCCCGCTCGTCGCTGCGCACGTGCGCACGTTGCGGGGCGCGGCCTGGGCCTACACCGCCAACCTCGCGGGTGCCGTGTGCGGCACCGCGGCGGCGACGTTCGTGCTCCTCGGAGCGCTCGGCGTCACCGCCACCGGCCAGGTCGCCGCCGGACTCGCGCTCGCCGCCGCGGCGATCGCCACGTTCGCCCGCACCGAAACCGTCGCCGAAACCGTCGCCGAAACCGAAACCGAAACCGAAACCGTCGCCGAAACCGAAACCGAAACCGTCGCCGAAACCGTCGCCGAAACCGAAACCGAAACCGTCGCCGAAACCGAAGCCGTCGCCGCCACCCACGCCCGCATCGCGCTCATCCTCGCGATCCTCTCCGGCATCGGCAGCGCCGCCGCCCAGGTGCTCTTCACCCGCGCGCTCGCGCTCACCTTCCACAACAGCACCTACACCTTCGGCGCGGTCGTCACCGCGTTCCTGATCGCCCTCGCCGCCGGTGCCGCGCTCGCCGCCCGCACACGCGCGACCGGGGTCGCGCTGGTGCGCGCCGCCGCACTGGCCGCGCTCGCCGGAGCGGTGCTGCTGCCGGGCGGCATCCTGGCCTTGTGGGCCACGACCCAGGGCCTGGGATACTTCTCCGCGTTCGGTGCCTTCGCCGGCTACATGGTGTCGGCGATCGGTCTCGCGCTGCTCGTCGTCGCGCCCGCCGTCACGGCCATGGCGATGCTGCTGCCCCTGGCCTGGCGGCTCGGCGGCACCGACGCCAACGCCGGCGCCACGATCGGTCGCCTCGGCGCCGCCAACAACCTCGCCGGCGCCGCGGCCGCGCTGGTGACCGCGCTGATCGTCGTGCCAGCGCTCGGGCTGTGGAACGGTCTGGCGGCGGTCGCGTCGCTGTACGCGGTCACCGGCGCCGTGCTGGCGCTCCATGCCAACGTGAGCCGCCCACGGGTCGCCCTCGCCGTCGTCGTGGCCGTGGTCACCGCGACCATCGCGCGGCCGATGCCGGCGATCCGCGCCGGTGATCGCCTGCTGACCCGGTGGGAGACGCGCTACGGCTGGCTCGAGGTGCACGAGGACCCGCGCGGCGAACGCCGCCTGCGCCAGAACATCCACTACGGCTTCGCGTCGTCGGACAACGATCTGCGCCAGCGGCGCATGGGCCAGCTCCCCATGCTGCTCCACCCGGCGCCGCGACGCGCCCTCTTTCTCGGCCTGGCCACCGGGATCACCGCCGGCGGCGCCCTGGCCGACCCGCGCCTCGAACGCCTCGATGCGGTCGAGCTCATCCCCGAGGTGCTCGAGGCCGCGCGCGCGTTCACGGCGTGGAACGGCGGCGTCCTCACCGATCCGCGCGCCCACCTCCACACCGGCGACGCTCGCTTCTGGTTACGGGGCGCCGAGGCGCGCTGGGACGTGATCGTCACCGATCTCCTCAAGCCGTGGGAGAGTCAGGCTGGTTACCTCTACACCGTCGAGCACTACCGCGAGGTCGCCGATCGGTTGGCTCCGGGGGGCGTCTACGTGCAGTGGCTGGCGCTGTGGCAGGTCGCCGAGGCCGACGTCGCGCTGATCGCCGATACCACGCGGGCGGTGTTTCCGACCGTGATGCTGGTGCGCGGTGACACGTCACGGCGCTGGGGCCTGTGCGCGGTGGTGGCGTCCGATGCCCCGATCGCCGTCGACAGCACCAGCCTGACCCGCGCCGCGGCCGGGTTCGCCTCACCACCACGCCACCCCGATCCGATGATCGCGGTGCCGCGCCGCCTGGTCGAGCTCTACGTCGGCGACTGGCCGCTGCGGCCGGGCGCGACCCTCAACCGTGACGACTCGCTGCGCCTCGAGCTCGATGCGCCGAAGCATGACCGCCGCCACGTGGCCCTGAACGGCGATCGTCTGGTCGGCGTGTACCGCCGGGTCTGGAGCCGGCTACCGCGACGTGCGCTCCGCTACGCGCCGGCGGCCGGGGAGCACGCCTGGGATCCCGACGCCGGCGTGCGCATGCAGATGGGCGCGGCTGGCGAAGATGGCACCCCGCCAGACTGACGCCGCCGGCTATTCGCCGTCGCCGCCGTCGCGGCGACCGCGCTTGCCTCGTCCGCCGCCGTCGTCTTCGCGGCCGCGCTCGCGATCGCGCTTGCCGGCACCGCCGCGCCGGTCACCGCCGGGCGCCGCCGGCGCGCGAGGAGGCCCGAAGTTGCCAGCGCCGGCAGGAGGTCCGCCACCGTAGCCGCCGCCGCCGCCGGCGGGAGGCCCGCCGCCGTAGCCGCCACCCGCGGGAGGTCCGCCGCCATAGCCGCCGCCGCCGCTGGGCGGACCGCCGTAGCCACCGCCGCCGCCACTGGGCGGACCGCCGTAGCCACCACCGCCGCCACCGCCGCCTCCACCATACGGTCGAGGCGCACTCGGGCCACGCGAATCGCGCTCGCGTGCCTCGTTGATGCGGAGGTTGCGACCGTCGAGCTCGGCACCGTCGAGTTCCTTCAGCGCTTGCTGCGCGAACTCGGGTGTCGACATCTCCACGAACGCGAAGCCGCGCGAGCGACCCGTCTCGCGGTCCATGATGACCGAGACGCTGGCGACTTCGCGGCCGTTGGCCGAGAACAGCTCACGCAGCGAAGCCTCGTTCGTGTTGTAGTTCAGATTGCCCACATAGAGCTTCGTACCCATGGCCGTCTTCGGACTCCTGCGCGTGTCGCCGTATTTGTTGAAGGTTCGTTCGCGGCTTCGTCAGACGATCAAAGCCGGCGCGATCTTGAACCTATCATAGCCCGACATCGGTCAAGGCCGTGACAGGCGTGTCGTGGAGACCCGATCGACCGCCATCGGGCCGCCGCCAACCCCGCGAAGCCCCTCGGGTCAGGCTGGCATCCCGGTTGCCAGTAGCCACCCCATGGCTCTGGTCACCTGCCCAGCATGTTCCGGCCTCGTCCCCACCAGCCGGGCCCGCTGCGTCCATTGCGACCAGGCGCTCGGCGGCCGCTGGCGCTGGCTGCGTGGCCTGATGAGCGCCGCCGCCGCCGGCGCCACCACCATCACCTTGATGGCCTGCTACGGCGGACCGTCGACCTACGACGATTGTCTCGATCGCGACGGCGACGGCTGGTTCCCCGGTTGTTACGACGAACCGTGTGATCCGAGCGAAGATCCGTACTGCGACTGCAACGACGGCAACGCGACGGTCCATCCCGGCGCACCTGACCCGATCGGCGATGGGTGGGACACCGATTGCTCCGGCGATGACGGCCCCGCCAAGTGCGGTGACCGCAGCTGCCCGGACGCCATGGAGTGGCCCGACGCCGCCGTCCCCCGCGACGCCCCGGCGCCGACCGATGCGGCGCCGACCGACACCGCACCGCCACCGGACGCCGCAGCCCAGCCCGACGCCCGGCCGCCGCCTGACGCTGCGCCGGGGTGATACGCTCGGCGCGGACAGAGATGCCGCCGCTGCCTTACCCGCACCGGATCGCGTTCCTGCCCCCGGAGCTCACGCTGCCTGACGACCCGGCGATGACGCTGCCCGAGGGCGCGGCACCGCCGCTGTCGTACGCCAAGCTGCTCGCCGCGCTGATCTCCGATCAACTGGCGCGCCATCCGGTGGTCTCGGTCCTCGACTACGACGACCAGGTGCTGGTCGACGCGAGCGAGCGACTGCTCGACGCCAAGCACCCCGACGCCGAGGCGACCATCGACGCGCTGTTCCGCTCGGCACGACGCGACGAGGTGTTGTGGTTCGAGGTCACGGTCACCGAACCGGCGCCGGTGACCCTGCACGCCCGCCGGCCCCGCGGCGAGCCCGAGCGCTGGGTGGCTGCGGATGGCTCGTTCGACGAACGCATCGGTGCCTGCCTGCAGGCCTGGCTCGCGGCGCGACGGTTGCCGCCGCTGTCGCCGCTGCCGCCGTTCGACGAGGCCGACGTACGGATGGCCGCCGCTCAGCTCGACCGCGCGGTCGCCGCCTCGATGCCGACCGACGCCAACCCGGACCCGGTGATCCCCGACCAGCTGCTGGTCGCACCGCCGCGACTCGCGGCGGCGTTCCTGCGCGCGCTTCACAACCTGACCCGCGGCGATCCGCGCCCGCTCGACGATCTCCTGCTGGCCATCGACCCCGAACACCCGGCGGCGCGCCGCAACCACGTGCTGGCGAACCTGGGCCATCCTGGGAGCTCGCGTCGCGATCTGCTCGCGATCACCGACAGCGCGCCGATGTTCGGAAAGCTGCACCTCGCGATCTACGGCGCCGATCTCGACCGCGGCGAGGAGAACCTGGCGCTGCGCCACCAGGGCATCGCCGCCCAGCTGCTGCCCTCGAACCCGCGCGCGTGCTGCAACTACGGCGCCCAGCTCAAGGACGCTGGCCGGCCCGAGGAGGCCGCCCGCTGGTTCGATCGCGCGCTCGCGGCCCGCCCCGGTCACCACGCCGCCGAGCTCGACCTGATCCGGGCCCTGCGCGAGTGCCAGCGCCCGGGTGCGACCTACGCCGAGACCGTGCGCCGCTCGAGCGCGCTGCTGGCGGCGTGGCGTGGCGGCGGCGTGGCGCCTGGCGAATGGCACGTCAAGTATCACGCCGGGATGCTGATCGCCGCGGCGCTGGTCGACGTCGGGCGCGTCGAGGACGCCATCGGCATCGGCAGCGACACCATGGCCGACTTCCTCGATCCCGAGGGCGGCGACAGCTTCCGCTGGGCCCAGGATCGCCTGCACGAGTGGACCACCGACGCCGAGCTGTACGCGCGCGCCTACGCGTGGGAGGGCTTCCACCGCGGCGAGCTCGGCCGCGTGCTCGCCGGCCTCGGCCGCGGCCGCATGACGACCGCCGAGGACGCCCGCCAGCTGGTCGAGACCCTGATCGCGCTCGGCCGCGAGGACGAAGCGGTGGTGGCGTTCCAGCACGCCGCCGGGGTCGATCGGATCGGCGTGCTCGGATTCGGGAAGACCCGGGTGGCCGGCGCGACCGCGCTGGTGCTGGCCGGCGATCTCGACGGCGCCCTGGCGCAGATCCATACCGCGCAGCTCCGCCGTGGCCAGTACCGCCTCGAGGCCGCGATCAACCGCCTGCTGCGACTGGCGGCGATCCATCCCGCCGAGGCGTGGTCGGCCGCGATCGGCCGGCTCGCCGATCGCGGCGCCGTCACGCTGGCGCGCTGGGCGGCGCGCGACCTCGCCGACTTCGTGCCCGGCATGGGTGGCACCGCGGCCGCCGCGCTGCTCGGTGAGTTGCACGTGGCCGCGGTCGACGGCGCGGCGGTGACCGCGTTCGCGCGCGAGCTGGCCTTGCCCACCGACGTGGCGGCGCGGATCGACGTGCGCCTGGCGCGGCCCGCCGACGCGACGCTGGCGGCGGCCGATCGCTTGGCCGCGAAGTGGTTCACCTGCGTGCCACCGCCGGCGCGCGACGCCGGCCTGCACGCCGCGGCCGCGGTGTACGCGCTGGGCGTCGCGCTGGCGCACTACCTCGCGCTCGCCGGCGGCGCCAGCGTGCTGGCCGGCGCCTACCGGCAGGTGGCGACCGAGGCGCTGCACCTGTGCCTGCGGGCGCGCCGCGACGTCGGCGATCGCGCGGCGCGTGCCTTGCTCGCGCTGCTCGACGGCTGCGCCGCCCCCGACGAGGTCCTGGAGCGCTGGCTGCTGCGCATCGAGCGGGCGCTCGAGCTCGAGGCCCGGCTCGGCGCCCACCTGCCGTTCGTGGTCGCCGATCTGCCGCGGGTCCGCTCGCTGCTGCGCGGCGACGAGCGCATCGGCTGGGAGCTGCGGCTGGCCCACGATCTGAGAGCCGATCCCAGCCAGCGCGAACCCGCCGAGCGGTTGTTCGCGCGGGTGGCGTTCGCCGCCGACGACTGGGCGACGTTCCGGACCTGGTCGGAGGTCGCGAGCACGGTGCTGGCGCCGCTCGCGGCGCTCGACGTGCACTGGATCTGCGCCCGCGCCAACCCGGGCACCAACGCGGTGGCCTGGGTCAACGCCGGACGGGCGCTGTTCGCGCTCGGCCGCGGCGCCGAGGCCGTCGAGGTGCTGTCAGCGGCCTACGCCAACACCGGCGATGAGTGGCGCGCGCACTCGATCGCCAGCCTCGAGCAGGCGTGGCGCGGCGCCAGCGTCGACGTCCCGTTCGATGCCGCAGCCGCAGCCGCAGCCGCAGCGGCCGCAGCGCAGGCCGGCGATCTCACCCGCGCCGAGCGTTGCCTGCGCTGGTGCCAGGCGTACGCGCCGCGCGATGCCGACGTCGCACGCCAGCTCGGCGCGGTGCTGGCCGGCCAGGGCAAGGTCGGCGAGGCGGTGCGGGTGCTGGCGGTCGCCGACCGCGACGGCGCCGCGCTGTTCGCCGGCGTCGCGCTGGCCAACGCTGGCCGCTGGGCCGAGTCGGCGCTCGCGTTGCGGTACGCCTCCCACCGCTTCCGCACCGTCGACGAATGGCGCTACCTGGCCACCGCCGGCTGGTATGCCGGCGACCACGAGGCGGCCGCCGACGCCTACCGATCGATGCTGGCGCTCGGCGCCACCGCCGATCCATCGAGCCTGCATTTCTTCCTCACCTCGCTGTGCCACAGCGGCCAGTGGAGCGAGGCCGAGCAGGTCGCGCAACGCCTTGGCGCCAGCGCTGGCGGCGATGCGGCCTTCGCATCACTCGCCGCCCACGGCCGCGCGGTCGCGCTGTGCGGCCTCGGTCGCCACGCCGAGGCGGCACCGTGGGCCGAGCGCGCCGCGGCCATGAACCCGGCAGCCGAGCATGCCGCCGAGCTCGCCGCGACCGTGGCGCGCGCGCGCGACCGCGCCACGCCGCCCTACCACGCGCCGCGCAGCGTCACGGCCTCGGCGCGCGCGCTGGCGGCGCTGGCCAACAACGATGTCGCTGGCGCCGAACTCCACGTCATCGGCGCCGGTCCACTCAGCCTGGCCCGGCTGGTGGTCGCCGAGATCCGCCGGCCGAGCGAGAACGATCGCCTGGTCAGCCCGCGCGCCGTCGAGGCGGCCGGCGACATCCTCGACCGCACCATCGGCACCACCACCCCGGCCGAGACGCTGGTCCGCGTCCGCGCGCTGCGCGTGATCGACGATGCCTTCATCCAGATCGATCCGCCGCCGCCGCTGGGCGCCAACGTTCCGGCCGGCGACTTCGAGCGCCGCTGGCGCGAACGCGGCCAGACACCGTCGTAGAGGCCCACGCCGGAGCCGCAGCCGGAGCCGTGGCCGGAGCCGCAGCCGCAGCCGAAACCGACGCCGAAACCGACGCCGAAACCGACGCCGAAACCGACGCCGAAACCGACGCCGAAACCGACGCCGAAACCGACGCCGAAACCGACGCCGAAACCGACGC
>CANKMW010000123.1 GCA_947483555.1 Myxococcales bacterium
CCTCGTCCTTCGACAAGGTGCTTGAACGCGCCGCGGGCTGGCGACCACGGGAGCGCCACTGGACCGACGACCTCAAGGCCGCCGCGTAGTGGTCACCAACTTGCGGTGGAGTAAACTCCGCTCCTCGCGCCTCGCCATCCGGGCGGCTCGACCGCGATCACCGATCGACTTGTCCGCGCGCGGGCCCTCAGCCCATCGCCTCGAGCCAGGCCTCGGCCGGGCCGCGGCGCAGGATGCCACCGAGCTCGAACACCGACAGCTCGTCGATATCGGCGGCGCGGGCCAGCGCGACGTCGTGGGCCAGCTCGGCGACGTCGCGGTACGACGGTTCGTCGCCGAAGACGCCGGTGCCGACGGTGCCCAGCGAGAGCGCGGCCTGGGTTCCGAACCGGCGCCGGGCGAGGCGGGCGCACGCGACCAGCAGGGACTCGGCGCGGCGGCGGTCGACCAGGCCGCGCGACCAGCCCTCGAACAGCGAGGTGTACGCCATCACGCTGTGTCGCTCGACGGGTAGATCGGTCACCGGGGTGCCGAGGAGGCGCTGCAGCCACTGGCCGCGCTCGGCGACCAGCAAGGGGACCACGGCGGTGGTGACGCGGCGCTCGGCGCGCCAGCGGGTCACCGCGGCGACGTAGGTGGAGCGCGCCGCCGTGTACGCGCCTGGCGACGGGGTGTTGCGGAACGTCGGGCGGCCGGCCTTCCAGCCGTGCATCCGGCCCAGCGGCGGTTCGAGATCGAGCACCAGCTCGTCGGCGAAGCGGGCGCGGTCGAGCACCTGATCGACCAGCGCGACGAAGCGGACACACGACTGCACGCTGGCCCAGCGGCCGTGATCGTCGGCGAGCATCGGCCACAGCGCGACGAACACCCCGGCGCCGCGCAGGCGCTGGACCAGCTCGCCGATCTCGCCGAGCTGCCAGGGCCGGACCGCGAGCAAGAGGTCGACGCGGTAGCGGGTCAGGAGCGCCGCCACCGACGGCTGCCCGACCTCGTCGAACGACAGCGTCTCGCACCACACGCGTCGGCGCACGATTGGATAGTATCGTCGTCGATGAAGATTCTCTACGGCGTGGTCGGCGAGGGCATGGGTCACGCCATGCGATCCCGCGTGGTGCTCGAACACCTGATCGCCGGCGGGCACACCGTCGAGGTCATGGCCTCGGGGCGGGCCTCGGAGTTCCTGGGCCAGCGCTTCGCGGACGTCACCAAGATCCACGGGCTGCACATGATCCTCGAGGAGAACCGGGTCCGGCTCGGCAAGACCCTGTGGTCCAACGTGCTCGAGGGTGTGCTCGGCCTGCCGGGCAACATCGCCGCCTACTTCGACCTGATCGGGCAGTTCGAGCCCGAGGTGGTGATCAGCGACTTCGAGTCGTGGACGTACCTGTACGCCAAGAACCACCGCCTCCCGATCTTGTCGATCGACAACATGCAGGTGATCCACCGCTGCGAGTTGCCCGCCGACATCATCGAGGGCAACCGGGTCGCCTTCCAGCTGACCAAGGCGTTCATCAAGACCAAGCTGCCGTTCTGCGATGCCTACTTCATCACCTCGTTCTTCCGGCCCCCGCCGCGCAAGCCCGACACCTTCCTGTTCCCGCCCATCCTGCGCCCCGAGATCCTGGCCGCCCGCCCCGCCGCCGGCGAGCACCTGCTGGTCTACCAGTCGGGCCCCAACGAGGCGCTGGCGACCGCGCTGAGCCGGGCCGGCGTCGAGGCCCGGATCTACGGCATGCGCCCCGGCCTCACCGCGGAGGCGCGCGACGGCAACCAGTGGTTCCGGCCGTTCTCCGAGGCCGGCTTCATCGATGACCTGGCGACCTGCCGCGGCGTGATCGCCGCCGGTGGCTTCACGCTGATGGGCGAGGCGGTGTTCCTGCACAAGCCGATGCTGTCGGTGCCGCTGACCGGGCAGTTCGAGCAGGTCCTCAACGCCCGTTACCTCGAGCGCGAGGGCTACGGGATGGCCGCCGATCACCTCGACGACCCGGACCTGCTGCCGCGCTTTCTCGAACGCCTTCCGGACTGCGAGCGCGCGCTGGCCACCTACCACCAGGACGGCAACCGCGAGATCCTGGGCGCGGTCGACGAGTTCCTCGATCGCGCGGCGGTCGGCCTGGCCTGATCTGTCCTTCGGTTGATGCTCGACAAACTGCCTGCCGTGGCCCGATCCTGAGGAGGTGGCGGATCCCGACGGTCTCGTGCACGACCCCGATCGGGCCCTGGCGCAGGAGACGCTGGCCCGGCTGCCGACCGCCGCTGCGGCGATCGCGGTCGCGATGTCGCTGGCGCTGGTCGCGAGCGAGCCGTCGGGGATCCCGCTGTCGCCGGCCATCGTCGCGTTCAACGCGGTGCTCATCCTCGCCAACATCGGCTTGTGCCTGGCGGCCCGGGCCGGCCGCATCACGGCGGCGGCGGCGGCGCCGGCCGCGGTCGCCGGCTGGTTGTCGGTGTCGGCGAGCACGCTGGTGACCATGCTCGTCACCCGCGAACCTCGGCTGTCGGTCGCCTTCATCATCGAGCTGATGGCGGCGCCGACCCTCATCCTGGTCGGACGCTGGCTGGCGGTCGGGGTCGCCACCAGCGCCGTTGCCTGGGCGGCGATCGAGCTGCAGCTCGGCGTGGGACGCACCAGCTCGCTGGCGGCATTCGTCGTCTGTGCGCTGGTGCTGGTCGCGGTCGGCCACTTCCTGCACGCCCGCGCCGTGGTCCGCGCCGACGCGTTGCGCGTCGAGACCGCCACCGCCGGTCGTCGCCTGGTGCAGGCGCAGCGGCTCGAAGCGGCCGGCACCCTGGCCTCGGGGCTGGCCCACGACATGAACAACATCCTGGCCGGGATCGTGGGCGCCCGCCACCGAGGGCGAGGGCGACCGGCTCCGCGCCGTGCTCGAGGTGCGCGACACCGGCGCCGGGATGGACGCCGAGACCCGGGACCGCATCTTCGAGCCGTTCTTCACCACCAAGGCGCCGGGCCGCGGTTCGGGGCTCGGGCTGGCCATGGTGTGGGGGACCGTCGAGGCTCACCACGGGACGATCGAGGTCGACTCGACGCCGGGGCAGGGCACGGTGTTGCGGGTCCGGCTGCCGGCCCGGATCGTCGCGGTGGTCGCGGTGGTCACGCCGGTGGCGTCCGCAGCGCCGCCAGTCGCCGAACCGGTCGCGGCGTCGGCCCTGTGCGTGCTGCTGGTCGACGACGAGCCGCTGATCCGCTCGATGTACGAGCGGGCGCTGGTGCGGTCGGGGATGACCGTCACCTGCGCCGACCACGGCGGTCAGGCGCTGGCGCGCTTCGAGGCGGCGACCACCCCGTTCGACGCCGTCGTGCTCGACATGGCGATGCCGGTCATGAGCGGCGCCGAGTGTTTCCGCCGCCTGCGCGCGCTGCGCCCCGGCCTGCCGATCGTGATCGCCTCGGGATACACCGTCGACGCCGAGGCCCGGGCCCTGATCAGCAGCGGTCGCGCCGTCTTTCTCGAGAAGCCGTTTCGCAACGAGGCGCTGATCTCGGCCCTGCGGTCGCTGACCAGCACCAGCACCAGCACCAGCACCAGCACCAGCACCAGCGCCTGAGGCGCCGATCCTACGTCTCGGCCGGTTCGCTGCGCGCCACGCACGCCGCCACCACCAGATCGCCGGCCACGTTGACCGTGGTCCGACACATGTCGAGCAAGCGATCGACGCCGAGGATCAAGGCCAGGCCCTCGGCGGGGATGCCGTACATCGCCATCATCATCGCGATCACCGGCAGCGACGCGCCCGGAATCCCGGCGGTGCCGATGCCGCCGAGCACGCAGATCAGCATCACGACCAGCGACTGGCTGACCGTCAGGTCGACGTCGAAGACCTGGGCCAGGAACAGCACGGTCACGCCTTCGAACAGGGCGGTGCCGTTCTGGTTCATCGACGCCCCGGCGGTGAGCACGAAGCGGCTGACGTGGCGCGGCAACTTGACGTCGTGCTCGGCGACGTGGAGCGTGGTCGGCAGCGTCGCCGCCGACGACGAGGTCGCGAACGCGGTCGCCATGGCCACCTTGATCTGGGAGAAGAACGCCCACGGCGACCGCCGCGCCACCAGCTTCAGCAGCACCGCGTAGGTGCCGAACGTGTGCAGCACCAGCGCCAGCACCACCACGCCGACGTAGGCACCGATGCGCGCCAGCAGGTCGACCCCGAGGTTGGCGAAGCTCGCGAACAGGAGCCCGGCGACGCCGATCGGCGCGATCCGCATCACCGCCTCGACCAGCCGGGTGCACACCTCGTTGAGCCCGCCGATCGCCTCGCGCAGGCGGGCGCTGTTGTCGGTGCGCACCGCGGCCAGGCCGACGCCGAGCACGAGCGCGAAGATGATGACGCCCAGCGTGTTGTCGTTGGCCGCCGCCGCGATCGGGTTGGTCGGGATCATCGTGACCACCCCGGTGATGCCGGCGCCCTCGGCGGGTTTGATCGGCGGCCGGCCGGCGGCCAGCTCCTCGGCCAGCCGGACCAGCTCGGTGGTGTCGCCCTCGCCCGGGGCCAGCCCGATCACCAGCGCCAGCCCGGTGACCACCGCCAGCGCCGACACCAGGGTCGTGAAGCCGAGCGTGCGCAGGCCCATCCGGCCCAGGGCGCGCGGATCGAGCTCGGCGATGCCGCTGACCAGCGCCGAGAAGATCAGCGGGACCGACAGCATGATGAGCAGGCGCAGGAAGATCTGACCGGCCGGGAACGCCGCCCACTCGATCACGCTGTCGACCACGTCCTTGGCCAGCAGCCGGTTCGCCACCAGCTCGTTGGCGCCCAGCCCGAGCGCCGCTCCGGCGACGATCCCGACCAGCATGGCGCGGTGCGCCGCTGGCCGCGGCCGCTCGGCGAGCGGTGGCGGCTCGCCGCCGTCAGGTCGAGTCACGGCGGATCGGGCCTGATCCCGATGCCGAACCGATAGCCGCACGTGATCGAGATGTTCCGCGTTTCCGTTCGTCCTGAGCGACGCGCGAGCGCACGCGAGCGCGAGTCGAAGGACGCGCTCCGTCGAGGCTGCGCCCTTCGACTCGGCCGCCGCGCGGCCTCGCTCAGGGCGAACGGGGTGGACGTGATCGACATGATTGGACTGCCGTCGCTACGCGAGCATCGGGCCTAATCCTGGAACAGGTTCTCGGCGGTGGTGTCGATGCCGTGCTTGTCGCCGTGCAGCGCGTCCGACAGATCGCTGGTGGTCTTGCGCAGCCGCGCCCCCAGCACCTGGACGAAGCTCCACAGCAGCTTGGTGGCCAGCTCGGGCTCCTTCTTGATGATCTCGTAGAAGTCCTTGCGCTTGACCACCACCAGCATCGTCGGTTCGGTGGCGGTGGCGGTCAGCGACCGCATCGAGCGGTCGATCAACGACATCTCGCCGAAGTGCTGGCCCTTGCCCAGCGACGCCACGCCGACGCCGGCCTTCGACAGCTTGATGGTGCCGCTCATCACCACGTACATCGACTCGCCCGGCTCGCCCTCGGCGAACACCGGCGCGTCGCCGTCGTACTCGATCACGGTGGTCGAGTTGGCGACCCGCACCAGCTCGCGGTACGACAGGTAGCGGAACATCTGCATCGCCTTGAGGGCGTCGAGCTTGAGCGAGGCCTCGCCGACCTTGGGCTGGGTGGTGGTGGTGGCGCCGTCGCCGACCCGGATCACGACCCCGGTGATGTTGTCGTGGCCGCCGCCTTCGTTGGCGACGTCGATCAGGTTCTTGGGGACGTCCTTGACCTCACCGCCGCCGAGCAGCTCGGGCAGGGTGTCGTCGGTGACGTAGGCGTACAGGCCGTCGCTGGCGAGCAGGAAGCGGTCGCCGGGCAGGATGTCGAAGTCGAAGGTGTCGACCTCGACCGAGGCGTAGACGCCGACCGCCCGGGTGACCGCGTTCTTGAACTGCTTGTACGGCGAGCTCTCGACCTGATCGCGCTTGAGCTTGCCGCGGCGGACCAGCTCGTTCATGAGCGAGTGGTCCTCGGTGAGCTGGTGGCACTGGTTCTGGCGCGCCAGGTAGATGCGGCTGTCGCCGACGTGGGCGATGAACCCGCGCAGGTGATCGGGCGCGCCGGCGATCAGCAACACCGACGCCGTGGTGCCCATGCCCCGCTTCTCGGGCTCGGCCTGGGCGCGGTTGAAGACCGTGCTGCACGCCGACTGCACGGCGTGCTCGAGCATCTGCAGGATCTCGAGCGCCTGGACGCCGGCGGCGTCGGCGCGGTAGCGGTCGATCAGGTCGCGGTTGCCGTAGACGGCGTCGCGGATCTCGTGGACGGCGATCGACGAGGCCACCTCACCCGCCGCGTGCCCGCCCATGCCGTCGGCGACCAGGAACAGGCGCAGCTTCTTGTCGATGAGGAAGTTATCCTCGTTGTGCGTGCGCTGACGCCCCACGTCGGTCGCCGCCGCGAAGGTCAGCTCCATCACATCCGAGGTAACACGCCCGCCCGATCACGGTCAACGCGCGTCACCAGGTCGGCGTCAGCGCCTCGAACAAGCCGGGGGCCAGCTCGGCCTCGACCCGGTCCGACGCGCGCCGATCGTCGCCGAAGCCGCCCAGGTAGGCGCGGCCACCGATCACGACCGTGGGGCCCCAGCCGATGCCGGCCGCGCGAGCCGCCATGACCGCGGCCCGGGCCCGGGTCGGTGCGCCGGCGGTGCACGCCACGACCGCGTCGGCGTCGAGGCCGGCGGCGGCGGCGATCGCCCCCAGGTCGACCTGGCCGTGGCCGCCGACGCCGGCGCTGGTGGCCGCGCGCAGGAAGCCCCAGCCGTCACCGTCGTCGGTCGCGCACAGCACGGCCTGGGCCAGGGTGAGATCGCGGTCGGCGCCGTCGAGCGCGAGGTCGACCCACGGCACCCACACCACGCGGACCTGGCCGGGGTGGTGCTCGGCGACCCGGCGGGCCAGATCGAGCTGATCGAGGCAGAAGCGGCCGCGCAGGTTACACACCACGAAGATGGGTACCGGCGCGTCGTCGGGGCCGATGGCGGGCAGGCCGGCGGTCGCCAGCGGCGCCGCCAGCAGCGGCACCGGGTCGCGGTCGGGCGAGCCGGTGGGCGCGAACTCGTCGAGCGTCGCCGGTTGGTGGAAGGCGGTCGGGCAGCCGGTGCCGCCGGTCAGCACGCGACCCAGGTGCCACGCGAAGCTCGGCGGCTGGTCGGCGGCCGGCACCGGCGAGTCGCCGTCGAGTCCGAACGCCTCGTCGCCGTCGTCGGCCTCGGGCTCGTCGCCGCAGGCCTCGCGCCGCGCGCCCCAGGTGGTCAGGGCGTGGCGCGCGATGCCCTGGCCCTCCGCCCGGCGAGCGTCGTCGAGGGCGTTGCGGTACTGGTTCTCGAGGTCACCGACGGTGGCGGTGGTGGCGTGGACGCGGCGGCCCATCGGGTGGCCGTTGATGACCAGCTCCGGGTTGTACGTGGTGCCGAGCCGGAAGGCGCGGTGACGGTTGCCTTCGAGCGCCGCCTGCACCGAATCGTCGAGGTAGGCCCGCTCGACGACCGAGCGCGACAGGCCGACCTTCACGGCCAGCTCCAACGTCGCCGCCGGGCTGGGCTCGGTGGCGCCGCCGGTCAGCGCGGTCATCAGCTCGAAGAAGCGGCCGCGGTGGTGGGCGGCCAGCGTGATCGCCGGGGTGTTCTGGTTGCGATGGAGGGGCCGGAAGACGGCGCGCACCCGGGTCGGGTGGCGGTGCTGCAGCTCGACCAGCGTGCGGTAGGCGTCGTGATGGCTGGGGGCCCCGGGCGTGAAGAACAGCTCGATCGTCACCAGCGCGTCGCGCGGGCCCAGCGCCGGAGCCTCGTCGGCGACCTGGTGGTCGACGCGGACGGCGCGACCGGGGCCGGCGCTGGCGGTGGCCGGCACGCCGGTCAGGATGGTCCCGACCACCGCGACCGCGAGCCAGGCGGAGCTCATGCGTCCGAGGATAGCGCGGCGCCGGGTGCGTCGCCCGTCGCCGTGGCGGCGGGCACCTCGTCGTCGACCTGGTCGTCGGGATCGAGCGGCTCGACCTGCGGCCACATGACGATGAAGTAGATCGCGGCCGAGACCAGGAGTCCCATGACGACGGCGAGCGCGAACGGTTCCCAGACCACGGTAGGGCCACCGTAGCGTCGGGCGCGGCGCCGGGTCAAGGCAGGCGTGGCCGGGCCTTCTTTTCGATCGTGGTGTAGGCTCCGCCGGTGCTCGCACCCGTCCTCGCCATGATCGTGGCCATCAGCGCTGGCGCGACGGCCGCCGGCGGCCTGCCGTTCTTCTCCCTGCCGACGCTCGACATCGGCATCCCGCTGCAGCCGTTCGGCATCATCGTCGCGACCGGCGTGCTGATCGGCGCCGAGATCCTGCGTCGCTTCGGCTTCCGCTACAACATCGACGACGAGGACATCCGCTCGTTGACGATGTGGGTGATCGTGACCGGCTTCATCGGCGCCCACGTGCTCGACATCCTGATGTACGAGCAAGATCGGCTGTCCGCCGAGGGACCGATCCTGCTGCTCAAGATGTGGGACGGCATCTCGTCGTACGGCGGCTTCGTCGGCGGTGCGTGCGGCTACCTGTTCTGGGTGTGGTGGAAGCGCGCCACCATCGGGCTCATCGGCGACACCATCGGCGTCGGGCTGCTGCCGGCGTTCTCGATCGGCCGCATCGGCTGCACGATCGTGCACGACCACGTCGGCCGCGCCACCGACTCGGTGTTCGGCGTCGACTACCCGCGCGGCGAGCTGCTGGCTCGCGGCCTGCTCGACGAGCTCGCCAGCAAGGAAGCGGTGATCCGGGCCCACAACCTGGCCATGTACGAGCTGGCGTACCTGATCCCGGTCAACATCTTCGTGCTGTGGCTGGCGTTCCAGAACCGCCGCCGGCTGCCGGCCGGGTTCGTCGCCGTCACCATCGTGATGCTGTACGCGCCGGTCCGCTTCTTCCTCGAGTTCCTGCGCCTCAACACCTCGGATCCGCGCTACGCCGGGTTCACGTTCGCGCAGTGGTGCTCGATCGTCGCGTTCGGGACCGCGGCCTGGGTGGCCTGGACGCTGCGCACCCGCGGCACGCCGGCGCCGCTGGCCGCCGAGCTGGGCAAGCGGCCGGGCGGCCGCAAGGCGTCGCTGGCGGCGCTGGCCAAGGAGCAGGCCAAGGAGCACGCCAAGAAGGACAAGCCGGCCAAGGGCGACAGCGACGAGGATGGCGACGGCGCCAAGGCCGCGCGCAAGGCCAAGGGCAAGAAGTGAACCGGGCGCAGCCGCGTCGAGATCCGACCCCGGCGATGGCACCCGACCGGCGCGCTGACGACGAACAACCGTCCTCGGAAATGAACGCGCAAGATCGGGCAAGCTCTACCAATGCGGACAATCGAGGCTGTGCGCGTCGAGCTGGCGGGCTGGCGGATGATCGAGGACAGCGCGACGCTGCGGCAGTGGCAGGGGACCGGTGGCGATCTGATGACGCTCCAGTTCTTCGCGGCGCCTGATCCGTCGCCGTTCGACGTCCGCGACACCGAGCAGGTGCGCGCCTTCGCGCGGATGATGGCGCTGCGCAACGGCGGCGGTCTGGTCGAGGCCGACAAGTGGAAGCACGGCGACTACGCCGGCACGCGCGGCGTGACGAAGATCCCGCAGCAGCCGAGCGGGTTCACCTACGTCGGCGATCTGATCGCCCAGCGCGACCTGGGGTTCGCGATCAAGGTCGAGTGTCGGGAGGAGGGGACCACCGGTCTGCGCGAGACCGCGGTCGCGCTCGCGCTCGAGATCGATCCGGCACCCGGGTTGTTCGCCCGGATGTTCAGCAAGGGCCCGCGGTGGCACCAGGACCCGTACGACGCCAAGCAACGCGCCCCGGTGATGCGGAGCCAGTCCGACGACCGGTCGTGGGACGACAAGTTCCCCGATCACCCGCTGTCGCGGCTGCGCTGCCACCTCAAGGCGATCGACGGCGCGCTGCGGGTCGCCTGACCTCGGCTCGGCCATCGGGGTCGGCGAGGTCAGCGGCCGCGGCGGGCGCCGAGGGCGGCGAGCAGCGCGGCGTCGTCGAGGGTGAGGTCGAGGGTCGCGAAGATGACGTCCTCGCGGGCCGCGTGATCGCGGTAGCGGGCGGCGAGATCGCGAACCGCGGCGTCGAACGCCACCAGGTCGGCGGCCGGCGGTTCGCGGCCGGCCCAGGCCACCAGGGTGTCGCGGACGCCGGCGTGGGCGGCGAGCAGGGCCGGGTGCTCGGCCGTGAACCCGGCCAGCGCCTCGGTGAGGTCCGGTCGCGCCGCCGCGAGCGCCGGAAAGACGACCTCGTCCTCGTCGCCGAAATGCATCGGCACCGAGCGCGCGAACCAGGTCACGGCGTCCTCGAGATCTTCGAGATCGGCGGGGCCGCCGTGACCACCGCCGAGCTGCTCGGCCGCCGCGATGAGCAGCTCGAGCCGGTCCTCGTGGCGGCGGTGCGAGGACTCGAGCTGTCCGATGGCGGTGTCGCGCATCCTGGGATTTCAACACGAGCAGCCCGGTGTAGACTGCGCCGCCATGGTCGATAACGTCGTTATCATCGGGAGCGGCCCGGCCGCCCACACCGCTGCCATCTACGCCGCGCGCGCCAACCTGGCACCGGTGCTGTTCGAGGGCTGGCTGGCCGGCGGCGTCGCGGCTGGCGGCCAGCTCACCACCACCACCGACGTCGAGAACTTCCCCGGCTTCCCCGACGGCATCATGGGCCCCGAGCTGTGCGACCGCTTCCGGGCCCAGTCGGCCCGCTTCGGCACCGTCATCCATACCGAGACCATCACCAAGCTCGATCTGTCGCGGCGGCCGTTCCGCTACGCGAGCGAGGAGCGCGAGGGCGCGGCGCGGGCGATCATCGTCGCCACCGGCGCCACCGCCAAGCGCGACGACGTCCCCGGCACCCGCGACGGCGAGCTATGGCAGAAGGGCGTCAGCGCGTGCGCGGTGTGCGACGGCGCCTTGCCGATGTTCCGCAACCGGCCGCTGTTCGTGATCGGCGGCGGCGACTCGGCGATGGAGGAGGCCAACTTCCTCACCAAGTTCGGCTCCAAGGTCTACATCGTCCACCGTCGCGACGAGCTGCGCGCGTCCAAGATCATGCAGGACCGCACCCGCGCCAACCCCAAGGTCGAGATCCTGTACTCGCACCAGGTGATGGCGGTGCTCGGCGACGGCGTCGTGCAGCGCACGCTGGTCAAGGATCTCAAGACCGGCGCCGAGCGCGAGATCGAGTCGGCCGGCCTGTTCTTCGCCATCGGCCACAAGCCCAACACCGACTTCCTCGGTGGCCAGCTCCGCCTCGACGATCAGGGCTACGTCGTCACCACGCCGGGCACCACCGAGACCAGCGTCGCCGGCGTGTTCGCCGCCGGCGACGTGCAGGACAAGAAGTACCGTCAGGCCATCACCGCCGCCGGCACCGGCTGCATGGCCGCCCTCGAGGCCGAGCACTTCCTGACCGCGCACCCGGAGTGATCTCGCGACCTCGGTGAGGCCGGCCGTGTCACACTCGGCGGACATGGCGCACCCGACGGAACCCCACCGCGCCGCGGCGCGGGACTCGGCCCTGATGACCAAGGTGCTGGCGGTGCTGCTGCTGCTGGTCGCGGCGGCGCTGGTGTTCACCGTGCTGCGGCAGCGCGGCACCAAGCCCGAGGTCATCTACGAGCCGCGCGCGATCACGCTGCCGTCGGGCGACCTGGGCGCTGACGAGAAGGCCCGCATCGCGGTGTTCGAGACCGTGTCGCCGTCGGTCGTGCACATCACCAACATCGCGGTCCGCCGCGACGCGTTCACGATGGACGTCACCGAGATCCCACGCGGCACCGGCAGCGGCTTCGTGTGGGACGACCTCGGTCACATCGTCACCAATTACCACGTGGTCCAGGACGCCCAGACCGCCCGGGTCACGCTGTCCGACGGCACCACCTACGACGGCAAGGTGCTCGGCGCCGCGCCCGACAAGGACCTGGCCGTGGTCCAGATCGAGGCCCCGCCGTCGAAGCTGCGCAAGATCGCGCTCGGTGACTCGGCCGAGCTGCGGGTCGGCCAGAGCGTGCTGGCGATCGGCAACCCGTTCGGCCTCGACCAGACCCTGACCACCGGCGTGATCAGCGGCCTCGGCCGCGAGATCAAGAGCGTCAACGGACGCACGATCTACGACGTCATCCAGACCGACGCGCCGATCAACCCCGGCAACAGCGGTGGTCCGCTGCTCGACAGCCACGGCCGGTTGATCGGGGTCAACACCGCCATCTACAGCCCGACCGGGGCCTCGGCCGGCATCGGGTTCGCGGTGCCGGTGTCGACGGTGAATCGCATGATCCCGCAGATCCTCCAGTACAAGCGCATCGTGCGCCCGGTGATGGGCGTCAACCTGGCCAGCGATCAGGTCGCCCGTCAGCTCAACGTCAAGGGCGTGATCGTCCAGGGCGTCGCGCCCAGCGGCCCGGCGGCGCGGGCCGGCATCGTCGGCTTGACCCGCGGCGCCGACGGCGGCTGGGTGCTGGGTGACGTCCTGGTCAACCTCGATGGCGTCGCGCTGGCGCGGGTCGACGACCTGTACCAGGCGCTCGACAAGCTCAAGATCGGTGACGACGTCACGCTCGAGGTGGTCAACGCCGGCCGCAGCCGCAAGGTCACGCTCAAGCTCGAGGCGGCGCCCTGATGCGGGTCGCGGCGCGCGTGGCCGCGGGCGCAGCGGTCGCGGCCGCGCTCGCGGTCGGCGCCTGCAGCCCCGAGGTCGGCAGCCGCGAGCAGGCGCTCGACGCCTACTGCACCGCGATCGTGAACACCGCCGGCGGCGCGGTCACCGTCGACGTCGAGACCGACTACCTGCCGCGGGTCGTCACCTGCGAGAACGGCGCCGCCGATCAGGCCGCGCTCGAGGCCCAGGCGATCGCCGCGCGCAGCTACCTGTACTATCGCCTCGATCGCACCGGCGACATCGGCGACGGCCAGAGCGATCAGGTCTACACCTGCGGCCGGCCGCCGGGGCCGCAGCACGTGGCGGCGGCCGCGGCCACCGCCGGCCTGGTGCTTCGCTACCCGCCGGCCACCGCCGCGACCCAGGTGGCGGCGTTCTACGTCGCCGGCGCGCTGCCCGATGCCACCTGTCGCGGCGGCGCCACCGATCCGACCAACACCGAACGCTACGTCACCTACAACCAGGGCCGCTCGGGCGCCGACGTCATCCAGACCACGCTCGGCTTCGTCAGCCCCACCAACTACGCCAACCGCGGCTGCATGTCGCAGAACGGCGCCGACTGCCTGTCCGAGCAGGGCCTCGGCTTCGACGCCATCGTTCGCTACTACTACGGAGACGACATCGTCATCGAGCGCGCCGTCGGTCCCTGCGTGCCCGAGCCAGCGCCGGAGCTCGACGCCGGGCTCGACGCCGGGGACCCCATCGACGGCGAGGTCGGCGGTGGTTGTTGCTCGACCGGCGCTGGCGATCAGGGCACCGCGGTGGTGATCTCGGTGGCGGTCCTGGCCTTCCTTCGCCGCCGCCGTGCGCCGCCGGCGGCATAGACTCACATCGATGTCGTCACCCAGTCGCCGTGTCCGGGTCCAGGACGATCTGGCTCACCGGGTCTCCAGCCTGTTCTTCCACGGCCTGTCGCGGGCCGGTCGACTGCATCCGCACAGCGATCCACGCCGGCACCGGGTCGAGGTCATCCGCGATCTGCGCTACGCATCCGGCGACTGCGCCGACCACGTGCTCGACGTCTACCGGCCGACCGGGCGGCCGGGACCACTGCCGATCGTGTTCTACGCCCACGGCGGCGCGTTCCGGATCCTGTCGAAGGACACCCACTGGCTGATGGGGCTGGCCTTCGCGCGCCACGGCTACCTGGTCGTCAACATCTCGTACCGGCTGGCGCCGCGGCACCCGTTCCCGGCCGCGATCGACGACACCTGCCAGGCGTGGATGTGGCTGCTCCGCGAGGCCGAGCGGCTCGGCGGCGACCTCGGCCGCATCGCGGTCGCTGGCGAATCGGCGGGCGGCAACCTGATCACCGCGCTCACTCTGGCGGCGTGCCAGCAGCGCGACGAGCCGTTCGCGCGCGCGGTCTTCGACGCCGGCGTGGTGCCGCGCGCCGCGCTGCCGTTCTGCGCCATGCTCGAGGTGTCGCGGCCCGAACGCTTCGCCCGCCGCCCGATGCCGTCGTGGGTTCTCGGCATGCTGCGCGGCACGTCGACGTCGTACCTGCAGGCGGCGCCCGAGGGCCACGGCCGCGACCTCGCCGATCCGCTGGTGGTCTTCGAGCGCGGCGATCGTCTCGACCGGCGGTTGCCGCCGTTCTTCGCCCCGGTCGGCACCAAGGATCCGCTGCTCGACGATACCCGCCGCCTCGAAAAGGCGCTGGCCGACCTCGGTGTGCCCTGCGAAGCGCGTTATTACCCGGGCGGTATCCATGCGTTTCACGCTCTGGTCTGGCAGCCACTCGCCAAGCACTGCTGGCGCGACGCGCTGGCGTTCCTCGATCGCCACGTGCGCTGAGTCCGGGACCGCGCATGACCGGTGAGCGTCGCGGCGGCCTGGGGCTGTGGTCCGGGGTCGGCATCGTCGTCGCCAACATGATCGGCGCCGGCGTGCTCACCACGCCGGGCTACATGGCCATGGACCTGGCGCCGTCGCACATCCTGCTCGCCTGGCTGGTCGGTGGCGTGGCGGCGCTGGCGGGCGCGCGCGCCTACGCCGCCGTCGCGCACGCGATCCCGCGATCGGGCGGCGAGTACCGATACCTGTCGACGCTGTGGCACCCGATGCTCGGCTACCTGGCGGGCTGGACCTCGCTGCTGGTCGGGTTCTCGCAGCCGGTCGCGCTCGACGCCCAGCTGGTCGGTTTCTACGCCGGCACGCTCGGGCTGGACGTCAACTGGCGGGTGGTCACGGTGGCGGTCATCGTGCTCGTCACGCTGCTCCACGCCGTGAACCTTCGCGCGTCCCGGCACGGCCAGAACCTGCTGGTCGTCATCAAGTTCACGCTGGTGGTGGGCTTCGTGGTGGTCGGCCTGGTGGCGGGCGCCAGCGCCTGGCCGACGTGGCGGCCGCCGGCCGCCGAGCACGGGATCCCGGTGGCGCCGTTCTTCCAGTCCCTGGTGTTCATCGCGTTCTGCTACAGCGGCTGGAACGCGGCCATCTACGCCAGCGAGGAGTTCGCCAACGCCCGCCGTGACGTCCCGCGCGCCATGCTCATCGGATGCAGCGTGGTGATCGTCCTCTACCTGCTGGTGAACTGGGTCTTCGTCGCCAACCTGACGCCGGCGCACTACGGCGCCTGGATCGGCGACGACCCCGACCGGATCACGCTCGGCCACGTCGTCATGAAGGACCTGGTCGGCGGCACCGGCGCCAAGATCATGTCGGGCTTCATGATCGTCGCGTTGCTGTCGGCGGCCAGCGCGATGACCATGATCGGTCCGCGGGTCTACGCGGCGATGGCGCGTGACGGCTACCTGCCGCGCGTCTTCGCCGGCCAGGACGGCCGACCGCCGGTGTGGTCGGTGCTGCTGCAGGGCGCGATCGCGGTCTCGGTCGCGATGACCACGAGCTTCATCAAGGCGGTGGCCACGGTGGGGACCGTGCTGACGCTCATGGCCGCTCTCACCGCGCTCGGCGTGTTCAAGCTGCAGCTCGACCCCCGGCAGACCGAGAAGCCCGGACCCTCGGCGCTGGTCGCGGCGACCATCTTCGTCGGCCTGTCGGGCTGGATGCTGTACTTCGCCTTCACCAGTCCGATGCTCAATTCGGTCACGTTGCCGGTCGCGGGCAAGGTCTCGGCGCCGCTGGTGTGGCTGGCGTTCATCCTGTTGATCACCGTGAGCTACGCGATGTGGATCGCGGTTCGCAAAGCCATGACGACGACGTCGTCGTGATGCCGCTCTTGTCGTAGCCGTACCGGCGTGAGCTGCGCGATACTGCCGTGATGTCGCGCGCTCCCTCCGTACCCGCAACCCGGTCCCCGGCGCTGGCCGCGCTGGTGGCGCTGCTTGTCCTCGCCGTGACCGGCTGTCGTTCGTCGTCGTCGCGGCCGCCGTCGCGGCCGCTGTCGAACACGGCGGCCGGATCGCCCGACCTGGCGCGCTTCATTCCCGCCGACACGCCGTTCGCCATGTTCGTCGAGCGCAGCATGTTCGATCACCCGTTCCGCGACACCATGAACGCCGAGATCGGCCGCAAGTTCGGTCGCTTGCTGGTGACCGCGGCGACCGCCGAGGTCGATGGACCCGGGGAGCGATTCTGGCGCGAGATCGCCCGCGCGCTCGGCAGCTTCGACGACACGTCGCTGCGCGCCGCCGGCTGGCGCCACGGCCGCAGCGAGCTGGCGCTTTACGCGGTCGGCCTGGTGCCGGTGATGCGGTTCTTCGTCGACGGCGTCAAGGCCGAGGCGGTGATCCGGCGCTCCGCGGCCAGCGCTGGACTCGAGGTCACGGAGGCCCGGTGGCACGACCGCCCCTATCTATCGATTGCCATCGACGAGGAGGCCGGCGTTCATGCCCTCATCGCGAGCTCACCCGATCAGCTGGTGGTGGCGGTGACCGCCGATGCCGCGGCGGTCATCGACCACGTCACCAGCTTCGAGCCGCCGGCGCGCGCGTCGCTGGCGTCGGCGTGGGAGGTCGGCGCCGCCGATCGCTTGATCTACCTCGATCCCGCCCGGCTCGGCGCGCTGCTCGGCACCGCGGGCGAGCTGGAACGACTGACCGGCACCGACGACGATCGGCCGACGCTCGCCTGCCTGGTCGCGGTCGGGCGCTCGATGGAGTCATTGCCGCGCACCACCGCGACCGTCTACACCGACGCGACCACCCTGGGCTGGAACCTGGTCTTCGACCTCAGCCCCGACACCGCGGCGTTGTTCCGCGGCGGCAGCTTGCCGGGCTGGACCACCGAGCCGGAGGTGCCGGCGTTTCGCCTCGGCTGGGGAGCGTCGCCGTATCCCTTGCTGCAACGCGCCGAGGCGTACTTCGAGAGTCTGGCGGTGGCGCAGACCCGCTGCGGCTCGACCGACGATGGCTCGATCGGTGAGCTGTTGACCCAGCTGGCGCCGCTCAAGCTGGTGCAGGGAGCCAGCTTCGAGATGGTCGCGCTCGACGGCCGCGAGGTGACGATGTCGCTGGCGCTCGCGGTCCGCGACCTGCCGGCGTTGTGGTCGTTGATCGCGACGTCGGTGCCGGCGCTGGGCGCCACCGTCCCGGCGACCGGCGACCTCCGCGACCTGTCCTCGATCGGCATCCCGGCCACGGTGGCGGTCGGCCGCGGCCTGCTGATCGGCTCGATGGGAACCGGCGCCGAACGCCGCGCCCGCGCCATGCTCGCCGCCGCGCCCGGGCCCGCGGTGCCGATGCTGGGTCGCTTCGACCTCGCCTTCTTCCGGCCCTTCCAGGACGGCCGCTACACCTTCCTGGGTTCGCCGATGGCGCCCGATGGCGACGACGGCGGCGTGGTCGCCGACAGCCTCCTGGACGCGCGCCTCGACGGCAATCACCTCGTGGTGCGCATGGTGATCGGCCAGTCACTCGGTCGGTGACGAGCCGGTCTGCGAACGTGGCAGACTGACCAGGTGCGCCAACGTTTCACCCCGACGATCGTCGTCGTGGCCATGATCGCCGCCGGGCTGGCGCACGCCGAGCCGGCGCCGGCGGTATGGGACGAGCCGGATCCAGCGGCCGTGGTCGGACGCTGGCGCGGCGCGGCGGTGTGGCGACGCTGCGCGGCGGCCGGCCTGGCCCGCGTCGTTCTCGACGTGCGGCGCGACGGCTCGGGCTATGGCGTCGACCTGGCGCCGGCGCTCGATGGTCTGGGCGCCGTCGTGCTGGTGCCGGCGGCGGCGCGTCGTCTGGCGGCGATGCAGGACGATCTCGCCGTCAACTGGACCACCGGCAAGCACAACCGCGCCACGCTCGAGGTCGGCTTCGCCTCCGGTTGCACCGGCACCCTGCGCTTGACCCGCGACGGCAGCGGCGCGCCGGCGTGTGACGAGCTGGCGGCGCTGGAGTCGATCGCCCGCGACTGCCCGGGCGGCATCACCTCGGGGCTGACCGATGCCGATCGCACCGTCATCGCCCGGGCCTCGCGCGCCGGGCGTGGTCGCAGCGCCGCGATCCGGACCTGTGCACGGCACGCGCCGCCACTGCGCAACGCCCTGCTCGAGGCCGGTTGCGTGCCGGCGCCGGTCGAGATCGGCGGGCCGGGCGTGCGGGTGGCCGAATGCGACGCGCTGGTCGCGACGGTGTCGAAGCTGATGCGCTGCGACCGCGTGCCGGCCGACGTCAAGCAGCGCCTGCACGCCGGGATGCAGCGCGTGTCGCGCTGGGCCACGGTCGCGCCCGGCGACGATGCCGAGGAAAATCGAACCCGCGCCGCGGCGACCTGCGAGCTGGCCCGCGTCGATCTCGTCGAGACGATGACGATCCTGGGCTGTACGCCGTAGCGCGGCGCGCGTGTTGTAACGGGCCGACGACAATCAGGATCTTGGCTGGACAGGCCAAGGACACCCACGGTGCGTTTGTCTATCATCGGGCCCTCGCGGGGCAGCCACCCATCTCGGGGGCAGGAGATCGAATGAAGATCGTGCGCTCGATTCCGATCGCGGTCGCCGCGCTGTGCGCCACGGCGCCAGCCGCCGCCGCCTTCTGTGGCTTTTACGTCAGCGGTGCTGACGGCAGCATGTTCAACAACGCCACCCAGGTGGTGCTGATGCGCGACGGCACCCGCACCGTGCTGTCGATGCAGAACAACTACCAGGGCCCGCCCACCGACTTCGCGATGGTGGTGCCGGTGCCGGTGGTGCTGCAGGAAGAGAACGTCAAGACCCTGCCACCCGAGGTCTTCACCAAGGTCGATCAGATGGGCGCGCCGCGCCTGGTCGAGTACTGGGAGCAGGACCCGTGCATGGTGGACATGCCGTACGACGACGGCTGTCCGATGTGCGGCGCCAGCATGACGCCGTCATCGATGGCCGACAGCGAGAGCGCCGGCGCCGACTACGGCGTCAAGGTCGAGGCCCGCTTCGAGGTCGGCGAGTATCAGGTCGTCATCCTGTCAGCGACCGAGGCCACCGGGCTCGATCGCTGGCTGCGCGACCAGAAGTACAAGATCCCCAAGGGCGCCGCGCCGCTGCTGCGACCGTATGTCGAGGCAGGGATGAAGTTCTTCGTCGCCAAGGTCGACCCCAGGAAGGTGACGTTCGAGAACGGCATGGCGACCCTGTCGCCGCTGCGCTTCCACTACGACAGCGAGGAGTTCTCGCTCCCGGTGCGCCTCGGGCTGGCCAACTCGGGTGGTACCCAGGATCTGATCGTGAACGTGCTGGCGCCCGGCCAGCGCTACGAGGTCGCCAACTTCGGCAACGTCACGATCCCGACCAACCTCGACGTGAAGGAGGAGGCGCGGGCGCGGTTCGGCGAGTTCTACGCCGCGTTGTTCGACCGCACCCTCGAGCGCAATCCGGGCGCCGTGGTGACCGAGTACGCGTGGGACGCCATGACCTGCGATCCATGTCCGGGCCCCAACCTCGACTACCACGACTTCGCCACCCTCGGCGCCGACGTGCTCGCCGACAGCGGCGGCGGCGCATACGTGCTGACCCGGTTGCACGTCCGCTACGGCAAGGACGATCTCAAGGAAGATCTGGTGTTCAAGGCCGCGGCGCCGATCGTCGGCGGCCGCGAGCAGATGGGGCCCGACGGCACGCTCGAGGATCGCGCCCGGCCCGACGGCTACAACAACTTCCAGGGTCGCTATGCGATCCGGCACGAGTGGACCGGCGCGCTCGCCTGCGCGAGTCCGATCCGCGGCCGCTGGGGTGGGCCGCCGGCGGGCGTCGAGATCGCGGGCGGCGGCGCGCCGCAGGCGGCGACCAACCTGGCATTCGCGCCGCGGGGCGAGTTGCAGTTGCCGATGATCGTGGCCGAGGATGTGCCCGAGATCGGCGTCCAGGCCGGGGTCCCGCTGCCGCGCGCTGCGGGCGCGATCGGCAGGGGGCCACGCGGCTGCAGCTGTGGCGCCTCGGGCGGCGCGGCTGGTGCGATCGGCGCGCTCGGCGGCGCGGCGCTCGTGGGCCTGATGATCACTCGCCGACGTCGCGAGAGGAGCAAGTAGTGATGAGGAGCTGGAACATGAAGTCGATCATGATCGCGGCGGCCTGTGCCGCGCTGTTGGTGCCGCGCTCGGCGGCCGCCTTCTGCGGGTTCTACGTGAACGGCGCCGGCGGCGAGATGTACAACGACGCCACCCAGGTGGTGCTGATGCGGATGGGGACCCGCACGGTTCTGTCGATGCAGAACAACTACAAGGGCCCGCCGGAGGCGTTCGCGCTCGTGATCCCGGTGCCGACGGTGCTGCAGGAGCCCGACGTGAAGACCCTGCCGCGCGAGGTGTTCGGGCGGGTCGACGCCATGGGCGCGCCGCGGCTGGTCGAGTACTGGGAGCAGGATCCGTGCACGCCGCAGTACGACTACAAGGACCGCGTCAACATGGCGCCGATGGCGACCGGCGCGATGGCCAAGGAGTCCGACAAGTCGGACGGTTTCGGCGTGACCATCGAGGCGAAGTTCGAGGTCGGCGAGTACCAGATCGTGATCCTGTCGGCGACCGACTCGACCGGGCTCGACTCCTGGCTGCGGGCCGAGAAGTACCAGATCCCACCCGGGGCCGAGGCGTTCTTGCGCCCGTACGTGGAGGCGGGGCTGAAGTTCTTCGTGGCCAAGGTCGATCCCAAGAAGGTCACCTTCGACAGCGATGGCCGTGCGGCCTTGTCGCCGCTGCGGTTTCACTACGACAGCGAGGAGTTCAACCTGCCGATCCGGCTCGGGCTGGCGAACTCGAGCGGGACCCAGGATCTGATCGTGAGCATCCTGGCCCCCAACCAGCGCTACGACGTCAGCAACTACAAGAACGTCA
>CANKMW010000124.1 GCA_947483555.1 Myxococcales bacterium
GCGGCCAGCTTCTCGGCGATCAGCTGCTTCACCTTCGGCGTCTCGAGCTGGATGTCGGTGGCCGAGAACGCCGAGACCTGCTCGCGCACGATCGTGCGCAGCGGCTCCTTGACGTTCCACTCGTACCAGCTCGTGCCGCCCCACTGCTCGACGATCTCCTTGACCGACTGGTCCGCGAGCTTGATGCGGGTGTTGACCTCGAACGACACGCTGAGGTTGTCGCTGGTGAGCAACTGGAAGTCTTCCTTGTAGCTCTTGGCCCGCATGTCGACGTTGAGCGTGTACAGCCGCCACGACACGCCGGTCGTCGCCGGGCCGCGCAGGCTCTGGCGAAACTCCATCTTTCCGAACAGCAGCGGCCGCCGATAGATGTAGCCCTCGTGACCCTGCGGCACGTCGGGGTTGGTGCAGGCGGAGCCGAGCGCCACCGAGCACACGGCGGCGGCGGCGCACAGAATTCGCTGGATGGCGGTCACTTGGACGTCTCCGAGGACTCCGAGAGCTGGAGGATGACGGGCGACGTCCCCTGCTTGCTCATGGGCATGATCATGAAGGTGGTATTCGGTGCGCCCGCGAGCTCTTCGATCGCGCGTAGCGCTTCGAACTGCAGGAACATCGGATCGAGCGTGGTGCGGATGATGCGCTGTGCGTCGGCCATGCCTTCGGCTTCCGCGATCCCGATCTCGATCTGGCGCTGCGCGATCTCGAGCTCGACGTCCTTGCGTTCGTTCTCCTCGCTGGTGACGAACTTGGCGATCACCGAGTCGACCACGCCCTTGGGATAGACGATGTCGCCGACGTCGACGCTGAGGAACTCGATCCCGGTGTTCGCGTAGCGCAGCTTCATATCGGCGAGGACCTCGTCGCCGATCGTGCGCATCTGGTCCTTGACGTCGAACACGTCGAGCTTCTGGACCTTGTCGCGGACCGCCGAGCGGTACTGATCGCGGACGTTGTTCTCGTACCACTTCTCGCCACCGTAGGTCTCGACGACGTCTCGCACCTTGGCCGGATCCAGGCGCACGCGGGCGTGGGCCCGCAGCTGGACCTCGAGGCGGTTGCGCGTCGGGATGCTCATCTGTTCGCTGAACGTGCGCGGGCGAACATCGATGTTGACCACCTCGAGGCGCCACGAGAAGCCGGTCGAGGTCGGTCCGGTCTGGATGGCGACGAACTCACCGGCGCCGAGAAACGGACGTGACTTGATGTAGCCGACGTGGCCGGCGGGGGTGTGGCGGTTGCGGCAGCCGGCATACGCGATGCCGACGATCGCCGCCAGGGCGAGGAACCCACCGCCGCCGACGAGGCCCTGGGGTTTTCGGAGAACGCGCTCCACGTACTCGATGTTGGGTCCGTTCGAATCCATCGTCATCCTCCTCGTCGGCCAGTAGCCGAGCGACTTCAATAGCCCGGAAGCGCGGTGCCGCCGCCGTGACCGATCGCGGCGGCGGCGCGGCTGAGGTCGTGGTACCGGCGCACCGCATTCGAGCAGAGCTACGACGGCGAGGGCTTGCCTTTGAAGATGCCCGCGACTCGATGCAGGAAACCAGAATCCTTGCCGATCAGGGCCTCGAGCTCGCCCTCGTCCAGCCAGGTGCCGTTGCAGGTGTAGCACCGGTCGATGTCGACGCCCTGGAAGGAGATCGTCGCGAGCTCCATCCCGCACTTCGGGCAATGCATGTGGTGCAGCGCCTTCAGTCGTTCTCGCTCCGCCTGCGCCATCGCCTGCTCCTTCTCCTTGGCCAGCCTACCCAGGAGCTCCGCCTGCTGCCTGGCGAAGAACTCCTCTTCCGCGTTCGTCGGTTTCGTCGTCATGTCTCCCTCCTCTGGAGCCGGGAACCTACCGGGCGGCTCGAGGTGGAGCACGTAGACAATTCCGACGAACAGCATCGAGAATCTCTCACGATCGACCACGGGTGAAGGTGAAGGTGAGCGAGCTGCGGCGGTGCCAGGAGCGCGTCGAGGTTGACGGCCGCCGTGTTAAGATCCAGAAGATGGACGACCTCTCGCACCGGTGGGGCGCACGTGCGCTCGCCATCGTGGCGGTTGCCGCTGCTTCGGCCAGCGGTGCCCCGGCACGCCCCGCCCCGCCCCGCCCAGCGGCGCGCGCGGCGCGCACCGTCCCCGGCCGTGCCGGCAACGCGGTGTCCGTGGTCATCCCGGCCTATCGCGCCGCCGCCACGATCGGCCGCGCGCTCGACAGCGTGCTGGCGCAGACCAGCGCGCCGCGCGAGGTCATCGTGGTCGACGACGGCTCGCCCGACGACCTCGACGCCGCGCTGGCGCGGTTCGACGGACGCGTGACCCTGATCCGCAAGCCCAACGGCGGCGCCTCCAGCGCCCGCAACACCGGCATCGAGCGCGCGGGCGGCGACATCATCGCCTTCCTCGACGCCGACGACTACTGGGAGCCGCACAAGCTCGCGCGCCAGCTCGACCTGCTCGGCCGCCTCCCTGAGGTCGGCCTGGTCGGCGCCGGGCTCTACCTCGAGGAGCCGGGCGGCACGGCGCGCCGGCCCGACCCCGCGATCGATCCGACGTTGTTCGATCGCGTGCTGCACCTCGCCGGCCCCGACGCCTTCCACGCCGCCGGGATGTTCTGGACCGGCACGGTCGCCGTGCGCCGCGACGTGCTCGGTGATGCCCGCTTCGACGAGTCGCTGGCGACCGCGGAGGATCGCGACCTGTGGCTGCGCCTGCTGCTGCGCTCGCCGGCGTACCTGGTCGGCGAGCCCCTGGCCACGTGCGTTCTGGTGCCCGGCTCGCTGTCGCGCGACAACGTCGAGCGCGACTGCAAGAACATGCTGGCGGTCGTTGATCGCTACCGCGAGGTCCTCGGCGAGCCGGCCCACCGTCACTGGATCGGTGACGTCCACCGCCGCTGGAGCGCGCGCCTGCTCGCGGAGGGCGATCCGCGCGGCGCGTTCAAGCCCGCCCTGGTGCACCTGCGGCACAACCCGTCGCCGCGCGCGCTGTGGACGGTGGTCAAGAGCGCCGCGCTGGGCGCCGGCGAGTACCTGCCTCGCAGGCGGTCCCTCGCCGATCACCGCCCCGCGGACGGTCCGTCGGTGACCACCGTCACCGGCGTCGCCGGGTTCGCGGCGCTGCGCGAGGAGTGGTCGGTGCTGCACGAACGCAGCGACGCGCGGACGACGGCGCTGACCTGGGACTGGCTGTTCACGTGGTGGGAGGTCTTCGGCCCGGGCCGGGAACTGAACCTCCTGGTCGCCCGCGAAGCCGGCCGGCTGATCGGGATCGCGCCGCTCGTGCGCCGCACGATCCGGCCGCGGGGCGTGCCCATCCGCCACGTCGAACTGCTCGCCACCGGCGAGGCCGAGGCCGACGAGATCCTCTCGGAGTACCTCGACTTCATCATCGAGCGCGGGCGCGAGGTCGACGTGATCGCCGCGTTCTGGCGCCACCTGAGTGCCTCGAGCGACTGGGACGAGGTGTGCCTGGCCTCGGTCCCTGCCGAATCGCCGCTGGTGCCGGCGTTGCGCGACGTGGTCGCGCGCACCGGCGCGCCGGTCGACATCACCACGCGGGCGCGCCCCGACGCCGTGATCGTGACGCTGGGGCCCGACGCCAAGCAGTTCCTGGCGACGCAAGACAAGCGCATGCGTGAGGACCTGCGCCGTCACCGCCGCATGCTCGAGCAGCACGGCCCGGTCACGATGCGGCGCGCCGAGACGCACGACGATCTACGCGCGATGTTCCCGGTCCTCGTGCGACTGCACCAGGCGCTGTGGCAGTCGCGGGGCAAGCCCGGCTGTTTCGCCAGCCCGCTCTTCACGCGTTTCCACGAGCGGCTGAGTGAGCGCATGCTCGCGCGCGGCCTGCTCCACCTCCACGTGATCGACGTCGGCGGTCGGCCGGTGGCGGCGCGCTACGGCTTCCACGTTGGCGATCATCTGATCGAGTACCAGTCGGGCAGCGATCCCGAGTTCGATCCGCGGATCAGCACCGGCGTGCAGGCGGCGCAGCTGTGCATGGAGGCGGCGATCGCTCGCGGCTTTGTCGCCTATGATCTCGGCGAGGGCCCGCGACCGTACAAGCTGCGCTGGAACCACGTCCGCCGGCAGACCTTGAACGTGTGGATCACACGCCGCAACCCGCGCACCCTCGCCCTCGCGCTGGTCACCGAGGCCGAGGCCCAGGTGCGCACGTTCAAGCGCGGCGTCGACGCCCGCCGCGGCGCGACCGCCCCGGCGCCGCCTGCCCGGGGCGGCGGGGCGAGCGACGATACGTAGCCATCAGGGCTCATCGCGTGATCGAGCGGGCGACCTGGGATGAGCTCACGGCGCCGCTAGACGCGGATCTCACACGTTGAACAAGAAGTGCATGATGTCGCCGTCCTGGACCACGTAGGTCTTGCCCTCCTGGCGCAGCTTGCCGGCCGCGCGGAGCGCCGCCTCGCTGCCGTACTGCTCCAGGTCGGCCAGGGTGTAGACGTTGGCGCGGATGAAGCCCTTCTCGAAGTCGGTGTGGATGACCCCGGCGGCCTCGGGCGCGAGCGCGCCCTTCCTGATCGTCCAGGCCCGGATCTCCTTCTCGCCGGCCGTGAAGTACGACTGCAGGCCGAGCAACCGGTAGCATTCGCGGGCCAGCGAGCTGAGCGCCGGCTCGGTGAGGCCGTACGATGACAGCAGCTCCTGCTTCTCGTCGTCGCTCATGCCGGCCAGCTCGGCCTCGATCTTCCCGCACAGCACGACGATGCCGGCACCCTCGGTGGCGGCCCGCTGCTTGACCGCCTCGCTCCACGCGTTGCCGGCCGGCAGATCTTCCTCGCCGACGTTGCAGCAGTAGAGCACCGGCTTGGTGGTCATCAGACCCCAGGTCCCGAGCTCCTTGCGTTCGTCGTCGCTGACCTCGAGCGAGCGGCCGGGCTTGCCGGTCTGCAGGTGCGCGACCACGCGCTCGACCAGCGCCAGCTCGGCCTTGCCGTCCTTGTTGCCGGTCTTGGCGGCGCCCTGCGCCTTCTTGAGCCGCTTCTCGGCGGTGTCGAGGTCGGCCAGCACCAGCTCGAGGTCGATGATCTCGATGTCGCGATCCGGATCGACCGAGCCCGCGACGTGCACGACGTTGGGATCCAGGAAGCAGCGCACCATCATCAGGACCGCGCTGGTCTCGCGGATGTTGGCGAGGAACTTGTTGCCCAGGCCCTCGCCCTGCGAGGCGCCCTTGACCAGGCCGGCGATGTCGACGATCTCGACCACCGCCGGGATCATCTTCTGCGGCGGGATGTACTTCTTGATCCGCTCCAGGCGGCCATCGGGCACCGGCACGATGCCGACGTTGGGATCGATGGTGCAGAACGGATAGTTGGCGGCCTCGGCCTTGCCGGCCGTGAGCGCATTGAAGACGGTGCTCTTACCCACGTTGGGCAATCCAACGATCCCGACGGACAGCGACATGCCGGGACGCATACCGAGGTTCGCGGCGCGGCGCAAGGTACGATCGGGTGATGTCCAACGCGACCGAGCCCCGGGTCGGCTCGACCTGCGCCACCTGTGGGGCATCCCAGGGCGCCTCGCCGCCGCTCTACTGCCGCTTCTGCGGGGCGCGGCGCGCCGGCGGCGTCGACGCCAGCTTCCGGACCGACGCTGGTCGACGTGGTGAAGCTGGGCGCGTGAGCCAGCGCGAGGGCTGGCTCATGCGGGGCGACTCGTCATACGCTGCGGCCACCGAGAGGAGGATCCAGATGCGCAACGCGGTGATCATGACCTGGGCGGCCGGAGCCTTCGCGCTGGCTGGCTGTCCCAAGGGCGGCCTGCAGCTCAACCCCGGCACCTCCGCGACGGAGCAGAAGGCCAAGGACGACTTCGAGTGCAGGCCGGCGTCGATCGAACGGCGCTACTTCTGCACCAAGGACAAGACCCTGCTCGGCCAGGAGACGACGCTGCTCGGCACGGTCTACAAGGTCGAGAAGGTCGGCGACACCTGTCCGGCACCCTTCTCGGCCGAGGAGCGGCGCGAGGCCATCGTGCCCGGACTGGACAAGCAGTCGCTCAGCCTGACCAACGCCGTCACCACCCAGGTCGACTTCGCGCTGGTCAAGCGCAACGTCACCGCCAGCGTGAAGGCGCTCGCGTTCCTCTCCAGCAGCCTCGAGGGCGACGCGGTGGCCAGCGTCGAGCTGGTGCGCACGACCCGGTCGGTGACCGAGGACGGGAAGTTCAATACCGCGGTGGCGGCGTTCGCGGAGCGGCATCCCACCGCCTGTCGGCTCTACGTCGCGACCGGTTATGCCGCCGACTACTTCACGGCGCGGGTCTTCACCTCGGCCAAGGCCAAGGCCGGCGGCGGCGTCTACGGCGTGAACGTCGATGGCAGCTACTTCGCCAGCGACGAGACCGTCAAGCGCGACTACCAGTGGGCGATGAGCATCGTCAGGATCGACGTCGGCGACTCGCCCGACAAAGGCACCGAGCCGACGCTGACGGTCGAGCCCAAGGTCACCGACCCCGCCACCGCCGAGCTGCACGACTTCACGCTGCCCGCGGGGCTGTGATCGCGGGGCTGTGATCGCGGATCGGTGACGATCAGTCGTCGGCCAGCACGATGATCTTGTCGCCGGCGCTCAGGCGCAGCGGCCGGTGCTTGGCCGGGTTGAGCGTGACCCCGAACGCGGCCGCCGGATCGCGGGCGGCGGCAGCGCGGCGGACGCCGATCGCCACCTCGCCGCGGCGCAGCGCGGCCTCGACCACCGCCTGGTAGGGCAGGTCGGTGTCGAGGCGGACGTAGTCGGCGGCCGGCTTCAAGTAGATCTCGTGGCCGCCGGGCGTGAACAGGTCCTGGAACACGCGCGCCAGGTGCGGGTTCTCGGCCACCTGCGACACCAGCAACGAGACCAGCGTGTTGCTGACGATGAAGTCGTCGGCCTCGGCCACGGCGGCGAGATCGCGGTTCTGGATGTCGAGGATCTCGCTGGTGATGGGCACGCTCTTGCCGGTGCGACGGGCGATGTCGCGCAGGTGCAGGAGCGTGATCATCGTGCGCGCGTCGGCCATGTCCTGGCTGCGGCCCACGGTCTCCGACAGCACCAGGACGGCGTCGTAGCTGCCGACGTCGAGGGCGTCGAGCAGGGCGCGCTCGGTCGGATCGCCGGGCCGGGTGGTGACCGCGCTGTTGCGCGTCAGCGTCGCCAGATCGCCGACCTCCTCGATCATCGCCCGATCGCCGACCACCAGCGTCTCGCTGCCGGCGGTGACGTAGGCGTCGAGCTCGGCCAGCACCAGCGCCAGCCGCGGGCTGGCGCCGAGGACCAGGGTCCGTTCGCGCTGGCGCACCGAGGTCTTGGGCGCGGCCACGATCGTGGCCTCGTCGTTCGCGCCGCCCTTGCCGTTGAGGATCGCGGTGTCGTCGTCCTCGCTGATCACGATCACCTGGTCGCCGGTCACGAAGTGGCGCTCGAACGGCGGCGGCAACAACAGCTCGCCGTCGCGGGTGACCACGCCGAGCAAGGCCGAGTCGTCGTAGGCGAAGACGCCGTCGCGGAAGGTCTTGCCGGTCAGCCCCGGCTCGGCGCGGACGTACATCTCGACGCCGCCGAAATCGAGCAGCTCGGTGTAGACCACCGACAGGCCGGACTGGCGGCCGGTCTGCACCAGCAGGCGGCTGATCAAGGGCGGCGCGACGATCAGCGCGGCCCGTTCGCCGACCACCATGCGCGCCACCGCCTCGCTCTTGTCGTCCGACAGCTCGGCGACCAGGTGCAGGCGCTGGCCGGCGACCTTGGTCACGGCGAGCAGGGCCTTGAGCACGACGGTGTCGGCTTCGTGGGGTGCCATCGGCGCGCCATCGCCGTGGGTCTCGGGCGCCAGCACGATCACCGCCTTCGACGTCCCCAGGCTGACCACGGCCAGGTCGGCCATCGACATCGGGCTGCCGCTGCGGGTCACCGCGCGCAGCTTCTTGCCGGCCAGCGTGCCGGCCAGGTGTTCGTCCATCATCACCTTGTCGCGGTCGGCGAGGATGACCACGCAGGCGTCGCGCTGGTTGGCGCTGGCGACCGCCAGCTCGGACAGCAGGGTGTCGACCTTGGCGCTCCAGCCCAGGATCACGGTGTGGCCGTGCTCGATGACCTCGCTGCGGCCGCGGCGCAGGCCGTCGATCAACGCCCCGAAACCGTTGTTGAGGATGCCGATCAGGGCCGACACCACGAACAGGCCGCCGATGGTCACGAACAGCATGACGAACAGGAACGTCCAGCTGCCCGGATCGCCACCGACCGCGCCGGCGTCGAGCGCGTGCATGAGCGCCTTCCAGACCCCGCGCCCGAACGAATCGGCGTGACCCTGGTCGTCGGTGGGCACCACGCCCAGCGCCAGGACGGCGAGGGCGGTGATCAGCACCAGCACCAAGGTTGCCGCGGCGAGCAGCAAGATCTGGGCGCCGACGCCGCGCGCCATCAGGTTATCGAAGCGGTAGCGCAGGCGCTGCCGGAGACCGTGAGCCATGTCGCGGACACTACCAGGATCACCCCGCCGGCCTGAGGCGGCGGCGCCTCGACCTGCGCGCAGCTGTTGGGCGGGCTGCAGGCGGCCGGTGTGCGAAGCTGGGCGGATGAGAGCCGTCGCGCGCGCCAGAGACGTCGCCTTGCTCGCCGCGATGGTGGCCCTGCTCGCCGCATGCAGCGGCGACGACGGCGGGGCCGCCAACCCCGACGCCGGTGGCCCCGACGCCCCGGCCGGCGATATCCTCGATCAGCTGCGCGGGCTGCCCGAGGTGGTGAGCGTCACCGAGCAGCCGACCGATCACGCCGGCTATCGCTACTTCGAGCTGCAGTTCGACCAGCCGGTCGATCACGCGACCCCTGACGGACCGCACTTCCAGCAGTACGCGACGCTCATCCACGCCGACGTCGCGCGGCCGATGGTGCTGCTCCACACCGGCTACGGCAACTGGTACTACGACTTCCCGGGCGAGCTGACCCAGCTGCTGGGCGCCAACCAGGTGGTCGTCGAGCACCGCTTCTTCCGCGGCTCGCGTCCGGCCGGCGTCGCGGCCTGGGCCCACCTGACGATCGAGCAGAGCGCCGCCGATCACCATCGCATCACCGTTGCCTTGCGCCGCATCTACGCCGGCCGCTGGCTGGAGACCGGCGCCAGCAAAGGCGGGATGACCTCGGTCTACCACCGCCGCTTCTATCCCGGCGACGTCGACGGTACGGTCGCCTACGTGGCGCCGGAGTCGTTCGGCGCCCCCGATTATCGCTACGAGGCCCACGTCGAGCAGCTCGGCCCGCCGGTGTGCCGGCAGGCGCTCCGCGACCTGCAGGCGGAGCTGCTAGGCAACCGGCGCGCCATGCTGGAGACCCGGGCCCAGAACGAGGCGGTGCAGCGCGGCTACGTCTACACCCGCGTCACGCTGCCGGTGGCGGTCGAGAGCGCGGTGGTCGCGCTCGAGTGGTCGTTCTGGCAGTACAGCGGCGGCGCTGACTGCGATCAGGTGCCGGCGGCGACGGCGAGCGATGCCCAGGTGTGGGCCTTCCTGCGCTCGGTGTCGCCGGTCTCGTCATCGAACGACGACGACGTCGCCGAGTTCGAGGCCTACTACTACCAGGCCGAGGTCCAGCTCGGCTATCCCGGCACGATGGACGAGCACCTCACCGGGCTCACCATGTTCGGGTCCACCGACTTCGAGGGCTCCTATCCGCCGGGCGTGATCAGGCCACCGTGGACGGCGGCGCCGATGACCGACGTCGACGCCTGGGTGCGGGCCAGCGGCGAGCGCATCATCTTCCTCTACGGTGAGTGGGACCCGTGGAGCGGCGGCATGTTCGAGCTCGGCAACGCCCAGGACTCCCTGCGCGTGGTGGCGCCGCAGGCACCGCACGGCGCCGGCATCGGCGACCTGCTGGCCGCCGACCGCTCGGCGGTGCTGGCCAAGCTCGAGGCCTGGTCGGGGGTGACCCCCAACGCCGCGGCGCTGGCGCGACGCTCCGTCCGCCGCGAGCCGGTCGCGCCCCGCCTGCCCCCGGCGATCTTGCGGCACTAGCAGGATGATGTCCAACGCCGCTCCGCGGCGTCGGACATGATGCCTGCTCGGGCTCGGGCTCGGGCTCGGACTCGGGGTGCGCGCGTGATACAACCCGGTCATGACCACGCTTCGCACCGCCCTCGTCACCGGCTCCACCGACGGGATCGGCAAGGCGACGGCGCTGGCCCTGGCCCAGGCCGGGATGCACGTGATCGTCCATGGCCGCAGCCGGCCGCGGGTCGATCGCGCGATCGCCGAGCTCACCGCCGCCGTGCCGGGCGCCAGCGTCGACGGGGTCTCCTTCGACCTCGGCTCGCTGGCCTCGGTGAGGAAGGGCGTCGCCGAGCTCCAGGACAAGGCGCCGGCGCTCCACGTCCTCATCAACAACGCCGGCATCTTCGCGGCCGAGCGCGTCCTCACCGGCGACGGCATCGAGGCGACCCTGGCCGTCAACCATGTCGGCCACTACCTGCTCACGCAGCTCTTGACGCCGCAGCTCGAGGCGGCGGCGCCGGCCCGCGTCATCGTCATCTCGTCGATCGCGCACACCCGCGGTCGCATCCACTTCGACGATCTGTCGCTCGAGCGGGCCTTCTCGGGTTACGCCGCGTACGCGCAGTCGAAGCTGGCCAACGTCATGCACGCGCTCGATCTTGCCGAGCGTCACGATCCAGCGCGGCTGGCGGTCTACTGTCTGCACCCGGGCGTGATCTCGACCAAGCTCCTGCGCGAGGGTTTCGGACCGGTGCGTGGCGCATCGGTGGCGCAGGGCGCGGCGATGCCGGTGCTGCTGGCCACCGCGCTGCAGATCGAGGAGCCCAGCGGCACGTACTGGTCGGAGGGTCAGGTGTCGCCGGTCGCCGCCGCCGCGCTCGAGGTCACCGTCCGCGACGGGCTGCGCATCGCCACCGAGCGGATGGCCGGCCTGGGCTGATGAGCGAGCCGTCGTACAGCGCGCGGCGGGAGACCGCCCTGGCGTGCCTGTCGGCCGGTGACGCTGCGGCGGCGTTTCGCGAGTTCCGCTGGACGCTGTGGTACCCGCGCCAGCTGCCCGCCGAGGAGCTGGTCGATGGGCTCGGCGTGATGTCCCGCATCTTCGTCGCGATGGGACACCGCGAGCTGGCCGAGCGGGCAGCTCACGCCTCGGTCGATCCGCTCGATCCCGACGGTCTCGACGAGCTGGGCTACCAGCTCGTCGAGGCTGGCCTGCCGGCGATCGCCGCCACCGTGCTCGGGCGCTGCCTCGAGCTGGTGCCCGGCAGCGAGCAGGTCGTGACCGAGCTGGTCGCCGCGCTGTCGCGGCAGCTCGCGCACGGCGACGCGCGTCGGGTCCTCGATGCCCACCCCGGGCTGTTCGAGACCAGCTTCCTGTGCCGCTACCTGCGCGCGTTCAATGCGGCCATGGCCGGCGACCTCGCCGCGGTACGGGCCGATCTGCCGCGGCTGGCGCCGGTCGAGCCGGCCCACGACGTGATGGCGGCGCGGATCGCCGCGATCGTCGCGCGCGCCGATCGCGCGACCTGCTGCCGGCTCGATGCCACCGACCTGCGGGGCTGGCATCACGTGCTCACCGGGTGCCTGCTCCTGCACCAGTCGCCGCACGGCTTCGACGACGGGATGCACGGCCGCTACGCGTGGCTGCAGGACTCGCTGGCGCTGATCCGGCTCGGCCTGATGCGGCTGCGCGCCGTGCTGGCGGAGTGGGAGCTGACGCCGCCGTGTGTCTATGCTCCGCCCGGCCGCGAGCACGACGTGCTGGGCGAGGCGGCGGCGCGGGTGCTCGAGCTGCCGCTCCAGCCATGGCCGGCGGTCGGGGTGCCGGCGCCCGGGCTGGTGGTGGCCTACGATCTGGCCACCGTGGATCCGCGCGACCTCGAGCGGCTGTTCGATCGCCGCCGCGGTCAGATCCTGTACGCCCACGCCAGCCAGTGGACCGAGGACGGGGCGATCGCGGCCGACGTCACCACGGTCCTGTACCAGAGCATCGTGGCGCCGTGGCAGCCGCAGCTCGCGATCGATCCGGTGACCGGCGGCGCGCGGACCGGCGAGCCTGATCTGCGAACCGCCGGCGAGCTCGGCGCCGCCGTCGCCGCTGCCGCCGAGCCCGACGCCGCCGATCAGGTGCGCGATGACCCGCCGGGCCTGTTCGCGCTCGCCCGTGCGGCCGGTGCGCCGCCGTCGGGACGCCGCGAGCGCGGCTGGGCCGGCGGTCCGGTGAGCTCCAACCGGTTTCTGTAAGCGCGCGGCCGCGCGGTGGCGCCGGGGTCGCGAACCGTCAGGCCGGGGCGGCGAGCACGTGGCTCTCGATCGCGGCCGCGACCGCGGCCGGCTGGTGACGCTGCATCATGTGGCCAGCATCGGGGATGACGAGGCGACCGACGTCGGGGAAGGCCGCCAGGCGACGCGCGGTGTCGTCGTCGGCGAGGCGGAAGCGCGACTGCGCCCCCTCGACGTACAGCACCGGCACCGTGACGCGCTGAAAGAACGTCGCCGCGACGTCGACCCGGTACGGATACGGACCCTGGGTCAGGTGCAGGGGATCGTGCTTCCACGCCACGCCGCCGAGGACCGGTCGGGTGCCGCGCGCTGCCAGCGCCTGCGCTCGGGCCGCGTCGAGCACGTGGTCGTGCTTGCGCAACCGCGCCGCCGCTTCGTCGACCGACGCCATGGTCTTGACCGCGCCGCGGGCCAGCCGCCAGGCGTCGATCCAGCGCCCGGTCCGCTCCGGGACCGACGCGGTCGCCTCGGGCGGACCGATGCCCTCGAGCAGGACCAGGGCGCGGACCTGGGCCGGGCGAGTGCCGGCCCAGTACGCCGCCACGCTGCCGCCCATCGAGTGGCCGACCATCCCGACCCGGCCGCGGCCGAGTCGCACCACCACCTCGTCGAGGTCGGGGATGTAGTCGAAGAAGTGGTAGTAGCCGCCGGCGCCGATCCAGTCACTGTCGCCGTGGCCGCGCAGGTCGGGTGCGATCACGTGGAACCGGGTCGCCAGCCGCGCCGCGACCTCGTCCCAGCCCCAGGCCAGATCGAGGAAGCCATGGACCAGCACCACGGTCGTATCGTGACCGCGGTCGGCGCCCCACTCGAGGACGTGGTAGGTGAGGCCGGTGGCCAGCGCCAGGCGGCGAGCTCGTGGGGAGTCGGTGTGCTCGCTCGTGGTCAGGGCACGATGATACGCCGGACCGCGCCGTCGATGGTCGTCACGTACAGCTCACCAAGGGCGTCGGCATGGACCGAGGTCAGGCCGACGCCGATGGGGACGAGCCGCATCCCGCGACTATACGTCGCGGGTCGGTGGGGTCGGCGGCCTTTTCCCGCCCCGGGCCCAGCGGCCAACCAGCATCATCACCAGCCCCGCCAGCCCCAGAGGCAGGAGGAAGATCCAGGCCACGAACTGGTCGGGATCCGACGCGCCAAAGACGTAGAGCGCGATCACCATGCCGATCAGCATCATCGCCGCGGCGGCCAGGTAGCCGTAGAGCTCGATCTTGCGGCGGCGCAGGCTGACCTCGAGCATCCGCACCAGCTCGGCCGCCTGGTCGGGCGCCATGGTGCGGATCCCGTCCTCGATCTCGGCGCGGAAGGCCGGATCGGCGAGCCGCGCCGCGAGGTCCACCGGCTTCTTCTTGTCTCCGGCCTCGACCGTGGCCTTGCCCATCGGCGCCGACCATAGCAGCTTGCGCGCACGGCGGAGCGGCGGCATGGTCGCCCGGTGCCGGCCCTCAAGATCCGCGACGACCTCGGCCGCGACCTGATCTTCGCCCATCCGCCCCAGCGCATCGTGTCGCTGGTGCCGAGCGACACCTACACCCTGTTCGCGCTCGGTGCCGGCGAGCGCGTGGTCGGCCGCACCACGTGGTGCGAGCTGCCGGCGGCGGCCCAGTCGGTGCCGACCGTGGGCGGCACCAAGGACGTCGATGTCGACGCCGTGCTGGCCCTGGCGCCGGATCTGGTGGTCGCCAACCAGGAAGAAAATACCCGGGTCGCGCTCGAGCGTCTGGCCGAACGCACCCGCGTGCTGGTGTCGTTGCCGCGCCGGGTCGCCGACGGGGTCGCCCACGTGGCGCGGCTGGCGCGCGCGCTCGGCGTCGCCGAGGCGCCGGCGGTGAAGGCGCTGATCCGTCGCGGCTACCAGCTGGTCCGGGATACGACGCCGGCCGCGGCCACCGCGCCGCGCGCGTTCGTGCCGATCTGGATGGATCCGCTGATGACCTTCAACGCCGACACCTTCGGGACCGACGTGCTGGCGCTGTGCGGGCTCGGCAATGCCTTCGGCGATCGCCTGCGCCTGTATCCGCTGGCCGCCGATCTCGGCAAGGCCCCGCCGCGCGACGCCGCCGGCCGCGACGAACGCTACCCGCGGGTCACGCCCGAGGAGGTGGCGGCGCGGGCGCCCGACGTCATCGTGTTGCCCGACGAGCCGCACGCGTTCTCGGCCGCCGATCGCGCGGTGCTCGCCGCCCTCGACACCCCGGCGGCGCGGCGCGGTCGGATCGTCGACGTCAGCGGCAAGGACCTGTTCTGGTACGGGGCGTGGACCATCGAGGCGTTGCCCCGGCTGCGGGCCCAGCTCGCGCCGCTGATGGCGTGAAATCAGCCGTCCTGGTGTAGGGTGGCCCGGCGATGGAGCGGCTCCACGTCGTCGACGGTCACGGGTACATCTTCCGGGCCCACTACGGGCTCATGAATAGCTCGCGCGGTGAGCGGCGCGAGGTGCGGCTGTCGACCGCCGAGGGCATGCCGACCGGCGCCTTGTACGTCTTCGCGCGCATGTTGATGCGCCTGCACGACGATCTGCGGCCGGCGCGCATGGCGGTGGTGTTCGACGCCGGCCGCAAGAGCTTCCGCACCGAGATCTTCCCGGCCTACAAGGCCAACCGCCCGCCAGCGCCCGAGGACCTCGCGATCCAGATGCCGTACTTCCGGCCCCTGGTCGAGGCCATGGGCTGGCCGGTGCTGGCCGAGGCCGGCGTCGAGGCCGACGACGTGGTCGCGACCCTGGTCACCCGGGCCCGCGCCCGCGGCTGGGAGGTGGTCGTGTTCTCGGCCGACAAGGATCTCATGCAGCTGGTCGGCGACGGCGTCTCGATGATCGACGCCATGCGCCAGCACACCTTCACGCGCGAGGCGGTGATCGAGAAGTTCGGCGTGCCGCCCGAGCGAGTCGCCGACTTCCTGGCCCTCAAGGGCGACACCAGCGACAACATCCCCGGCGTCAGCGGCGTCGGCGACAAGACCGCCGCCGAGCTGGTCAACGCGTACCCGGATCTCGAGGCCCTGATCGCCGCCAATCCCAAGGTGCGCGGCAAGCACCCGCTCGCTGACGCCGAGATGGTCGAGCGGCTGCGCATCTCGCGCCGGCTGGTCGAGCTCGATCGCGACGTCGCCTTGCCGCGCAGCCTCGACGAGCTGGTCGCCGGCGACTGGAACGCCGCCGAGCTGGCCCGGATGTTCACCGAGCTCGAGTTCACGGTCATGGTCGACCGGGTCGCGGCCGCGCCGGCGCCCTCGATGCCGCAGGCGGCGCCGTCGAGCCCGATCGCCGTGCTCCGCGAGCCGGTGGTGGCCGGCACGGCCGACGAGATCGCCGCCCTGGCCCTCGCCGCGCGGGCCGCCGGCCGCTGCGCGGTCGCGATCGAGGCCAGCGGTCGCTTCGATCGGGCGACCGTGGTCGGCGTCGGGGTCGCGGTGCCCGGCATCGCGCCGGCCTACGTGCCGGTCGGTCACCGTTCGCTGGCCGCCGGGCCGGCGCCGGATGCGGCCGCGCTGGCGCCGCTGGCCGCGATGCTCGCCGACGCGACGGTCGCCAAGATCGTCCACGACGGCAAGTCGGCGCGGCGGGCGCTGGCGCTGCATGGCTGGGCCCTCGACGGCGTGGTCGACGACCCCATGCTGGCGGCGTTCCTGCTCGACGCCACCAAGGATCCATCGGCGCCCGAGGTGGTCGCGGCCCAGGTCACCGGCCTCACGCTCTTGCCGCGGGCCCAGGCCGCGGGCAAGGGCGGCTTCGAGGTCACCGCCCCGGCCGAGGCCGCGGTGTGGGTCGGCCGCGTCGTCGAGGCGACGCTGCACGCCGGTCCCGAGCTGGCGCGACGGGTGGCCCAGGCCCAGCTCGAGCCGCTGTACCGCGACGTCGAGCTGCCGATCGCGGCGCTGCTGGCCCGGGTCGAGCGCAACGGCGTGTGCATCGACGCCGCGCACTTTGCCCGGCTGTCGGTCGAGGTCGCGGCGCAGATCGCCGCGCTCGAGCGCACGGTGTTCGAAGCGATCGGCCACGAGGTCAACCTCGGCTCGCCCAAGCAGCTCGCCCAGCTCCTGTTCGTGGAGCTCGGCCTGTCCAGCGACCGCATGAAGAAGACCAAGACCGGCTACTCGGTCGATCACGAGGTGCTCGAGGGCCTGCTCGAGGCGCACGTGATCATCAAGCCGATCCTCGAGCACCGCGAGCTGACCAAGCTCAAGGGCACCTACCTCGACGCGCTGCCGCCGCTGGTCAACCCGCGCACCGGCCGCGTCCACACCATCTTCAACCAGGTGGTGGCGGCGACCGGCCGCATCTCGTCGCAGGATCCAAACCTACAGAACATCCCGATCCGCAGCGATCAGGGCCGCGCCATCCGCAAGGGCTTCGTCGCCGCGCCCGGCAAGGTGCTGGTGGCCGCCGACTACTCGCAGATCGAGCTCCGCATCCTCGCCCACCTGTCGCACGATCCGGTGCTGACCCGCGCCTTCCGCGATCGGATCGACGTCCACACCCAGACCGCGGCCGAGGTGTTCGGGATGGCGGTCGAGGCGGTGACGGCGCGCGAGCGCCGCATCGCCAAGGCGGTCAACTACGGCCTGGCCTACGGACAGTCCGACTTCGGCCTCGCGCACGCCCTCGACATCTCGCGCAAGGAGGCCGCCGGATACAAGGCGAGCTACTTCGAGCGCTTCGCGACCATCAAGGCGTTCATGGACAACGTGGTCGCCGAGGCGCGGGCGCGCGGCGGGGCTCGCACCATCCTGGGCCGCTGGCGTCCGATCCCCGATCTCAAGAGCAAGACCATGGTGGCCCGCAACCAGGCCCAGCGCATCGCGCAGAACACGCCCATGCAGGGCGCCGGCGCCGACATCATCAAGCTGGCCATGCTGCGCACCACCGAGCGACTGGCCCGCGAGGGCATGGCCGCCGAGCTCCTGCTCACCGTGCACGACGAGCTGGTGTTCGAGTGCGCGCCCGACGACGCCGAGCAGGTCGCCGCGCTGGTCAAGGCCGAGATGGAGGCCGCGTACCCGCTCGACGTCCCGCTCGATGTCGACATCGGCATCGCCCGCAGCTGGGCCGACGCCTGAGCGACCGGCGACCTCAGCCGGTGGCGCGGAGGCGCAGGTGGGGGCGCAGGGGCTCGGGGATCGCGGCGAGCTCCACGGGATCCGGATCGACGATGAGCCCGCGGCAGGTCGGCGCGCCGCAGCCGCACGGCTCGGCGACCGAGCCGACGAAGGCGTAGTCGTAGAACAGCTCCTCGCCGGGCTCGATGTCGCGGCTGGCGATCCACCACGCGATCGGCAGCCCGGTCCCGGAGTCGATCGCCGACTCGACCTCGGTGTTGGGCTCGCACGAGTGATTGATCCAGCGCGACTGATCGACCAGGTCGTAGTAGATGAAGCTGCCCGCGATGCCGGGCAGGTCGTCGGTGGGCAGGACCAAGGCGTAGGTGTCGTCGAACACCTCGTCCTCGCCGTAGATGAAGCCCTCGGCGTGGATCAGGACCTCACCGGTCATGAACCTGCGCTGGGCGACCACGCCATAGCCATGAACAGGGGAGCGACGGACGACCAGGCCGGAGACGATGGGCATGCTCGCGGCATTCTCCAGATCCGTGCGCCGAGGGCAAGAGGAGAGATGAGCTACCGCGGCGCCCGCTATTCATCGGGCCGAACCACCGCCCGCATGCAGTTGCCGGTTCTGGTCCATGGCGTTGCGAAACGCAACGACTGACCGTCGGCGGCGGCGAGCGCTCGCGCGGGTCGCGGCGGGCGGGGCATACTGGCGGCGATGAGCAAGCGCATCGGCATCCTCACCGGCGGCGGCGACTGTCCAGGTCTCAACGGCGTCATCCGGGCGGTGACGCTCCACGCCCGCAACAGCTTCGGCTGGGAGACGGTCGGGATCCGCAACGGGTTCGAAGGGCTGTACGAGCAGGAGTACGTCGACCTCGATCCGGCCAAGGTCCAGAACATCCTGGCGCGCGGCGGCACCATGCTCGGATCGTCGAACCGCGCCAACCCGTTCGCGTACCCGCTCAAGCTCCCCGACGGCCGGGTCGAGATCCACGACGTGTCGACGCGCTGCATGGCCAACCTCGATCGCCTCGATCTGCAGGGCCTGGTCGTGGTCGGCGGCGACGGCACGATGTCGTTCGGCCAGAAGTTCATCGAGAAGGGCGCCACCAAGATCGTCGGGGTGCCCAAGACCATCGACAACGACCTCGAGGCCACCGACTACACGATCGGCTTCCAGACCGCGGTCGAGGTGGTGGTCGAGGCGCTCGAGCGGCTGGCCACCACCGCCGAGAGCCACGAGCGCATCATGATCGTCGAGGTCATGGGGCGCTACGCGGGCTGGATCGCGCTGACCGCCGGCCTGGCCGGCGGCGCCCACGTCGTGCTGGTGCCCGAGATCGAATACGACATCGACAAGGTGATCGCGTCGTTCAATCGCCGCCATGGGCGCGGGGTGTCGTACTCCATCGTGGTGTGCGCCGAGGGTGCCAAGCCCAAGGGCGGCGAGTACGCGGTGGCGGTCAAGGGCGACGTCACCAAGCAGGACAAGCTCGGCGGCGCCGCGCAGCGCCTCGCCGAGGTCATCACGGCGCGCACCGAGTTCGAGGTCCGCACCACCGTGCTCGGCCACATCCAGCGCGGCGGCACGCCGTGCGCGTTCGATCGCGAGCTGGCGACCCGGTTCGGCGTCAAGGCGGTCGATCTGATCGCCGACGGCAAGTTCGGACACGTCGCGGCGCTCGAGAACAACCGCCTGGTCGCCAAGCCGATCAGCAAGGCGGTGAAGAAGTTGAAGCTGGTCGACCCGAACGGCGAGCTGGCCAGGACCGCGCGGGCGGTTGGGATCGAGCTCGGCGACTGAGGTCGTCGGGGCGCGTCGTCGGTCAGGTCGTCGGTCGGGCGTCAGGTCGGGGCGTCAGGTCGTCATCGGGCCTGGCCGCTGCCACGGCGACAGCAGGCCATGGCGCTTCCAGCCGTCGCGCAAAAGCCAGCTGGTCGGGAAGCGGATCGGCAGCGCGCCGTCGGCGGGGAAGGGCAGGTCGGCGACCGGGATGACGGACGGCGGCGGCACATCCCAGCCGGTGAAGAACGGGCCCGACGAGTAACGGTCGGTGCGGCGCCGCGGGCCGGGCACCCGGCGGTCCTCGCCGTGACGCCGCCAGTTGCCGACCACGTACGCCAGCGCCGCGCGCACCTGGGCCGGCGTGCGGAGCTTCTCGAGGTGGTAGCGGTCGGCCACCACGGCGCCGCGCCGTGGTGTCTCGGCGGTACCGGCGAGCTGCGTGTTGACGTTCTTCGCGAAGCTGATGGCGAAGCTCTGCATCGCGCGGGTCAGCGCGCGGCGGTCGTCGGCCTCGATGATGAAGTGCAGGTGATTGTGCTGGATCGAGAGCTGACACAGGCGTGCGCCCTCGAAGCGGTTGGCCAGCGCCATCGCGCGCTGCGCCAGCCGGTATCCGCGGCGCTGCCGCAGGCGGGGGAGGCCGGCCACCAGGCGGATGGTGACGTGGAGCGGGATGCGCGGCGACTGCGACGGGCGCGGGACGTGGACCATCCCGGCCGCGA
>CANKMW010000125.1 GCA_947483555.1 Myxococcales bacterium
ACGATCCCGGCGGCGACGATTATTCGGACGAGATGCCGGCGCTCGAGATCGAGGCCATCACCGTGCCGCGCGACTTCGAGCGCGGTCCCGAGATCCAGCTCGAGCCGACCGAGGATCCGGTCGAGCTCGCCATCGAGGATCTCGAGGATCTCGCCGAGCCGTGGGCCTACTCGGCCGCGGCCCGTCGCACCCTGGCGTCGACGCCGCTGTTCGCCGCCCTGCCGTCGGCGGCCCTCGAGCAGCTCATCGATCGGCTGTCGCTGGTCGAGCTGGCCGACGGCGAGGCGCTGTTTCGCCAGGGTGACGCTGGTGACTCGCTGTACGTGGTCGCCGAGGGCGCCGTCAACGTGGTCGCCGAGGGCCCACCGCGGCTCGAGTTGACCCGCTTCGGGCCCGGCGCCTTCTTCGGCGAGGTCGCGCTGGTCACCGAGGAGCCGCGTTCGGCGACCGTGACGGCGGACGGCCCCACCCAGCTGCTGGCCATCGACCGCGAGGTCGTGCGTCAGCTGGTCACCGAGTTCCCCGACGTGTTGCCGGTGATCCTGCGCTTCCTGCGCGAGCGGCTCGTCGATCGCCTGGTCCAGACCCACCCGCTGTTCGCGTCGTTCGGCGACGCCGATCGCGAGTACCTGGTGAGCCGGTTCCGCTTCGTGGAGATCGACCTCGGCTCGACGATCCTGCAGCAGGGCGGTCGTCCGGCCGGCCTCTACGCGTTGCTCGCGGGTCGTGCCGACGTGCACGCTGGCACGGAGCGCGTCGCGGCGCTTGGTCCCGGTGACCTGTTCGGCGAGGTGCCGCTGCTCACCGGCGAGCCGTCGCCGGTGGCGATCCGCGCCATCACGCGCTGCCTGGCGTTGTGCATGCCGGCCAGCGACTTCCGGCAGATCATCATGACTCACCCGCAGGTGCTGTCGTACGTCGGGGACCTCGCCGACGAGCGACGCACGGCGTACCGGTCGCGCCCGCAGGTGCCCTGACTCAGGGCTGGACGATGATGCCGGCCGGCGGCTTCGACGCCGGCGCGGTGGCCTCGGCGTCGCGCCGGAACGGATTCCACCCGAAGCTGGTCGCGATCAGGGCCGCCGCGACCGCCAGGTAGATGAAGCCGATCGCGCCGTGCTGGCGGCGCGGCATCGCCAGCATGCCGCGCCGGTGCTCGGCACGCGCCGCATCGGATGGCCCACCGAACGTCAGCCACAGCCGGTAGAGCGCGAACAAGATGACGGCGCTGGCAACGAGCAGCGACAACCACCGCGGGATCATGTCCGTCCATAACATGGCGATCCGCAGCCCAGGCGATCGCGGCGCGCCGATTGGTCCGGCCTCCCGCGCCGACGGGGGCTCAGCGTTGACTTTTGGCCGCGCGTGGGCAAACGTGCCGGACCCGGACCGGCCGATGCGTCATTCGCACCATAAGTACAAGAATTCCGCCGCGTTTTACGACGTGGATGGGACCCTCATCCGGGTCAACATCGTGCACGCGTTCGCGTTCTACGCCCGGCGCCAGCCGTCGATCATCGAGTCCGCCAAGCGCACCCTGCTGACCGCGGCGTCGATCCCGGTGTTCTGGGCCGCCGACAAGATGTCACGCAAGTGGTTCAACGAGATCTTCTACCGCGGCTACGAAGGCGCGTCGGAAGATCGCCTGGTGATGCTGGCCGAGGAGCTGTTCGAGGACGTCATCAAGCCCAACATCTATCCGCGCACTCGCGACCTCATCGAGGAGTCGCGGCGCGCCGGGTGCCGGCAGGTCATCGTGTCGGGCGCGCTCGACTTCACGCTCCGCCCGCTGGCGCGCTACCTCGAGGTCGACGAGCTGATCGCCAACCGCCTCGAGTTCGTCGATGGCTACGCCACCGGCAAGCTCAAGAAGCCGTTCGTCGCCGGCGCCACCAAGGCCGAGATCATGCGCGACTACGCCGGCCGTCATGGCCTCGACCTCGCCAACTCGTGGGCGTACTCCGACAGCTTCTCCGACTTCCCGATGCTCGCCGTGGTCGGCCACCCGACCGCGGTCAACCCCGACTTGCGGCTGCGCTCGATCGCCCGCAGCTACGACTGGCCGGTCCTCGACCTGGACCAGGCCTCCTGAGCGCCCCCTGAGGCCTGCCGAGGAACCCATGCGCGCCATCCGCCCCCGCACCCGCCCCCAGAGCCGCGAGCACGTGGTCACGATCGACACCGACTCGGCGCCGCGCATCATGTTCTCCGGCGAGAACTTCCTGCTCGAGGATCTGCCGGTCGGCACCCGCGTCATCTACCCCAAGCGCCCGCTCACCGGGGTCGCCAACCCGCAGGCCGCGATCCGCTACGCCCTCAATCACCCCGAGAACATGGAGCCGCTGCACGCGCTGCTCGCGCCGGGGATGAAGGTGACGGTCGCGATCGACGACATCTCGATGCCGCTGCCGATCATGCGGGCGCCCGACGTGCGCCAGCTGGTGCTCGAGATCGTGTGCGAGATGCTCGCCGACCACGGGGTCGACGACGTCCACCTGGTGATCGCCCTGGCGCTGCACCGCCGCATGACCGACGCCGAGATCAAGCGCATGGTCGGGTCGAAGATCTGGAACCAGTACTGGCCCGATCGACTGTACAACCACGACGCCTGTGATCCCGACGGCATGGTGGTGGTCGGCAAGACCCGCCACGGCGAGCTGGTCGAGCTCAACCGTCGCGCCGCCGAGAGCGACCTGGTCATCTACGTCAACCTCAACTTCGTGCCCATGAACGGCGGCCACAAGTCGATGGGCGTCGGGCTGTGCGGGTACGAGAGCCTCAAGGCCCACCACACCCCCAAGGCGATCGTCGACTCCAACTCGTACATGAACCCGCCCGACTCGGCGATCGGGCACTCGATGAATCGCCAGGGCCAGGTCATCGAGGACGCCATCAAGGTCTTCCACATCGAGACCGTGCTCAACAACCGCACCTTCGATGGGCCGCTCGACTTCCTGATGAAGAACGAGGACGACTTCACCGAGAGCGATCGCCTGAAGTTCTCGGCGATGAAGTGGGCGCTCGACAAGCTGCCGTTCGCGGCCCGCCGCGAGATCTTCATGCGCACGCCGGCCGCCTACGAGCTGATCGCTTGCTACGCCGGCGCCTGCGAGCCGGTCCACGACAAGACGGTGACCAAGAGCTTCGAGCAGTACGCGGTCGAGATCGAGGGCCAGGCCGACATCCTCATCACCGGCATCCCCTACGTCTCGCCCTACAACGTCAACTCCAAGGCCCTCAACCCGCTGCTGGTGCAGGTGATGGCGCTCGGTTACTACTACCACATGTACCGGCGGCAGCCGGTGCTGCGCGACGGTGGCGTCCTCATCATCACCCACCCGTGCTCGGACAAGTTCGATCCGGTCCATCACCCGAGCTACATCGAGTTCTTCAACCGGCTGTTGCCCGAGACCCGTGACTCGTACGTGCTCGAACAGAAGTATCAGGACGAGTTCGCGTACAACCCGAGCTACGTCGAGATGTACCGGCGCGGCAACGCCTATCACGGCGCCCATCCGTTCTACATGTGGTACTGGGGCCAGCGCGGGCGCGAGAAGGTGTCGCGGGTCATCTGCGTCGGCGCCGACAACGCCACCGCGCCCGAGTTGATGGGCTGGGAGACCGCCGACACCCTGGCCGAAGCGATCGCGATGGCGCGCACCACCATGGGTCGCAGCGCGCAGATCACGATGTTGCACCACCCACCGATCGTGATCAGCGACGTGATGTGATGGGCGCCAACGGCCACAGCAAACGCAACGGTGACGGTCAGCGGCTCGATGTGGCCGCCACGCTGCGCGGCAAGCGCATCCTGCTCATCGGCACCACCGGCTTCGTCGGCAAGGTCGCGCTCTCGATGCTGCTCGAGCGCTATCCGGACGTCGGCAAGGTCTACTGTCTGGTCCGGCCCGGGGCCGGCAACACCGCCGAGGAGCGCTTCTACAAGAAGGTGGCCAGCTCGGAGGCCTTCCGGCCGCTGCGCGAGCGGTATGGCGACGGCCTGACCGCGTTCCTGGAGTCGAAGATCGTCGCCATCCCCGGCGACATCGGTCGCCCGCTGTGCAACTTCAGCGACGAGCAGTTCGCGGCCTTCGAGGCCGACGGTGGGCTCGACGTCATCGTCAACAGCGCCGGCCTGGTCTCGTTCATGCCCTCGCTCGAGAGCGCGTTGCGGATCAACGCGATGGGCGCCAAGAACGTGCTCGACGCTGCCCGCCGGGCCCGGACCCGGCTGGTCCACGTCTCGACCTGCTACGTCGCCGGTCGCCGCGACGGCGAGGTGTGGGAGGACGAGCCGGTGGTCGGATACTTTCCTCGCCGTGACGAGCTGCGCGACAAGGACTTCGACGCCGCCGCCGAGATCGCCGACTGCCAGCGCATCGTCGATCAGGTCCGCGATCAGTCGAACGACCGCGCCCACATCTCGGAGTTCCGCGAGCGGGGCGCCAAGGCGCTGCGCGATCAGCGTCGCGATCCCGACGACGAAGCCGACCTCAAGCTGGCGGTGGCGCGCGAGCGCAAGATCTGGGTCGCCACCAAGCTGACCCAGCTCGGCATGGAGCGCGCGCTGCACTGGGGCTGGACCAACACGTACACGTACACCAAGAGCCTCGGCGAGCAGATCATCCTCGCCGATAGCTCGGTGGTGTCGACCGTGGTGCGGCCGGCGGTGGTCGAGAGCGCGGTGCGCTATCCGTTCCCGGGCTGGAACGAGGGCTTCAACACCACCGCGCCGCTGGTCTACCTGGTGCTCAAGGGCCACCGATCGATCGTGGCCGGCGAGCACACGACGATGGACATCATCCCGGTCGACTTCATCGCCGCCGGCATGCTGCTGGCGACCGCGGCGGTGCTCGACGGCAGCCACGAGCCGGTCTACCAGCTCGGCTCGTCGGACCTCAACCCGGTGACGTCGCGGCGGCTGACCGAGCTGACCGGACTCGCGGTGCGGCGCATGCACCGCGACAAGGCGGCGCGTGGCGAGGAGAAATGGCGCTCCCGGCTCAAGATGCGGCTCGAGGGCCGCGCCGTCACCTACGACGAGTTCCAGCGCTGGTCGTCGCCGCTGCTCAAGCGGGTCGCCGACGGCCTGATCAAGACCATCGACGAGCGCATGCCGAGCTGGGGCGCGCCCCGGCTGGAGGCGATGGCGGCCCGCGCCACCGACGAGCTGCGCAAGGTCAGCCAGTTCAGCGACCAGGTGATCGGCCTGATGGACATGTTCCGGCCCTTCAACCACGACCACGAGATCAGCTTCCGCTGCGACAACATCCGCGCCTTGTGGGCCCGGGTGACGCCCGACGATCAGGAACGGCTGTGGTGGAGCCCGCACACCATCGACTGGCGCGAGTACTGGATCGGCAGTCACATCGCCGGCCTCCAGCAGTGGGTGTTCCCGACCCTCGATGACGAGTTCGGGCCCAAGCCGCGCTCGGTGTACACGTACAAGGATCTGCTCGAGCTGTGGGAGGCGACCACCAAGCTGCACAAGAACCGGGTCGCGCTCAAGCTGCGCCCGAAGCTGCGCGACGGGGAGGCCGCCGGCGACGTCGAGCCGTTCGTCTACACCTACGGCAAGCTCGCCGACCTGGCGCTGGTCGGTGCCGGTCAGCTGCGCCAGCGCGGCGTGGCGGCGGCGCGGGTGATGCTGATGAGCGAGAACCGGCCCGAGTGGGGCATCTCGTACTTCGCGGTCCTGCAGGCCGGCGGCACGGTGGTGCCGCTCGACAAGGAGCTGTCGGCGGCCGAGGTCGCCAACCTGGCCCGGGTCAGCAGCGCCAAGGCGCTGCTGATCTCACGCCGGGTCGCCGAGCGGCTGTGCGCGGATCTGGCGCTCGGCGTGGCGGTCACCGGGGCGGGCGATGATGAGGACAGCGGCGAGCGTTCCGCCGCCCACGGCGCGCTCGGCCGCTGGCTGGCCGCCCAGCAGGCCGCGCTGGCCGTGATCTCGTTCGACGACCTGTTCACCGAGCCCGAGGTGTCGCCCGGCGCGGTGGTGCCGGCGCTCAAGTCGGACAGCGTGGCGTCGCTCATCTTCACCTCGGGCACCACCGGTCAGCCCAAGGGCGTGATGCTGTCGCACAAGAACTTCACCGCGATGACCGCCAAGCTGGCCGGCGCGTTCCAGCTCTACAAGCACGACGCCCTGCTCAGCGTCCTGCCCTTGCACCACACGTTCGAGTTCTCGGCCGGCTTCCTGATGCCGCTCATGCACGGCGCGTCGATCACGTACCTCGAGGAGATCGAGGCCGACTCGCTCGGCGAGGCGCTCGAGGACGGCGGCATCACCGGCATGGTCGGCGTGCCGGCGCTGTGGCAGCTGCTGGAGCGCAAGATCTACAAGAACGTCGCCGACCGCGGCGTGCTGGTCGAGCGCGCCTTCGACACCATCGTCGACCTCAATCGCAGCATGCGCGACACGCTCGGGGTCGGGTTCGGCCGGGTCGCCTTCTGGCCGGTGCACAAGAAGCTCGGCGGTCGCATGCGCCTGCTCATCAGCGGCGGTTCGGCGTTGCCGGCCGACACCATGAAGTCGTTCCAGGGCCTCGGCTTCAACCTGTACGAGGGCTACGGCATGACCGAGGCGGCGCCGGTGATCACCGTGACGCGACCCGGCGACAAGATCATCCCGGGCTCGGTGGGGCGGCCGCTGTCGGGCATCGACGTCCGCATCGACCAGCCCGACGCCAGCGGCGTCGGCGAGGTGTGCGCCAAGGGCCCCAACGTGATGCTCGGCTACTTCGAGAACCCCGAGGCCACCGGACAGACCCTGGTCCAGGGCTGGCTGCACACCGGCGATCTCGGTCGGCTCGACGCCGACGGCAACCTCTACATCGTCGGTCGCAAGAAGGAGATGATCCTCGGTCCGTCGGGCGAGAACGTCTATCCCGACGAGCTCGAGGACGTGTACGGCGACTCGCCGTTCGTGAAGGAGATCTCGGTGGTCGGGCTGCCGGCCCCCGAGCAGGGCGTCGGTGCCGAGACCGTCGCGGCGCTGGTGGTGCCCGACTACGATCACGATGGCAAGGACCGCGAGACGGTGCGCGAGGAGGTCCGGGCCCACCTGCGCAACGTGTCGAAGCAGCTGCCGCTCTACAAGCGGCTCAAGGTCGTCCACCTGTGGGACCTCGATCTGCCCAGGACCTCGACGCGCAAGGTCCGGCGGCGCGACATCGTCAAGGAGCTGGAGCGGCTCGAGAAGGCGGCCCGCAGCGGCGCCGAGCTCAAGAAGCTGGCGGCGCCCGGGGCGGGCGGCACCGAGTGGGTGCGCGACGTGATCGCGTCGGTGGCGCAGAAGAAGCGCGCCGACGTCGCCGGCGACACCCGCCTCGACGCCCTGGGCTTCGACTCGCTGATGTTCACCGAGCTCGGCGTCGCGCTCGAGGGTGCCGGGGTCGTGGTGCCGGATCCGAGCGAGCTGACCGGCCTCGAGACCGTCGCCGACGTCGAGGCGGTGGTGGCGCGGCTGGGCGGCCAGGCCGCCGGCGCTGCCCGGCCCCGGCGCGCGGTCGGCGGCAAGTCGGCGAAGCAAGCTGACGGCGGCGACGAGATCAACGTCCCGGCGCCGGTGGTTCGGGTCGGCCGGCGGTTGCTGCGCACCGGGATGCGCGCCCTCTACGACCGCTACCTCGAGACCCGCATCACCGGGCGCGCGTACGTGCCACCGTTCGGCGGCTACATCGTCGCCGCCAATCACGCCAGCCACCTCGACATGGGGCTGTGCAAGCACGCGCTGGGCGAGCAGGGCGACGCGCTGGTGGCGCTGGCGGCCAAGGACTACTTCTTCGACGATCCGGTCCGCAAGGCGTACTTCGAGAACTTCACCAACCTGGTGCCGATGGAGCGCTACGGCTCGCTGCGCGAGTCGCTGCGCCTGGCCGCCGAGCTCCTCCACGACGGCTACATCCTGCTCATCTTCCCAGAGGGCACCCGCTCGGAGTCCGGTGTCATGGCCGACTTCAAGCCGTCGCTCGGCTACCTCGCGCTCAGCAACCGATGCGGGATCCTGCCGATGTATCTGGCCGGGACCCACAAGGCGATGGCCAAGGGTGACTACCTGCCCACCTCGGGCGCTGCGGTTGCCGCCCACATCGGACCGTTCCTCACCCCGCCCGCGGTCGCCGCGCTGGCCACCGGCACCAGCCGCAGCGAGAGCTACCGGGTCGTCAGCCAGCACGTCGAAGGTGTGGTCCGCCGGCTGGCGCCGAAGCCGCACGCCTGGACCCTCGGCGAGGCCGGCACCACGCCCTTCGCGCAGTGGCAGGCCGCCCACCCGAGCGGTGGAACCGTCGACCCGTCCATCCCGAGCGCGACCCGAAGCGCCGAGTCGAAGGACGAGTCGGCGGAGCTCGATGGCGACCAGGTGCAGCCATGATCCTGGTGGTCACCGGCGCCACCGGCTTTCTCGGTGAACATCTGTGTGCCGAGCTGGTGCGCCGCGGCCACACGGTCCGCGCCCTGGCGCGAACCCGCAGCGATCACCTGGCCGACCTCGGCTGCGAGATCCATCGCGGCGACGTGCTGTCGGCGGCCGACCTCGACCAGGTGATGCCGGGCGCCGCCGCGGTCTTTCACCTCGCCGGGATGGTGTCGCGCGATCCGGCGGATGTCTCGCGGATGATGCGGCTCCACGTCGAGGGCACGCGCGCGGTGTTCGAGGCCATGGCGCGGCACCAGATCCGGCGCGTGATCCTGGCCTCGACGTCGGGCACGATCGCGGTGTCCCAGGATGACGAGATCCTCGACGAGGACCACGGCACCACCGAGCAGCTGGTCGCCGGCTGGCCGTACTACACCTCGAAGATCTACCAGGAGCGGCTGGCCTTCGATCTCGGAGCCACGCTCGGACTCGAGGTGGTCGCCGTCAATCCCAGCCTCCTGCTCGGCCCCGGCGATCGCCGGCTGTCGTCGACCGGGGACGTGCTGCGCTTCCTGCGCGGTCAGATCCCGACCGTGCCGGCGGGCGGCATCAACTTCGTCGACGTCCGTGACGTGGCGGCGGCGACGGCCACGGCGCTCGACCGCGGTCGGGCCGGCGAGCGGTATCTCCTCGGTGGCCCCAACTGGACGATGAAGGAGTTCTTCGGCCGGCTGGCGCGCATCGCCAAGGTCCGCGGGCCGTGGCTGACGCTGCCGTCCCGCGTGCAGCGCTGGGGCGCCGCGGCGGTGGAGGGCGTCTACCGCTGGCGCGGCAAGGAGCCGCCGGTCGATCGCATCTCGGCCGAGATGAGCGAGCACTACTGGTGGTTCGACTCCGGCAAGGCGGCCCGCGAGCTCGGCTTCGAGGCCCGCGATCCAGCGCTGACGCTGCACGACACCGTGAAGTACCTGCGCCAGGATCTCGGTACCGACCTGTAGGGCACCAGGTCCGACATCGGGTCAAAGGTGGGGGCGGCGCCGACGCCGACCAGGTCGTCCTGAGGTGTGTGGGTCTTTGGCGCACGTTCGGCGATCGCCGTCGAGCCACGGGTCCGACGGATAGCGTTGGGGCTGCGGCTCCCTACTCGTCGGTATCGCCCGGGCGCGCCACGTATAGACTCGTGGGCGATGAGGAAGATGGGCCAGCACGCTCGTGGCGCACTCCTGTTCGCGATGATCGCGGTGGCGGGGCAGGCGAGCGCGACGATCACCCAGGTCGACGGCACGATCTTGCCGGTGTCGAACCGCCTGCAGACGTTCCTCGACGCGCAGGAAGGCGTCGGTGTGATCGACGCGGTCGTCGACGCCGCCGAGGTGCCGCAGATCTTCCGGCCTAACCTGGCCCAGCCGGTGGTCTTCCTCGACGTCGGCGAGGGCGCGGGGTTCGAGAACAGCTTCGGCTACTACAACATCGGGGACGAGGTGCTCACTCCGGCCGGCCGCGCCGCCAACCTGCACCCGATCCTCGGATGCGGCACCGCGATGGTCAACGGCGCCGGCAACTCGACCACGAACAGCGGCAATCCGACGATGTACGTGCTCGACGCCGAGCCGGGTAACAGCATCGCGGTCAACTTCGCCAGCGAGCAGACCGCCATGCGTTACAAGGGCGGCTTCATCGGCTTCTACCTCATCACGCCCGAGGATCCGTCCAATCCCGGTGTCCGCCTGCCGAATCGGCGCAACTGCGGCGACTTCAAGGACGACCCCGCCCCCAATCCCGATCTGCCGCTGTTCGGCCGCATCTACTACACGCAGAAGGATCTCAACAACGACGGCGACTTCGTCCACCACCTCGTCTACAGCTCGCCACTCGTCACCGATCGTTTCTACTTCGGCTTCGAGGATCTGTTCCGCGGCGGCGACAACGACTTCGAGGACATGCTGATCCGCGTCGACGGATTGACCCCGCCGTGCGTCCCCCAGGCCGAGATCTGCGATGGTTTCGACAACGACTGCGACGGTCTCGTCGACGCCACCGACCCGAACCTGACCGGCGTCAACGACACGTGCACCTGCGACGGTGTCGCGATGACCTGCGACAACGCCCCGCAGTTCGGTCAGTGCCAGGGCGGCGTCACCGTCTGCAACGCCGGCGAGATCGAGTGCCACGCCACCACCTTGCCGTCGACCGAGGTGTGCGACGGCGCCGACAACAACTGCAACCAGTTGGTCGACGACAATCCCACCGGCACGGGTGCGGGTTGTGACGGGCCGGACGCCGATCTCTGCCCCGAGGGCGCGATCGTCTGCCAGAGCGGCGCGCTGGTGTGCAGCGACAACACCGGACCCAACCAGGAGATCTGCAACGGCCTCGACGACGACTGTGACGGCCCCGTCGACGAGGGCAACCCGGGTGGCGGCGCCTCGTGCGGCAGCTCGCTCGGCATCTGCACGCCTGGCATGATGACGTGCCAGGGCGGGGGGCTGGTGTGTACGGGCGGGTTCAACGGCACCGGCGAGGTGTGCAACGGCCTCGACGACGACTGCGACGGCGTGGCCGACGACAATCCGTCGGACGTCAACCAGCCGTGCGGGACGACCAGCGTCGGCGAGTGCTCGTTCGGGCAGACCATCTGCGTCGGCGGCGGCCTGTCGTGCGCGGGTGAGGTCGGGCCGTCGCCAGAGACCTGCAACAACCGGGACGACAACTGCAACAACGTCACCGACGACAACCCGGTCGACGCCGGCCAGCCGTGCGGCACCTCGATCGGCGAGTGCACGCCCGGGGTGTTCGTGTGCGTCGCGCCGGGGACGCTGACCTGCACCGGCGGCACCGGGCCGACCACCGAGATGTGCAACGGCCTCGACGACGACTGCAACGGCCTCGTCGACGACAACGTGCCCGGCGAGGGCCAGATGTGCGGCGGCGGCATGGGCACGTGCTCGGACGGCCTGACCCGGTGCATCAACGGGGCGATGGAGTGCGTGGGCGGAAGCACCACCGGGACCGAGGTCTGCAACGACATCGACGACGACTGCGACGGGATGATCGACGAGGGCGATCTGTGCAACGGCGGCGTCTGCGACGACGGCAGCTGCGCGCCGCCGTGTGCCGGGGGCGAGTTTCCGTGCCCGGGCGGCCAGGTCTGCGAGAACGGGTTCTGTGTCGCCGACCCCTGCGCCAGCATCACCTGCCCACCTGACGGGCAGGGCAACCTGCAGACCTGCCGGGACGGGACGTGCGTGGGAGCCTGCTCGCTGGTCACGTGTCCCGCCAACCTGGTCTGTCGCGGCACCGACGGGCTGTGCGTCCCCGACACGTGCCAGTACCTGCCCACGTGCGGGCCGACCGAGATCTGCGTCGACAGCACGTGCACGACCAACCCGTGCAACGGTGTCACCTGTCCGGGCGCCGAGTTCTGCCGCGATGGCGCTTGCGTCGCCAGCTGTGACGGTCTGGTGTGCCCGGCGGGATCGGTGTGCCGCGACGGCGTCTGCACGCCCAACGGCTGCGGGCGCGACTGCTCTCCGCGGGTCTGCAACCCCACGACCGGCACCTGCCAGGACGACATGTGCGCGGCGATCCGCTGTCCGCCGACCGAGGTCTGCGATCCGCTCAGCGGCGAGTGCGTGGCCGATCCCTGCCAGGGCGTGACCTGCCCGGGCGGCCAGAGCTGCGAGCTCGGTCAGTGCGGAACCTGGACCCGCGGCGGCGAGTACGTGACCGTCGGCGGTGGCGGCGGCTGCGACGCCGGTGGCGGGCATGGCGCGTTGCTCGGCGGGCTGTTCGCAGTCGGCATGCTGATCCTGCGGCGGCGGCGCTCGCGCGGGCTCGCGGCGGTCGCGCTCGCCGGCGCGCTGGTCCAGGGTGGCTGCGGCATCAACGAGTTCTGCATCACCTGCGAGCCGGCCAAGCGCGACGCCGGGTCCGGCGACGGCGGCGATGGCGGAACCGTCGACGCCGGCGGCGCCGGATGCGACCCCAACCAGATCCGACCCGAGACCTGCAACCAGCTCGACGACGACTGCGATGGGGCGGTCGACAACGGCTTCGACGTGCAGACGGACGAGCTCAACTGCGGTGCCTGCGGAGTGCGCTGCGAGAAGGCCGGAGCGCAGACCCAGTGCTCGGCGGGCGCCTGCACGATCACCGGCTGCTTCCCGGGCTTCTTCGACGTCAACGGCGACATCACCGGTCCGTACGCGCAGTCCGACGGCTGCGAGTACCTCTGCTTCCAGAGCAACGGCGGCGTGGAGGCCTGCGACAACATCGACAACAACTGCAACGGCACCCCCGACGAGGGTCTCGATCTCACGGGCGACATCAACAACTGCGGCAGCTGCGGACGGGTGTGCGAGTTCTTCCAGGCCACGCCGCACTGCACCAGCAGCATGTGTGGGTTCACCGCGCCCACCGACTGCAACGCCGGTTTCCACGACATCGACGGCACGCAGGCCAACGGTTGCGAGTACTCGTGCTCTCCGACCAACGGCGGGGTCGAGGCCTGCGACGTGGTCGACAACGACTGCGACCGCAACGTCGACGAGACCTTCATGCTCCAGACCGACCGCAACAACTGCGGCCGCTGCGGTCTGGTCTGTCAGTTCCCGAACGTGCTGACCCCGTCGTGCGCGGGCGGCATGTGCGGCTTCAGCCCGGCGACCGGCTGTCAGCCCGGGTTCGTCGACGTCGATGGTCAGCAGCTCGACGGCTGCGAGTACGCCTGTTCCCCGACCAACGGTGGGATCGAGATCTGCGACGGCGTCGACAACGACTGTGACGGCGCGGCTGATGACAGCCCGGTCGATGCCGGCGCGTCGTGCGCGTTCACGACCCCGCCCCGCGGTGTGTGCGTCGCCAACGGCACGCTCACCTGTTCGCAGGGCGACCTGGTGTGCGCCGGTGCCACCGAGCCGCAGGCGGAGACCTGCGACAACATCGATCAGGATTGCAACGGCACCCCCGACAACGGCGTGACCCAGGCTTGCTACACCGGCACGCCGGCCGCGACCAACGGCGTCGGCGTCTGTCGCGGCGGCACCGCGACCTGCGCCGCCGGCACGTTCGGGGCGTGCGCCGGTCAGGTCACGCCCAGCGCCGAGCAGTGCAACAGCCTCGACGACAACTGCGACGGTACGGTCGACAACGCGGTGGGTGGGGGACCGATCACGCAGTCCTGCTACAGCGGTCTACCTGCGGGCACCGCTGGGGTCGGCACCTGCCGCGCCGGCACGCGCACCTGCGCGTTCGGCGGCTTCGGCAATTGCGTGGGTGAGGTCGTGCCGCGCGCCGACGTGTGCGGCGACAATCTCGACACCGACTGCGACGCCAGCGGTGATGCCGCCGAGGGCTGCCTCGTCCGGGATCCCGAGCAGCGGCTCGACGCGACGGCGAGCGAGCACAGCTACGACATCGAGCTCGCCGCCGGCGGCAGCCCGTTCGGCACCCGGGTCTACGCGGTCTGGAGCGAGCTGTGCAGCTCGACGACCGCTCCGTGCGTGGTCTCGGGCCAGACCGAGGTCTACTTCCGCCGGTCGACCGACGGCGGTGTGACCTGGGGGACGATCCAGAACCTGACGTCGGCGGTCAACGCCAGCGCGGTCAAGCCGCTCCTGGTCGTCGATCCGGGCGCGAGCGATCGGGTCGTGGTCGCGTACCAGACGGTGAGCGGCGGCGTGCGCGACATCCGGGTCCAGGCCTCGTCCGACAGCGGCGCAACGTTCTCGGCTGCGACCGGCGCCCTCGATACCGCCGGCGATTCCTTCCACCACGCCCTCGCGATCCGCGGCACCACCGTCGTGGTCACCTGGGAGAAGCTCGACACGACGAGTTTGGCCCGCGACGTGATGAGCGCGGCCTCGACCAACGGCGGCACCTCGTTCGCGACCGAGATCAAGATCAACGTCGGCAGCCCGACCACGCGTTTCGCCGGCCGGCCCCAGATCGGCATCGCCTCGAGCGGACGAGTCATCTGGGTGTGGCGCGAGCAGCGCGGCACCCGGGCGACGCGCGACATCTTCGCCGCGTCCAGTGCCGCGGCGGGCACCGCGCCGGCGGCCGACGTCCGCGTCGACGGCGACGCCGCCACCGACAACCGCGACAGCGACTTCCCGGTGCTGCGGGTCAACGAGCTCGCCGCCTACCTGGTCTGGCAGGACGTCTCCGTCCTTGCCACCGGTGGATCCGACGCCGACTTCGCGCTCTCGGCCGACGCCGGCCAGACCTGGGGCGCGGAGCGGGTTCTCGACGATCCGGCGGGCGAGGTGTCGTCGTCGTTTACTCCGACCCTGGCGATCGATCCGCGCGCCGCCGGCACGGCCGACGATCTGGTCGCGGTGGCCTGGGAGGACCGCCGGCAGGGTACCCAGGTGTTCGCGACGGTGTCCGCCAACGGCGGCACCACGTTCTCGGCCGCGACCCGCGCGTCATCGAGCAACGGCGGCGTGATCAGCGGGCAGACCAGCGTGCCGCGGATCGCCAGCAGCGGCAGCGGCGTGCTCACCGTGGTCTACCAGAACCAGCAGACCAACATGCCGCCCCATGTCTTCGTGGCCAGCTCGGTCGATTCAGGCGCGACCTGGACCTACAACCACGCCCAGCTCGACGGCGGCACCGGACCAGCCCTCTTGCCGCAGGTCGTGAGGTCGGTCGTCGCGAGCGAGGCGGCGGCGGTCGCCGCCTGGACCGACTTCCGCGCCGGCACCAACGTCAACGGCGACGTCTTTACGGTCGTCGCCCACTGAGCCCAAGGCTGATCCCGCCCTCTCTGGTTTGCCTTCTTGCCGTTGAGGGTCAGGTTCGCGAGCGTGACCGTGGACAGACCCTCGCACTGGCTGACGTTGGTCAGCTTGTCGGCCGTACCCCGCGCCCGCGGCAGCACCCAGGGTGGTTCGTAACCTTGGCCGTGGCCCGGCGTACTCGCCGGCGTGGTCACCGATCCCGTCGGAGTCACGGGGCTGCCGACCCCCGAGGGTGGTTTCCATGACAGCGCCGACCCGGCCGCGTATGCTTGCGACATGGTCGAACCGGGGCAGGTCCTCGCGGGCAAGTTCCAGATCGAGCGGGTGCTCGGGCAGGGCGGGATGGGTGTTGTGGTGGCGGCGCAACACCTGCAACTCGGCCAGCTGGTGGCGCTCAAGTTCCTCTTGCCCGAGGCGATGCGCAACCCCGAGACCACCGAGCGCTTCCTGCGCGAGGCGCGCGCCTCGGTCCGCCTCAAGAGCGAGCACGTCGGGCGGGTGATCGACGTCGGGACGCTCGACGGCGGCTCGCCGTACATCGTGATGGAGTATCTCGACGGCCAGGACCTCGAGGCGTTCCGCAAGCTGCACACCCGGCTGCCGGTCGTACAGGCGGTCGACTTCGTCTTGCAGGCCAGCGAGGCGGTCGCCGAGGCCCACTCGATCGGCATCATCCACCGCGACCTCAAGCCGGCCAACCTGTTCCTGACCATCCGCGCCGACGGCACGCCGATCGTGAAGGTGCTCGACTTCGGCATCTCCAAGGCGACCCAGGAGGGCCAGGACTTCTCGCTCACCCGCACCGCGACGGTGATGGGTTCCCCTGGCTACATGTCGCCCGAGCAGCTCCGCTCGGCCCGCGACGTCGACGCCCGCACCGACGTGTGGGCGATGGGCGTCATCCTGTTCGAGCTGGTGAGCGGCAAGCAGCCGTTCGAGGCCGAGGCGATCACCGAGCTGACGCTGAAGGTGGCGATGGATCCGACGCCGCCGCTGACCATCGCGACGCCGCCGGGGTTCGAGGCCATCATTCGCCATTGCCTGGAGAAGGATCCCGACGCGCGTTTCGGATCCATCGCCGAGCTGGCGGCCGCGCTCGCGCCTTACGGTCCGGCCAACGCGCACGAGATGGCGGCCCGCGTCGCCCGCGTCCAGGGTGGACACGCCACCAACCAGCGCGCCAAGAGCGCCGTCGGGGTCGCGCTGGCGCCGACCACGCTGTCGGGGTCGAGCGGCTACGCCCCGACATCCATGACGGCACCCTCGCCGCCGCGGCGGATCGGGATCTGGATCGGCATCGGCGCCGCCGTGCTCGCCGCCGCGGTCGCCGCCATCATCGTCACCAGCAGCGGCGGCACGCCGTCGGCCGCCGGCACCGGTGCGGCATCCGGGGTTTCGGGGTCGGCCGGGTCGGAGTCTGGATCGGACATCGGGTCTGGATCTGCGGTGGTCGGATCCGGAACGCTGGACTCGGGCACGGGATCGGGTTCGGCGACGGGTTCGGATTCGGGATCGGTCACGGGATCGGTGACGGGCTCGGGCTCGGGCTCGGGCTCGGAAACCGGATCGGGCACGGGCACGGGCACGGGTACGGGTACGGGTTCGGATCTGGCCGGCACGGGCTCGGGTACGGGTTCGGGTTCGGATCTGGCCGGCTCCGGCAAGGGTAGCTCGCGCGACGGCAAGCGCGGTCGCGATGGCAAGGGCGGCCGCGACGGCAAGGGTTCCAGCGCCGGCAGCGGCTCGTCGACCAGCGCCGGCTCGGGCTCCTCGACGGGCTCCGGCTCCGGCTCGGATTTCGGCAGCTCGCGCTTCTGATCCGCGGCGGTGATACCCTCGCCGGCATGGTGCCCACGGCCCGCACGCCCCGCGTCCTCGCGACCCTGGTCGCCAGCTTCGTCGCCACCGCCGTCACGCTGGCCACGCCGGCGCGCGCGCAGCCCGATGATGTCGCGCAGAAGAAGGCCGCTGCCGAGGCGGCGTTCCGCCAGGGCAAGGAGCTGATCAACACCAACGTCGCGGGTGCGTGCGCGGCGTTCAAGCAGAGCCTCGAGCTCGATGCGCAGTTCGGCACCCAGTACAACCTCGCCCTCTGCTACGAGAAGCTCGGCACGCTGGCCTCGGCGTGGGGTGAGCTCACCGAGCTGGCGGCCAAGGATCCCAACCCGGCGCGCCGCGCCGACGCCGAGAAGCGAGCCAAGGCCCTCGAGCCGCGCCTGGTGCGGCTGCTCATCGTGGTGCAGGGCAAGGTGCCGGGGATGAGGATCATGCGCGAGGACAGCGACGTCACCGCGTTCATGGGCGTGGCCACGCCGGTCGATCCCGGCATGTCCCGGCTCGTCGCTAGCGCGCCCGGCTACAAGCCGTGGGCGCTCGACGTCACGCTGGCCGGCGAGGGGACGACGATCACGGTCGACGTGCCGCCGCTCGAGAAGGCGCCCGAGCCACCGCCGCCGCCCGACGGCGGCAAGGACGTGTTCCGGACCCCGCTGCCGGCGGGACCGGCGCCGGATCCCGGCGCCGGCCGTCGTCGCCTGGGCCTGATCATGGGCGGGGTCGGCGTGGTCGGCCTCGGCGCCGGCGTGGTGTTCGGGCTCGGGGCGCGCGCCGCCTTCGCCGATGCCGACGCCACCTGCGGCGGCGACGTCGCCGACTGCCGCGGCGACGCCAGCCTGGCCGTCGACGATATCGACAGCGCGCGCCAGAAGGCGCTGTTCGCCAACATCGGCGTCGGCGTCGGCGCCGCGGCGTTGATCGGCGGCACGATCCTGTACCTGACCGCGCCGAAGGCGGCCGAGACGCTGCCGTCGGTCACGCCGTCGGTCGGCGACGGCCGCGCTGGCGTGGTGATCAGCGGCCGCTTCTGATGGCGATCAATCTCTCGGTCAACCTCAACAAGGTGGCGCTGCTGCGCAACTCGCGCGGGGCCAAGAACCCGTCGCCGCGAGTCGCCGCGCACGCCTGCGTCGATGCCGGTGCCCGCGGCCTGACGCTGCACTGGCGCGCCGACAACCGCCACACCCGCGAGGCCGACGTGCGCGATCTGCGCGCCATCGCCGCCGAGCGCGGCGTCGAGTTCAACCTCGAGGGCGACGACCGTGACGAGCTGGCGGCGCTGGCCGCCGAGCTTCGGGTCGACCAGTTCACGCTGGTACCGGTCAGACCCGGCGAGGTCACCAGCGACCACGGCTGGGATCTGCCGCGGCAGACGGCGGCGATCCGCGCCGTCCTCGAGCCGTTGAATCAGCGCGGCGTCCGGACCGCCATCTTCATGGATCCCATCCCCGACGCGATGGCGCTCGCCGCCGCCACCGGCGCCCAGCGCGTCGAGATCTACACCGAGCCCTACGCCGCGGCGTGGCCGACGCCGCAGCGGCAGGCCGAGCTGGATCGATTCAAGGCATGCGCGCGCGCGCTAGCGGCGGCGGGACTGGGCGTCAACGCCGGCCACGACCTGAGTCTCGACAACCTGCCGGTCCTCGGCCGCGAGGTTCCGGAGCTGCTCGAGGTCTCGATCGGTCACGCCCTGCTGGTCGACGCGCTGTACATCGGGCTGCACGCGGCGGTGGCCGCCTACGTGCGCGCCTGCGGTGGCGAGGAGACCATCGCGCCGGTGACGCAGTGACCGAACCGTCGCCGTAGCCCCAGGAGTTTGTAGGGCGTAGGCGGCGCGGAGCGGGGATGCAGCGACGGCCATCAAGACGGGAGCCGTGGGCTGATAGAATGCTGAAGGAAGAGACGGCGGCGGCCCGCTTCGGACGGCGCCCTGCGTCGGCCGTCCGTCGGCCGTCCCATGTGGGCCACGGAGGTGGCGCCGGACTGTTACCCAGGTCTCAGGATCCTACACATCGTTGCGTCCGGGACTTCACCCAGAACAGCAGGCAAGTCGATCACTTCCCCCATCCGTTCGCCCTGAGCGAGGCCGCGCAGCGGCCGAGTCGAAGGGGTGCGCCTGGCAGGAACAACAGATAGGAGGTGAAAGTCCAAACCCGGGGCCCTGACGCCGGGAACCCGACACCGATGAGACAAGGGCATCGGCCTGGAGCACCAGGCGCTAG
>CANKMW010000126.1 GCA_947483555.1 Myxococcales bacterium
ACAGCTCCGGCTGCCGGCTGCGGGGCCGGCGACGGGACGTTGCCATGGCGGGGCTCCTCGAGTTGCACGGGTGACGAGGAGATCGTCGCCGCCGCCCCTGACACTTTCCGTCGAGAACCGCCCGGAATTGCCGGGCAAGCTGTAGCTAGCGGCGGGTCAGATCGATCGCGCCGGCGGTCGGCGTGAAGGTGTTGTCGAGCTCGCCGTTGACCGCGCGCATCGGGTCGTAGGCGGACTGCCACGGAACGTCGACGCGCATCGCGGTCAACACGTCGCGCCAGCGCCGGTCCTCGCCATCGACCAGACCGGCGATGTAGCCGGCGGTGGCCTGGCCCATGCCGTGCCAGTAGGCGGCCAGGCCGTTGACCACGACGTCGAGCTTGCCCGAGCCGTGCGGGTGCATGGCGAGGAAGTCCTCGTCGTAGTAGTTGAACGACAGACACGAGTTGATCAGCATCACCTGGTAGCGGTTGGCGAAGTTGCCACCGCCATACGTCCACGGCTCGAGCGGACCATGGCCGAAATGGCTGTGGCCGGTGTAGGCGAACACGTCGCCGTGCCAGAAGGCCTCGAGGTAGCGCCAGCGCGCGTGCAGGCGCGCTTCGGGGCTGCCGTCCTCCCAGCCGTAGAAGGTGCGGATCTCGACCGTCATGTCTCGGCTCACGGCGCCGCGCCGCACCGTCACCGTCCACTGCCACACGATCCAGCGCTCGCTGAAGTGCTCGATGACCTGGCCGAGCAGCGCGGCGCGCTTGCCGGCGTCGGTGCCGACCGCCTCCGGGAAGCCGGCGCCGTCGATGACCCAGCGCTCGACGTCGTCCCAGCTCACGCCCTCGAGGCGGCGGCCATCGATCCAGAAGTCGAGCAGCCAGGCGTGCGGCGCGGTCTCGACGACCCGCAGGCCGGGCAGGCGGGCGCGCAGCGTGCGTTGATGGCGGAGGTACTCGCGCAGGCCATTGTCGGCCGGGTCAGCCTCGTCGCGATCGACGCCGAAGAACGAGTACACGACCAGCTTGGTGCGCGCCGGGTCGCCGGCGAAGCCCCACAGCTGGTCGTACTCGGGCCAGGTGTCGGGCGCGGCGGCGACCGGCGCCAGCGTGGCGCGGGTGGAGAGGAAGCGGCGGTCGCGGTCGCGGGCGCCGAGCTGGGCCGCGACCAGCGGCGCACGCTCGAGATCGATGGCGCGTTGCTCGTCGCGGATCGCGGTGCGACATGCGGTCCGAGCCGGGGCGAAGTGGTACCAGAGCGAGCCGGGGTCCGCCGCCGCATCGTCGGAGCAGATCGGGGTGAGCTCGGTGGCGCGCGCGACGTAGTCGCCGAACAGGAGCGTCAGGTCGATGGGGCCGGTCGGCACCCGGCCGCGTTCGACCAGTGCGGTATCGCGGTAGTGATAGCGGACTCGATCGACCCGGCCGACGGTGGCGCCGCCGCTGACCACGTCGACGCTGGAGCGCACCAGGTTGGCCGCCGCCAGGTTGCGCTGAGCGTCTCGATCGGCGACCCCGATGCCGCGCTCGCGCAGCGCGCCGAGCGCGCTCTTGAGCTGGCGGTGGATGGCGCCGCGGACGACGTCGTCCGACGCGCCGCTCGCGACGTCGACGAAGGCGTCGAAGTCGATGGTGTGCTCGAGGCCGTGGACCGAGGTCAGGTCGTCGCCGGTCGAGGCGTCGTCGGGGTCGGTGCAGGCGACGGCAGGCAGGGCGGCCAGGGCGGCCAGGGCGGCCAGCAGAAACGGGACGGAGCTCGATCGCATGGCCCCCGCCATGGCAAGGCGTGGGCCAGGTGCATCGGGGGTCGACCGCCAGCGATCGTGCGCGCTTGGCCGCGAGGGCCGGGCGTCGCGTTGCGCTTCGCGACGGGTGGCGGTTGCAGCGGCCACCGCGCAGACGGGGTCGGGCTCGGTTTCGGGCTCGGGCTCGGGCTCGGGCTCGGGCTCGGGCTCGGGCTCGGGCTCGGGCTCGGGCTCGGGCTCGGCGACGGCGGGTCAGGCCAGGATCGCGAAGACCTGCTGGTTGAGGGCGACCAGCGTGTCGCCCTGCCACAGCTCGCGCATCTCGACCGAGAAGCCGTCGGCGACACCGTCGAGGCGCGCCCGATAGGCGAACGACGTCGCCGGATCGAGCGTGGCCGGATCGGCGAGCAGCTCGGCCATGAACGTGACCGTCGCCATCGGTCGTGGCGCCGGCTCGCACGCCAGCGCCGCCGGCCACCAGGCGTCGAGCAACCCGATCAGCGCTGGACCGTCGAGCGCGCTGGGCGCAGCTCGCTCGCGCAACCAGCCCGAGGCGGCGGCGACCGCGGCGCTGCTGAAGGCCAGCGGTGGCACCGGCCGGTACTCGTAGTGCCGTGTGAAACGAGGCGGACCGATGCCGAGCGCCAGCGGTGGTGGCAACGCGACCAGGTCCGCGATCGGCGGGAGGACGGGCGCGCTGAGGCCGGCCCGTGCGGCGCCGCTGGGGCGCGGCGATGCGCACAGCGCGCTGGCCCGCGCGACGGTGGCGTCGCCTTGCAGCGCGCGCGCCGACAGGAACGTGGTGCCGCGGCCGCGGCGCAGGATCTCGACGACGACGGTGGTCGCGCCCGGCACGACCGGCGCCACGATCTCGCCCGACAGCGAGCGCGTGCGGCGCGCTGGATCGGGCTCGCACGCCTCCATGGCGCGCAACAAGGTCCCGAGGACCAGGCCGCCGAACGCGCCGCGGCCCTGCTGCCAGCCGTCGGGGACGTCCCAGCGGAAGCGGAGGTCGCCGTCGAGCGTGATCGCGGTCGCCGACGCGAAGCTGTCGTCCATGCCGCACCGTAGCGGGTGCGGCGGCGGCCGCCGCCAGGCGACGGGTGAAGTAAGCGCTTGCGCATGGGGCCCGTACCTGGCACTATTGACTTCTAGTCAATAAGGAGACCTGACCATGAACGCTCCGTTTCCCTCGATCGTCGCCTCCGTCATCATCCTGGCCGCCACCGCCTGTGCCGGCGAGCCCACCGATCCGGCCCGCACCGACGCCGAGTCCGCCGCCGCCGTCGCCGACGGCAGCGCCGAGGCCGCGCAGGTGGGCGGCTGGTACGCCGACACCGCGGTGCTGGCCGCCGGCGTCGCGCCGCCGGTGGGCGAGGCGAGGGCGCTGGTCACCGCGGCCACGGTCGAGACGATCGGCGCCGCCGTGTCGCCGCCGGCATGCGCGACCGTCACCACCGACAGCGCCACCTACGTCCAGGCCACCTTCACCGGTTGTACCGGACCTGGCGGTCGCGCCGCGCTGTCGGGCACGGTGCGGGGCGAGCTCGGCTTCGACACCACGCCGTGTGGCCCCGCCCAGTGCCCGACCGCGGTGCGGTGGACGATCACCGCCGACCTCGCGTACGGCGACGGTGGTGCGCTCGACGGCGCGATGACCGTGGTGGCGCCAGTCGCCGCCGACGCGCCGCGGACGCTCGACGCCACCTTGCAGCTGACGTCGCGCCGTGGCGACGCCGTCGCCGCCACCGCCGACGCCACCTGGACCGTCGACGACGCCGGCTGCGCCACGCTGTCGGGGTCGGCCGCGGTGACCGGCCCGGCGAGCGGCGCCGTGACCATCGATGGCCTGGTCGCGTGCCCGGCGGTCTGCCCCACCGCCGGCACGGTGGCGATGACGGCCGGCGGCCGGACGCTGTCGTTCACCTACGATGGCGGCGACTCGGTCGTCGTCGCCAGCGGCGGCGGGCAGAGCTTCGAGCTGCCGCTGCCGTGCGGCCGCTGATCACTTCGGCAGCGCGGCCTCGATGGCCGCGATCACCGCCGGGTCGTCGGGCTTCTGCTTGGGCGAGAAGCGGGTCACGGTCTCGCCATCGGCGCCGATGACGAACTTTTCGAAGTTCCACCGGATGTCGCCGCTGTGGCCGCTGTCGTCGGCGATGGTCACCAGCGACTGGTAGATGGCATGCCGACCGTCGCCATTGACGTCGACCTTCTCCATCATCGGGAAGGTCACGCCGTAGGTCGCCGAGCAGAACTCCTGGATGTCCTCGGCCGAGCCGGGCTCCTGGCCGCCGAACTGGTTGCACGGGAAGCCGACCACCGAGAAGCCGCGCTCGCCGTACTTCTTCTGCAGCGCCTCGAGCGCCGTGTACTGCGGCGTGAGCCCGCACTTGCTGGCGACGTTGACGACCAGGAGCGCCTTGCCATGGAATGCGCCCAGCGTGGTCGGCTGGCCCTGGAGGGTCTGGAGGGGAGTGTTCCACATGGCGGCCAGCCTACCGCCAACCGCGACCGCAGGTGGTGCCACGCCGGCCGCGGGCAGGTTCGCAGGGTCCTCGGCGGCCGCGGTGGCGCCGTAGATGACGCTCGGCGTCGGCCGCGGTTCCTGCGCCGCCGGCGCATCCTGCTTGCAGGCGACCAGTGCCAGGGGGACCATGATGGCGGCGAGGCGAGGCATGGCCCCAGGGTAGCGCCGCCGCGGGCGATGGGCTACACGTCCAGGCCCAGGGCCCGCGTCGAAACCACCCATGCGCCACCTCTACGCCGACTTCGTCGATCGCGTGAACAAGCCGGCCCGCTACCTGGGCGGCGAGTACCAGTCCGTGCACAAGGACCCGGCGACGGTCGACGCGCGCGTCGTGCTGGCGTTCCCCGACGTCTACGACATCGGGATGTCCCACCTCGGGACCAAGATCCTCTACAGCCTGCTCAACAAGCACCCTCGCATCTCCTGCGAGCGCGCGTTCGCGCCCTGGCTCGACATGGAAGCCGAGCTGCGGGCCCGCGGCCTGCCGCTGGTGTCGCTGGAGTCGCAGACGCCGCTCGCCGGCTTCGACGTCATCGGCATGTCGCTGCAGTACGAGCTCACCTTCACCAACGTGCTCACGCTGCTCGACCTCGGCGGGGTGCCGCTGCACGCCGCCCTTCGCGCACCCGACGCGCCGCTGGTGCTGGGCGGCGGGCCGGTGGCCTCCCACTGCGAGCCGATGGCCCCCTTCCTGGACGCCGCCTTCGTCGGTGAAGGCGAAGAGGAGCTGCCGGCGCTGGTGCTGGCGTGGGCCGCGCTGCGACGCGCCATCAGCCGTGGCGAGCGGACCCGGCTCGACGCGCTGGCCGAGCTGGCGGCGGGGTTTCCGCTCTACGTCCCGGCGCTCTACGACACCGTCGTCGACGAGGCCACCGGCATGACCGTGGTCGGCCTGCCGCGCGATGCGCGGGCGCCGCGCCGCGTGCGCCGGGCGATGGTCGCCGAGCTCGACAAGTACCCGTTCCCGTCTGACACCCCGGTGCCATATGCCGAGGCGGTGTTCGAGCGGGCCTCGGTGGAGATCGCGCGCGGCTGCACCGAGGGCTGCCGCTTCTGCCAGGCCGGCATGATCTACCGCCCGGTGCGCGAGCGGAGCCCCGACAGCATCGTCGCCAGCGTCCTCGGCGGCCTCGACAAGGCTGGCTACGAGGAGACCGGGCTGACCTGCCTGTCGACGGCCGACTTCTCCAGCATCTCACCGCTGGTGACGCGGCTGGCCGGCGAGCTCAAGCGGCGCGGGGTCTCGATGTCGGTGGCCAGCCTGCGCGCCTACGGCTTGCCCGACGAGATCCTCGACGAGCTGGCCCAGACCCGCATCAGCGGCCTCACCTTCGCGCCCGAGGCCGGCACCCAGCGCATGCGCGACGTGGTGAACAAGAACATCACCGAGGCGCACATCGCCGACAGCTCGCGCAAGGTCTTCGAGCGCGGCTGGCACCGCGTCAAGCTGTACTTCATGATCGGCCTGCCGACCGAGGACGACGACGACGTCCGCGGCATCGTCGATACCGGCCAGCGCATGCTCGCGGTCGGTCGCCGCGAGCTCGGCAACCAGGCCGAGGTCACGGTCAGCGTGTCGTCGCACGTGCCCAAGCCGCACACCCCGTTGCAGTGGTGTGCGCAGGACCCGATCGGCGAGATCCAGCGCAAGCAGACCTTGCTGCGCACCACCGTCCGCGAGCGCAACCTGCGCCTCAAGTATCACGACAGCGGCATCTCCTGGGTCGAGGGCGTGATGGCGCGTGGCGACCGCCGCCTGGCGCCGGTGATCGAGGACGCGTGGCGGCGTGGCGCGCGCTTCGACGGCTGGGACGAGGTCTTCGACCAGGCCCGCTGGCAGGCGGTGTTCGAGGATCACGGCGTCGACCTCGCGGCGTACCTGGGCACCCGCCCGGTGTCGGCGCGGCTGCCGTGGGACCACATCGACGTCGGCCTCGAAGATGGCTTCCTGCTCCAGGAGTACCGCAAGGCGCTCAAGAGCCGGTCGTCGCCGCCGTGCGGCAAGGTCGCCGGCATGCTGGTGCACCACACCAACCTCGAGGACGCCGAGCCCGATCGCCGCAAGCTGGTCTGCTACGACTGCGGCGTCGCCTGCGACCTGTCGAGGATGCGCGCTGATCGCCTGGTGGCGTTGCGTGGGCTGGGCGCCGAGCGGCGGCGGTCGCCCGCGCTGGAGGTCGAGCGTTCGGTCATGGACGACGAGGCCGCGCCGGTGCCGGCGCCCAAGGGCCGCGACGCCAAGCGCGCCGCACGCGTGCGGCTGGCCGGGCACGTCGGCGCCGACACGCCCTACGCGACCTACCGCATGCGCTACACCAAGCTCGGCCGCACCGCGTTCCTCGGTCACCTCGATATCGGGCGACTGCTGGGGCGCAGCTTGCGGCGCGCCCAGCTACCGCTGTGCATGTCGCGCGGCTTCTCGCCCAAGCCGCGCATGACGTTCGGGCCGGCGCTGTCGCTCGGGGTGCCCAGCTTCGCCGAGGTCATCGACGTCGATCTCGAGCACCTCGACGGCCGGGCGATGTCCGCCGACGAGGTGATGGCGCGGCTGAACGCGGTCTGTCCCGAGGGCCTGACCATCACCGCCTGCGAGCCGGCCGTCCGCGGCGCTCCCGGGCTGGGCAAGCTGGTCACCGCCTGCGAGCTGCTGGTCCAGCCGGCGCCCGACGGCATGCGCCACGACGGCGCCCGCGTCGCGCGCCTGTGCGCCGCCTTCCTGGCCCGCGTCGAGGCGCCGGTGGTGCGCGACCAGCGCTCCATCGATGTCCGGGCGCTGGTCGAAGCGGCCAGCGTGGTCGACGGCGACGCCGCGGCGCGCCTGACCGCGGTGCTGGGCTGGGACGAGACCGCCCTGTTGCGGGTCCGGGTCGGCATCTCGCCGGCCGGCTCGGCGCGGCCGGTCGAGGTCGCCAAGGCCTTCGGGGTCTGGGGCGACGACGATCTTCGGGCGCCGCACGCGCGCCTGGCTCGCCTCGGCCTGGTCGGCCTCGACGCTGCGCCGGCAGGGTTCGCGGGGCTCGGGATGGTGACCGATCGGCCGCTCGAACCGATCGCGGCAGCGCCGCCAGCGTGACGAGCCGACCGGGCTAATTGGTTAGTAGTCTGTCGGGCGTAGACGGCGCGGAGCGGGGATCTGGTGATGCTCCCGCCCCGCCGTGCCGCACGCCGCCGGCGCGGTGGGGCCTGCCCGTCGCGACGACCCACGCGGGCCTGCGCGCCGGGTCCTCGCTTGGGATGACCACGTCGAGCACTGCCACCGCGGAGCTCGCGGATCGATCCACCCGGGCTGCCCTCCCGTGGAGCTGCGGACGTCGCGCCGTCCCGCGTGGGCCGCGCTCGGGCGGGCGGCCCCACCACGCCTCCGTGCCCGCACCACCACCGCGGTTGCAGCGATGGAGATCGACACGGGCGCCGCGGTCTTCTGATGAGGACGTTGCCTTCCGCGTGATCGCGGCTGGATCAGGCGTCGAGCTTGGGCAGATCGTCGAGCACCACCGGCGCCACCGGGTCGGGCCACAGGATCACCAGCGCGTGATCGGCGCGCAGCGGCGCTGCTGCCAGGGTGGCGGCGTCGAGCTCGAGGCCGGGGATCGCGATCACCGGCAGGCCGCGTAACCACGCTTCGTCGAGCGCGACCCGCAGCTCGCTGGCGCCACGCGCGCGCAGCTCGTCGACGATCGCGGCGGCGCCCATGCGCTCGGCCAGTCCGTGGGCGCTGGCCATGAAGGGCATGTCCGCCGACACGTGCACCAGCTGACGCCCGGGCGCGACGTCGGGTCGTGGCTGAACGCCGTGGATCAGCAATCGCTCCGCGATGCCGCCGTCGAGGAACCGAGCCACCACCGATCGGAGGCGGACCCGGCCGTCGATCACCTCGGTCAACCCGGCGCGCGCCAGCGTCCCGCCGCCCGCGATCTCGTCCCACTCGATCGTCCGCGCGGCCACCGCCAGCGAAAGCCGGGGCTCGCCGCCCACCCAGGCTCCGTAGAGCAACGCCAGCGCTCGCGCGCCGTCGACGTTCAACCCGGACCGCCGCACCACGTCCGCCACGCACTTGTCGAGGGTTGGCGTCGGCGCATCCTTGCCGCTCATCACGCTGCGGGCCCACTCCGCCAGCAGCAGCCGCCATCGACCGGCGACCGGCGACGGCGTCGCTGGCGTTGGCGTTGACGTTGACGGCACCGTCGCCGCCGTCGGCGTCGGCGTCGGCGTCGACCCTCCGACGGTCCCCATCGGTTCGACCTCCATCCTGACGCCTCCCGCCCGTCCCCCACCCGTCGGCGCCACCGCCTGTCCCGCCAGCGCCGTCCGCTGCACACGCAGGGCGCCGTCCAGCCAGTACAGCGATGGCTCCGCACCACCGGTCACGCACGCCGCCCGCCGCAGGTCGGCGTCGACCGCGTGGGTGGCCAGGGTCTGCACGTGGACGCGCCGCGGCCCGGCCTCGGTCTCGGCCACCAGCCAGGGACCGGAGACGCTGGCGTGGACCGCCCGGATGGGAGCGTCCAGGACCTGCTGGAACGGTCGCCCATCCGACAGCCGTACGACGATCAACTCGGGTCGACCGGGGCGGAACGTCCACACGTAGCGCAGCTGGTGCGTGGTCCCGGCCTCGCGCGGCGCGGGTGGCAGCGGCAGCTGGAGGTGCGCGGTCACCCGCTTCGACACCGCGTCGACCACGTCGGTGCGCGCCGGGCTCACCACCATGAGCTGGTTGTCTTCGAGCCCGAGGATGTGCTGGGCGGGCACGATCATCGTGAAGCTGGAGACGTCGATCCGTTTGCCCAGGAAGCGCGCGACGATGACGTCGAGGCCGTTGCCCGCGATGGCGGCCCGCTCGCCGACCACGGCGCGGATCGTCGCCCCGGTCGGGATCGCGCAGCGGGTCGCCTCGGCCAGGCCGGGCAGGTTGTAGGCCACCAGCTCGTCGCCATCGAGGAGCGCGAGCTGGTCGCCGACGAACCCGAGCCAGCGCGGTTCGAGCGCCAGGTCGGTCGCCGCCAGCTCGTGCATCGCGGCATCGAGCAGCCCGAGCCGGCCGGCGTGGCTGTACGCGAGCTGGGTGTCGTCGGGGCGCGCGACCAGGCGCGTGGCCAGCATCGCCGCGACTGTATCAGCCCGCGGTCAGTTAAACTTGGCCCCGACCGCGTCGTCGGCCAGCTCCTCGAACGACATCGCTTGCGCCCGGGTCAGCTCGTCGGCCGTGAACAGGCGGGCCGCGACCCGGCGTTCGCCGCCCAGCATCCGCAACAACACGCCGCCCACGATCGGCCCCGCCACCGGATGGTTGATCAGATCCTGCATCGTGATCATGAAGCGCGTGAACGGCAGGCGGGCCACGGTGGGCTTGCGGGCGACCAGCTGGATGCGCTTGAACGCCTCGCGGATGCGGCGGCCGCTGGGGTCGGTCTTGTCGATCGGATCCAGGAACACCGCGCGCAGGAACGGCTGCGCGTACCACAGCATCTGGACCAGGGCGGCGGCGCCGCGGGCGCGGTCGGCGAGCGGAGGCGCCGGTCGGAGCCGACGTTCGGCGAGGAACTGATCGGAGGCGTAGACCTCGGTCATGTGGAAGTCGATCGCGATGTGGCGTGACTCGTCGCGATTGATCAGGTGCATGGCACGATGACTCATCTCGTCGCCGACGTAGTCGTCGAGCGAGCGTAACAGCGCCACGTCGAGCATCAGCTCGCCGGCGGTGATGTAGGCGTTGGCGATCTCGGGCGGTGCCAGCTCGATGACGCGCAGGAAGTGGGGCCGGAACGCGATCAGCGCCGGCGCCATCGTGTACGTCCGCCAGCGATGAGCGTCGTAGTGGCGCGCCAGCCGCTCGGCGACCACGGCGTGACGTTCCTCGTCGACCACGAAGCTGGCGAAGATGGCGCGCAGGGTCGGGTCGGTCGCCTTCCTGGCTTGGGCCGCGAACAGCGCGCCGGCCAGCCGTTCGATGCCGGCCATGTCGGTGAAGTACTGGACGACCGCCTCCTCCTTGTCGCGCGGCAGGGCGGGCGGAGCGAGGCTCCAGTCGAGGTCGCCGACGGTCCATTGATCGCGCACGCACTTGTCGAGCATCCGCGTCAGATCCATGGCCGCAGCGTAGCAGCGCGATCGGCGGCGACGCAGCCGTCCGCCTTACAGACACCGTCACCGATGTGGGAGCTTGGCGCGCTCCCACGCACGTCATCGCCGAGGCAGAGCTCCCCACGACGGCGCACGACGACGTGACGCGGTGGCGCGATCGTCGAGCGCGCGGCGGGCCGAGCCGCGGTCGCGATCCCATCCGCGTTGACACTTGATGACTGGCACCGGTCGGGCGCGCCCACATGGACCGACTTCAAACGTGGTCCGGCTCATGATCGCTGCGCGGAGGGTGGGGGCCGGGGTCGCGAACTCCAGTTCGCGTGCGGACTCGACACGTCACCTCGACGCGCGGGCCGGGACCGGCGCTGACATCTGTCAGCGTGCGCCGCGCTCGGAGCGGTTCGAGTTGGCACTGTTCCTGATGTGGGTCGCGACCATGACGAAGTTGATCGGCTCCGGTTCTCGCGTGCTCGCTGGCGCGCTGGTGGCGGCTGGCGTGTTCACGCTGCTCGCCTGCACGACCACCGTGGAGGACACCACCGGTGGCACCGCGTCGAGCGTGCCCGACGACATCGCCGCGGCGCTGGCGGCGTTACCCGAGGCCAAGGTGGTCCAGTTCACCGATGACGGCGTGCCGATGTTCATCGTCGGCGAGATGGCGCAGGTCGGCGGGCTGCCGGCCGATCCGATCGCTGTCGCCGCGGCGTTGCGGCCGTGGCTGGCGCCGGTGATCGCGCCGTTCCGGCTCGATCCTGATGATCTGGTCTTCCGCCGGGTCCGGGTCGACGAGCTCGGCGGCCGCCATGTTCGCTACACCCAGACCTTCGCGGGTCTGGAGGTCGTCGGCGCCGATCTGATCGTCCACGTCGACGAGAAGGGCGCGCTGGCCGCGGTCAATGGCACCGCTCGCGGGGACATCCCTGCCACCCTGGGCCGGACGCCGATCTCGATCGGCGCGGCCGGCGCACGGATCGGCGCTGACGCTCGCTTCGCCGGGATGGCGACCTCACCGCTGCGCCTGGTCTACCTCCACACCGAGGATGGCCGCTTCTATCTGGTCTACGAGGCCATGGTCGAGGGCGTGCGCGGCCAGGATCCGGCCCGCGACAAGGTGTTCGTCGACGTCGATTCGGGCGCCATCGTCGCCGTGCACCCGCAGATCCACTTCGCCGAGAATCGCCGGGTCTACAGCGCCAGCAATGGCACCAGCATCCCGGGCTCGCTGCGCCGTTCCGAAGGCCAGGCCGCGACCGGCGACGTCGACGTCGACGCGGCGTACGGCAACACCGGTGCGGCCTACGAGGCCTACAAGAACTTCTGGAACCGCGACTCGTACGACAACGGCGGCGCCGCCCTGACCAGCACGGTTCACTACTCGAACAACTACTGCAACGCGTACTGGAACGGCTCGCAGATGGTGTTCGGGGACGGTTCGGCCGCCCAGGGCTGCAACCCGCTGGCTCGATCGCTCGACGTCACGGCTCACGAGCTCACCCACGCCGTCACCGAGCGCGAGTCGGGCCTGGTGTACAGCGGCGAGTCGGGCGGCATGAACGAGGCCCTGTCCGACATCTTCGGCGCCTTCGTCGAGGCCTGGGTCGACGGCGGCAAGAACGGCACGCTGGTGACCTCGACCGACACCTGGCTGGTCGGCGAGGACGTGCTGGCGCCCGCGCTGCGCTACATGTGCGATCCGGCGGCCGATGGCGCGTCGAAGGACGTGTGGACCAGCGGGGTCGGCTCGGTCGATGTCCACTACAGCTCGGGCGTCGGCAACCTGGCCTTCTGCCTGCTGTCACGCGGCGGCACCCACCCGCGCAACCGCACCACCGTCAACGTGCCCGGCATCGGCATGGACAAGGCGATCCGGCTCACCTACAAGGCGCAGACCGACTACCTGACGTCGTCGTCGAAGTTCGTGTCGGTGCGCACCGCGATGGAGCAGGCCGCGACGGCGCTCGGCTACGACGCGGCGACCAAGGACGCGGTCGGTTGTGCCTGGGCCGCGGTGGCGGTCGGCACGCCGCCCGCCAGCTGCGGTGGTGGTGGCGGCGGTGGCGGCGGCGGCGGCGAGACTGACGGGACCTTGATCAGCGGCACGCCGGTGACCGCGATCGTCGATGTCTCGGGCGGTCAGAAGTTCTGGAAGATCGAGGTGCCGGCCAACCAGAACGCGCTGACCATCGCCATCACCGGCGGGACCGGCGACGCCGACCTCTACGTCCAGGCCGGCGCCAAGCCGACCACGTCCTCGTACGCCTGCCGTCCGTACAAGAACGGCAACGTCGAGACCTGCACCTTCACGCCACCCGCGGCCGGAACCTACTGGGTGATGCTGCACGCCTACGCCGCCTATGCTGGGGTGACGCTGACCGGCACCTACAGCGCCGGCGGTGGTGGCGGCGGTGATCCGTACCTCACCAACGGCGTCGCGGTCACCGACGTCAGCGGTGGGGCGCAGAGCGCGCAGTACTGGCGGGTCCAGGCGCCGGCGGGACGGGCGCTGACCATCCGCATCACCGGTGCCGCGGGCGACGCCGACCTCTACACCCGGCTGGGTAGCCGGCCGACGACCAGCAGCTATCTGTGCCGGCCGTACCTGAACGGCTCCAACGAGACCTGCGCCGTCGCCAGCACCACCGCCGGCGACTACTACGTCATGGTCCGCGGCTACGCCGCGTACAGCGGCCTCAGCCTGGTGGCGAGTTATTGACCGGCGGCGCTGGCCGCGACCGTGCGCTTGCGCAACGCGATGATCTCGGACGATGACGGGACGCGGGCGCGGGCGCCGGTCGGCGCCGCGCTGCGGGCCGCGAACGCCTTCTTGTAGGCGGCGAAGCTGCCGCCGGCGTTGTGGGCATCGAGCACCGCCAGGCCGGCGCGGCGGTCACCCTGGGCCAGCATGTACTCGACCCAGGCCCAGCGTGCCGAGGTCGGTCGCAGCTCGGCCTTGCCGCGGTACACCGCGAAGCCCTTGCGCAGGCGATCGAGCCGGCGATCGACCACCTCGATGCCGGCGAAGTCGGTGCCGTCGAGCGGGGTGTGGCGCTTGGCCACGAACGGTGCCACGCCGAACGCCACCTTGGGGTGCACCTTGACCAGCTCGCCGGTGAAGCGGATCAGCTCCTCGATGTCGTCGTCGGTCTCGCCGGGCACGCCGATCATCATGTAGATCTTGGTCGTCTTCAGGCCGTGGCGCGCGGCCAGGGCCGCGGTCTCGAGCAGGTGGGACTCCTTGGTCGAGCGCTCGACCACCCGGCGCATGCGCTCGCTGGCGCCGTCGGCGGCGACGGTCAGCGTGCGGTAGCCGCCGCGGGCCAGCAGCCCGACCAGCTCGTCGTCGAGCTTGTCGGCGCGCAGGCTGGAGATGCCGACCTCGCGGCCGCCGTCGACCACGCCACGCACGATGGCGCGGATGTCGGGGTGATCGGTCACCGCGGCGCCGACCAGCCCGACCCGGCGGGCGGCGGCCGGGATGCCGGCCAGCACGTCGGCGACCGGCACCACGCGCATGCCGCCGTTGGTCGACCGCCGCATCACGCAGTACGTGCAGCCGCGCGAGCAGCCGCGCGCCGCCTCGGTCATGAACATGTCGGCGAGCTCGGAGCCCGGGGTCAGGATCTGGGAGCGCGCCGGCAACAGCGCGTCGTCGGCCTGGCCCACCTTCGGCACGTGGTCGCCGTGGACGGTGGGCAGATAGTAGCCCGGGCGATCGCGCAGCGCGTCGAGGAGGGCTTCGCGGCGCCACCCGACGTCGCCGGCGATCGCCACCACCTCGCCGGCGAGCTGGTCGCCTTCACCGAGCACGATCACGTCGACGTAGGGCGCCAGGGGCACCGGGTTGGAGAACGTCAGCGGACCGCCGGCCACGACGAGCGGGTGGTGGTGGTCGCGATCGGCGGCCAGCGCCGGGATCCCGGCCAGCGCGAGACAGTCGATGAGGCCGGCCAGCTCCAGCTCGTAGGCCACCGAGAACGCGAGCAGCGGGTACTCGCCGACCGGCCGCTCACGCTCGAGGGTCAGCAACGGCCATCCGGCGGCACGGGCGGCGGCGGCATCGTCGGGGAGCACGGCGCGGTCGGCGGCCAACCCGGGCACCTGATTGAGCAGGCGATAGATCTGCTGGTAGCCGAGCGACGCCATCGCGGCGCGGTACGGGCTCGGGTAGACCAGCGCGATCCGCGTCGCGGCCTCCTTGCGGATCGTGCCGCGCTCGGTGGCGACCATCGCGCGGACCTGCAGCTGCGCGTCGCGGTAGGTCACGGCGAACCTAGTAACACGTCGGCACGGCGTCGGTTCGCGCGTGTCGCCACACGTCGCGCACTTCGATCCAGGTGTCGGTGCAGGTCTGTCCGGGCCGCGTCGACGGGGTGCCCACACCGGGGTCGTCGCACCCGTAGCTGGTGACCAGCAGGTCCGCCTGACCGTCGCCGTCGTCGTCGATCACGTTGATCACGTTCTCGCGCGGGCGGCCAGCCGGCGGTGCCTGGGTCGGGGGCAAGGTGCGGCCATCGTCGTTGATCGGGTGATCGATCACGAGCACCGAGCTGTAGCTGTAGTCGTGGCTGGTGAGGTGGGACTGGTCGATCTCGATGTTCCAGATCACCGGGTTGCCGCAGCCGTCGACGACCTGGGTCACCGAGACGATCGCCGCCCGGCCGTAGTTGCCCTCGTTGTCGACGACCAGGCCGACCTCACCGACCGCGACCTCGCGGGTGCAATTGCCGAGGTCGTCGTCGACGATGGCGCAGATCCGCGCCGTGCTCGAGACCCGGGGCTGGTTGCGCTCGACCCGGACCACCTTGCCGGGCCGCGCGCGCTTGCCACCCTTGCGCGCCTTGGTCGGCGCGGCCGCCGCGTCGCCGGTGGTCGGCGCCAGCGCGACCGGGGCCAACACGATCGCCCCGGCGGCCAGCGCAGACAGCAGCAGACGGTCGGCCGACACCTCGCCATCATAGCGCCGGCCGCGAGCAATGCGAGGTTGGTCGAGGCTGGCCGGGGGCGTGGCACGCGCGGCGACCGCGCGGTACCGTCCGGCGCGATGACCGCGGCCGCCCTGCGCTACACCGTCGACGTCGCCCCCGACGAGCACCTCGCTCACGTCACGCTCCGCTTCGCCACCGCCGGCTTGCCGTCGCCGGTGCGGCTGAGCCTGCCGGCCTGGTGCCCCGGCAGCTACCTGGTGCGCGACTACGCCCGGTTCATGCGCGACCTCCGCGCTGACGGCGACGACGGCAACCCGCGCGCGGTGCGCAAGCTCGACAAGGCGACCTGGACGATCGACACCATGGGCGTCGCCGAGGTGACGGTGCGCTACGCCATCTATGGTCACGATCTGTCGGTGCGCACCAACCACATCACCACCAGCCACGCCTTCCTGCACGGCCCGGCGACCTTTGCCTACGTCGAGGAGCTGCGGGCCCAGCCGGTGAGCGTGAGTGTCCGGCCACCGGACGGTCGGGGCTGGCGGCTGGCCACCGGCCTCGAGGGCGGCGCGCTCGGCACCCTGGCCGGCAGCGACGGCGCCTGGCAGCTGAGCGCGCCCGACGTCGACGCGCTGTTCGACGCCCCCATCCACCTCGGCCCGGTCGAGGAACGCAGCTTCGAGGTCGCCGGGGTGCCGTTCGAGCTCGCGATCTGGGGCGAGCGGGTCGGCGGCGGGGTGTTCACCGTCGATCAACTGGTCACCGATCTGGGCGCCATCGCGCTCGACCACGCGCGCCGCGCCGGAGGCGGTGACCCCGACCTGCCGTTCGCCCGCTACACCTTCCTGCTCATGTTGTCGCACGACTCCTATGGCGGACTCGAGCACCGGGCGTCGTCGGCCAATCTCCATACGCCGCAGTGCCTGGGCACCCGCAAGTCGTACGAGGGACTGATCGAGCTCCTGTCCCACGAGCTGTTCCACGCCTGGAACGGCAAACGGATCGCGCCCGCCGCGCTGCTGGCGTTCGACTACACCCGCGAGGCGTACACCCGGTGTCTGTGGGTGATGGAGGGGCTGACCAGCCACTACGATCGCTGGGCGCTGCGCAGCGCGGGCGTGATCACCACCAAGAGCTTTGCCGACAAGGTGGTGGACGACTGGACCCGCCTGATGGCGGTGCCCGGCCGGCAACGGCACAGCCTCGAGGACAGCTCGTTCGATGCCTGGATCAAGCTCTACAAGCCGGACGAGTCCAACCTCAACACCACGGTCAGCTACTACCTGAAGGGCGGGATGTGCGCGCTCGCGCTCGATCTCGAGATCCGCCGGCGGACCGAGGGCGAGCGCTCGCTCGACGACGTGCTGCGCGCGCTGTGGCAGGGTTTCGGCAAGCTCGGCGTGCCGCACCCCGAGGATGTCGAGCCGATCTTCGCCGCCGCCACCGGCCTCGACGTGAGCGAGTTCTTCCGCCGCTGCGTGCGCGGCACCGAGGATCCGGCGCTGGTCGACGAGCTGGCCGGCCATGGCCTGGTGCTGAAGTCGACCCACGATCCGGCCCAGGTCGCCGACGGCGCGGTGGCGGTCTGGCTCGGCGTGTCGACCAGCGGCGTGCGGGTCACCGGCGTGCACGATGGGTCGCCGGCGGCGGCCGCCGGCCTGTCACCGGGCGACGAGCTGTGTGCGGTCGATGGCCTGCGGGTGGCGACCGAAAACGAGGCGCGGGCGGCGATCGCGGCCCGCTACCCTGGCGACAAGCTGGAGCTGGCGGTGTTCCGGCGCCATCGCCTGCTGTCGCTCGCGGTCGAGGTCGGCGTCGCGCCGCTGACCCGCCACGAGCTGGTCGCGGTGGCCGAGCCGTCGCCGGCGCAGGCAGCGCGCTACCAGGCGTGGATGGGCGAGCCGTTGCCGGCGGGACAGAGCCTGGCCACGGTGACCACCACCAGCCGCACGATCTGAGACCCGGCCGAGCTGGCGGGCGAAACCGTTCCGATCAGGCTAGATTGAGCGCCATGCTACGTCTGGGAACGATCGCGCTCGCCCTGACTGTCGTCGCCGGCTGCGAGGGCAAGAAACCCGAAGGCCTGCCGCCCGCCAAGGACTGGCAGGCGCCGCCCGGCGGCTCGGCCGTGATGCCGGCGCTGCCGCCGGCCGGTGGCGGTCGCGTCGATCCGCACGCGGGCGTGGCCGGCGCGCCGCCGCTGGGCGGCGGTGGCGGGGTCGATCCGCATGCCGGGATCCCGGGCGCGCCGCAGGTTGGTGGCGGCGGTGGCGGCGGCGACGTCGCCGAGCTCGGCCTGCCGGCGCCCGATCCCGACCGGGCCATCGATCCCACCAAGGTCCTGTCGGGGACGGTCGCCCTCGGCGCGGCGCACGCCGGCAAGGTCCCGGCGGGTTCGATCATCTTCCTCGCCGTGCGGGCCGCCGATCCGGCGACCGGGCAGGGCGTCGGCATGCCGATCGCCACCGACAAGCTGATCGTCGGTGCCGGCTGGCCGATCGCGTTCAAGCTCGACGAGACCAAGGCGATGATCGGCGGCACCGGCTTCGCTGGCGACGTCGTGATCGCGGCCCGCTTCGATCAGGACGGCGAGGCGCGCTCCAAGCAGCCCGGCGACATCGTCGGCCAGATCCGGATCACCATCCCGGCCCAGAACCTGAGCATCACGCTCGAGGAGATGCTGCCTTGATCGGTGTCAGCCTCGGCGCCGAACGCTCGCCAGCAGCTCGCTAGCCGCTGGTCATGTCGCGCAGGTGGCCGGTGTCGTTGATCGACACGATCCGCCAGTGGGCGCCGCGGCGCTCGAGCTGCGTGATCGAGGCGTTGTCGACCAGCACGAACACCGGGTGATCGTGCGACGGCGGGCCGAGGCCGCAGACGTACGAGAAGACGTGGAACAGGGCCAGGCCGTGGGTCACGACCGCGATCCGCTCGCCGGGATGATCGGTGAGGATGCGATCGATGGCGGCCGACACCCGTCCGTACACGGTGTCGGGGGTCTCGCCGCCTTCGGGGACCGCCCCGGGGTCGCGGGCGGTGAGCCGTCGCCACGCGTCGGGATAGCGGGCCTCGGCCTCGGTGAACGACAGCCCGTCGAACACGCCGAGGCTGCGCTCGCGCAGGCCAGGCTCGAGCCGTGGCTCGAGCCCGAGCAGGTCGGCGATCGGTTGTGCGGTCTGACGGGCGCGGGCCACATCACTGGTGACCAGCACGGTCGGCGCCCGGCGGCGCAGCTCGGCGGCGGCGGCGACCGCCTGGCGCTGGCCGAGCTCGGTGAGCGGGGCCGGGCTCCAGCCGCCGAACCGCTGGTCGCGATTGGACTCGGCCTCGCCATGGCGCACCAGGTACAGCACCGTGCGAACGTCGCTAGCCGGCGTCATGCGAGATCACGGGTCATGGTAAACAACGGCGGCAATGCCTGACTACTCGAAGATCCATGATCTGGTGAGCCACCGCGTGTGCCTCGAGTACGACACCGGCGCGCGCGTGGTGGGGATGCTGGCCTCCTGCCAGCCATCGTCCGGACCGGTCGAGTTCGTGGTCCTCCACGACGCCAAGCTGTTCAGCTCCAGCGGCAAGATGCTCCGCGAGCTGGCCGACGTGACGCTGTGCCCGAACGTCGTGACCGGGATCGCCCTCGACGAAGGGCCGCGCGGCCGCGACGTGAAGTAAGGGACCGGGAATGGACAAATCGATCGGTGATCGCGGTCGAGCCGCCCCGATGGCGAGGCGCGAGGAGTGGAGTTTACCCTCGGTAAGTGACCGACGAGCAACGAAGCTAGCGGGGATGGATCGGCCGCGAGGACGGACGAGTTGTC
>CANKMW010000127.1 GCA_947483555.1 Myxococcales bacterium
CCTCCACCCGCCCACGAACCCACACGATCCCGCCGTCCTCGTCGGTGTTATGCTCGCGCCACCGACCCAACCCACTCATGACAACCAGCGTCCGCCTCCTTCGCCGCACTTGCGCATTTGAGCGGCAGGACGTTGGGAATTACGACAATCATGTCGGTCGCCAGCACCTCGTGCTCGAGGGCGAGCAGATGACCGACCTCGTGGGCGATGGTCGCGCACAGCTCGCCGTCGCGCTGGGCGACGTTGCGATGGGTCTCGGAGAAGCTGAACGCGACCCCGCGCTCGGTGACGCCGCAGAAGTTGTCCGCGGCGGCGATGCCGAACAGGTCGTCGGTGCCGAACCCGAGCTCGGTGCCGAAGCCGCCGACCACCGCCTCGACGTACACGGTGCCGGGCGGCGGCTCGAACTCGACCACGCGCACGTCGTACGGCGCGTACGCCACGGCCACGCAGGCGGCGATCGACTCCCAGTTGAACCCGGTGGCGAGCGGCGGGATCACCGCGGTGCGCGGCGCGCGGTTGGCGGTCACGCTGGTGCTGACGACGTTGGTCTCCGCGTTGCTGGTGCGGCCCATGATCTGGTAGGTGCCGCCGAACCGGTTGAGGTAGATGATCCGTTGCGGGCCCGGCGCATGCCACACCGCGGGCGACAGCGGTGCCGCCGCGATCTGCTCGGTGCCACATCGACGCCCGGACGGCGCGGCGAGCGCGGTTGCGGATAGCGCGGTCAGGACGACGGCAGAGGAACCCAGGATTCGCCACGACATGGTCCCCCGACGGTAGCAAGGAATCGTATGATCGTGCTGCGGAGGTTGCGATGCGTGCAGAGGAGTTGCTCGATGCGTTACTCCATCTCGACCAGCTCGGCCCTGCCGTGCGGGCGGCCGCCATCTACCCCGGCAGCGGCGAGCCGGTGTTCCGACCGCGCGCCGGGACCGATCGTCGTGCCGCGGCCGACGGCGAATACTGGGAAGAGGCCGTGATCAACCCCACGTTGCTCGACCTCTGCCGTCGTTGCGGTGCCGCTCGCCACGAAGGATTCGACTACCTGATGGTGCGCTACGCCGATGGCTGGCTGCTGATGCTGCCGTTCGGTCGCGGCCACGTGTCGGTCGCCTTCGAGGCCACCGGCGATCCGATCGCGGCCGTCGGCGCGGTCCGCGCGCTGTGCGAGCGTCACGGCCTGGCTCACGTGGAGTCGAGCTGGGATCGAGCCTGAGGTCAGTCCAGGGCCCAGCGTGAGCGAGCCGGGCCTCGCCATGCTCACGACGCGCTGCGGCCGACGCGCCGGCTGATCACCGCCCGCTTGGCGTGGGCCATCAGGCGCGCAAACGCCGCGGCGTCGACGCGGACCACCTCCTCGTGGTCGCCGCTCTCGAAGAACACGTGGGGTTGATCGAACAGGACTTCGTCGACGATGGTCCGCAGACCGTAGGCCTCGCCGAGCGCCGGGACCGCGCCCGGCCGGCAGTCGCGGAAGGTGATGGCGAAGTCGACCTCCTCGGCGAGAAAGAACGGGCGCTGCAGGATCTCGGCGATCGCCCAGCGATCGAGCCGATGGGTCGCCGGGACCAGCGCGACCGTGAAGTCCTCGCCATCCTCGAGGACGACGGCCTTGGCCAGCCGGTCACCCGGGACGTGCGCTGCGTGCGCCGTCTCCTGGCTGGTCGCGGTGGGGGCGTGACGGACTACCTGATAGTCCACTCCGTACCGGTGCAGGAAATTGCTCACCGTCTCGGGCATCATGGCGCTGCTCCTTTCCCCTGAAACCTCGTGGGGCGGGCACCACGTCCGCCCCCAACATCGACGAGGGTAGCTCCCGGGGCCGGTGTGATCCAGCGTCCTCACGCGGCGGGGCTCGGGCTCGGGCTCGGGCAGATGGCCGAACTGGTTGTAACCCCCGGTCGGGAAAGGCCATCCGGACACCGCACGAAGTCACGAGCCCAGCCGCGGCCGTGGGAGTACGATCAATGGCGAGCGGAGGTCAGCCATGATGAGGCAAGCGCGCCGCAGCGACTGTGGTCGTGTACTCGATGGCAAGTACGAGCTGGTCGGGTTGGTCGAGTTCGTCGGCGACCGCGATCGGACGTCACTGTGGAAGGGAGTCGTCCACGGTGCCGCGGGGTTCACGCGCGACGTCGCGATCCGGAAGCTGCCGTCCTCGACGGCGGTCCGGCAAGCGGCGCTCCACGGCGCGGCGCTCGAGCACGCCAACGTGGTGCGGGTCTACGACGTGTGCCGCGACGAGGACGACAACCTCTACCTGGTGATGGAGTGGGTCGACGGCGTCGCGCTCGGAGACCTGATCCGCGGCGCGCGCCAGCTCGGGCTGCGGGTCCCGTGGCCGCTGGTCGGGTGCATCGGCGTCGGCGCGCTGCACGGGATGGCGGCCGGCCACGGCCGCACCGCCGTCGATGGCGCGCCCATGCCGGTGGTCCACGGCCACCTGACGGCGCGCAGCGTGCTGCTCGATCGCCGCGGCGTCGTCCACCTGACGCCGTTCGGGCTCGCCGATGGCGAGGTCGCCGCGACCGGCGAGCGGCCATCGATCGCCGGTGATCTGCGTGACCTGGGCGTCGCCTTGTGGGAGGCCCTGACCGGGTCGACGCCGCCGGACGGCGACTGCACGTCGGCGCCGTCGTCGCTGCACGCGGTGCTGGAGCGCGCCATGATCCAGGACGCCGCCGCCGGCTTCGCGTCCGCCGACGAGATGGCCGCGGGGCTCGCGGCCACGCTCGGCAGCATCCCGTGGCGGCGCGGCCCGCAGGCCGATCTCGGTGACGCGGTGAAGGAGGTCATCGCCGCGCTGGCGTGGAGCCCGAGCGAGCCGGTCCGGGACCCAGCATCCGAACCCGGTGCGCCCGTCGTGCTGGTCCACCTGCCGCCGCGAGCGCTGGCCGCGGCGCGCTGGCTAGCGCTCGAACCGCGGCTCGAACGCCGGATGCCGTTCGACCACTCCGACGAGCCGGGCGACGACGACGAGCCGTATGCGACCTACGAGCTGCGGCGATCGTGAGCCGCGGCGCGAGCTCACCGGGGCTCACCGCGCCGGACCGACGCGTGCCCGCAGCTCGCCCTTGAGCACCTTGCCCGAGGCGTTGAGCGGCAGCGCCTCGACCAGCTCGATGCGGCGCGGCACCTTGAAGTTGGCCATGCGCTCGCGGCTCCACGCGATCAGCTCGGCCTCGGACGGCGTCGTGCCGGCGCGCGCGACCACGAACGCGATCCCGACCTCGCCGAGGCGGTCGTCGGGTGCGCCCACGACCGCGACCTGGGCGACCGATGGATGGCCGAGCAGCACGCCTTCGATCTCGGCCGGGTAGGCATTGAAGCCACCGACGATGAACATGTCCTTCTTGCGATCGGTGATGCGCAGGTAACCGCGGCCGTCGAGAACGCCGATGTCGCCGGTGTGCAGCCAGCCGGCAAGGTCGATGGTCTCGGCGGTGGCGTCGGCGTCGTCGAGGTAGCCGCGCATGACGTTGTAGCCCCGCACCACGACCTCGCCGTGGCTGCCGGCCGGAAGCGCGACACCGGCGGCGTCGACCACCGCGACCTCGACGCCCGGGATGGCGCGGCCAGCCGTGGTCGCGACGGTCTCGGCGTCGTCGCCGGCGCGGCACAGGGTGGCGACGCCGGTGGTCTCGGTCAGGCCATACCCGGTGAGCACGGTGTCGAAGCCGAGCTCGGAGCGCATGCGCCGCACCAGCTCGACCGGCACGTTGGCCGCGCCGGTGACCGCCAGTCGCAGCGACGACAGGTCGGCGGCCAGACGACCGGGATGGTTCAGTAACGACATATAGAGCGTCGGCGGGCCGGGCAGGACGGTGATGCGTTCGGCGGCGATGCGTGTCATCACCTGCTCGACGTCGAAGACCGCCTGCGGGTGGACGACCGCGCCGACCTGCAGCGCCGCCACCCAGCCGGCCTTGTATCCGAAGGTGTGAAAGAACGGCGCGACGACCAGGTAGCGGTCGCCGCGCCGCAGGCCGACCAGCTCACCCCAGTCGGCGAACACGCGCAGGGTCTGGGCGTGGGTGGCCGGCACCGCCTTGGGACGTCCGGTGGTGCCCGACGTGAACATCAGGTCGCCGACGTCGTCGGGCGAGACCGCGGCGGCCAGGCGCGCCACCGCCGCCTCGGTGACCCGCGAACCGGCGGCCAGGAAGTCGTGCCAGCCGAGCGTGCCCGGCGTGGGTTCGCCATTGGCGATCACGATGGTCTCGAGGTCGGGCAGGGCGACGCCAGCGTCGCGCACCATCGCCGGGTAGCGGGCGCCGAGGAAGCCATCGACGGTGACCAGGACGCGGGCGCGGCTGCGGCCGAGCACGTGCGCCGCCTCGCCACCCTTGTAGCGGGTGTTGATCGGCACCACGACGGCACCGATGGTGTGGGCGCCGAGCGCGGCGACGATCCATGGCCAGCCGTTGGGGGCCCAGATCGCGACCGCGTCGCCGCGACCGAGGCCGCACGCGACCAGGGCGCGTGCGGCCTGGCCGGCGCGCGCCGCCAGCTCGGCGGTGGTGAGCACGACGTCGCCGTCGGCGATCGCGAGGTCATCAGGCCGCTCGCTCGCCGCCCGCGCCAGCAGCGCCCCGATGGTCATGCGGCAGCGTCGTCGTCGGCGCGCGGCAGGTGCTCGCGCTCGAGGTGGGCCGCGATCTTGTTGGCGAGGTCCTCGGCGGCGGGCAGGAGCGCGGGACCCAGCATGGCGTTGACCAGCGGACCGGTCGGCCCGCCCGCCTCCATGCGCAGCGTGAAGGTGAGCCGGGTGCCGGCGGCGGCGGTCGGCGCCGCCAGCCGCATGGGACCGGCACCGTGCATGCGCCGGAACATCCGCCGCGCCAGCCAGTCGAGGAAGCGACGGCCGAACCAGCGCCGCTTCGGGGCCGGCGCCGGCGGGGCATCGGCGGTGACGTCCTCCATCACCAGCAGCCCACCGCCGTCGACCTTCTCGTTCAAGCCCTCGAGCGTGAAGGCGACCCGATCGCGGTCGAGCCACTCGGTGACGTGGGCCTTGAGGCGAACCACGCGCGACAGGATGCCGACGTCGCCCTTGAGCGTCCACACCGAGTCGGTGTCGTCGACGATCTCGTGTTTCTGGTAGCCGGTGAGCATCGGCGCCCAGTTGTTCATGTCCTTGACGAACTCCCACACCAGCTCGCGGGAGAGCGCCATGCGGGTGCTGTATTCGACCTCGGGCATCGGACGCCTCACTTCTCTCGCGCCGCGGCGTGGCGGCCGGCGAGGTAACCGAACGTCATCGCGGCACCGATGGTGGCGCCGGCGCCCGGATAACCGGCGCCGGTGACGCCGGCCATGACATTGCCGGCCGCGTACAATCCGGCGATCGCGGTGCCGTCGGGGCGCAGCACGCGGGCGTCGCGGTCGGTGCGGGCACCGCCCTTGGTGCCGATGGCACCCGGGTGGACCTCGATGGCGTAGAACGGGCCCTTCTCGATCGCGCCCAGGTTGGGGTTCGGCTTGTGCTCGGGGTCGCCATAGAAGTGATCGTAGAGGCTCTCGCCGCGGCGAAAGTCGGGATCGACGCCCTCGACGGCGAAGCGGTTGAAGCGGGTCACCGTGGCCGCGAGCCCGCGTGGGTCGACGCCGATCGTGGCGGCCAGCTCGTCGAGCGTGTCGGCGCGGACCAGCCATTCCGGGATCGGCATGCCCGGCACGTAGGTCATGAGCGCGTAGCGGTCGAGGTACTGCTGATCGACGATGATCCAGGCCGGCAGGTTCGAACGCTCGTAGGCGACCGGATCGAACGCGAAGAACGCCTTCATCAGGTCGTTGTAGTTGTGGGCTTCGTTGACGAAGCGCTGGCCGCGACGGTTCACGATCACGCTGTGGGGCAGGGACCGGGTCGCGAAGTCACCGCGGTGCAGCGGCCGTTTGTCGTACTCCTCGCCCGGCACCTGCAGCGACGGGCACCACCACGCCTCGCTCATGTTGCCGAGGTCGGCGCCGAGCGCCATCGCCATGCGCAGGCCGTCGCCCTCGTTGCCGGGCGGGCTGTTGGGATGGGTGACCGGGCCGCCCAGGAAGCGGCGACACAGGTCGGCGTTCCACTCGAAGCCGCCGCTGGCCAGGATCACCCCGCGGCGGGCGGCGATCAGCAGGTCCTTGTCACCCTGGCGGGCGCGGACGCCGACCACGCGATCGTCATCGACCAGCAACTCGTCGGCGGCGGCGCCGAGCATGGGCTCGATGCCGCGGTCGAGCAGCGCCTTGAGCAGGCCGCCCGACAGCGCGCCGCCGTAGCAGACCAGGCCCTGCTTGAAGCGCTTGGCGAGCAGCCCGAACGGCAGCGCCGACGGCTTCGAGAACACACCCCAGTCGGTGGCCTCGCTGACCGACATCGCGGTCATGCCGAACACCGGCGAACGGCGCAGGCGGTCCTTCCAGGCCCCGAGCTGGTTGGTGTCGAACAGGCCTGGATCGAGCGAGCGGCCACCGGGGCGGCCGCCCTCGAACTCGGGGTGGTAGTCGGGGTAGCGGCCCAGCGCCTTGAACGCGATCGGGGTCGCGCCCTCGACGAACTCGATCATCTCGGGCGCGGTCTCGAGGTAGCGGCGGATCAGCGCCGGCTCGCTACGGCCGTCGGCGAGCCGGGTGACGTAGGCCACCGCGTCGTCGAGGGTGTCGGTGATGCCGAGCTCGGCCATGTGCCGGTTGCACGGCACCCACACCACGCCACCCGAGACCGCGGTGGTGCCGCCGAACTTGTCGGTCTTCTCGAGGACGGCGACCCGAGCCTTGCCGGCGTGGGCGGCGAGCGCGGCCACCGCCCCGGCGGCGCCGCTGCCGATCACGACGACGTCGACCTCGAGTTGCCACTTGTGGGACTTGCGAAACCACATGGTCTGCCTCGGAGTGAAACATGTTCTAGTCGGGTCGTGCAAGCAGGTTCTCGAACAAGTTGCACTGTACGGACGCGGATGAGAACATGTTCTATCGTGACCACCGAAAAAGATCGCAGCATGTTCGAACGCATCTTCGACGTCGCGATCGCGCTCGCCGAGGAAGGTGGCTACGACAACGTCCGCCAGCGCGACGTCGCCAAGCGGGCCGGGGTCGCGCTCGGCACGCTGTACAAGCGCTTCCGCAGCAAGGAGGACATCCTGTCGGCGGCGCTGGCCCGCGAGACCGAGCGGCTGGAGCGCAAGATCGAGAAGAACCCGGTCAAGGGCGAGACCGCCGAGGAGCGGCTGGTCGCGTTCTACTCGCTGCTCACCCGCGCCCTGGTCCGCCGTCCGCACTTCGCGCGCGCGGTCTTGCGCGCGATGGCCTCGGGACAGCCCGAGGTGGCGCGCCACGTGGTCGCCTACCAGGGCCGCATGAACGGGCTCATCATCGCGGCCATGCGCGGCGTCGGCTCGCTCAGCTACGGCGACGCCGCGGCGGTGCCGCCGACCGAGCGCGAGCAGACCCTGGCCCTGCTGCTGCAGCAGAACTGGTTCGCATCGCTGATCGGGTGGTCGGCGGGCACCCACGACCAGGCCGACATCCTCGAGCACGTCCGCACCGCGGCGCGGCTGTATCTCAAGGCCATGGATCTCGAGGCCCGGGAGCTGGCCAAGGAGAACCGGCCGTCCCGCGTCGCGGCCGCCGCCCGCTGAGGTGCGGGCGGTGCGGGTCGCGGCGGCGGCGTGAGCCGGGCCGGCGCTGGAACGCGGAATGCCGCTTGTTCCCGAGTGTGAAACATGTTCTAGTCCGGCCCCGATGGAGGCCCTGGCGATCGAGCTGGTCGGGGTGGGCAAGCGGTTCGGCGCCCGCACTGTCCTCGCCGGCGTCGACCTGCGGGTACCGCGCGGCGGCCGGCTGGGCGTGATCGGCCCGGCCACCGCCGGCAAGAGCGTCCTGCTCAAGATCATCGCCGGGCTCCACCACCCCGAGGCCGGCCTGGTCCGGGTCGCGGGCCGCATCGGCATGCTGTTCCAGAACTGCGCGCTGTTCGACTTCTTGAACGTCGCCGACAACGTCGCCTTTCCGCTGGTCCACGAGGGCGGGGTTCCGGACCACGAGATCGCGGCCCGGGTCACGGCGCGCCTGCGCGCCGTCGGGCTGGCCGGCTCCGAGCACAAGCTGCCCGCCGAGCTGTCGGGGGGCATGAAGAAGCGCGTCGGCCTGGCCCGGGCCACGGTGGCGTCGCCCGACGTCGTCCTCTACGACGAGCCGACCGCCGGTCTCGACCCGGTGACCACCGCGAAGATCTACCAGTTGCTGTGCGCCGACCACGACGCCAGTGGCGGCACCGCCGTGGTGGTGTCCTCGGATGTCGAGGCGGTCGCCGCGTTCGCCGACACCATCGCGTTCGTCGACAGCGGGGGTGTGCGCTGGGTCGGCCCGGCCGCCGAGTTGTGCGACGCCGATGACGACGTGGTGCGCGGCTTCGCCCGGGGTACGCCATGAGCCGAGCGACCATGCGCGGCTCGGTGGCCGCGGTCGGGGCCAGCACGATGGCGGCCGCCCGCGACGCCGGCGGCATCGCGGTGCTGGCGCTCGAGGTCGCGCGCTCGCTGGTGCCGCCGACCCTCGACGGCCGCGAGCTGGTTCGCAACCTCTACAAGATGGGCTACCGCTCGCTGCCCATCGTGACCATGACCGCGCTGTTCGTCGGCGCCTTGATGGTGATCCAGTTCTCGTCGTTCGTGCAGCAGTATGGCGCCCGCGGGCTGGTCGGGTGGGGCACTGGCTACGCGGTGCTGCGCGAGGTCGGGCCGCTGATGATCGGCCTCATGTTCTCGGGCCGGGTCGGGGCCAACAACGCCGCCGAGCTCGCCACCATGACCGTCACCGATCAGATCGACGGCCTGCAGGCGCTGTCGATCGATCCGATTCGTTACCTGATCGTGCCCCGCGTGCTGGCCATGATGATCACGCTGGTGGTGATGACCATGGTCGGCGACGCGGTCGCCATTCTCGGGGTCATGCTGGCGTCGCAGGCGCTGCTCGACATCCACCCGCTGACCATCTGGTACAGCCTGGTCGACAACATCGGCGCCGCCGACTTCCTGCACGGGATGGGCAAGGCGCTGGTGTTCGGGACCGCCATCGCGGTGTCGTCCTGCTACTTCGGCTTGACCGTCAAGGGCGGCGCCATCGGCGTCGGGCGGGCCGTCAACGCGGCGGTGGTCAGCGCCGCGGTGTCGATCTGCTTCCTCGACTTCCTCATGACCTACCTGACCTCATGAGTCGCACCCCGATCCAGCACCCGGGCCAGGTCCGGCGCGCCGTCACCGCGGTCGGCAGCCGCACCCTCGAAGCGGCGGCGGCGGCGGCCGAGCTGGGCACGGTCGCGGCGCAGGCCACCTCGGGGGCCGTGTTCGGCTACTGGCGCGGCAAGCGGCCGCGCGGCGGGATCGCGCGCCAGATGTACTACGTCGGCAACCGTTCGCTGCTGTTCGTGCTGGTCACGCTCGGCTTCGTCGGGATGGTGATGGTCTACCAGACCTGCCTGTTGACGACCAAGGTGGTCGACGGCCGCAACCAGGTCGGTGCGCAGTGGATCCGGCTGCTGGTGCTCGACGTCGGACCCAGCCTGACCGCGATGATGCTGGCGACCCGGGTCGGCGCCGGCATCGCCGCCGAGATCGGCTCGATGAAGGTCACCGAGCAGCTCGACGCCTTGCGGATGTCGGGCGTGACGCCGGTGCGCTATCTGATCGTGCCCCGCTTCCTGGCCTGCGTGGTGATGACGGTGGTGTTGACGATGTTCGGCGTGGCGTCGTCGTGGGCCGCCGGCGGACTGACCGGCTACTACTCGTTCCAGATCAATCCCCGCATCTTCTTCGACCTCAGCATGGTCGCGCCGGCGCACGTCGTGGTCGGCGTGATCAAGGCCGCCGCCTTCGGCGCCGCCATCCCGATCGTCAGCGGCTTCTGCGGCCTGCGGGCCCGCGGCAGCTCCGAGGGCGTGGGCGCGGCGACCACCGCGGCGGTGATCGGCTCGAGCTTCGCGGTCATCGTGCTCGACCTCGTGATCTCCTTCGTCGCGATGACCGCGTTTGGAGCCGGCTGATGCGCTCGGCGGCCGGGGTGAGGCCGGAGCCGATCGCGGAGCCGATGATCGAGCTGCGCGGGGTCTGGAAGGGGTTCGGCGGCCGGCCGGTGCTCGCCGGCCTCGATCTCACGGTGGCGCGCGGCGAGGTCCTGTTCGTGGTCGGCACGTCAGGGGTCGGCAAGTCGGTGACCATCAAGCACCTGGTCGGCCTGCTGCGCATCGACGCCGGCGAGATCTGGCTCGACGGCCGCCGCATCGACGCCTTGCCCGAGCGCGCCTATGCCGAGATCCGGCGCCGGGTCGCGATGGTGTTCCAGAGCGCGACCCTGTTCGACGCCATGACCCTGGCCGAGAACGTGGCGCTGCCGCTGCGCAAACACCGCGGCCTGCGGGCCGCGGTCGCGCTCGCCGATGCCCGCCGCCGCCTCGAGGAGGTCTACCTCGGCGACCTCGCCGACCGCTTCCCGGCCGAGGTCTCCGACGGCGTGCGCAAGCGGGCCGCGATCGCCCGCGCCCTCACCCTCGAGCCCGAGGTGGTGCTGTTCGACGAGCCGACCACCGGCCTCGATCCGCAGAACGCGCGCCGCATCGATCGCCTGATCCGCGAGCTGGCCGACCGCCGCGGCGTGACCGCCATGGTCGTGTCGCACGACCTGGCCTCGATCTTCTCCACCGCCGACCGCATCGCGTTGCTCTACCAGGGCCGGGTGCGGGCGTGCGGAACCGCCACCGAGATCCGGGCGTCCGCCGATCCGGTGGTGGTCCAGTTCATCCACGGCCACGCCAGTGGGCCGATGGAGACCCCAGGTTTCTAGCCTCGCGAGGAGCTCCCATGCACGAAAGCGGCGTCGAGTACAAGGTCGGCCTCCTGATGGTGGGGGCGATGTTCCTGTTCGCCGCCTTCATCTTCGTCCTCGGCAAGTGCTCGCTGAGCAGCGGCTACACCGTGTACGCCGACTACGACTACAGCGGCAACGTGCAGCCGGGCGCGCCGGTGAAGGTGTCGGGCATCACCGTCGGACGCGTCGAGGAGGTGGTGTTCAAGGGTGGCAAGATCGACGCCCGGACCGGCCGCCGGGTCCAGGTCCGGGTCGAGCTGTGGATCGAGAACCGGGCCCGGGACTCGATCCGCAGCGACGCCGAGCTGTTCATCAACACCGCCGGCGTGCTCGGCGAACAGTACGTCGAGATCGTGCCCGGCGACGACTGGGACGCGCCGCCGCTGGCCGCGGGCTCGATCGTCGTCGGGGTCAATCCGCCGCGCACCGACCTGGTGGTGGCCCGGCTCTACGAGCTGCTCGATCTGATGACGGCGGTGATGCGCGAGGACAAGGACCAGATCGCGGCGCTGATCTCGAACGCGGCGCACGCCGTCGACCAGGTCGACGGCATCCTGGTCGAGAACCGGCCGCGGGTCGGCAAGCTGATCGACGCCGTCACCGGGCTGGCGCTCGCGAGCACGCAGGTGCTGGCCAAGGTCGACGATGGCCTCGAGCCGCGGGTGCTGGCCAAGACGTTGCGCGACGCCGACGCGCTGGTGGTGACGGCGGACCGCACGCTGGCCGAGGCTGGCCCGGCCACCGGGGCCCTGCTGCGCGAGGGCGTGCGGGTGCTCGGCCTGGCCACCGAGCAGCGCGTCGAGCGCACGCTGGACGCGGTCGACAAGGCTGGTCGCGCCGCCGACCACGCCGGCACGCTGCTCGCCAACGCCAACGGCGCGGTCAGCGACGTGCGCGAGGGCAAGGGCTCGGTCGGGGCGCTGATCACGCGGCTCGACGTCTACGACGACATTCGCGAGATGGTTCGCGATCTGCGCCGCAACCCGTGGAAGCTGATCTGGAAGGAGTAGGGCGACTCGCATGGCGCTCACGATCCACGACGAGCGGCTGACGCGCCGGGTCGGTGCGGCGGTGCTGGTGCTGGCCGCGCTGACGGTGGTGTTGGTCGTCATCGTGCTGCCACGCCTGGGGCGCGACGGGCTGACGGTGTGGGTCCGGTTCGGGGTCGTGGTCGGGCTGCCCGAAGGCGCGGCGGTGCGGGTCGCCGGTCGCCAGGTCGGCCACGTGCGGTCGATCCGGATCGCCCGCGATCCGCTGCGGCCGCGCGGCCGCGCCGGTGCGCTGGTCGAGCTCAGCGTCGATCCCGAGTGGGCGGCGCGCATCCCGGTCAACTCCGACTTCTTCATCGATGCCCGCAGCATGCTGGCGCCGCGCTACGTCGCGATCGGTCCGCCGCCCGGACACGCCGCGCCGGGGCGGACGCTGGTCGACGGCGATCAGGTCAGCGGCGTCGATCCGCCCAGCCTCGACAACGTGCTGCAGCGGACCTGGGACAACCTCGAGGAGGTGCGTCGCTTTCTGGAGGCGATCCGACCGGCGGCGCAGCGCATCGACGCCGCCGTGGCGCGGCTGGCGACCACCGTCGGCGGCCTCGATCCGCGGCCGGGCGCCTCGGCGGCGCTGCGCCAGGCGGTCGGCGACGCGAGCGGGGCCGCGCTGGCGATCGCCGGGGACCTCGAGGCCGGCCACGTCGACCCCGCCCACGTCGCCCGCCTGGCCGCCGACGTCGCGGCGCTGGCCGGCCGCATCGAGGCGGTCGCCGCGGAGCTGCGCGGGCAACTGGCGGCGATCCGGGCCGGGCTGGTTCACGCCGGCGGCGGTCGGGGCGCGGCGCTCGATGGCCGCCTGCAGGACGCGCTCGCCAGCGCCGATCGCGCCCTGGCCGCCGCCGAGCAGCTCGCCGGCCAGGTCCGCGCGGTGGTCGCCGAGGCCGCCACCGGTCGCGGCGCACTGGCCGCGTTCGCCGCCGATCTCGAGCTGGTCGACGACGTGAAAGAGCTGACCAAGGAGCTCAAGCGCCAGCCGTGGCGCATCATCGGCAGCCCTTCACGCTGACGTTTGTCATTGACATATGTCAGCGAAACCGGCAGGATCATCGCCATGTCGCTGACGGGTTTCATCGCCATGGCGGTCGCCGGCGGGCTCGGGATGTACTTCGGGATCGGCGGGATCTTCGAGCTGCGCTACTACCGCCATCGCGATCGCGCCGCCGAGTGGAAGCTGCAGCCGCGGCGCTGGCCGTCGGCAAAGGCGCGCCGCCACGAGATCCTGCTCGGCGCCGGTAACACCGTCGTCGCCTCGGTGGCCTCGGGCTGGTTCGCGCATCACGTCGCCAGCGGCGGCACGTCGACCATCTACTGGACCCTCGGCGCTCACGGCGTGGCGTTCTCGGTGGTGACCACGCTGGGCTACTTCGTGGTCACCGATGGGCTCCTGTATGGCGCGCACCGGATGTTCCACCATCGCGTCCTGTTCCGGTCGATCCACCGCGTCCACCACCGCTGGACCTCACCGACCGCGTTCACCGCCGCCGCCATGCACCCGCTCGAGTTCGCCGTCTACCAGTCGATCATGATCGCGCCGCTGTTCGTGCTGCCGATCCACGTCGTCGGGCTGGTCGCGGTGCTGGTCTACCAGAACACGATCGCGTTCCTCGATCACTCGGGGGTCAACCTCGGGTCGCTCTTGCCGTGGCAGCCGCCGCCGCGCTTCCACGACGACCATCACGTGCATTTTCACGTCAACTACGGCCAGACGCTGGGCCTGTGGGACCGGCTGTTCGGGACCTGGCGGCGGGTCGGCCGGGTCTACGGCGAGCACGTCTTCGGCGGCCGCGGCGCACCGCTGGCGCCGGCGGACCGCGGCCAGGCCACCCGCTACGTCGACTATCGGCGCCCGATCGCGCCGGTCCCGTCCGCCGGCCTGGACACCGCGCCATGACCCCGATCGTCGACACCCGGGTGGTCACCATCCACGATCCGACCGCGCTGCCGCTGTCGTTCCTCGGCCTCGAGGTGATCGTGCTGGTGGTCGCCGGGCTGACGCTGCGCCACGCGCTGCGGGCGCGCCGTCGCGGCGACCGCGCCGCGCTGGTCACCTGGCTGACCATCTTCGTCTATGGCCTGGCCATGGAGCTGCTCTCGTACAACCTGGTCGACAACTTCGCGCACGGCCAGTTCACGGTGATGTTCTACGACCGCCAGCTGCCGCTCTACATCACCGTCATCTACCCGGTGATGCTCTACACCGGCATCGCCACCGCGCGCTGGCTCGGCCTGCGGCCGGCGGCCGAGGCGGTGGCGGCCGGCGCGCTGATCGTCTGCGTCGACGCTCCCTTCGACATGGTCGGACCTCGGGCTGGCTGGTGGCGCTGGTTCGATGGCGATCCCAACATCGCCTACCGCTGGGCCGGGGTGCCGGTGACCAGCTACTACTGGCACCTCGCGTTCGGGGCCATCCTGGCTGCGCTCACCGCCCGCGCCGCGCGTCATCGCACGCCGCCGGCCTGGCTGGCGGGCCCGTCGACCCTGGCCATCATCGTCCTCGGCGTCATGGCGTTCTTGCCCTTCCACGGCCTGAAGGCGATCGGCGTCGGCGATGGCGTGATCGTCGGGGTCGCGCTGGCCGGGGCGGCCGCGATCGTGATCGCGGCGATCGCCAGCGGACGCCGGGTCGCCCAGCCGCGCGATCCGTCGCTGGCGACGTTGTGGCTGCTGTTCGCCGGCTACCAGGTCGTGGTCGCGGTCTGGCTGTCGGCGCGTTGACGGCCCGCGCGCTGGTACAGTGCGGCGTGGTCAGGCAGCGCGACCTCCAGCGCGAGGCGACTCGCGAGCAGATCTTCACGGCCGCGATGAAGCTGTTCGACGACCGCGGCTACGACCAGGTCGGCATCGACGACATCGTGGTCGGCGCGCGGGTGGCCCGCGGCACCTTCTACTTCCACTTCGCGGCCAAGGACGACCTGCTGATCGAGCTGATCCGGCGCAGCGACGCCCACATCCTGGGCCGGGTGGCGACGGCGTTTCCGGTCGGCGCCCGCGCCGCGAAGGCCGCGCGCGGTCGCTCGCTGCGGGCGGTGCTGCGCGTCACCACCGACGCGTTCGCCGAGGTGTGGCAGGACCGCCGGACGCTCCTGCCGCACGCCGGCGCGGTCGCGCTGCGCCGCATCGCGGCGGTCGAGGCGGCCCGTGAACAGCAGCCGTTGCGCATCGAGCTGGTCAAGCACGTCGCCGCCGCGGTCGCCGCCGGCGAGCTGCGCGCCAAGCTGCCGGCCCAGATCCTCGCCGACGTCTTCCTGCTCAACGTGTTCGCCGCCCTGATGGCGTGGGCCGCTGCCGGCGCACCGCCGCTGCCGATCATCCTGGCCGGGGTCATCGATCTCTTCCTGCACGGCGCCACCGGCGCCTGATAGGTTCGGTCGCGGAGGTCGCCATGTGCCACCCGATCGCGCGCGTATCCTGGTCTCGGTTCGGTGTGCTGGCGTCGTTGGCGCTGGCCGCGTGCGGTCCGGGGTCGGGCGGCGGCGACGACGATGACGACGGCACCGGCGACGCTGGCAACGGCAACGCCGACGCCCCCGAGATCCAGGAGAACGCGGCGGTCTACGCCCACACCTCGACCGAGCTGTACCGGGTCAATCCCGACACCTTCACGGTCAGCCTGGTGGCGCCGTTCACGGGCGCCGCCGCCGGCGACACCATGACCGACATCGCGATCGACAAGGACGGGCAGATGGTCGGCATCTCGTACACGCGGGTGTACCGGATCGACCTCCAGACCGGGGTGACCGAGCGCGCCGGGACCGGCACCTTGCCGCAGGAGTTCAACGGCCTGTCATTCGTGCCCAGCATCCTGGCCTTCGGCCTCGAGGGCCCTGACGTGCTGATCGGCAGTCGCAACAGCGACGGCAAGATCTTCCAGGTCGATCCGCTGACCGGGGCCGTGAACCAGATCGGCGACATGGGCGCCGGCTACACCTCGAGCGGCGACATCGTCGCGGTCCGCAACTTCGGCATCGTCGCCACCACCGGCGCGACGCTCGGCCCCGACACGCTGGTGCGGCTGGCCCCGACCACGTTCGCGGCCACCCCGATCGGCTCCACCACCGGATGGGACAACCTGTGGGGGATCGGGTTCTGGAAGGGCAAGGTGTTCGGGTTTGCCGAGAGCGGACCGTTCGTGGTCGTCGACACCGGCACCGGCGCCGGCACGCTGGTCGACGACAGCGGCCGGGCCTGGTGGGGAGCCGCGGTGACCACGGCGGCGCCGGTCATTCCGTAGCCTGGGGCCGCCGGCCACCGCTTCCGGGGTCGGTTTACTTGACCCTAGGTTTCGCGAAACGTTAGTGTTTTCGGGACCTCAATGTTCGCGATCGTGATCACCGAAAAGGGCGGCGAGCAGCGCCGGATCGTTTTCAACAAACCAGAGGTCACCATCGGGCGGGTGCAGGGCAACGACATCGTCTTACCCAAGGGTAACGTGTCGAAGCGGCATGCCCGCATCGTGCTCAAGGACGGCAAGTTCATCATCGTCGACCTGAAGAGCACCAACGGCACCTACGTCAACGGGCGCAAGATCACCAGCCCGCTGGTCGTGAAGGAAGCCGACAAGATCTACATCGGCGACTTCATCATGGGCGTCGAGGATAGCGCCGCCGCGGGCGCCGACGACGGACCCAAGAGCGAGCCGCCACAGGCGCCAACGCCGCCGGCCCGCGTCGAGGCGCCGCCTCCGCCGCAGCGGATGGAGATGGGCCCACCGCCCCCGGCGGCATCGCCGGAGCTGCTGCGCGCCGCGTTGCAGCGCCAGGAACCGCCACGCCCATCCGATGGCATGGGGCCACCGCGCGGCCCCGCGACCTTGCCGCCACCCGGTCCGCCGCCAGCCGGCGAACCGCGGACGCGGCCGCCGCGGCCGGCGCCGGGCGGAACCCTGCCGCCGCCGATGATCGGTCCACCGGCGCCGATCGCGCCCGCGCCCGCGCCGACTCACGTCGCGCCGCATGGGCCGGGACCGATGGGGCCTCCGCCCGCGCACCAGCAAGGTGGTCACGGCATGGGGCCGGGACCGGGCCATGCGATGGGCCATGGCGGACCGCCGCCGCCCATGGCGGCGCCGATGCACGTCCCCGCGCCATCCGGCCCGCCGCCGCCCATGCCGCCGCCGTCGTCGATGATGGCGCCGCAACCGATGATGGCGCCGCAGCCGATGATGGCGCCGCAGCCGATGGGGCCGTCGCTGCCCGGGCCGGGTCCAGCGCAGCCCGCTGCCCGGCCGCGCCTGGTCGGGGCCGGGGCGCGAAAGATCGCCTCGCGACCGGTGGCGCCACCGCTCCGTCGGGGCGTGACGCTCGAGCCGCTCGATCCCAAGGTGATCAAGATGCTCGATCTGCAGACCCAGATCCTGGAGCGCCTGCGGCCCAAGCTCGACCTCGACAACATCCCGGTCGAGCGGCTCGGCGACGAGGACCTGTGGCAGAAGGCCGAGCGCGCCATCGTCGATCTGGTCGAGACGCTGGAGACCTCGGGCGAGTTGCCCAAGTACGTCGACCAGGACAGCCTGATCAAGGAGACGCTCAACGAGGCGCTCGGGCTGGGGCCGCTCGAGGACCTGCTCGCCGACGACAAGATCGACGAGATCCTGGTCGACCGCCGCGATCGCGTGGTGGTCGGCAAGGATGGTCAGCTGCGGGGCTCGGGCAAGGCGTTCTCCTCCGACGACGTGCTGCGGCGGGTGGTCGAGCGCCTGGTCGCGCCGACCGGCTGTGCGATCGATGAAGAGCATCCGTTCGTCGACGTCCGGCTGCGCGACGGTTCGCGGCTGGCGGCCGTGGTGCCGCCGGTGGCCGTCCACGGTCCGAGCCTGACCCTGCGCAAGCCGGTGCGGGTCAAGAAGACGCTGACCGACCTGGTGGCGTCGGGCGCGATGTCGGCTGCGATGGCTGATTTTCTCGGGGTCTGCGTGGTGGCGCGGCGCAACGTCGTGGTCTGCGGCGCTCCGGGCGTCGGCAAGGCCAGCCTGGTGTCGGCGCTGGTGGGTGGCATCCCTGACGGCGAGCGGATCGTCACGGTCGAGGAGGTCGCCGAGCTCTCGATCGACCGTTCCGACTGGATCGCGCTCGAGACTCGACCCGCGGACGGCCACGGCAAGCCCGCCGTCGATCTCGGTCACCTGGTCCGGAACGCGCTGCGCATGCGACCGGATCGATTGATCGTCGGCGATGTGCGCGGCAGCGAGGCGTTCGAGCTGGGCACCGCGCTCGGTGCCAGTGTCGACGGCGCGGTGATCGCGCTCACCGGCGAGGGGCCCCAGGCCGCGCTGGCGCGCTGGGTCGCCCTGGCCCAGCTCGCGGCGCCAACCTCGAGCGAACCGGCGGTCCGCGAGCTGGTGGCCAGCGCCGCCGATGTCACGGTTCACGTCGCGCGGTTCGCCGACGGCGGCGTCCGCGTCATCGCGGTCGACGAGATCCTCGGCGTGCGCGAGGTCGGGTTCGACACCCAGACGTTGTTCTCGTATCGCGGCCCGGGGGAGGAGGGCGGCTTCGGCGCCACCGGTGCCGTGCCGCGGTTCTGGGCCGATCTCGACGGGCGTGGCATCAAGGCCGACGTGTCGATCTTCAAGGCGTAGCCCGGCCGCCTCCGTGGCCGCCTCCGTGGCCGTGGCCGCCGCCGTGGCCGTGGGCGCCGCCGTGGCCGTGGTGGATCCGAGCCTCCACCCCCGCTCGTCCTGAGCGAGGCCGCCTGGCGGCCGAGTCGAAGGACGCAATGCGCGGGGTGCGTCCTTCGACTCGGCGCTTCGCGCCTTCGCTCAGGACGACCGGAACCGGGTCGGCTTCGGTTTCGGTTTCGGTTTCGGTTTCGGTTTCGGTTTCGGTTTCGGTTTCGGTTTCGGTTTCGGTTTCGGTTTCGGTTTCGGTTTCGGTTTCGGTTTCGGTTTCGGTTTCGGTTTCGGTTTCG
>CANKMW010000128.1 GCA_947483555.1 Myxococcales bacterium
GCCACGAGATGAATGAGAACTGATCACGAGCGCCTCCTGACCGGCATCGCCGGCCCTTGGTGCCCGCCCCTACGCCGCCCCGGAGAGGGCAGAGACTTGCGGAATTGTCGGCCCAGAAAGCGGCAAGACGTGGGGAGCTACGACAGGTACTGTGTTCCGGGAATGAGTCGGTCGAGCGTGAGTCCGCGCTCCCAGAACCAAGCTCCGCCGCCCACGGGCCTCGATCTCGACGACCACGCTGGGCGTCGGGTCCTGGCACAGGACCTCCGCCGCGGGTCCGTTGGAGGCGGAATCAAAGATCCTGGAATCGACGGCCGAGCCGCGCCTCGAGCGCGCGCGCGAGCTCCGTGGCGGTCGACCGAACGCGCTCCACCGCAACAGCGCGCGCTGCCGCCGCCTTCGTGACTGGACAGTTCGCCTAGCCAGCGCGGCGCGTCGCGTCCATCGCGCGGAGATCGCTGGGCGCGACGCCTGGCACCAGGCTTGCGAAGGGCCCGGGCATGATTCCCCCCGCCGCCCGATGCTGCGTCATCGGCGTCCTCCTCCTCGCCGCCTGCGCGGACCTCCCCGACACCGCCGAGGCACCGGCCACCGAGGCCGCCGCCTTTGGCGACAACGCGCTCCCCGCCTGCGGGACGGAGACCCGGCCGTGGGTGACCTACCAGCAGGGCGTCTGCCCGGCGGCGAAGAGCTGCCAGGTCATCGACCAGCCCGGCACCGAGCCGCTCAGCTTCGTCCTGCCCCGGACCTGCACCTACGACCGCGTCGAGTTCCAGATCACCCGCAGCAACGTGACGCTCGACTGCGCCGGCGCCACGCTGGCAGGCGGCAACACCGGCGACGGTTCGATCGCCCTCTCGGTCGTCGACGCGCAGCGAGTCGGCCTCGGTGGCGAATTCGCCTCCTGGCAGGAGGTTCCCGCCGACAACTGCAGCCGCGAGCGGGAGCCGGTCCAGAACGTCACGATCCGCAACTGCACGGTGACCGGCTACGACGGTGGCGCCCTGGTGCGGCTCTACCCGCGCGGGGCCGAGACGCTCGAGACCGTGATGCGCGAGCGCTACCTCGCATGGTTCCACCACACCAACGAGCGCGAGCATCGGATGACCCTGATCGACGACTGCATGCGCAACGCGGCCCCGCGCGACGTGACGTTCGACAACGTCCACCTCCGCGGGCCCAAGGGCAACGGCCTGCACGTCTTCACCTGGGTCCACGGCGTGACCTTCCGCAACGGCTCGATCACGGGTGCCCAGGGCGGGACGGGCGTGTACCTGAGCCCCGGCTCGCAGAACAACCTCATCGCGAACAACACGATCTCGGACAACTACCGCGAGGGCGTCGCCATCGACGGCTCGGCGTTCAACCGGATCATCGACAACACCATGGTCGCGAACGGCCTCAACTGGTGGTACGGGCTCTCCGCGTGGGACTTCACCGGCAAGACCGACTTCTACTTCGTCGGGATCACGGTGTTCAAGAACGCGTGGGAGAAGCCGACGACCACCGGGCCGCGCACCCAGCACGCGTCGGACAACGAGATCGCGATCGTCAAGGGCACCACCACGCTATCGATGACGCTGGCAGGACCGAAGGCGACCGACGCAGCGGTGATCAAGGCATTCGCGGACAAGGTGTTCGGCCACATCTGATCGGTCACGTTGCAGGCAGCTCGATGAGCTGGCGCAGCCACCACGACTGCAGGTGCAGCTCGCGCCGCGCGCGATCTTCCGTTCGTGCACGTGGGAACGGATGGTCGCGGCGATTGCGACCTGCGCGAGCTGATGGTTGCGTGGCCACCGGTGGCCGTCGCACTCGGTCGCCGCTTGCCGCCGTGGGTGAACGAGAACGTGCCGGCCACGCTTCGGCCCCGGCCTGCTGTTGATGAGGAGTTCAGCCGACGACGCCGAGGGCACCGAGGGCGATCCATCCCACGCCGCCGAGCGCGACCGCCCAGAGCAGCGAACGCACGTACACGATCCCCGCCAGGTAGGCGGGCAAGTAGGCCAGGCGCGCGACGAAGAAGACCGCCGAGCCGGCGGTCGGGTCGGAGCCGGCCCCGCGCGCCGCGCCGCGACGAACACGGCTACGAACAGCACCATGTTCTCGAGCATGTTCCTGGCCGCGCGGTCGGCCCGGGCCGCCAGCGGGCTGGCCTCGGGCAACGCCTCGCGGTTGCCGAACGCCAGCCGAGCAGCTCGACGTCGTCACCCGCATCGAGGCGCAGACCGGCCTGCGCGTGGTCCTCTCTGACTGGAAGATCGAGCCCGGCGATCCGCGCGACAACGGCCGCAACGCGCGCATCACGATCGCGGCGTCGTGACGTTCGCCCCGCCGACGTTCGCGCGCCGGCATGGCATCATGGAGCCCGATGTCCGAGATCGACCGGCGTGATGCTTTGCGGTGGCTGAGTGCGACCGGCGCCGCTGCCTTCGTTGGCTGCCAGCGCGGTGACCTGTCGTCGCCCGCGCCCGCTATCGTGGCGATGTCTCCGCTCCAGGATCCCTGGCAGACCGTCGATCCGTTCCTGTTCTGCTCGTCCGTTGCCTGCTCGCTGCCCGAGGTGACGCCCGTCGAACGCGATCGCGGTCTGGATGTGGTCCGGGTCCATGCCGCGCGCGTTGTCGATGACGATGTCGCCGGACTGGATGTCCGCGGGGGGCGCGGTGCCGACGGTCCGGTAATGGCGCGGCGAGCCTTGTCGCTGGTGATAGTCCTTGAGTTTGTGCCAGTCGCACTCGGCCCAGATCCACGGGTTGTTGCCCCAGCCGTAGGTCACGCGTCGGCGAGCTCGCGGTAGGCGTGCTCGAGCCCGGCGGCGAGTTCGCCCACGTCGCCGGCCGCGCTCGGACACACGAGCAGCCCGATGTCGAGATGATCGCGACAGCTCACCAGCGTGATGTTGACCGCCTGGCGTTCGAAGAGCAGCGACACCGGGTAGATCGCCTCGAGCGGGGCACCGTCGTAGTAGAGCTGCTCGCGCGGGCCGTTCACGTTCGACACCACCACGTTCCACGGCAACACCGGCAGGCGGGCTAGCCCGGCGAGCTGGGCCGCCACCGCCGGGAGCGTGTAGGCCAGGCTGAACGCCGCCGCCGCCGCCGGCGACATCGACCTGATCATCTGCTTGCCGGCCGCCGACGATCGCGCGATCGCCCGGAGCCGTTCCCGCGGATCGGCGATCTCCGTGCCCAGCTTGCACAGGATGCTGCTCACCTGGTTGCCACTCGTGTCGCCGCCGCCCCGCAGCGAGACCGGGATCATCGCGACCAGCGGTCGGTCGGGCAGGGCGCCGCGCGCCGCGAGGTGTGAACGCAGGACCGCGGCGCACACCGCGAGCGCGACCTCGTTGACGGTGACCCCGGCGGCGTGGGCGATCGAGCGCACCCCGTCGAGCGGCAGGCGGCACCAGGCCACGCTGCGCTCGCGATCGAGCAACGGGTTGAGCGGCGTGGACGGCGCCGTGTACGGGCTCGCGGTGCGGCCCGGATCGCGATCGGACGCCGCCAGAGCGAGCCGCCCCAGCCAGCCGCCGATCTCGACCGCGGTCCGGATCGCGCCGGCGGCGCCGACTGACCGCGGGTCCGGCGCCGGTCGCGGCCCGCGCGGGGGTGGCGCAGCGGCCCAGACCGGCGGCGTGGGCTGCGTCGGGTCCGTGCTGAGCGAACGCTCGAGCCGCCGGATCGCGCTGACGCCGTCGATGCAGGCGTGGTGCACCTTGTAGTAGAGCGCGAAGCGGTCGTCGCGCAGGCCCTCGATCAGGTGGCACTCCCACATCATCCCGTCGCGAGACAGGTGCGGACGGTGCAGGCGCGAGACCGCCGCCATCAGCGCGGCGTCGTCGCCGGGCGGCTCGAGCCGCACGTGGCCCACCGGCGGCGCGGCGCCGGTGACCTGCGCCCACGTCTGCCGGCCGCGGCGACCGGCGAGGACCCAGTCGAACGGGCTGGTGCGCACCGGCGTGGCCCTCAGGGTCTCGAGCCGCGGCGCGGTCGTGCGCGCACCGCCGAAGATCAGCACGCCGCCCACGTGCATGGGCGTCGTCGGGGTCTCGAGGCGGAGGAACAGCTGGTCGAGAGCGCCGAGTCGCTGGCCCATGTCATCCCCTCCTGGTGAGTGAGGCGCCGTCGGGATCGTCGACGAACACGACGCCGTCGTGGTCTCGCCACGAGAACGGCAGATCGAGCAGCGGTCGGCGCGGTCGAGCCTCGGCCAGCGCCTTGCTCACCGGCGTCACGTCCAGCGCCTCGATCAGGCCGACGCGCCGCTCGCGGGCGTCGCTCATCCGGCCGCATCCCCGAGGTCGTCGAGGGCTGCGGTCGCCTCGTCGAGCACGACCTGGTGACGCGCCCGCTCCTCCTGCCAGCGCGCGGCCAGCTCGTCGAGCCGGTGGGGCGCGCGCGCCGCCGCGATCACGAACAGATCCTGCTCCTCGGCCAGGTGGTGGTGCTCGGCCAGGTGCATCATCGGGGCCGCGAGATCGAGGACGGCGAGCGCGGCTGTGCGCCAGCCCGCCCGCCGCGGCCCGATCTCGTCGAGGCTGGCGCTCAGCCGATCGATCCCGGCCAGCAGCTTGGTGTGCTGGCCGAGGTACAGCTCGGCCGGCCAGCGCGCGGTGTCGTCGAGGAGCGGGACCAGCGCCGCCTCCTCGTCGGCCGCGTGAGACGCGGTGAGGTCGCGAAGCGCCGCCACCACCAGGGCCGCTCGCCCGCGGTCGCCCACCAGCACCAGCTCGCGGAACAACGCGAAGATGCGGTCGAGCTGGCCGTGGACCGCGCACATCGAGGCCTCCGACGCCATCACCGCGAGCTTGCCACGGACCGCTCGAGTTCAGGGTGTGCGTCGGCCCGTCCGGTTGACCGGGCGTCAAGACGACATCGCGGCCGGGGACAGCAGTCAGCCGCCGGCGCCGGCGCCGCCGTAGCTATCGCCGCCGTAGCCGGCGCCGCCGTAGCCGGATTGGTCGGTGATCTCGAACGTCGCGCCCGCGAGCCACCAGTCCGGTGTTCGGCACATCGCTCTGGTCCGCCTGATCGCCTGATCCGCCGGCCACGCCTCTTGCCGGCGCGGTGGCGCGGGGCGAACATCGCCCCATGAGCTGGGGTTACTTCATCGACCTCCGGATCGGGCTGAGCACCGCCGCATGGAACGCGGTGCGGGGACAGAAGCCGGCCGACATCGCGCTGGCACCGGGCTGGTCGGGGCTGAAGGACCGGGAGTTCGAGCACGCCTTCAGCGTTCCCACCACCAAGACCGAGACCTTCGCCGAGGTGCTCGCCTGGAAGTGCTACACCGGAAAGGAAGCCATCGAGCGCATCGAGTCCAAGGCGGGCGTGACGACCGTGCGGGTCTGCGTCCTGCTCGACAAGTCGCTGCTCGATCTGGCCTACCCGCTGGCGACCCTGTTCCAGTCCGCGCGCGCTGCCGGTGGCGAAGGCTCGCTGCGGCTGGTCAACGACGGGACCTCCTCGGGCGAGGACGGCGTCGAGCTCGCGCTCACCAAGGGAGCGATCACGAGCAAGCCGGTCGGCGACTGCTGGAAGATCGTCGAACAGCTCGGCGCCGAGTTGTTCGGCAACGAGATCTTCGAGGACGACGAGCCCCCCGCTCCGGTGAAGCGGCCGGCCGCGAAGAAGGTAACCGCGAAGCAGCCCGCCGCCCGGGCGAGGAAGCCGGCGGCGAAGCCGAAGCCGAAGCCGGCGGCGAAGCCGAAGCCGAAGAAGCAACCGACGAAGGCGGCGACGAAGGCCGCGACGAAGAAGCCACCCGCGGCGAAGAAGCCGGTGCGACGCCGGGCGATCAGTCGTCGGCCAGCACGATGATCTTGTCGCCGGCGGCCAGCCGCAGCGGCCGGTGCTTGGGCGGGTTGAGGGCGACGCCGAAGGCGGCGTCCGGATCGCGGGCGGCGGCGGCGGCGCCGCCGACATGCGCCTGCACGTGGCGGCCGAACGAGGTCTGGATCGTGTCGAGGAAGGGCAGCGCCGCCGACTTCGTCGATCTCGGCGCCGAGTCGTACGAGACCACCGCCGAGGCCCTGCCCTACGCCGCTCGCAAGCGCGCCAAGTACGGGGCCCAGAAGCGCGCCCTCGCTTCGGGCCGCCGCGCCGCTGCGGTCGACGGATCCGAGGTCATGGCTTGCCCGACCGCAGTCCGCGGTCGACCTGGAGTCTGTAGCGAGTTGCGTCCACCGACGCGACGGAGCTGCGCGTCTGCGGGCGCTGCACACAGCGGTGGTGGTGCGGGCACGGAGGCGTGGTGGGGTCGCCCGCCCGAGCGGCGTGACCACGTGGGACGGCGCGACGTCCGCAGCTCCACGGCAGGGCAGCCCGGGTGGATCGATCCGCTAGTTCCGCGGTGGCAGTGCGCGACGTGGTCATCCCAAGCGAGGACCCCGTGCGGCCGGCGCGAAAAAGCGGACAAGTTAGGTCCGCAGTACGTGCGAAACGCGTCGAGCGACTCGAGCATCGGCCAGGTGCGAGGAGGTTCCATCAGTTCACTCCGGGCTCGCGATGCGGCCTTCCTTGTCGGCGCGGGCGGTCGTGACGGTGTCGAGCCAGGCGCGCAGGGCGGCCGGGGCCGAAGGCCGCCAGGTAGTCGCCGCGCGAGCAGTACGCCACCCCCATCACGTTGTGGGTGTGGCCGCGGTACACCTCGGGGGATACGGCGCATGAGCGCGGTTTGAGCGTTGGCTTGTGCGGCCGCGAGCTCCGGTGGTGCCCGCGGGTCGCCTCGGCCTGGGCGGGAAACGTGAGGGCGGGCACGTACGTCGGCGTCGCCGGCGAGAGAGCGGGCGAGCCCGGGGGCGTGGCACGTGCGGGCGCGCGTGGGACTGGGGCGGAGAGGAGCGGCCTACGCGGGATCGTAGGCGTCGAAGTCGGCGTGCGGGTCGGAGCCGCCGCCGTCGATCGTGCCCTGTGCGGAAGCCTCGATGACCGGCGTTGCGAGCGTGAGAGGCATACCGAGATCTGACGCGTGCGAACCTCCCGCAGGAATCATCCACATCCGTCGAAACTCGCCGCCACCGCGCGGCGATCGATCTTGCCGGTGGCCCCGAGCGGGAGTGTGTCGACGACGATGAGCCGGCGCGGACGGGCGTGGGGCGGCAGGGCCGCGATGGCGGCGTCGAGTGCCGCACGCTCGAACCCGGGACCGGCGACGATGGCGGCGGCGACCAGCTGACCCCAGGACGGATCGGGGACCCCGACCACGCAGGCGGCGGCGACACCGGGCACGCGGGTGAGGGCGTCCTCGACGGTGGTGGGGTGGACCTTCTCGCCGCCGGTGATGATCACGTCGTCGACGCGGCCGACGACGTGGAGCCAGCCGTCCTCGACGAAGCCGAGGTCGGCGGTGACGATCACCTCGGGGTCGAAGCGGGGCTGGTCGAGATAACCGGTGAACCCGCTCGGAGTCCGGATCGCGATGACCGCCGGCGCGGCGCGGGTGCCGGCGGTGATGGTCACACCGTCGAGCGGGCGGCCGACCGCCCCCGGAGGTGGGGGCTCGCCGGGCGGGCAGGTCGCGGCCTGGCCGCAGCTCTCGCTCATGCCGTAGGTGAGGAGCACCGGCACGCCGCGGGCGCGGGCGCGCGCGATCACCGCCGCGGGCGCCGCCGCGCCGCCGAGCAACACGGCGCGCAGCGACGGTGGCGGGCGCCAGGCCGGATCGTCGAGCAGCGCGGCGAGCTGGGTCGGCACCAGCGACGTGAGCGTGATCGCGTCGCCGGCGAGCGCCGCGGCGACCATGGCGCGGTCGCCGCCGGCGGCGACCACGATCGGCGTGCGCGCGGCGAGGCTGCGCAGGATGACGCCCAGGCCGGCGATGTGGGCCGGCGGTAGCGCCAGCAGCCAGCGATCATCGCTGCGGACGCCCAGGCGAGCGGCGCTGGCAGCGACGGCGGCGTGGGTGGCGGCGTGCGAGAGGACGACGCCTTTTGGCCGACCGGTCGAGCCGGTGGTGAACACCACCGCCGCGGTGTCGTCGGGGACCGGCGATGCGGCGAGGCGGGCGGCGAGCTCGTCGCGCTGGTCGGCGGGCAGCCGGTCGTGGATGAGGCCGACCGGCCGGCGGCGCTCGATCGCATCGATGATCGCATCCACCGAGGCGCGGTCGAGGCCGGCGACCAGCGGCGACGCGAAGCTCACCTCGCCTCCGCCAGCACGGCGTCGATGTCGAGCCCGAGCCCGGGACCGGACGCCGCGATCACGGCGCCGCCGGCGAGCTGCGGCACGTCGACGCGCCAGTCGGTGAGGCCGGCGTGTCGATCGAGGCCGACCGCCCGGCGCGGCGCGAGGGCACGCGCGAGCTCGGCGGCGGCCGCGGTCGCCACCGGGCCCTCGAGCGCGTGGGTGACGATCGCCTCGACGCCGTGGGCGCGCGCCCGCGCCGCCAGCGCGAGACAGCTCGCCAGGCCGCCCAGCACGGTCGGCTTGAGGATCAGCGCCGCGACCGCGCCGCTGGCCAGCGCCGGTTCCAGCCAGGTGTCGCGATCGGCCGCCGCCAGACTCTCGTCGAGCGCGATCGGCACCGGCAGGCGCGCCCGCAACGCGGCGGCCAGCCCGGCGGCCGGCTCCTCGACGTACTCGAGCCCGAGGTCGGCGAGCGCGGCCAGCCGGCGCTCGACCTGGTCGAGCGGCCAGGTCTGGTTGGCGTCGGCCCGCAGCGCCGCGCCCGGTGCCGCCGCCGCGATCTCGCGCAACAACGCGGTCGTCCGCTCGTGGTCGGCGCCGACCTTGACCTTGAGGGCGGCGATGCCGCGGGCGAGTGCCGCGGTGGCCGACGCGGCGTCGGTGACGACCGCGTTGACCGGTACCCGGACCGCCGGCGACGGTGCCAGCAGGTCGGCCAGCGTCACACCGCGCTGGCGAGCGACGAGATCCAGCACCGCGGTCTCGATGGCGAAGTGGATCGCGGCCGCGGCGGAATCCGGAACCGCAGCCGCCGCCGAAACCGCCGCCGAAACCGCAGCCGAAGCCGAAACCGAAGCCGAAGCCGAAACCGAAGCCGAAGCCGAAACCGAAACCTCCGTCAACCGATGCCCGATCGCCGTCAGCCGATCACCAACCTCCGCGATTCGCCCGCCGTCATCCGCGAACCCCGGCAGCGGCGACGCTTCTCCGATCCCGCGCACACCCCCGCTCTCGACGACCACGAACCAGCCGCGGCGCTCGGTCCACGTGCTGCGGGCATCGGCCGCCGCGATCGGTCGGCGCCACGGCACGATCCGCACCTGGTCGATCCGCACCCGATCGATCGGCACGGTCACCCGACCGCGAGCCCGATCGCCAGCGCGACCGATTGCACCAGCAGGAGCTGCGCGGTGGCACCCAGCAGCCGGTTCATGGCCGGTCCCGGCACCGCGCGGATCAGCGCCCGCACCAGCAGCAGCGCCCACGGCGCCGTCACCGCACCGAGCAAGCACCACGGCCGTCCGCTCACCGCCAGCACCACCGGCACCGCGTGCGCGATCGCCAGCAGCCCCGCATACTCGGCGAGCGCGAAGCGGCGCCCCAACCGGACCGCCAGCGTGCGCTTGCCGGCGCCGGCGTCGGTCTCGCGATCGCGCAGGTTGTTGACGACCAGGATGGCGGTCGCCACGGCGCCCACCGGCACCGAGAGCCACCAGGCCAGCGCCGGCACGGTGCCGAGTTGCACGTACGCGGTGCCGCACACCGCGACCTGGCCGAAGAAGATCATCACGAAGACGTCGCCGAGCCCGTGGTAGCCGAGCGGCCATGGACCGCCGGTGTAGGCGACGCCGGCGGCGACCGAAGCGACGCCGATCGCCACCACCGGCCAGCCGCCGACCGAGACCAGATACCCGCCCACCGCCACCGCCAGCGCAAACGCGGCGACCATCGCGGTGCGCATCGCCGCGGCGCTGATCAATCCCGCCGCGACCGCCCGCACCGGACCCTTGCGGTCGGCGGTGTCGGCACCCTTCTCGGCGTCGAACACGTCGTTGGCGAAGTTGGTGCCGATCTGGATCAGCGCCGCGCCGGCCAGCGCCGCCGCCGCCGGGCCCCAGGCCACGCCGCCGGCGGCGTGGGCGCACGCGGTGCCGATCGCCACCGGCGCCACCGCGGCGGTCAAGGTCCGCGGCCGCGCCGCCGCCACCCAGGTTCGCGTCGTGGGCCGGCTCCGGGTCATGGGTAGCGTCGGAACTTCTTGAAGTCCGGCTGGCGCTTCTCGAGGAAGGCCTCCTTGCCCTCGCGTCCTTCCTCGGTGAGGTAGTAGAGCAGGGTCGCCGAGCCGGCCAGGTCTTGCAGCCCCATCTGGCCGTCGCAATCGGCGTTCATCGCCGACTTGAGGAAGCGCAACGCCATCGGCGACAGCTCCAGCATTTCCCGACACCACTGGATGGTCTCGGCCTGGAGGTCGGCCAGCGGGACGACCTTGTTGACCAGGCCCATGTCGAGGGCCTCCTGGGCGCCGTACTGCCGGCACAGGAACCAGATCTCGCGGGCCTTCTTCTGACCGACGATGCGGGCCAGGTACGAGCTGCCGAGGCCGGCGTCGAAGCTGCCGACCCGCGGCCCGGTCTGTCCGAACCGGGCGTTGTCGGCGCAGATGGTCAGGTCGCAGACCACGTGCAGCACGTGGCCGCCGCCGATGGCGAAGCCGGCGACCGCGGCGACCACCGGCTTGGGCAGGTAGCGGATCCGCTTCTGCAGATCGAGCACGTTGAGGCGCGGGACGCCGTCGGTGCCGACGTAGCCGCCGGCGCCGCGAACCCGCTGATCGCCGCCGGAGCAGAACGCGTCGGGGCCCTCGCCGGTGAGGATCACGACGCCGACCTCGGCGTCGTCGCGGGCGTCGTCGAAGGCGCGGATCATCTCGGCCACGGTCTGGGGCCGAAACGCGTTGCGGACCTCGGGCCGGTTGATCGTCACCCGGGCGATGCCCTCGGGCGACTTGTCGTACTTGATGTCCTCGTAGCCGGAGATCGGGATCCAGGTGACGTCGCTCATGAGTGGCTCCTGTGGCGGGCGGCGGGCGAAACCAGCGCGGCCAGCGCCGCGCTGCGAACGGTGGCCGCGCTGTGGGGCGCCACCGGAACGTGGATGACGATCGGCCCGTCGCCGCCCAGCCCGCGCGCGATCGCGGCGCCCAGCTCGTCCGGTGACCGGACGGTCGCGGCGGCGAGGCCGAAGGCGCGGGCGGCGGCGGCGGGGTCGAGCGCTGGCGGCGTGAGCCACAGTCGCTCGAAGGCGGCGGCGGGCAGGCCGGCGGCGGCGACCGGGAGGCGATCGAAGATGCGGCCACCGCCGTTGTCGATGACGACGATCGCGAGCGGCAGGCCGCGGGTGCAGGCCAGCGCGCCGACATCGTGCGCGAAGCTGACGTCGCCGAGCACGACCACGGTCGGGACACCGTGCGACGCCGCGCCCGCGGCACCGGCGATCAAGCCGTCGATCCCGGCCGCGCCGCGCTGGGTCAGGACCGTCAGGTCGCGCCCGCCATCGGCGATCTCGTCGGCGACGCGGATGGTCAAGCTGTTGCCGAGCACCAGCTGACCGCCGTCGGGCACCGCCGCGATCGCAGCGCGCACCGCGGCGTGCTCGGCCGCCAGCGGGCCGGGCACCGCGGCGGCCGCGGCATCGATCGCGATCGCCGCCGCGCGATCGGCGGCCCGCCAGGCGCTGGCATACGCCGCGCGACGCTGGCGGGTGGCGGGGGCGAGCTGGTCGTGCGGCGGCAGCGCGGCGGTGATCCGGGCCAGCGTGTCGGCGACGTCGCCGATCAGGACGGCGTCGGCGCTCGAGTCACCGTCCGGCCAGCCGGCCTCGGCGATGACGAAGCGGCGGGCACCGGCGGCGATGGCGGCCCATCCCATCGCCACCGGTTCGCCGCCGAGCTGGACGATCAGGTCGGGCGCGAGGTCGGCAGCACCGGCGACCGCGAAGCGGTCGATCGCGATCACGTCGGCGCGGGGCGCGAAGCGGAGCTGGCTCCCCGCCTCGGCCAGCACCGGCCAGCCGATGCGGGCCGCGAGCGCGAACGCGGCCGCGCGCACGTCGCGGCGTGACGCCGGCCCGGCGGTGGCGAGCAGCACCCCGCTGGTGGCGGCGTCGATCGCCGCCGCCAGTCGCGCGATCGCCGGATCGGGAACCCGGACGGTTGGCACCAGCGCCGCGATGGGCAGGGCGCGCAGGCGAACCAGCTCGGCAGCCGAGGCGCGCTCGGCGGCGGTGACCGGCACCGTCGGCTCGAGCGGCTTGCGCAGCGGGACGTTGAGATGCACCGGCCCGGGCGACGGGCCGCGAGCCGCAGCCACCGCCTGGCCGACCTTGCGCCGCAAGGCGCGGAGCGCGAGCGTGGCGCCGTCGGGCGGGCCGAGATCGTCGAAGCGACGCACGAAGCCGCCGAACAGGCGCTGCTGATCGATGGTCTGCGACGCCCCGGCGCCGTGCAGCTCGGGCGGTCGATCGGCCGACACGATCACCAGCGGCACGCCGGCCATCGACGCCTCGATCACCGCCGCCAGGTAGTGGGCGGGCGCGGTGCCCGACGTGCACACCGCCGCGACCGGCATGCCGGTGGCGCGGGCCAGGCCGAGCGCGAAGAAGCCAGCGCAGCGCTCGTCGGCGATCGCGTGCAGACGCAGCGTCGACGCGGCCAGCGCCGTGGTCAGCGGGGTCGAGCGCGACCCCGGGCTGACGACGACGTCGGTGACGCCGGCGTCGGCGAGGCTGCCGATCAGCAGCTCGGCCCACACCGTCTGCACCGCGGCGGTCACCGGGGCGACTCCGGTGTCAGCCCGAGCGCGCCGGACAGCGCGCGCAGCTTGACCTCGGTCTCGGCCCACTCGGCGTCCGGGTCCGAGTCGCGCACGATGCCGGCGCCGGCGTGCAGGATCGCGGTCGCGCCGTCGAGCAGCCCGGAGCGGATCGCCACCGCCAGCTCGCCGTCGCCGCTGGCGTCGAACCAGCCCACCGGCGCGGCGTACCAGCCGCGGGCCGCCGGTTCGTGGGCGGCGATCCACGCCAGCGCCGCCGCGGTCGGCGTGCCGCCCACCGCCGGGGTCGGGTGCAGCGCCGCCGCCAGCGCCAGCACGTGGCGCGGCGCGTACAGCGTCCCGTGCACCGGCGTGTGCAGGTGGAGCACGTGGCGCAGCGTCCGCACCGCCGGCGTCGCCGGCACGTCGAGCTCGCGGCACCAGGGGCCGAGCGCGTGCTCGATCGCCCGCACCACCAGGTCGTGCTCGCCGCGATCCTTGGCGCTGTCGAGCAGCGCCAGGGCCAGCGCCGCGTCATCACCCGCCGCGCCGCGCGGCCGCGCGATCGAGCCGGCCAGCGCCTCGCTGTCGACCACGTCGCCGCGGCGACGGATCAACCGCTCCGGGCTGGCACCGATGAACGCGGCGCTGCCGCGGCGGACGCCGAAGCGCGTGCACTCGGGGTGGCGTCGGCCGAGCTCGGCGAGCACCGCCGCCGGGTCGACCGCGGCGGCCAGCTCGACGCGGCGGGTGCGCGCCGCCACCACCTTGCGACAGCGGCCGTGCGCGATCGCCGACCGGATGTCCTCGATGGCTTCCGCCCACCGCGGGCGCGGCAGGTCGGTGGTCGCCTCGGCGCGTCCACGGGGTGCCGGCAGGGGCTCGCTCAGGGCGGCGACCGCGGCGGCGTGCTCGGCGTGCAGGCGCGCTCGATCGCGGGCCTCGGAGGGCGCGATCGCCAGCACCAGCCACGCGCTGCCGCCGCGGCGCTCGTAGGTCCAGCGCGGTAGCGCGAACCAGGCGTCCCCGAAGCCGTGCCAGGGGCCGACCGCGGTAGCGCTGCGGGGCGCGAACGCCAGCCCACCGAGCAGCCGCGGTGGCGGGCCGTCACCGATGGTCACGCAACGGGCCAGGATCGCGTCGCCGGTGGCGGCGACGTCGTCGAACCGCGCCGCCCCGGTGGCGCTGGCGGCCGCGGTCACGCCGACGCCGGCGATGCCGAGCTCGACATCGCGCGCTTCCCACAGCACGGCGTCGCCCGGCAGGCGCCAGAGCCCGGCGGCGGGCACCGCGGCCGCCGGGATCGCGATACGAGCGATGGCGTCGGCCGGCAGCCGCACCGCCTCGTCGAGGCCGCGCTCGAGCGCCGCGGCGCCGGGCAGCGCCGCCGGCGCCCGCGCCACCGCTGCCGCCGCCGTCGGTTGCGCGCTCATGGTGCACCTCGGACGGCGACGTAGAGGGTGCACACGCCGAACGTCAACGGCATGACCTCGAGCACCGTGAGCCCGCTGGCGCCCATCAGCGCGGCGAACTCGTCGGGCGGCGGGAAGGCGGCGATCGACGACTGCAGATACCGGTACTCCTTCGCTCCCGACAGCCAGGCCCCGACCCGCGGCACGACGTGGCGGATGTGGAACCGGGCCAGCGGCGCGATCAGGCCCCGCCGCGGCTCGCCGAGCTCGAGCACCGCGACCCGGCCACCCGGCCGGCACACCCGCGCCATCTCGCGCAGGGCGAGGGCGCGATCGGGCACGTTGCGAATGCCGAACCCGATGCACACCCCGTCGAAGCTGGCGTCGGCGAAGCGCAGCGCCTGGGCGTCACCCTCCTCGAGCGTGACGCGGCCGTCGAGGCCGCGGCGAGTCAGCTTGGTGCGTCCGACCTCGATCATGTTGGGCGACGGATCGACGCCGACCACCTCGGCCGTCGGGTGCGCGCCAGCGACCTCGATCGCCAGGTCGCCGGTGCCGGTGGCGACGTCGAGCACACGACCTGGCCGATCGGACGGCAGCGCCAGCGCGCGCACGGTGCGCCGCCGCCAGCGGCGGTCGACACCGAACGACATGACGCGGTTGAGCAGGTCGTAGCGACGGGCGATGCGATCGAACATCGCGCCCGATCCGGCCGCCGCTCCGGCCTGCGCCGCCACCACGCCGCGCGGCACGACCGCGGTCATCGCCCACCTCCTTCGCCGGGAGCGGCGAGGGCGGTGGCCGGGTCCAGGCGCCGGGCGTGCAGCCGCATGTGGCCGCGCTGGATGCCCTCGCCGGCGAGCGCCCGCAGCGCGCCGAGATTCGACGCCAGGCCGACCGCCGCCAGCACCACCGCGAGCTGGCGGGCGCCGCTCACGTTGCACAGCTCGAGGGCGGCCCGCACGCCGGGTGTGCGGGTGGCGCCGCCGACCGTACCGACCGCCATCGGCAGCTCGATCGTGCCGCACACGCCGCTCGCCGTCCGCCGCCAGGTCGCCAGGGGCCCGTAGGCCGAGCCGCGGGCCGGACGGCGCTCGCTGCCCGAGCCGCAGCCGAGCGCCGCGAAGGCATGGGCGCCGGCCTCGATCGCGCGCCAGTCCTGCCCGAGCGCGACCGCAGCGGCGTCGATGCCGTTCATCGTCCCCTTGTTGTGGGTGGCGGCGCGGGCCACGTCGAGCTCGGCGAAGCGGCTGGCGCGGACCACGCCGTCGGCGAGCAGATCGCCGCCGAGCGCCTCGGCCGAGACCTCGGCCTGCGCCCGCGCCAGCCGTCGCAGGGCCAGGTTCGACAGGATGCGCAGCACGATCACGCCGCCGAGCAGCTCGCCGATCCGCGCCGCCACCGCCTCGGCGACGGTGTCGACCAGGTTGGCGCCCATCGCGTCACCGACGTCGACGCCGAGCTCGACGACCACCGCGCCGCCATCGGCGTCGAGGACCCGACAGGTGGCGTCGCGACAGCCGCCGCCGCGCGCCACCATGCGCGGGATGGCGCGATCGCCGAGCGCGCACAGCTCGCCGGCATGGGCGCCGATCCGCGCCCCGGCGCCGGCCACGTCGTCGACGCCGTCGACGTGGATCTGCGCCGTCATGATGGGCGCGTCGGCGTCGCCGGTGAACCCGCCCGCCAGCCGCACCAGCCGCGCCGCCGCGCTGGCGGCCGCGACCACCGAGGGTTCCTCGATCGCCATCGGCACCAGGTGATCGACGTGGTTCACGCGCAGGTTGAGCGCCACCGACAGCGGCAGACCGGCGATCGCGACCACGTTCTCGCTCATGCGGTCGGCGGCCGCCAGCTCGAGGCCGCCGCCGTCGCGCAACCAGGCGGCGCTGGCCGCCGACAGCTGGCCGGTGTCGACCAGGGCGGCGATGGTCGCCACCCGCTCGGCGAGCGGACGTCGATAGAAGCCGGCCATCCGGCTCGAGGGGCGTAGCAGGGCAGGCAGCTCGCAGGCCATGGTCATCGCTCCCGGGTCGCCGTCGCCTCGGCGACGGTGGTGAGCGCGGCCTTGCCCGGTCCATCGGGCACCGCGACCAGCGCCGCGACCGCGCGCGCGATCCGTTCACCGGCGGTGCGGCGGGCGTCGGCGAGCGCGCCGCAGGCGTGGATGCGCTCGCCGATCACGCGATGGCGAACCACCTGCTCGGCGGTCGGGGCGTCGACGGCGTCGATGGCCTCGCCGATCAGCGCCGCCAGCGCCGGATCTCGCTCGAGCCCGAGCAGCACCGGGTAGGTCAACTTGCCCTCGCGCAGGTCGGTGTACAGCGCCTTGCCGGTGACCGCGGCGTCGCCCGCGAAGTCGAGACAGTCGTCGACGATCTGGAAGCCGACGCCGAGCTCGAGGCCGAAGCGTTCGAGGGCGCGCGCCACCTCCGCCGACGAGCCGCCGGCCCGGGCACCGGCCCGCATCGCCCACCGGAACAGCGCCGCGGTCTTGCCCTCGGCGACCCGGAAGTAGTCGGCGACATCGCCGTGGATCTGGCCGCGGCGCTCGAGCTGCAGCGACTCGGCCAGGATCATCTCCTCGATGATCGCGAGCATCTCGTCGAGTAGATCGGCGTGTCCGGTGGCGCGGATGCGGCGCAGCGCCTCGACCAGCAACCAGTCACCCGCGAAGATCGAGGCCGCGTTCCCGTAGATCGTCCGCGCCGTCGGTTCGCCGCGCCGGGTCGCCGCGACGTCGACCACGTCGTCGTGGAGCAGGGTCGCGGTATGGACCAGCTCGACGGCGACCGCGAGCTGTCGCCCCGTCGATCCGAAACCAGTGCCGACCTTGGCGGCCAGCGCCACGCACATCGGCCGCAGGTGCTTGCCGCCGAGATCGAGCAGATGGTGAGCCGCCGCCTGCACGGCACGGACGCCGCGCGGCACGGTCGCCAGGTCGACCTCGAAGTCGCGCAGCTCGGCGCCGATCCAGCGATCGAGCTCGGCGAGGCGGGCCGCGAGGTCGAACAGCCCCTGCGACCCGACGAGAGTGCTCAGCTGGCCGACCGGGTGGGGCGGACGAACGGTGGGCGCGTGGACGGCGCTGGGCATCGACAGATCTCCTCGGCGTTTGATGCCGAGTAGATGTACTCGGATGTTTCAAAGATTCATGAAACTTCATGAAATTTCAATAGATCCCAGAGATGAATCGCATACCGGCGTGGAATCAAAGGGACTTATGGGTCTGTTCTCCCCCCGTGGCATCGGCGCATTCACGGGAACCGCGCGTTGTTGCCCGTTGCCAGGTCGAGTTCGAGCGCCTCGACCAGCGGGTCACCGCGGAGTCCGAAGATCTCTCGCGGCGCGGCATCTTCGTGCGCACCGACGAGCTGCTGCCGGTCGGCGCGGTCACCGAGGTCGACGTCACGTTGCCCGACGGCGTCGGCTTCAAGGTCTTCGCGCGCGTCGCGCACCTGCTGTCGCCGTCGGCGGCCCGCGCGCTCGGCCGCCACGTCGGGATGGGCTTCGAGTTCCTCGACACCGAGGGCGGCGGTCTCGATGCGCTGTCGACGTACCTCGACGAGCTGATCGAGGATCTGACCCCGCCGCCCACGATGCTGCCGTCGGCCATGCTGGTCTATGTCGCCGAGCCATCGCCGCCGCTGCGGTCGCGCATCGCGGTGGCGCTCGAGAGCGCCGGCTTCACCGTCGAGACGTTCGTCGATGGCGCCGAGGCCTACAAGGCGTCGGTGGTCCGTCCGCCCGACGTGCTGATCGCCGCCACCGACATGGGGGTGATGGATGGACTCACGCTGGTCCGCACCCTCAGCGTGAATCCGCGGCTGTCCAGCGTGCCGGTGGTCCTGACCAGCGACGACCCCTCCGACCTGACCCGACTGCAGGCCTTCCGCCTCGGCGTGCGCGACTACATCAGCAAGCCCTTCCACGAGGAGGAGCTGGTGATCCGGGTCCACCGGGTGGTCGTCAACGTGCCCCGCGGTAGCGCCGAATCAGCGATGCTGCGCGGCGACCTGGCGGAGATCTCCCTGGCGACGCTGCTGTCGCTGCTCGACTTCGAGCGCAAATCCGGAATCCTGCTGGTCTTGACCGATCGCGAGGCCGCGCGGCTGTTCGTGGCCGCCGGGCGGGTGGTCAAGATCGAGGCCCACGGGCCCGACTCGGCCCGCGATCGCCTCATGGCCGTGCTCGACTGGACGGCGGGTGAGTTCGAGTTCTCGGGCTGCGAAGTGGTGGGCACCGACGAGATCGACCAGGCGACCACCCAGCTCCTCCTCGAGCATGCCCGCCGCAGTGACGAGCGGCGCAGGAGCTGACCCAAGGGCCCGCGCGCGGACAATTCGGTCGTTCTCGCGGCCGATCCATCCCGGCTGGCGTCGTTGCTCGTCGGTCACTTACCGAGGGTAAACTCCACTCCTCGCGCCTCGCCATCCGGGCGGCTCGACCGCGATCACCGATCGACTTGTCCGCGCGCGGGCCCTAAGTACACCCCACCGCAAGTTGGTGACCACTACGCGGCGGCCTTGAGGTCGTCGGTCCAGTGGCGCTCCCGTGGTCGCCAGCCCGCGGCGCGTTCAAGCACCTTGTCGAAGGACGAGGTAGTCCA
>CANKMW010000129.1 GCA_947483555.1 Myxococcales bacterium
AAACGGATCTGATTTCGCGACGTTCCACGACGGTGGAAATCCGTTTGCCCTGAGCGAGGCCGCGGAGCGGCCGAGTCGAAGGGCTCATCTCGACGAAGTCCGTCCTTCGACACGGACCTCGCTTGCGCTCGGTCCGGCTCAGGAAGACCGGTAGGGGCAGCGCAAGCGATCGGACTTGCAGTGGTTTCTAACTGATCGGTGTTCTAGGAGAGCGCGCGTGCGATCTCGGCCCACACCGGCGCCAGCTCGGCGCGGGTGAACAACGTGAAGTGATCGGGATCGAGCGCGTCGCCCGCCGCGCGTCCGACCACGCGGAGCGGTGCGCTGCCCGGGATGCGACGCAGCAGGACCTGGGTGTCGGCGGGACCGCACAACGAGTCACCGGCGCCGACCACGCCCCAGCACGGCGTGTCGATGCCGGCCAGCGCCGCCAGATAGTCGGCGCCCTCATGGCTGGTCCAGCGACCGCTGCGGGCCCAGCCGGCGAGCTGCGCGACATAGCTGGCCGGCTCGTCCTCGCTGCCGAAGCCGAGCCGCTTGACCGGCGCGTGGCCGAGCAGCCGCGCGACGCCGTCGTAGACCGCCATCGTGGCGCGACGGCGCCACGGGCCGCCGGCGCCCGGTAACCACACCGAGGTCGCGGCCAGCACCAACCGCCGCACCCGGACCACGCCGGTGCCGAGCGCCGCCAGCGTCACCAGGCCACCCAGCGAGTGGCCGAGCACCGCGACCTCGGCGGCGCGGCAACCGGCGGCGGTCCCGACCGCGGCCAGCGCGGCCGGCAGATCGAGCGTGACGTAGTCGTCGAAGGTCCAGGTGCCGTCATGCGGCCGTGGCGGTTTGCTGTCGCCGTGGCCGCGCCAGTCGAGGACGAAGACGTCGAGGCCATGGCCGGCGAGCGCGGCCGCGAAACCGCCGTCGCGGCCGTGAAAGTATCGACCGTGCACCATCATCGCGTGGGTGCACAGCACGGCGCCACGTCCGGCGCCGGCGGCGCCGGCGGGGGCGAAGCGCCGAATCGCGAGGCGCACGCCGTCGCTGGTGACGGCGCTGATCTCCTCGGGCGGCACGTCAGCGCTCGGCGGCCGGTCAGAAGTAGTAGCGCGCGCCGAGCCCGCCGTTGAGGGCCAGCCCGAAGCCGTTGACGTCGGCGCTGTCGCTGCCGAAGCGGTACTCGAAGATGCCGGCGACCTCGACGAACACGTCGAGCGGGATCTCCTTGAAGTCGAACAGCAGGCCGGCGACCGCACGGGCACCGACCCGGAAGTCGTCGTCACCGTCGCGCCCGGCGGCATGCTGCATCAACCGGACCCCCGGCCCGATGTACGCTGGCAGCGTGAACTCCTCGCGCTCCTCGAGGATCCAGGGGTGAAAGACGTAGTCGGCGTGAGCTTGAAAGCCACCGCTCACGAAGGTGAGCCCGAGCGCGGCCTGCACGGCCTGATCGTCCTGCAGATAGAGCTTGGCGCACACGCCGGTCGGTTCGCCGATGATGATGCCGGCACCGAGCGAGCCCTTCTCGGTGCTCGAATCGGTCAGATCTTCGGCGCCGGCCGCTCCCGCGCGGGCGACGAGGAGGGCGGCGACGACGAACACGGCGACTCGCATGACCGCGAGGCTACATGACGGCGCACGCGGGCGCCAAAAACCGTGATACCTGATCGTCGGTGACCAAGGCTCGCGCCACAAAAGCGGCCGGAGCGGGGAAGAAACCCGCGTCGAGCGCCAAGGAGCGCACGCCGCCCGCCACCGGAGCCGGCGCCGATGACACGCCGGGGCGCGGCGATCGCAGCAAGCGCCTGCTCGATCTGGTGATGCTGCTGCTGCGCGCGCGCACGCCGGTGACCTACCGCGAGGTCCGCGAGCAGTTCCCCGGCTACCAGACCTCCAACGCCGAGGCCGGGCTGCGCGCGTTCGAACGCGACAAGGCCGATCTGCTCGAGCTCGGTGTCCCGATCCGCTACATCACGCCCGAAGAAGACGACTCGCTCGAGGACGGCGGCTACCTCATCGATCTCAAGCGCTACCGCCTGCCCGAGGTCCGCCTCACCCCCGACGAGGTCTCGGCGCTGGTACTGGCGGCCAGCGTCGCGCGCGCCATTCCCGGTGGCACGTACCCGAAGATCGTCGACCTCGCGCTGCGCAAGCTGGCCTTCGATCTTCCCGAGACGCCCGACACGCCCACCGAGCTGTTCGACACCGGCCGCGGTCCGTCACCGGTGCTGGTGCACTTCCCGGATACCAGCGCCCAGCGCGCCGTCACCGCGAAGCAGCTGGCCGAACACTTCGCCACGCTCGAGGCGGCGACCCGATTCCGCAAGCGGGTCACGATGACGTACCAGGCGGCCGGCAACGGCATGACCTCGCGCCGCGACGTCGATCCGTACGGCCTCGTCTACCGCGAGAGTGCCTGGTACCTGGTCGGCTGGTGCCACCTGCGCCACGAGGTCCGCAGCTTCCGGGTCGATCGCATCGCCGAGGCGGTGATGGCGGCCAAGCCCAAGAGCCCCGACTTCGAACGGCCGGCCGGCTTCGACGTGCGGGCGTTCGTCAACCGCTCGCCGTGGACGTTCGCCACCGAGCCGGTCGAGGACGTGGTGCTTCGCCTCGAGCCCGAGGCCGCCGATGCCGCCAACGAGGATTTCGGGGCCGGTGCCGACAAGGTGACGGCCGGCGCGGCGGTCGTGATCAGCTTCCGCTGCGGCAACCCCGAGTTTGTCGTGTCGCGCGTGCTCGCCGCCAAGGGCGCGATCATCGTCGAGCAGGGCGAACGCCTGCGGGCGCGGCTGGCCGCCGAGCTCGACGCCGTCGCCGCGAGGTATGGCGCGTGAGGGACGTGGCCCAGAAGCTGCGACGCCTGCTGTTCGTGGTGCCGTACGTGGCCAAGCACCCCGAGGGCGTCCTGGTCGAGGAGCTGGCCAAGAAGCTCGGCGTCGATCGCGACGAGATGGTCGCCGACCTCGACCTGCTCACCCAGGTCGGCCCGCCCGACGGCGATCCGGGCGAATACCTGCTGGTCTCGGTCGAGGACGGCCGGGTGTTCGTCGATCTCGCCCATCGCCTGACCCGCCCGTTGCGGCTGACCCCGGCGGAGGGCTGCTCGCTGCTGCTCGGCATCCGGGCGCTGCGGCAGAGCGGCGTGGTGCCGTTCGACACCTCGATGGCCGCCGCCGAGAAGAAGCTGCTCGCCGCGCTCGGCCGCGACGCCGGCGAGGCCGAGACCCTGGCCACCGGCACCGTGGTCGCCGCGCCCGACACCGTGGTCGCCAGCCACCTGCGCCGCCTGGTGACCGCGGCCCGTCGCCACGCCACCATCGAGATCGACTACATCAGCGCGTCGCGCCACGTGGCGCAGAAGCGGAGCATCGACCCGTACGGGATCGTGCACCACGCCGGCGAGTGGTACGTGGTCGGCCAGTGCCACACCCGCGGCGACGTCCGCACGTTCCGCATCGACCGCATCGCCGCGCTGGCCGAGACCAGCGAACGCTTCAAGCCGCCGGTCGACTTCGACCTCGAGACCTATCGCCGCGAGCGCCTGTACGTGCCATCGGCGGACGCCGTGACGGTGCGCGTCCATCTCGATCCGCTCGCCGTCAACCGCATCGGCGCCAGCTGGCCGGTGGGCGAGGTCGAGGTGCTCGACGACGGTGCCGCCGAGATCCTGATCGACTGCGAAGGCTTCGAGTGGGTGACCGGATGGGTGCTCGGCTTCGGCCGTCACGCCTGGATCGTCGGCCCCGAGGACGCGCGCGCCGCGATGCGCGACCGCCTGGCCCGTGTGCGCGCGGCGCTGGGCTGATCACGGACGGCGGCGGCGAGCCAACCTGAGCCCGCGGATTCCGATCAGCGAAAACGCGGCAGCAGCACGTGGTTCTCGACGTGGTGGTGGCGCGTGATGAGCGCGTCCAGTTCCCGGAGGCCCGCGAAGAACTGGCGCAGCTCGGGATCGACGAGGTCGGGCGGCGTGTAGGTACCGGTCGCCGCACGCAGACCTCGCAGCAGGCCGGTCAGCTCCCGATGGTCGTCGAACATGAGGCCGAGCTTGACCCGGGCCTGGTTGGAAACCGGCGTCTTGAGCAGGGCTGGAAAGAGGTCGCTCTCTTCTCCGTCCAGGTGGGTGATGATCCGTTCGGAGAGCTCGTCGAGCAGGATCCGGACATGGCGCACGATCCGCGGACTGGGCTGGCGTTGCGCAAGATTTGCGGCCTCGTAGGTCAGGAGTGAGAGCGTTGCGCGTAGATCGCGGTGCTGGTGCGCGATGACGCGATGGATCAGCGCCGACGTCGAAGCGGTGCGAAGATCGACGTCCTGGGGGGATGCTGCGGCTGCTACGTGTAGCTCGTCGAGAATCAACTCGACGTCGACCTCGTGTTCCGCGCAAGCTCGCTCGAGCTCGCGCGTCCCACGACAGCAGTAGTCGATGTACCGCCGGTCGAAGACCGAGGCGGTCGCGGCGTTCATCAGCACGATGTCGGCGACCCGGGTCGAACGATCGAACATTTGTGTCGACGAAAAAGCACGTGTTGTGCCAATCGCCACCGATGACGGACCATCCCGCACTCGGTCCAGGTTCCAGTGTGATTTCTGCATGTTGAAACTACGGAGCCTGTCCCCGTCGTGAAAGCCAGCGGGGCGTCGCCTCATGGGGGTGATCGGCGAGGTGATCGGCAGCTACAAGGTGGTGCGCGCGCTGGGGGCGGGCGGCATGGGGGCGGTGTACGTCGCGGAGCACGCGCTGCTCGGGCGGCGGGCGGCGATCAAGGTGCTGCTGCCGTCGCTGTCGAGCCGGCCCGACATGATCGCGCGGTTCTTCAACGAGGCGCGCGCCGCCACCGCGATCGCCGAACCCGGCATCGTGCAGGTCTACGACTTCGGGTATCACACCACCGGGGCGGCGTTCATCGTGATGGAGTTGCTCGACGGCGAGCCGCTCGATCGACGGCTGCAGCGGCTGGGGCGGTTGCCGGCCGCCGCAGCGCTGCGGATCGGGCGCCAGATCGCGTCGACGCTGGCGGGCGCGCACGGGTGCGGCATCGTCCACCGTGACCTGAAGCCGGAGAACATCTTCCTGGTCCGCGATGCCGAGGTCGCCGGCGGCGAGCGCGTGAAGGTGCTCGACTTCGGCATCGCCAAGCTGACCGGCGACGCCGGCGAGATGACGAAGACCCAGACCGGCGCGATCATGGGCACGCCGCTCTACATGTCGCCCGAGCAGTGCCGCGGCGCCGGCGAGGTCGATCACCGCTCCGACATCTACGCGCTCGGGTGCGTGCTGTACCACCTGCTGGTCGGGCGGCCGCCGTTCGTGGCCGAGGGCATGGGCGAGGTGCTGGCGATGCACCTCTACGAGACCGCCACGCCGCCGTCGGTGGTGCTGCCGTTCCTCGGCGGGGCGCTCGACACGCTGGTCATGCGCTGCCTGGCCAAGGCGCCGGCCGAGCGGTACGCCGACATGACCGCGGTCGCCGCCGAGATCGAGCGTCGGCTCGCGGTGGTGAGCGCGGTGACGCCGCCCCGCGGCGTCGAGCCGGCCGCCATCTCCAGCCGCTGGCGCGCCGCGCCGCTGATGATGCGCACGCCGACCACGCTCGGCGGCGCGAGCGGCGAGGCGACGTCGACCCCGACCCGCGCAGCGGCGGGCCGGGGGCTGCGCGCCGGTGTGGTCGCCACCGCGATCGCGATCGTGGCGGCCACCGCGGTCGCGAGCTGGCGTACGGCCGGCCGGTTCGAGGCCGCACCCGCCGCCGCGCGCGCGCCGGCGGCGGCGCCGGTCGTCATCGTGTCCGACGACGCCGGGATCCGTGAGGCGCCGGCGCCGGACCCGGACGCGGTGGCGCCCGACGCCGGCGCACCGGCGCCTGACGCCGCTTCGAGGTCCGGCCCGGAAACGTCGCCGGGTCGCCGAGATCACCCCACCAGGATGAAGCAACGTTCCGAGAATCGACCTAGTCTTCCGACCGCGCCGGTAGCCCCGGACCAAGGTGAGGACCGGTGTCGGACGGACGAGCAGGGCAACGTGATCGATCGTCATCGTTGCAAGGAGTGAGGTCCATGCGTCCCATCATCATGTGCGTCACGGTCGCGGTGCTGTTCGCGCTGGTCGGCCCCGCGCGAGCCCAGAACGCGGCCCAGGCCGAACGTCTGTTCCGCGAGGCCAAGGCGCTGTCCGACGCCGGCAAGATCCGCGAGGCGTGCGAGGCGTGGGAGGCGAGCCAGCGCCTCGACCCGTCGCTGGCCACGCTGGCCAACATCGCCAACTGCCGCGAGAAGGCCGGCGACCTGGCGGCGGCGTGGGAGGCGTTCGTCGCCGTCGAGCGCCAGACCGCCGGCATCGGCACCTACGCCGGCCTCAACGCGAAGGCCCGAACCCGCGCCACCGAGCTCGAGCCGCGGCTCTCGTACCTCACCATCAACGTGCCTGACGAGGTCCGGGTCGAAGGCCTCGAGGTGCTGCGCGATGGCCAGAAGATCGAGCCCGGGGCCTGGAACCGCGCCCTGCCCATCGACGGCGGCCCGCACACCATCTCCGGCCGCGCCCCGGGCCACGAGACCTGGACCACGACCATCACGGTCGCCGCCGAGGGCGACAAGCAAGCCGTCGAGGTGCCGCGCTTCAAGGCGATCCGCAACCCGACCGGCGGCAAGACCGTGGTCATCGATCGGACCGCGCCGTCATCGTTCACGCCGCGGCGCAAGCTGGCGATCGGGATCACCGCCGGCGGCGTGGTCGCGGTGGCCGCCGGGGCCTTCCTCGGCGTGCGGGCGCGGGGCATCGCCGACGACGCCAGCGCCACCTGCCCGCCCGAGACCTGCACGCTCGCCGAGGAGGCGCGCGCCGAGGAGCTGTCGGCCGACGCGGCCCGCACCGCGCTGTACGCCGACGTCGCGTTCGGCGTCGGCGTGGCGGCGGTGGCGACCGGAGCGGTGCTGTGGTTCACCGGCAAGCCACCCCGCCCGGCCGACGGCACGTCCACGCCGCGGGTCACGGTCGCACCACGCCTGGCCCCGACCTTCGCCGGCGTCACCGCCGCGGTGAGGTTCTGACCGTGCGCCGCGCCAGCATCGCGATCGGGTTCGCGCTCACGGCCTGCAGCCTGCAGGTGCAGGAGCAAGACTTCGCGGCCGCGATCGACGCCACCGTGGACTCGACCGCGAGCGGCCTCGAGCTCGACGTCCAGCGTCCCGCGCCCAGCCTGGCCGAGGCGGCGCAGATGACGATCACCGTGACACCGCGCCAGCCGCCGCTGACCGCGGTGACCGTGACCGTGTCGGCGACCAGCAACCTGCGCCTGAGCGATACCGTGCTGCAGTTTCCGGCCGGGGAGACCAACCCGCGAACCTTCGTGGTCACCGCCGAGGACGATCCCGACGCCGACAACGAATCGGCGACCATCGACCTGGCCGGCGACTCGGTGGCCGCGGCCAGCGTCGGGCTGGAGATCATCGACGACGATCGGCTCACGCTGACGATCACGCCCGCCAACGAGATCCCGGTGCGCGAGAACGGCGAGTCGCTGGTCAACGCGGTGCTCACCGCCGAACCGTCCACCGACATCACGATCACGGCGGCCGTCGACGACATCACCGCGGTCAGCGTCTCGCCGACCAGCCACACCTTCACCGCCGGCACCTGGAATCAGCCGGTGACGTTCACCGTCCGCGGACTCGAGGACAGCGATGGCGTCAGCGAGACGCCCACGCTGACGTTCGGTGGTGGCCTCAGCCACGCGCCGATCCCGATCCGGCTGACCGACGACGACGCGCCCAACATCCTGGTCAACCCCGGCGCGGTGATCCTCATCGAGGATGGTGCCGGGGTACCCGTGATGGTCTCGCTCGCGACCCAGCCGGCCAGCGACACCGTGGTGACGATCAGCGCCTCGAGCGCGTCGATCGGCCTGTCGACCTCCAGCCTGTCGTTCACGCCCCAGAACTTCAACGTCGCCCGCGCCGTGACCCTGACCGGCCGCCACGATGACGACACCGTGGATCTGAGCGGACAGCAGGTGACCTTCACCGCCGCCGCGCTGTCCCTGACCGCCACCGTCGCGGTGACGATCGACGACGACGACGTGCAGGCGATCGTGGCCACCGCGGCGTCGCCGTTGCCGGTGACCGAGAACAGCGGGCAGACGTTTGGCGTCCACCTGCGCTACCGGCCGCCGGGCCCGGTCTCGGTGCTGGTCGGCGTCACCGACGGCTCGGCGCTGATGGTGACCACGCCGACGCTGGCGTTCGACACCAGCAACTGGATGACCGACCAGGCGGTGGTGATCAGCGGCCGCGATGACGACGACGCCACCGACGAGACGGCCGCGGTCCGGCTGTCGTCGGCGAACCTGACCACGGTCGACGTGCCGGTGGCGGTCACCGATGACGACCAGCAGGAGGTCCTGATCTCGCCGGCGGCGCCGACCGTCACCGAGGGCCAGACCACCGCGGTCACGATCCGCCTGCGCTACCGACCGGAGCCATCGCTGGCGATCGCCCTGTCGTCGGCCACGCCGGCCAAGCTGGCGGTGGTCACCCCGTCGGTGACGCTCGACGCCAGCAACTACGTGGCCGGCCTGCCGGCGACGGTCCGCGGCGAGCTCGACGTCGACACCCTCGACGATCAGATCACGCTCAGCGCCTCGGCGGCCGACGCCACCACCGCGACGGCGGTGGTCACGATCGACGACGTCACCGAGGTCGCGATCGGCTACCGCGTGGATCCGACCAGCACCGCGAATCAGTCGGCCAACGAGCTCGTGATGATCCCGATCGGGGTGACCCAGACCGGGACGGTCACCGGCCTGGGTCTGCGGGTGCCGAGCGCCGGCACCCAGTTCCGCGCCGCGCTCTACGCCGACAACGCCGGCAACCCCGGTGCGCTCCTGACCAGCAGCGGCGCGATGGCGCTCGCGCAGGGCGACAACATCGCCTCGGTCACCCAGATCCAGGTCGTCAGCGGCATGACCTACTGGATCGCGATCATCGTGGATCAGCCCAGCCAGCTCGGGCGCCTCGCTGCGCCCATCGTCCGCGTCTGCCGCAAGGCGTGGACGTTCAGCAGCGGGTTCCCGTCGCCGCCGAGCGCGCCGTCGTGCGCCAACAACTTCGCGTACACGTTCTTCGTGATGGTCCGTCCCTGATCTGGAGGCTCTGTGGTCATGCTCGTTCGACACCCCGCCCTCGCCGCGACCGCGGCGGCAACCTTCCTCGCCGCCGCCGTCGGCACCGCCGGGGCGCAGACCTCGTCGGCCGGCACCATGTGTTTCAACCGCAGCTCGCTGGCGGCGTCGGCCTGCGCGTCGATGTCGTGCCTGACCGATCCGTCGTGGGCCACCGCGACCACGATGCGCTTCGGCGCCGGCACCTCCGACGTGGTCCGGGTCCGCGGCATGCGGACCAGCGGTGGTGAGGCGCTCACGCTGCACGTCGCGGTCACCGCCGACCACTACTTCGCCAGCGCGCCGCGCGTCTTCTACCTCGGCTTCACCGGCGTCGATGCCACCGGCGACGCCGGGACCCAGCGCCCGGTCGCCGCGGTGCGGATGAAGTTCACGCCCAGCAACGCGACCACCGCCGCGGTCGAGGTCGTCCCGGCGCTGTGCATCAACCCCGAGAGCACCTGCGGCGACCACTGGAAGGCGTTCGCGGGCCTGAGCGGGCTCAGCGGGGCGCCGACCTCGGCGCCCGAGGAGTACCTCGAGAACGACACCGTCGCCAACGCGATCGCGGACTGGATGGACGACACCCACATCCGCTACCAGGTCGCCGCCAGCGGCGCGATGACCTGGGAGGTGTTGCTGACCATCCCGATCGGGTCCACGTTCGGCGCCCGCATCCCGGCCGACGGCCAGCTGTGGTTCGCCACCCAGCTGACGCTGCCGTCGGGGACCGGCACCGAGCTGGTGTCGGTGTTCTATCCACGCGAGGGCAGCGCGCTCGACTACGAGACCAGCGAGACCGGCGTCGGCGACAACAAGATCGTGCGCAACCCGAGCCCGTCCGGGGGCTCGACCATCTACTGGTACGACTACCAGTCGCCGGCGACCGCGTGCGCCCGCGATGTGAGCCTGGCGTGGACCGACTTCGGCATCTGGTACGGCACCGGCAACCAGATGAGCGACGCCCTGGGCACCGAGATCAAGGGCACCCAGGTCGGGACCACCGCCAACCACCTGACGGTGCGATTGCAGAACGGCGCCGCCGGCACGACGATCAAGAAGGACGAAGCCAGCGCCAGCTTCGCGCTCGCCGACTGGGGCTCGCAGACGCCGGCGGCGTGGACGCCGCTCGGCAGCGGGCTCAACCCGGCCGTGATCGATCCCGGCAACAAGGGCCTGGTCGAGCAGGTCTGGAACGTCGGGCTCGCCGAGCTGTGCAAGTACAGCGTGATCCCGGCGCCCGGCCCCGGAGATCCGACCGCCGATCCGTGCGCCGGCATCCCCGATGCGCGCACGCGCTTCCGCCACCAGTGCGTCAAGGTCGAGCTGGCCAACGCCACCGCCGCCACCGCGTTCACGTTCGCGCCCACCACGATGCAGCGCAACATGGACTTCGTCCAGGCGTCGGAGTTCACGCGAGCGGCGATGATCGACGTGCGCGGGCTGACCGCGGTGGCCGGCGATCGCGAGGTCCTGCTGCTGCTCCGGCCTCGCAACATGAGCGACCCGCAGGCGGCGGCCGGTTCGGCGGCCCACGTCGAGAAGTTCCGCGCCGGCTCGTACACCTGGGACAAGGTGTTCGAGTTGCTACCGGCGCTCGAGGTCTTCGTCTTTCACGACACCGGCCGCACGGTGAAGTTCGGCAAGGCAACCACCCACCGCCTGTTCGCCGATCAGAGCTCGTTCGGCTACTTCGTCGAGCACGAGGGCGCGCTCGACCGCTGGGTGCTCCGCCTCGATGGCGCCGCGCGGATCACCGACCACCTCTACCACGTGACGATCGACGCCAAGCAGCGCCGCCAGGTGCAGAACCGCATCGTCGCGGTCGAGAACCGCGGCGACCCGGAGCCGGCGGCCGACGATCCGAAATGGCAGCCCCCGGCCGTCGTGATCAAGCCCGGGGACCCGCCGTGCGTGCCGCGTCCGAGCGGCTGCTGCAAGCCCGGCAAGAAGTGCCCGCCCAGGACCAGCCTCGAGATGCTCGGCGAGTCGGTGCCGTTCGGCTTCGCCGCGGTGTTCGCCGGCTGGCGCCGCCGCCGCCGCGATCGACAGAAGCCGTAGCTCACCGCGGCGCCGCGCACCGCCGGGTTGCACGGCGCGGCACCGTCGGCGACCATGCCGGCGTGATCGCGCCCGGCCAGCGGATCGGCCATTACCTGATCGAGAAGCGGCTCGGTGCCGGCGGCATGGGCGAGGTGCTGCGCGCCTTCGACGAGTCGCTCGAGCGGCCGGTGGCGATCAAGGTGCTGCCGCAGGCGGTGGAGAAGAACCAGGAGGCCCGCGCCCGCATGCTGCGCGAGGCCCGCGCCGCCAGCGCGCTGGTCCATCCCGGCATCGTCACGGTGCACGAGGTCGACGAGCACGACGGCCGGATCTTCCTGGTGATGGAGCTGGTCGAGGGCGAGACCCTGAGCCAGCTGGTCGCGCGCCGCGGCAAGCTGCCGGTGGGCGAGGCGCTGCGCCTGGTCCGCCCGGTCGGCGGGGCGCTCGAGTTCGCCCACCGCGCCGGCTTCGTGCACCGCGACATCAAGTGCTCGAACCTGATGGTCAGCCCCGGCGGTGCCGTCAAGGTGCTCGACTTCGGGCTGTCGAAGCGGCTGCGTCGCGAGCCGCTGCCGGGCGCTGCCGTCGCCGCCCTGCCCGCCGCCGCCGCCGCGGACGACGCGGCGCCCCCGCTCCCCGCCGCCGTCGCGCACGACGCGGCCCCCGACACCATCGGCATGCGCAAGGGCGCCGCAGCGGTCGTCGAGCGCGCCGCGGGCCCGGCCAACGACGCCACCCGGCCGGGCAGCGCCGGCGCCGCGCACGGTCGGCCGCCGTCGATGCCGTCGCGCGATCGTGTCGACGCGATCGGGCCGACCCAGGCCTCGCTGGAGCGCAAGCCGCCGGCCAACGACGACCTGACGGTCGCCGGCGCGGCCATGGGCACGCCGGGCTACTCGGCGCTCGAGCTGATGGACGGGCTCGAGGCCGACGCCCGCGCCGACGTCTTCTCGCTCGGCGTCGTGCTCTACGAGCTGCTGACCGCGACCCGGCCCTACGCCGGCAAGACCTGGACCGAGGTCCGCGACGAGATCGCCGCCGAGCGCTACCGCCGGGCGCGGGAGATCGTGCCGTCGTTGTCGAGCGAGCTCGACGAGGTCATCGTGGCCGCCCTGCGCGCCGATCGCGCGGCCCGCACGCCGTCGATGGCGGCGATGCTGGCCGCCCTCGCCGAGGCCAGCGCCGCGCCGCGCCGACGACGCAAGCTGGCGCTGGTGATCGGCGCCGCGGCCGCGGTCAGCGGCGGCGCGTGGGCGGTGTTGCACCTCGCCGACGGCGGCCGGGCGCCCGCCCCGAGCGCCGACGCCGCGCTGGTCAGCTCGGGCCGGGGCCCCGGCCCCGACCCGATCCCGCTCGACGCCGCCGGCCCGGCACTCGAAAGCGACGGCGCGATGGCGCCGGCCGTCCCGGTCCAGGTCACGCACCTCGGTGGCTGCGTGGATGCACCGGAGTTCATCGACGAGGACGCCATCGCGTTCGGGCTGACCGTTCCCGGTGGCACGCCCGACCTGCACCTGCTCATCCCCAGCACCGGCGCCACGCGTCCGCTGACCGACGCACCGACCTGGGAGTGGCGCGCCGCCCGCGGGATCCTCGAAGGCCAGCTGATCTATGTAATCAGCGATCTGGCCAACAGCGCCCGCAGCGCGATGGTCGAGCTCGACCTGGGCAGCGGCGGCAGCCGGGAGATCGCGGCCGGCGCGATGCTCGCCGTCGCCGCGGCGGGTGGCATGTACTACTTCGTTCCTGCCGGGGGTGGCAGCCTGCGCCGCCTGCGCGGCAAGATCGACGAGCAGGTGGTCGCCCTGCCGGGCCTGGTGCCACAGGCGCTGGCCGCGTCGCGCGACGGACGCTGGCTCGCGGTCACCGGCCGCACGCCGGCGCGCGCGGTCGACGTCTGCCTCGTCGATCTGGAGACGCACGAGTGGCGCTGCCTCGACAGCGACCGCCCGCTGGCCGGCCGGGCTGCCTTCGGCAGCCAGGGCGCCCTGTACTACGGCGCCACCGACGGCGTGCGCGCTCGGCTGCCAGCCGACAGCTCGGGTGCCAGCGACCACGTCGTGGTGCCCGGGGTCGTGGCCCGCGGCGGGGTCGCGGTGTCACCCGGCGGCGGCCTCCTGGTCTACTCCGACTGCGTGACGGTTGGCTCGTCGGCCGGGCCGCCGACCGGCGACGCCCAGGTCGCCGACGGCACCGGGTCCGGCGAGCTGTGGCGGCTCGACGCCGCTGGCGCGCCGTGGTGAGATCGCAGCATGTCCGACGACGCCCGCGCCCGCTTCGCCGCCTGCGGCACGCTCGCCGAGGCCATCGTGGCCGGGCTGCGGCTGTCGCCGCCGTGGGCGGTCACCGACGTGGTGGTGCAGGACGAGTACACCCACGATCTGGTGTTCCAGACCGACGCTGGTGGGCCGGCGATCGTCCTCGACTGCACGTGACTGGGCCGCGTCGATGCGGTCTCCGTGTGGGACCATCGCCCGACCGCCGACGAGCTGCTCGACGCCCGCACCGGCGCCGGCTGGACGCCGACCGCGACCTCGACGCGTGACGGCGAGGTCGTGATGGGGCACGCGTGCAAGCTCGTGCTGCCGGCGCGCCCGGCGCCGGAGCGCTGAGCTACTCGCTGAGCCTACTCGGTGAGCCTACTCGGTGAGGGTGACGCGGATCATCTGGATCGGCGTGCGCGGGCGGTCGCGCTGGTCGGTCGCCGATTGCTCGATCTGCTTCACGATGTCCATGCCGCCGGTGATCTTGCCGAACACCGGGTGCTTCGATGCCCCGGCCGAGAACCAGTCGAGGTACGCGTTGCCGCTCGCCTTGCTGTTGATGAAGAACTGAGCCCCGCCACTGTTGGGCTGACCGGTGTTGGCCATCGACAGCGTGCCGTACTCGTTGGACAGCTTGTGCGCCGGCGGGTGCTCGTCCTGGATCCGACCGAGCGGCGAGTTGCCGGTGCCGGCCTTGGGGCTGTTCGGGTCCGTGCTGAACTCGCACCCGAACTGGATCATGAAGTCTTTGATGATGCGGTGGAAGTGCAGGCCGTCGTAGAAGCCTCGCTTCACCAGCGCGATGAAGTTGCCGGCGGTGGTCGGCATCTTGTCGAGGTAGATCTCGGCCGTGAAACTGCCGAGGGAGGTTTCGAAGGTCGCGGTCGGGTTCGCCATGAACCCGTCTTTATCATGATCACCTGCCGGGGCGGTTCAGCCGGCGCAGCAACTCGAGCCGCTCCCGGGCCTGTGATGACGTGCTTCATGCCGGACTGCCAAGCATCCGACGTGCCGGCGTGGTGGCGGTCGCCAGGCGACGCAAGTCCGCGAATGCACGGTGCCCGGGGCTGGCTGCGACCGCCGCGCCTGTCGCGGCGAGACTGTCGCAGCGCCTGTCCTGAGCCTGTCGAAGGGACGATCAGCGATCCATCGCCAAGGCGATCAACGCCAGCAGGCGGCGGGCCTCCGGGTGCGGGACGTTCTCCTCGATGAAGCCGTGCAGCGAGGGCTGGGTCTTCTCGAGCACCAGCAGGGTGTCGCCGCCGCTGGCGCGGTCGAGGTCGTCGAACGACACCACGCGCACGCTGCGTCCGTTGCCGCGCGCATAACACTGCGCGATCAGGGCGGCGTGGAAGATGACGTTCACGATCGCGTCGGCGCCGCCGAGCTCGGCATCGTGCGCGCTGACGAACTGCACCAGCGGCCCCTGGCCCTGGACGAAGCCGCCGACCAGCACCGCCGAGTAGTTGGGGTCACTCATCTTCTTCGACGCCTCGGCGACCACGACGGCGACGTGCTCCTGCTTGATCGGCACTAGCGGTTCTCCTCGGAGACGGTCGTGATCGGCGGCGCGAGGTCGGGGCCAAACCGACACAGCGCTTCGGCCGTCAGCGCGGCGACCTCGGCAGCGATGTTGGTGCAGAACGCCTTGCGCCGCACGCCGGCGAAGTCGCCGAGCGGACGGACCAGATGGTTGCAGATGGTATCGGGCGACTCCCCGCGATCGATGCGCGACGCGCCGTCCTGGTACCAGACGACGGCGGCCCGCAGCGCGGCGGTGACGGCGCCGGCCGGGTCGGGGTCGCCGAGCAGCTCGCCGAGCGCCTGTTCGCCGGCCCGCATCGCGCCACACGCGCCGGTGCCGGTGATGCCGCCCTTGCGCAGCGCCTGGTAGGCGCGGGTCGGGAGGCCGAAGGTCTCGGCGACCGCGATCCCGCAGCTGCGGTGGGGCACGCGGACGCCCTCGTACAGCACGAACGCAGTGTCGCGCGCCCGCGTGACGTAGTCCACCTCGGCGGAGGTGAGCGGGCGGGTGCCGGCGTCGTGCCTGGACTCGTCCATGGCCGGATGCTACTTCGGTTGCAGAGGTCCTGCCAAAGTGGAACCGACGCTCGTCGAAGCCGGAGCTCCCGAGTCGCTGGACTCGCGACGGCTGACGGCGATCGCGGTGAGCGTCTCCATCGCGCTCCACGTCGTCGGGCTGGTCGGGCTGCGCTGCGGGGCGCCGAGCGAACGGGCCGAGCGCTCGGTCAGCGTGATCGACATCGACACCGCGCCGGTGGCGCCGAAGGCGGAGCCGCTGCCGCCCGAAGAGCCGGTCAGCGACGAACCCGCACCGCCACCGGTGAGCGACGAACCCGAGATGCCGGAGACGCCGCCGCCGGCCGACGACGGGCTGGCGCTGATCGATGCCGGCGTGGCGGTCGACGCCGGCGTGGCGGTCGATGCCGGCGTGGCGGTCGATGCCGGGCAGGCCGCCGGCGAACAGGTAGCGGTCGTCGACGCTGGCGGGGCGGCCGACGCCGGGGCGGTGGCGGTGGCGCTCATGGGCGACGGTGACGGCGGGCCGGGCGGCGACGGCGACGCCGGTCTGCTGGCGGCCGGCGATGATGGCGGGCCGGGCGGCGACGGCGACGCCGGCCCGCAGGCGGCCGGCGATGATGGCGGGCCGGGCGGCGACGGCGACGCCGGCCCGCAGGCGGCCAGCAGCGGCAGCGGCAGCGGCGCCGAGGACGGCGGGCTGCCGACCGGCGGCGGCGACGGGGACGGCGGTCTGCTGGCGGCCGGCGGCGACGGCGGGCTGGGGGTCGTCGCCGCCGATCGGACCGGCGACCCGGTGGCGAAACCGAGCCCCGGCACGGCGGCGAACCTCTTGAACTTCTTCCCACCCGGCCACGTCGTGACGGCGATGGTCCGCCTCGATCGGCTGCGCGGCACCGAATGGGCCGAACGCGTCGGGGCCATGCTGCGCCCGCTGCCGGATCACCACGCGCTGGTCGGGGACGCGAACGTCCGGCTGGCGGACAACTTCGACCTCCTGGTGGTGTCGAGCCCCGAGCCGCAGGACGCCGCCGCGACCACGGTGATCGTCAAGACCCGACTCGCGCCCGCCGAGCTGCGCGACTTCATCGATCAACCCGACGCGCCGGTGGTGTGGACGCCGGTCCAGGGCGGCGCGCTCGGCACCCGCGGCCCGTCGGTGCGGGTGTTCCCGGGTGACCGGCGAGTGTTCCTGTCCTGGCAGCCGGGCTGGATGGTGCTCACCCAGCGCGGCAACCTCGGCGCACTCGTCAAGCCGCGCGCCGGCGACCTCGACCGCGCCGCCCGCGCCATCGACCTGCCGCCGTGGCTGGCGCGGGCCAGCACCATCTCCGACCAGGCGGGCGAGCCGACCGGGCCGGCGATGATGGTGACGGCGGCCGGCATGTTCGGCGCCGAGTTGCCGTTGCTCGGGCTCGGCGGGGCGTCGATCCCGGCGCCCGAGCAGGCCACCATCACGCTCGAGGTGGTGGACAAGGGCTTCCTGGTGCGCGGCAACCTGCGCTTCGCCGATGACCGCGCCGCGGCGACCGCCGATCAGGCCATCGCCGCGCTGCGGGTCGACTTGCTCGATCGGTACGGTTCGCTGCCGGTGCTGGGCGGCTTCCCGTTGCTCACGATGCTGCGCGGCCTGACCTTGCAACCCACCGGCCGGCGGCTGGCGTTCGGGACCTCGGCCAGCATCGCCGACGGGCGCGCGCTGCTCGATCTGGCGTCGAGTCTGGTGACGTCGCACTTCGAGCAACAGCGGCCCCGACCGGGACGGCCACCGCCGCCGGCCCCGACGCCGCCTTGAAGACGGTCGACGCGCGTTGCACACTGTCGAGGTGCTCGTGACGCGAGTGGTGGCGACCGGCGTGCTGGCGATCGCGCTGGTGTGCGGGTGCGGCGCGCCGCCGGCGCCGCCGCTCGGTCCCGCCGGTAGCCGCTTCGACGACGGCACCGGGCAGCTCGCGACGGCGTCGGTGCGGTTACGCCGCCAGGACGGCGACGATGGCGACGGCGTCCGCGTCGAGGATCGCTACGACCGTCGCCACCACGACGACCTCGGCGGCTACGGCGGCTATGGCTACGGTGGCGCTGGCTACGGCGGGATCGGCGGCTACGGCTACGGCGGGATCGGCTACGGCCCGGCGCCACCACAGCCGCCGCCCTACGCCGGCGTGACCGTGACCGACGGCGGCGCGGTCGAGGGCAGCGTGCGATGGAAGAGCGGCGCCGGCGTGGCCTGGCCAGCCGGCTGCGACGCGACGCGGGTGGCGCGCGCCGCGGCACCCGTGGCGGGCGCGATCGTCTACCTCGACGGCATCCGCTCGGGCCGTGCCGTGCCGTACGCGATGGCGCTGGTGAAGACCGGCGGCGTCGCCGAGGTGACCTCGTGCGCGATCCTGCCGGCGACCCAGCTTGCCGGGCCGCTGCCAACCCAGCTCGTGGTCGAGAACAGCGACCGCCACCCGGTCCGGCTGCACCACGAACGTCCGGGCGGCGTGACCACCGCGGAGCTGGATCCGGGCGGGCGCACCCAGCTCGCGATCGAGCGGGTCGGTGAGACCCGGCTGTGGGACGGCGTGCGGGCCCCGGCGTGGATCGTGGCGCAGGCCCATCCCTACTACGTGGTGACCGGCGACGACGGGCGCTTCGTGCTCGACGAGGTCCCGCCCGGGACCTGGGGGCTGGTGGTGTGGTACCCGCCGCTGGTGCTGGCGGTCGGCGCCGACGGGCCAATGTGGAGTCGGCCGACCATCGAGCGGCGCCGCGTGACGGTCGGCAAGGCGGCCACGGTGCGGGTCGACGTCGCGCTGGCGCCGGCCCGGTAGCGGCAACCTGTCGTAATTCCCAACGTCCTGCCGCTCAAATGCGCAAGTGCGGCGAAGGAGGCGGACGCTGGTTGTCATGAGTGGGTTGGGTCGGTGGCGCGAGCATAACACCGACGAGGACGGCGGGATCGTGTGGGTTCGTGGGCGGGTGGAG
>CANKMW010000130.1 GCA_947483555.1 Myxococcales bacterium
CCAACTCCGGAGAGGTCGTGCGGCGGTTCTACCCCAGCGAGCCGGCCCGCCGCCGGTCACCGGCGACGATGGCGTTGCCGGCCCCGACCATCACGCAGCCCGCTCCATTGTGCCGTTGTTCACGTAGGCGGGCCCGCTCCCTAACAACGCGTCGACTTGATGAGCGCTGCCCAGCGTTCGGCCGGATCCGGGTCGTCGAAGCCGGGACCGTCAGGAACGTATCCAGCGTCGGCCAGTGCTCGGGCGACGTCAGCATCCGTGAGCCCGAGCCTCGTCGTGAATTGCAGAAGCCCGTCGAGCGCGATGTTGGGCGCGCGTCCGGTCTCCTCAAGTTGTCGGCCCTTCGCCCATTCCAGGTATCGATCATGCGCGCCGCGCACGTACTCGGCGGCGTTCATCAGCGCCATGGCAAGCCGTCTGAACTCGTGCGGCGTTTTCGGTTCTGTGATCCCTGGCTTGGTGATCCTGATGAGCACGATCTTCGCGACGGTGTCATCGACGAAACCGCGCGTGCCGAGTTTCGCCCTGATTGACTCGACGGATCGCTTGCCGACTATCTCGATCTTGGGCTTTCGCTCGATGCGATCTGCCGTCCGGTAGAGAGCATACGCTTCACTTTCGAGGAGCTTGGCGAGCTTCTTGAGCTGCTCGACGGTCAAGCCGCCGCGAAGGTGTCGGATGAACTGGTACAACGCCAAGCCGTGACGAAGGCTCGTCTCGACCGACCACGGCGCGCCTGTTGGATTCGGCCGCGCTTGCGCTGACGATTTTCCGCGCTTCTTCGGCACCCGGTCGATCATCGACCGGGTGCTCGACGAGAGCAAAAAACGAGGCTGCGGTGCAGGGACCGGGTGGTTACGAGGGCCATGCCGGTGCGCTGCGAGGGCACATCTAGCGACCGTCACCGTGGCTGTGCCTTGGATCTCGAAGCTCGGTGGCATCTCTTTCCACGGGGCCCCATCTTTTCAGGCCATGATCCGAGACGCACACCATGCGCTCCCGCTACGCTGCGCCCGCTCCCTAACAATCGGAAACAAGATGGAGGCGCAGATGGCAAAGATGCTTGCGGCGATTTGTCTCGCGGTGTGCTTGTTGGTGTCGATGTCGGGTTGCCACAGCTACACGGTCAAGAGTGGCGCTGCTCAGTCGGGCCCGACGCAATCGAAAATCGGCGTTCAATTCGTGTTCGGACTGATCGGAGCCGAAGCGACCGCACCCGATTGCGCCAAGGGAGTGGCTTGGGTCAAGACCGTGCAGCCGTGGTGGTCCTTCTTTGTCGGCGGAATCACGTTCGGCCTTATCACGCCTTGGAAGGCTGAGTGGGCGTGTAGCTGATCAACTCGATCGCTACTGGCTCAACGAATCGGGGTGATGCCGGATAAATGTGCAGGCTGCGCGATTCCTGTGCAGCCGAAGGCGTTTTCGCGTTTTTCGTGCAAAGCCCCGTCACCCGCCACCCGCTCCCCGTCACCCGTCACCCGCCCCCCGTCACCCGCTCCCCGTCACCCGCCACCCGCTCCCCGTCACCCGTCACCCGCCCCCCGTCACCCGCTCCCCGTCACCCGCTCCCCGTCACCCGTCACCCGCTCCCCGTCACCCGCCCCCCGTCAGTTCCCGATCCCACTCAACGCCCCGCCACCGATCGCCAGCAACGCCGCCAGGTCGCGATCATTGAACCTCACCATCGCGCCCGCAAAGTAGTCGCGGCCGTAGGTGAAGGTCTCGAACTGGACCGGCACGACGTCGTTGCCGGTGTTGATCACCAGCTCGCCCGGACTGTTGAGCAGCTCGTCCACGCCGCCCAGCACGTAGACGTGACGCAGCACCTCGTACGACGCCGCCAGCTTCAGCCGCGGCAGCTGATCGAACGTGGCATCGAAGACGTCGGCGGACAGGTGCAGACTGCGGCCCCACCAGCGCACGTCGGCGTCGGCACCGATCCCGCCGGTCGACTCCTTGAGCCCGTAGCGCACGGTCAGCCAGCCGAACCGCTTGGCGAACTGGAACGTGAAGCGGACCTTGTCCTCGATGACGCTCCGGCGGGTCCAGCTGTCGGGATCGACGGTCGGATCGAACTCGAGCGTGACGTCGGGGTAGTCGCCACGCGGGCCCCGCTCCAGCTCGACCAGGTAGAACTTGTCGGGCCGGGTGTGCAGCTCGACCGAGATGTAGTGGCGGGCCAGGCCGGAGAAGACGTTGAACTCGCTGCGCAGGCCGACGTAGGTCTGCAGCGTGAAGATCGTGCCCAGGAAACCCTTGGCGTCATCGGTGATCTCCTCGATGTTGTCGGCGATCGCCGGGTCGTTGACCAGCTTGCCGAGGGTGCCGGTCTCGCCGTCGATCTTCTCGGAGATGCTCTCGGTGTTGGCGATCACCTCGTCGACCTTGTCGAGCTTCTCGCGCAGCTTGGCGCCGGTCAGCTCGACCTCCTGCTTGGCCGACGCCACCAGGCCCTGGGCCTCGGCCGACGCGTCCTCGAGGTTCTTCAAGATCTTGTCGACCCGATCGTCGGCCGTGCCGGTGATGGCGCGGATGTCCTTGGTGATCTGATCGATGCGCGCCATCGAGCGATCGGCCTTGGCCAGGATCCCCGACACCGTGCCGGCCTCGCGTTGCACCAGGGCGTCGACGCGGTTGGCGACCGACGCGATCGGTCCCTTGACGACCGCGCGCATCTCCTCGGACAGGTCCTTCACCGACAGCAACACGGCGTCGACATTGGGCAGGCTCTGCTCGATGCGGCGCAGCAGCTGATCGGGCGAGGTCGCCTCGACCACGCGCAGGATCTTGTCACCGGACTTGAGCCGGACCGCCGCCTTGCCGTCGAGGTCGGCGGTCTCCTCGTTGCCGGGATCGATCTCGAGGTAGTTGTCGCCGAGCAGCGAGGTCGCCTTCTTGAACACCACCGAGCTCGACCACACCGGCACGTCACGGCGGATGCGAAACTTGACGCGGGCGTAGCGGCCTTCGATCGACAGGCTCGAGATGGCGCCGACCGGCAAGCCGGCGACCACGACCTTGGAGCCGATCGGCATCCCCGAGGCATCGCGAAACCGCGCCGACAGCTCGATGCTGTCGTCGCCGGCGGGATTGGTGCCCAGCCCGGTGACCACGGCATAGGCACCCGCGATCAGCAACACGAACAGGATGCCGACCTTGACGCTCGAGGACAGCCACTTCATCGGACGCCCTGCCCGTCGTGCGCCGCGTCGGCGGCCCCGAACGCCGCCGCCACCCCCGAGGTCCGGATGAACTCGAAGAGGTACGGCTCTCGGCTGTCCTGGATCTCGGCGACCGTACCGGCGGCGAGGATCGTGCGGTTCTGGATCATGGCGATCCGATCCGCGATGCGGAACACCGACGCCATGTCGTGCGAGATCACCACCGAGGTCACCTTATAACGGTCCACGGCCGCCAGGATCATCTCGTCCACGTTGCGGGTGGCCAGCGGGTCGAGGCCGGTGGTCGGTTCGTCGAAGATCAGGATCTCGGGCTCGAGCACCAGCGCCCGGGCCAGGCCGACGCGCTTGCGCATACCACCCGACAGCTCGCCCGGGTACTTCTTCTGGGTGTCGTGCAGCCCGAGGGCACCCAGCCGGTCGGCGACGATGTCACGGATCTCGCTCCGGCTCTTGGCGGTGTGCTCCTTGAGCGGGAAGGCGCAGTTCTCCTCCACGGTGAGCGAGTCGAACAAGGCCGAGAACTGGAACACCAACCCGAACTTGCGGCGGAAGGTCGACAGCGGTTTCGGCGACAGCGAGAAGACGTCGGTGCCGTCGACCCAGACGCTGCCGCGATCGGGACGCAGCAGGCACATGAAGTGCTTGATGAGCACGCTCTTGCCGGCGCCCGAGGCGCCGATGACGACGTTGACCTTGCCGCGCTCGATGTCGAGATCGACGGCGTCGAGGACGTGGTTGGTACCAAAGCGCTTGTCGAGGCCGCGGACCCGGACCTGCCAGCGCACGTGTGGCTGATCGAGCCGCGTCCCATCGCGATCGATCGGTGGATCGCGGGCCGGTGCGCTCACGCGACCTCGGGCGGGATGAGCCGGAGCAGGACATTCGACAGGAAGTAGTCCGACACCAGCACGACCACCGACCCGTACACCACCGCGCGCGTGGTGCCCAGGCCGACGCCGCGCCCACCACCGTGAGCGTTGAAGCCCTGGTAGCAGCCGATCAGGATCACCAGCAGCCCGAACACCACGCTCTTGATCTCGCCCTGCACGATGTCGATCGGATTCAGGATCTCGCGCGTGTGCAGGATGAACTGACCGTGATCGACGCCCTCGACGACCACGGCGACGAAGTAGGCGCCGATCATGGCGATCACGAAGAACAGCAGGGTCAGGATCGGACCCATCAGCATGCCGGCGATCAGCCGGGGCAGGACCAGGAACTGGATCGGATTGACGGCCATCGACTCGAGGGCGTCGATCTGCTCCGAGATCCGCATCGTGCCCAGCTCGGTGGCGATGCCGGCGCCGGCGCGGCCGGCCATCATCAGCGCGGTGAGCACCGGCGCCAGCTCGACGGCCAGCGCCTTGCCGGTGGTGCCGCCGGCGAACGACTCGAGCTGGAACTGGCGAAACGCGTAGACCGACTGCAGCGACATCACCATGCCGGTGAAGGCGCCGACCAGGAGGACGATCGACAGGCTGCCGAACCCGACGTACTCGCAGGCCTCGAGGTAGTTGCCAGCCCGCACCGGGCGGCGCGGCAACCACGACACGGCGCGGGCAAACAGGATGACGTGATCGCCGATCAGATCGAGCAGGCGCACGCCCGGGGCGACCGCCTCCTTGATCCCGACCAGGATCGACCGCCCGGCGGTGGCCGCGACGTTTTCGGACCGCGGTGGGGCGTCGTGGTCTGACGAGGATGGCTCGCCCGGAGCGCTCACCGGTACACCCGCGGCACCCGCTTGGAGACCCCGCAGCTGACCTCGTAGGGCGTCAACCCGCTCCAGGCCGCCAGCTCGGCGGTGGTGATGGTGTCGGTACCGTGCACGCCGGTGCCGCGGCCGAGCAGGACCGCCTCGTCCCCGATCGCGACGCCGGCCACGTCGGTGACGTCGGCGATCGCGATGTCCATCGAGACTGCGCCGATCAGCGGGCAGCGACGGCCGCCGATGATCACCGCGCCGCGCCCGGTCACGCGCCGGGGCAATCCGTCGGCATAGCCAGCCGGCAGCACGGCACACAACGTCGGCCGGACCGCCGTCCACAACGCGCCGTAGCCGACACTGTCGCCGGGCGCCACGTGGCGCAGCTGGGCCACGTGGGTCACGAAGCGCATGGCCTGGCGACGCGGCGCCACCAGCTCGGCGTCGGCTGCCCACGCGCCGTTGCCATAGAGCGCCAGGCCGACCCGCACCAGGTCGAGGCGCGCGCTCGGGAACAGCATCGTGGCCGAGCTGTTGGCGGCATGGCGCATCGCCCCCGGCGCGACGGTCCGCAGGGCCGCGGTGACCTCGGCGAAGCGGTCGAGCTGACGCCAGGTCAGGCAGTCGGTCTCGCCGGGGTCATCGACGTCGGCGTTGGCGAGATGGGTCATCAGGCCCACGACCTCGAGGCCCAGCGCGCGAGCCCGCGCCGCGACCGCCGCCGCGTCATCGACGGCGATCCCGAGCCGGCCCATGCCGGTGTCGACCTTGAGGTGCACGCGAGCGCCAGCGGCCCCGGCGGCAACGAGGGCGTCGAGATCGGCGCCATCGGAGACCACGGGCGTGAGATCGCGGGCCCGCATCTCGGCGTGACCGCCACGCTGCGCCGGTCCCATCACCAGGACCGGTGACACCACGCCGGCGTCGCGGAGCTGGACGCCCTCCTCGACCAGGCTGACGGCGAAACTGTGGACGGCCCCGGCGGCCTCGAGCGCGGTGGCGACGCCCGGGGCGCCGTGGCCGTAGGCGTCGGCCTTGACGACCGCGCACAGCGAGGTACCGGCGAGCCGCGCGATCGCGCGCGCGTTGTCGGCGAGCGCGGCCAGATCGATCTCCACCGCCGTCGGCCGGATCGGGCCGACCGCCGCGCCACCCGCCTCAACGCGTGGAGCTGCTCTCACGATGCGAGATGAGGATGTGGCCCACCGTGGGTGGGCTGTCAAGCTAACGACTTGGATTCGCGAGGAAATAAGCCGATCCCGCGCCCGGCGCCGGCGTTGTGGCCGGCCGACCGTTCGCCAGCGTCAGGCGGCCTTCTTGCGCTCGGCTCGCTCGATCAGCGCCGGCGTCACGATCAGCGCGCGACCGCGCGGGATGATGAGGCCGTCGCGAGCGAGCTGGTTGAACGCGCGAGAGATCGTCTCGCGGCACGACCCGATCATGTTGGCGAGCTCCTGCTGGGTCGGGCGGCGGCGCACGACCAGGCCATCCGGAGACTCCGAGCCCTCCTCGCGGGCCAGCCCGACCAGGCGATGGATGAGGCGCTCGTTGACGTCGCACAGCGCGAGCTGCGCGATGGTCTCGTCGGCGCGGCGCAGGCGACGCGCCATCTCGCCGAGCAGGTTCATGGCGGTGCGCGGGTGCGAGGTCATGTGCCGCAACAGATCCTCGCGCGACAGCACCAGCAACGCGGTGGGCTCGAGGGTCAGACAGTTCGCCGAGCGGGCGGCGCCGTCGAACATCGACATCTCGCCGAACGAATCACCGGGGCGGAGGATGGACAGCGTCACCTCGCGGCCGTTCTCGCCGAAGATGACGACCTTCACGCGACCGGTCATGATGACGAACACCGCATCGCCGGGTTCGTCCTGGCTGACGACCGCGGCGCCCGCCGCGACCCGTCGAACCTGGACCCGGGTCGACAGATCCTCGATGGCCGAGATCGGCAGCGCGGCGAACAGGGGGGCGCGCGCGATCGAGGCCCGGATGCGGGCTGGATCTTCGGGCGCCAGTGACGGACGTCCGAGCACGGTGGAGATCGACGTCGGCGGAAGCTGGGGGCGAGCGATGCCAAGCGCCATAAGCAGGACTCCTGGTAGGTCGACCGGGGTCGACGTCTAGTGAACGGGAGTAGAGCAAGGAGCGCGCCGTGCCCGAGATCGCATCGCTGTAACTGAGGTTCCAATGGGTTGCCGCGTGGGTGACACCGCGCGACGTGACCGACGCTTCACATTTCTGCTGTGGACTGGGGCGCCCGTGTCGTGATCGTCACGTTTCGTGCGGCGCCCAACGCTGGCTTCGGGGCCCGGCTCCGGCCTGACGCGCTCGCGCGTCAGCCGGTGGGGCGTCACGGGCGGAAATCCAGCACCTACAGACAGGATTCCATCGCTGAAACCGTCAGTTGGATTGCCGTTCCTGCGGGCGGCGCGGGCGCGTGACGGCCCGTGATAGCGTGCCCCGTCTATGGGCACCCCGGCGCCCGACGCCACCAGCGACCTCACGGTCACCGTGAACGGCGACCCCCACGTCGTGCCAGCGGGGTTGACCATCACCACGCTCCTCGACCGGCTCGGGCTCGGTGGCCGCCGCGTCGCGGTCGAGTGCAATCGCGTCGTGGTGCCACGCGCCGAGCACGGCGCCACGGCGCTCGCCGACGGCGACCGCCTCGAGGTGGTCGCGTTCGTGGGCGGCGGATGAGCCGCCCACGAACGCGCCGCAGGAAGGACGACCCATGACGACCGACACGTGGAGCATCGCCGGCCGCACCTTTCGCTCGCGCATCATCGTGGGCACCGGCAAGTACGCGTCGCTCGACGAGACTCGCGACGCGATCGCGGCCTCGGGGGCCGAGATGGTGACCGTCGCGTTGCGCCGCATCGACTTCAAGGCCCCCGGACCGGGCCTGCTCGACATCATCGATCGGTCTAGGTACCTGCTGTTGCCCAACACCGCCGGTTGCTACACCGCCGACGAGGCGATCCGGACCTGCATGCTGGCGCGCGAGCTCGGCATGGACGAGATGGTCAAGCTCGAGGTGATCGGCGATCCGAAGACGCTGTACCCGGACAACACCGCCACGGTCGAGGCCGCGAAGGTGCTGGTCAAGGAGGGCTTCACCGTCCTGCCGTACTGCGGCGACGACCTCATCACGTGCAAGCGGCTGATCGACGCCGGCTGTCCGGCGGTGATGCCGCTGGCCGCGCCGATCGGCTCGGGGCTCGGCATCCGCAATCCCCACAGCCTGCGCATCATCATCGACGAGGTGGCGGCGCCCGTGATCGTCGACGCCGGGGTCGGGACGGCCAGCGACGCGGCGGTGGCGATGGAGCTGGGGGCAACGGCGGTGCTGATGAACACCGGCATCGCGCAGGCCCGCAGACCGGTGCTGATGGCGGAGGCGATGCGCCTCGCGGTCGACGCCGGGCGGAAGGCGTTCCTGGCCGGTCGCATGCCGGTGCGCGCGTACGCGAACGCGTCGTCGCCGCTGGTAGGGCTCATCGAGTAAGCCGCAGCCGCAACCGCAGCCGCAACCGCAGCCGCAGCCGCAACCGCAACCGCAACCGCAACCGCAACCGCAACCGCAACCGGGACCGCAACCGCAACCGCAACCGCAACCGCAACCGGGACCGCAACCGCAACCGCAACCGGGACCGCAACCGAAACCGGGACCGCAACCGCAACCGAAACCGAACACCGTGACCACCGCGCCCCCGTCTGTCCTGAGCGAGGCGCGAAGCGCCGAGTCGAAGGACCCCCGCGCCCGCCACCCCCGCCTGGTGCTCATCACCGACCGCCGGCTGATGGGCGGTCTCGCCGGGTTCGCCGCCGCGATCGGCGCCGCGGTGCGCGACCTGCCGCCCGGCAGCGCCATCGTGCAGGTCCGCGAGAAGGATCTCGGCGGCGCGGCGCTGCTGGCGCTGCTGCGTGCCGCACAGGGCGCCGCACCCGAACAGATCGTCATCGTCAACGACCGCCTCGACCTCGCCCTCGCGGTCGCAGCAGCCGGCGTCCACCTGCCCGAGGACGGCCTCGACATCGCGACCGCCCGCGCCGTGATCGCCGCCGCCGACGGACCGACCCCATGCGCCGACGCCGCCACGATGCTGGTCGGCTGCTCGCGCCACGACGTCGACGCGGCGACCGCCGCCGCGGCCGCCGGTGCCGACCTCGTCCACCTGGGACCGATCTGGTCCACGCCCAGCAAGGCCGGGTTCGGTGCGCCGCTGGGCCTCGACGCATTGATGGCAGCGCGGGCGCGGATCGGCGACCGCGCGCGGCTGATCGCCGTCGGCGGCATCGATGGACCGGAGCGTGCCGCCACCGCACGAGCGGCCGGCGCGGCTGCCGTCGCCGTGGTCCGCGCGGTCTGGGCGGCGCCCGATCCGGGCGCCGCGGCGCTCGCGTTGCTGTAGCGAAGGTCTGCGACATCACACTGATCACGGCGTATCCAACGTCGCGGTCCTCACCAACATCACAGGCCGTGTGACAGCTCCGCGCAGCGCTGCGCAAGAAGTCCACAGCGGCTGATCCGGCACCGATGTGGGCCTCGAATGAAGCCGCGGACGCGCAGGCGGCACGCCCCGTGCTCCTCGATCACCTCATGCTGGGGAAAACCATCTTGCTCCACACCAACGACAAGCTCGGCGGACGTAGGCTGAGCGGGCACCTTCGCGCGGCGGGCAACGAGGTCGTCGTCTCCGACGGTGCGAACGCCGCCCGGGATCTGCTCGCCGCCCACGCGGTCGATCTGGTCTTCGTCGACGTCGCCGCTCCGCAACCGCACGAGGTCGTGGCCGCGGCCCGCGGGTGCGCACCCGTCGTCGTGCTGTCGACCGCTGGCGATCCGCACGTGATGCTCGACTTCGTGTGCGAACAGGAGGTCGAACACGTCCTGGCTCGCTCGGGCGATATCGGCGACTCCTTCGATCAACTGGCGCGCGAGGTGGTCGTGACCGCCGAGAAGATCCTGCGCGGCGATCTGTTCGGGATCGAGAAGTACCTACCCGGCTTCGGCCTCGAGATCAGCTCGTTCGAGGTCCGCAGCGCCGCCGATCGCGACGACGTCGTCGAGTGCGTCGGCGAACACGCCGCCTGGCTGGGCGCCGGCAGCGAAGCGCGGCGGGCGGTGGCCGCCGTGGTCGACGAGCTGGTCACCAACGCCATCTACGACGCGCCGCGCGGCCCCGATGGTCAGCCGCGTTATGCCGCGCTCGATCGCCGCGAGAAGGTCAAGCTCGACCCCTGGGAGCACGTCACGGTGCGCTGGGGCTCGGACGGCGACTTCGTCGCCATCTCGGTCTCCGACGGGTTCGGCTCGCTCCGACCCGAGCACGTGCGCGCTGGTCTGCGCCGCTGTCTCGGCGAAGGTGACCAGATCGAGCACAAGCCCGGCGGCGCCGGTCTCGGTCTCTACACCACGCTGTCGTACTGCTCGCAGCTGGTCGTCAACATCGAGCCCGGAGCCCGCACCGAGATGATCGCCGTCATCGACCTGCGCCGCGGCCAGGCGGTCCGGCGCGGCGGTCGCTCGCTGCACCTGTTCACCGACGACGCCCGCACCCGCACCTGCGCCGATGGTGATGCGGTCCCGGCGTCGATCGAGGTCTCGCCGTCGATGCTCGTCGAGCTGCGCGATCACCTGGTGCCGGCGCGCCGCGCCAGCGCCGTGGTGCCCCTGGTCCGCCGCCGCACCACCGCGCCGCCGGCAGCGGCCGCGCCGACGCGGGCGCGGGGTTCGAACCCGCCGCCGATGGCCGACGCCATCGATGCCGGCACCGCCTGCGGCCTGTTCCACGGTGCGATCGATCCCGAGCGCGCCGTGCAGGCCGCGCTCCGCTTCTTGACCCGCCCGTACCAGGGCGCCGTGGCCTACTCCGTCGATGGCGACCGTCTCGACGCGACGCTGTATGCCGGGCGGGTCCGCGACTGGGCGATGCTGCGCAAGCTCCACCTCCTCGCCTCCGGTCCGGCCGCCATCGCCGTCCTGGCCCGCGAGCCGCGCGCCCAGGCGTTCGAGCCCGGCTCCCCGCTCGACTACCGCATCGCGCTGTGGACCGCCGGCGTGAGCGAGGCCGCCGGCCTGGTGATCCCGATCCGCGTCGCCGGCAACCTGCGCTGGGTGCTCTACGCCGCCGGTCCGATGCCCGACGCGACGATCCCGCCGGCGACGCTGGTCGAGGTCCACCGCGAGCTCGAGCACAGCCTGCTGCGCGTCGACAGCGACGAGCCCGAGATCGAGGTCCGCTGGGGCTGAGCCACGGCTCGCCGGCGCTGGTGTACCGTCGGCTGATGACCACACCGCGACCTGCGCTCTCCCGAGCGACGACCGCGATCGCCCTCGGCCTCGCCGTCGCGTGCGGCGGCAGCAAGCCCGATCCGTCACCACCAGGTCAGCGCGGCGGCGCGACGTGCGCCGCGCCGAGCACGCTGGTGTCGCCCGGCGAGGCGGACGCGGTGCAGGGCTACGCGGCGGCCGCCGCCTGCGACGGTGGCACCTGCCGGCTCCGGATCTCGCACGGCGCGACGACCCGCGAACACACCATCGAGCACGCCGGCGAGGCCAGCGAGCACGGCCTCACGATCCTCGACCTCGACGGCGACGGCGCCGACGAGCTGGTCGTCAACGTGCGGGTGGTCGCCAGCTACGGCCCCGAGGGCCAGATGCAGGTCCTCGACGACGAGCTGTTCGTGCTCGACGCCAGCACGCTCGACCAGCGCTGGCACGCCGCCTGGGCCTCCGAGCCGCCCGAGCCCCAGAGCCTGGCCTGCACGAGCGAGGCGACCTGGTCCGACGACGATTGCGACGGCCGCCGCGAGACGCTGGTCCACGTCCGCCGTTGCGACCCGCCGATGTGCGCCGGCCTCCGCGCCGGCCAGCCGGCCGACAGCGACTACGTCAGCGAGGAGTGCGGCACCTCCGCACCGGCCGAGGAGCGCCTCACGTTTCGCGCCGCCGCGCCCGGCGCCACGTTCGCTTCGAAGTGAGCCCTCGGCGGCCCGCGGGGCTTGCGCCGACCCCCACGTTCGGGTAATCACCTTGGCCTTCGCCGGTGTAGCTCAGTGGTAGAGCAGCGGTTTCGTAAACCGCAGGTCCGCGGTTCAAACCCGCGCACCGGCTCGGAATCAGAGGGGAATCAGTCGCCCCGCTCCGTTACTTTGCGACCGTGTGCACAGCGTGTGCACCGCCGATCGGCACCACCCCGGCGGTAGGGCGGGCGAAGCTCAGGCGGGCGCGCGGGTCGGCCGACGCGATGGCCGAGTCCGACCGCAGGTAGATCGCGGTCGTCGTGATGAACGGGCGACCGATTCGCCGCGGTCGATGCCCGCACGCCGTGGATTTCGTGCCCACCCGCAACGCGCCACGGCCGAAGGTGACGACCGGATCGTTCGCCGACGCGCCGAACGTCGTTGTCGACCTACGCGGCGACCGATTCAGCCTCCCACCGCTTTCCGCGATGGAGTTCGTAGCGCGCCCGCTTCGACTTCGGCGTCTCCTCGATCTCTGCGAGTTTCTCCGTCGGGTACGACGCGACGGGCTCACCTCGGGCCACGAGTACGCGCAGCAGCCTATCCGCCGTGGCAGAGATCGGCTTCCCGCTGTCCGCGCTCTCCCAGCGCGACACGGTCTCGGCGGTAACACCCATGTGCCGGGCGAAGTCGACACCCGACCACCCGAGCCACTTCCGCAGAAAGCGGACCTCGTGCGGAACTAGCGGGTTCGGCTGGGAGATGATCGCCAGCGCCAGCGTGCGATGGAGACCCTCGACGTCCGGGATCACCGCGCCGCGCGCGCCGCACTTCGGGCACGTGCGGATCTCGGTGTCGAGTAGCACGACGTTGGGGAGGCCGCTCTCGACGAACCGATAGGCCTCGCGCGTGGAGACCATCTCGGACTGGCGGCATTCGGTGCACTTCATGACTTTCTCCATGCGGTGACGAGGATGATCAGGATGTCACCGTCGAAGGAAACGACCGCTTCATAGCGCGAGGTCGACGCGGTGTAGCGCCACGACTCGTTCATCCACTCGCCTTCCGAGAAGACGCCACCGCGGATCGTGTTGGCGATGTCGACGAGCGCGATGTTGCGCTCGACCATGCGCTCCTGGCAGTGCGTTGATACCAACACGCTGCCCTCGGACAGCAGCCTACGGGCCAGCGCCTTCGCCTCAGTCGCTCGCAGCGGCTGGTCCATCGGTAGAGACAGCTTAGAGATGCTTGCGCTTTTGTCAATGATAAATCAAAGCGCAAGGCACCATTGTTAGGCGACGGTGATTCGGGCGTGTGTGCAGTTGCCACGCCGTGTGCGCGTTGCTGCGGTTGCCGATGCCGCACACGTGACAACGAATCCGCTAACCTACGGTCGACACTCGCGGGGGCGTGCCTTTCGTAAACCGCAGGTCCGCGGTTCAAACCCGCGCACCGGCTCGAGATGCGCGGCCCACGTCGGCCACCGGCCCGCGGTTCAGCGCCGGAACGAGGCCATGTCGATGTTCCAGCGTTTGACCCAGCGGTGGATCTGCATGCGGGTCTTGCCCATCTGGCGGGCGACCGCGGCGACGTTGCGCTGGCTGTGCTGCAGGGCCGCGACCAGCTGACCGCGCAGCGCCGCGTCGCGATCGTCGAGCGCGACGACCGGCCCGGGCGCCGCCGGCCGGGACAGGTTGGGGATCGCCTGCGCCAGATGATCGGCGTCGATGGTCCCCGATCGGGCCAGCGCCGCCGCGGTCTCCAGCGCCTTCTCCAGCTCGCGCACGTTGAGCGGCCATCCGTAGGCAAACAGGGCGCGCGCCGCTTCGCGCGTGAAGCGGATCCGTTGCGGCTCGGTGGCGACCCGCGGCAACAGCGCGGCCACCAGCAGGCCGAGATCCTCGCGGCGCTCGCGCAGCGGCAGCAGCCGAACGGTCAACCCGGCCAGGCGTGCGCGCAGGTCGCTGCGGAACCGCTCCTCGGGGTACCGGCCCGGATCGCGGTGGGTGGCGGCGATGATGCGAACCGATCGAAGTTTTCGTTGCTGCTGAGGCCGAGCGTCGCCTGGGTGACCAGCTTCCACGGCTGGAGACCGTGGCGCGCGTCGGTGCCGCTCGAGACCGCGCAAAAGCCGCGGTAGAGGTAGACCGCGCCGGCGTCGAGCACCGACCCGACGTCCTTGCCAGGCGCACCGACGGCAAGGTCGTCCACGCCATCGCCGTCGAAGTCGCCGACCGCCACCAGGCCGTACTGATCCCCGGCGGCGTTGGTGCCGAGTCCGGACGTCGGGGTTCCGGCCGCCGCGAGACCGGTGGTCTCCTGCGAGATCCAGCGCCACGGCACCAGCCCCTGCAGGGTGCCCTTGTAGAGGAACACCACGCCGGCCTGCGGATCCGATCCGGGCGACTCGTAGGGTGCGCTCACCGCCACGTCGACCTGCCCGTCGCCGTCGAAGTCACCGGTGGCGACCGCCTTGCCCAGGTTGTCATCGGTCTCGCTCGTGCCGTCGAGCGCGAGCGTATCAGGGTGTATCAGCTGTATCAGCTGTATCGCGATGCTCGGTCCGGTCGCCGGCGTCACGACGCCCGCTATAGTCGCGATCCGATGGACCCCGCCTCGTGGCGCCGATGATCCGCCCTCGCCTCCTGCTGCTGGCGACCACGACGGCCTACCAGACCGACGACTTCCGGCGCGCCGCCGAGGAGCTGGGCGTCGAGGTGGTGCTCGGCACCGATCGCTGCCACGTCCTGGCCGAGGACTGGCCCGAGGGCGCGCTGGCGCTCGACTTCCGCGACCCGCCGCGAGCCGCGGCCCAGATCGTCGATGGCGCCGGCGCGCTGGCCGGGATCGTCGTCACCGACGAGCTGACGGCGCAGATCGGCGCGCTGGCCGCCGCGCAGCTCGGGTTGCCCTTCAACGCCGTCGAGGCGACCCGGGCCGCCGGCGACAAGCTGCGACTGCGACAGCGGCTCGCCGCCGCCGGCGTCCCGCAGCCGGCTTTCCAGGCGGTGTCGATCGACGCCGAGCCGGTGGCGCTGGCAGCGACGCTGCGCTTCCCGGTGGTCATCAAGCCGCGCCACCTGTCGGCGAGCCGGGGCGTGATGCGCGTCGACGATGGCCGCGAGCTCTGCGACCGCTTCGCGCGGCTGGTCCGGATGCTGTCCCACCCGGAGCTGGTCGCGCGCGATCCGGACGCCGCCGCTTCGATCCTGATCGAGGAGTTCGTCGCCGGCCCGGAGGTCGCGTTCGAGGGCCTGCTGCGCGGCGGGCGACTGGACGCGCTGGCGCTGTTCGACAAGCCCGACCCGCTCGACGGGCCGTTCTTCGCCGAGACGATCTACGTGACGCCGTCGTCGTTGCCGGTCGCGGTGCAACAGACGATCGAAGCCCGGGTCGGAGCGGCGGCGGCGGCGATCGGGCTGTCGGAGGGGCCGGTCCACGCCGAGCTGCGACTGGGTCGCGATGGGCCTTTGGTGATCGAGGTGGCGGCGCGCTCGATCGGCGGCCTGTGCGGGCGCGCGCTCCGCTTCGGCGCCGGCGTCTCGCTCGAGCGCCTGATCGTCGCCCACGCCGTCGGCCGGGCGCTGTCGTCCGCGCGCACCACCGAGGCGAGCGGGGTGCTCATGCTACCGGTGCCGCGCGCCGGGGTGCTGCGGGCGATCGCCGGCGTCGCGGCCGCCGCCAGCGTGCCGCAGGTGCGCGAGGTGACGATCACGGCACGGGCCGGCGAGGAGATGGTGCCGCTGCCGGAGGGCAACAAGTACCTCGGCTTCGTCTTCGCGGCTGGCGAGCAGCCGGCCCAGGTCGTGGCGGCGTTGCGTCAGGCCGGTGCCGCGCTGCGCTTCGACATCGCGCCGCTGCTCCCGCACCCGACCTAGATCAGATCAAGCGAGCGAACCGGCGAGCCGAACTGGCTCGCGAGAGGTTCACTTCAACAGAACCACGACTCGCTGAGGCGCGGCGGCGGTGGTCGGGGCGCCAAGGGCTTCGGTGACGCCGATGGCACTCGCCCCGACGCGCGATGGACGAGCTCGCGGATCGCCGGGAACACGAGCGCGGCCGGCCGACCGTCCTCGGCCGCGGCGGCGGCGATCGCGGCGATCGCGAGCTGCAGGCGATCGACGCCGGGATCGGGATGGGTCCAGCGGTGCGACAGCGCGCCCGGATCCAGCTCGCCGAGATCGGCGCGCTCGGGGCGATCCGGGGCCAGCAGCAGCGACCCGGGCGGCACCAGGAGCCGCACCGATAGTTGCACCGGATCGACGCAGCCAGCGAGGTCCTCGCGGTCGATGAAGTCGACCAGGTCGACGAGCTGTTCGATCGTGGTCCACGGCGTGAACGGGACGAAGGTCGGCCGCAGCACCAGCCCGGCGGCGCGGGTCAGCGCCAGCGCCTCGTCGATGTCGGCGCGGGTGTGGCCCTTGTCGAGCCGGGCCAGCACGCCGTCGTCGAGCGATTCGACCGCGCTGACCACGAAGACGCAGCCGAGCGCGGCCAGCTCGGGCAGGTGGTCGCGCCGCCGCAGCAGGTGGCTGATCTTGATGGTCACGTCGAACGTGACCTGCGGCCAGCGGCGGTGGAGCTCGCGCACGATCGCCAGGCCGTGCCCGGGGCCGTTGAAGAAGTCGGGATCACCGAACGTGATGTGGGTGGCGCCGAGCTCGACGAGCGCGGCGAGGTCGGCCAGCACGGTGGCGGCGGCGACGACGAAGAAGCGACCGCCATAGACCGGCGGGATCGGGCAGTGCCGGCACAGGTGCAGGCAGCCGCGCGAGGCCTCGGTGTATCCGGCCAGGTGCTCGCGACCGTCGCGCAGCAGCCTGGCGTAGCGGCGCAGCGGCAGCAGGCCGGTGCGCCGCGGCGGCGGGAAGTCGAGCCGGCTCAACGTCACCGGCGACGGGCGCGGCGCGCGCTCGCCGGCCGCGAGCCGGTCGATCAGCTCGACCAGCGCCGCCTCGTGCTCGCCACCAAGCACCGAATCGACTCCGCAGCTGCGCAGGTAGGCCGCGTTGAGCGGCGCGTACAGGCCGAAGCAGCACAGGTGAACACGCGGGTTGAGCTCGCGCACGCGCACCGCCACCCGGGCGCCGATCCGCAGCGCGGTGTGCATCGGCACCGAGATGCCGACCACGTCGGCGGCGCGGATCACGTCCTCGTCGAGAGGCTCGAGCGCCAGATCCTGCGCGCTCGCCTTGTGACCGGCCCGCTCGAGGAACGCCAGCGGCATCGCGAGCCCGTGCGGCTGGTGACCGAGCTCGTAGCAGGACAGCAACGCGACCCGCATCGACGGCCGGCACGGACCCATGGGTCCAGCTACTTCTGCGGCGGCGGGACGAAGTCGGGCGGCGTCGCCGCGCCCTCGCCGAAGAAGAACGCCTCGCACTGCTCCTTGAGCGTCTTGTGCGCCGACGGCGACGTCAGGTCGAGGCGGTACTCGTTGACGATCATCTTCGAGTGCTCGATCCAGAGCTTCCACGCCTCCAGCGAGATCTCGTCGTAGATCCGCGCGCCCAGCGCATCGGCGTACGGCTTGTAGACCATCGCGGGCAGCTCGCGTCGCAACTTGGCGCACATCACGGTTCGAGCCACGGTGGGTCACTCTACAGCGGTCGACGCATCCCGCCAGCGACGGTCGCCGCCGTTTTCATGACGATTGTGCTGGACTTGGCGCCGAAACCAGCGAAAGTGCGGCCCGACTGAACGGCGATAGACGCTGGTGGAGCCGACAACGTGTCGTCCCCTTTCGCCGCACCGGTCACAAGTCTTCTGGAGCACACGTAATGTCTGAAGGTACGATCAAGCGACTCACCGATAAGGGTTTTGGTTTCATCTCGAACTCGAGCGGAACCGACCTGTTCTTCCACATGTCGAGCGTCGAAGGCGCCCGGTTTGAGGACCTCCGCGAGGGACAAGCTGTGTCCTACAACGAGGGACGCGGCCCCAAGGGCCCGCGCGCCGAGAACGTCCGCCTGCGCTGACCTCTCGCCATGTTGCCACCAGGAGCCGGCGCCGTGCCGGCTCCTGGCATTTTCGGGGCCGGCGATGGCGGCGGCACAGCGGAAGCGAGTCTCCGAGCTAAGTACAGGTCACCGCAAGTTGGTGATCAGCAGGGGCGGTACAGCTTCGCCCACCGTCTCGATGGCAGGCATCGTCGATGGCACTGCTCACCACCGAGCTAGCCACCGCGGCGGTCGGGCGCCAGCTCCTGGAGGGCGCGCCGGATC